>JAVBRI010000010.1:0-93038 GCA_031548165.1 Lachnospiraceae bacterium
AGCAAACCTGCTCCGTCCTTTATTTTTGTTTCTAGTAACATAGGACTCAAAATGTAGTTCACTACATCCATACTACATCTCTTGTACCATCCTAACCTTGAATTCGCAACCTTAAAAATGCTTTCATTGTCAAAACCATTCTTATACTTTCTATTTAGGTATGACAGGTTTCTGAAAATAGTCTTTGGCTTCTTCCATTGTTTAATTACTATTACCCTTATTTTATGTCTTAGCCACTGACCAAACTCTTCCATAAATCCTTTCATCATTCCAATTCGAAAATAGTTTATCCAACCCATTACCATTTGGTTTACTCTCTTAATTGTAACTGATAATGGTCTCGCAATTGCTTTACCTCTTTTGAGATACTCACGCATTACTTCATACAATTTCGCTTTCTTCTCATTAGTTGGCTTTACTTTCCATTGTCCACCATTCTTTAAGAATGTGAATCCTAGATATTTACTTCTCATTGGTCTGATTACTTTAGATTTTGTTGCATTTACTTTCAGAAACAACTTTCTTTCTATCCAGCTTGATATCGAAGTCATAACTCTATTCGCTGATGCTTCACTTTTTACAAAGATTAATACATCATCTGCGTATCTTACGAAACGCAAACCTCGACTCTCTAATTCCTTATCCAGCTTATCAAGATATACATTTGAAAGTATGACTGAAATAGGACCACCTTGTGGTACTCCTGTTTTGGTTGCTTTGATAATTCCATTATCCATTGCACCTGCTCGTAGGTATTTACGAACTAGGTTTAGAACATCACTATCATTTACTTCTTCTCTAAGAATTTGAATTAATTTATCGTGATTTACTTTATCAAAGAATTGTTCTATATCTATATCAATTACCCATTCATATCCACTATTTAAGTATTCTAGTGCTTGTTTAATTGCATCGTGGCAACTTCTATTTGGGCGAAAACCATAACTATATTCACTGAATACCTTTTCATATATATCTGATATTGGCTGTGCTACTGCTTGCTGAATTGTTCTGTCTAGTGCAGTAGGTATTCCCAGCGGTCTCTTTTTACCATTACTTTTAGGTATATACACTCGTCGTACTGGCTTCGGAAAATATGTCCTATTTCTGAGTGAACTTATTATTGTTTCCTGGTTTTCTCTGATATAGTTTCCCAGTTCTTCAACTGTTACTTTGTCTATTCCACTTGCGCCTTTATTGGCTACCACCTTTTTATAGGCTCGGTTTAGATTTTCCTTTGTTAATATCACTTCCATTAATTCCATTGTTGTTACTCCTCTTTCTACTATAAGATTCCTACACATCGCCCCTCTCGATATAAATAATATCCCTCGGTTACGTTCCTACTCTTCTTATTCATCTGATTTCTGGCTAATGTATTATTTTATAAATAGCGATTCGTACTATAAATCGCTTCAGTCCTTCAGCTGTTACACCTACTATGACTTCATCTGACTCCCTCCCTAAACCTTTTTCGACCATATCTTTTGATATGTGGGTAGGGTCTCCCAGGGTAAGACACTAATCTTTCGTTCCACAACCTCTTGATTTACAACTTCGGTTTACGTTTACCATTTGGGCTTTGATTTGTTATGTAACCTTACCCACCTAGTCGCCTTATCAAGTTTCTGTTCGTAGGCTCAAGAACTTTGCTACACCACTTCCTTTATCTATACCATTACTGATACCAACTTGTGGTTCGCTACACTTGGCGGTAAATACCCGTGACTGGACTTTCACCAGTTAGATTAGTGCCATGCCTGGCACACATCAAAAAAAGGTTTCACTGCCTTTGCAGTGGAACCTTTTTTTGCAATCTTCGACGCCGGTCGAAGATTTACTTGCGTCTATAGAATACCTGATTACAAATAATTGAGTATTCTGCATATGAATCATAGTTTGCTGATCTTAATGCACAGAAATTTGTATATCGAGGTACATTATTTATTCCTGATAATGCATCTTTTGCTGCTTGTATTGATTCAGCATTTGGTCCATTTGATATTACTCTGCTTAATGCACCCATTGGAACTACTGAAAACTGACCCTTAGCATATACAACATCATAAATTGTGCTTCCATAAGCTCCACCATTTAATCTGTTTAGAACAACATTTGCTACTGCTAATTTTCCTTCGTAGCTTTCATAACCAGCCTCTGAGCATACTAAACATGCAAGTAAATATGCATCTTCTTCTGTTACGTTGTATGCTGATGTCTGTACTGTTTCCACAAACTTGCTGTTAGTTACTGCTCGTTGAATAGCTGCTGCCTCATCTGCTTTTCTTTGTTCTTCAGCTGCTTGTTCTGCTGCTATTCTTTCTTGTTCAAGTCTAATTGCTTCTTGCTCTTCTTCAATTGTTATTCCATCTTTAATCTGATAATAATAATCAAGATATTCTGAAGCTATATAAGCTTCTTTACCTATATAATTAACTTTTGTCCAATCGTCTTCAATAGATATTACTTCGACTTCAACACCTGTATTGATTACTGCCATAATGTCGTAATCTGTACCCGGTCCCTTACGTACTCTTAAAGTATCTGCGTTTGACACTGCGTATCTAGTACATACTTCAGCAATATGTTCTTCTACCGCTTCTCCAAACCATGCATAATCATTGTTGATATATCCTTGTGCACTTCCTGATACTATCTTTGACCATTGGTCACCTTTTTCTATAACTTCTCCACCGCCACCAGCATAAACCTTACCAACTATTTCTGCATCTGTCGAAGGTGAAACTCTTACATTCAAATACTCACTAGCATTTACAAGAAATGTATTCTCATATTTGCTTGGTTGTGTTTCTGGTTCTGTCTCTGGCTCTGTTTCTAGTTCTGTCTCTGGTTCTGACTCATTTTCATTGTTTAATGTCAAAAATGTTGAACCAACTAATATGCTGTCTACATTTGAAAGTGAAACTACATCGCTTGTCAATATTTGCATTGCATCATTTGATAAAGCTACATCTTGCATTTCATCACTTTCTGTTTTCAAGTTACCATTGCTGTCTTTTAAACCGCTAACAATTAGCACCATAACTGCCACTAACAATATACTTGATGTTATAATAGCAATTATCTTGTCTTGCTTATTAGCCTTCATAAAGATCCTCCAATCTGTGGTTTTGCCACATACATGTTACAGTTTTGTTAACTTTATTAAGTTATGTTAAGCATGATAACAAAGTTTCAATTCGATGTCAACCCCCACCACAGACTCTTTTACTTGACACACTTTCTAAGTCTAGCTATTTTAAAGGCTTTTCTTCACTTTTTGCAAAAAACAATTCCGACACTTTATTAAATTGTATACTAATATAAAACATTTTTACATTTTTTTCTTAGCTTCATACATTAAAATTGCTGATGCTATTGCTGCATTTAATGATTCCACTTGACCACACATATGAATTTTAACGAGTTTATCAGCCTTTTGACTAATTTCATCAGACAAGCCATTAGCTTCATTTCCTATAAGAAATGCTGTCGAACTATTATAATTTTCTTCATCAAAATAGTTTTTGCCATTCAGATGTGCTGCATAAACTTGTATATTATTACTCTTTATTTGATCGATTGTACTCTCTAAATCTTCTGAAATAATAAATGGTACTCTATATATAGATCCCATTGTTGAACGAATAACCTTTGGATTGTACATATCCACAGTGTTTTTGCTCATAATAACAGCTGATACGCCTGCTCCCTCTGCTGTTCTTATCATCGTACCAAGGTTTCCAGGATCTTGAATATTTTCCAAAATTAAAAAAAGCTGTTTTTTACTATTATCCAGAATTTTTTCTAATTTATACTCTTTTTGTCTGACTATTGTAAGTATCCCTTGAGGAGTAACAGTATCAGATATCTGATTAAATACATTATCCGATACTAATATGTAATGCTCCAACTCTCCCATATGTTCCTTTTCAAAACTTTCCGAAACATAAACTGACACAATTTTATCTTTAGGTGTTTCTTTATACATTTTTATGCCTTCTACTATAAAAACCTTGTCCTTTTTTCTCATAGAAGACTTATTCTGCAAGCCTATAAGATACTTTATTTGACTATTAGAAGTTGAGCTTATAAACAGCGTTGAACTCATATATATTATATCCTTTTACTTTGATAATAATTTACATACATTAAATTGATATTCTGATATATCTTTTTTCATAGCAAGTGCTTCATCTATTTCAAAATCTTTATATTCTCCCTTGCTATACGCAACCACACGATCGCTCTTTCCTTGACATAATAAATCAACAGCATATGAACTCATAATTGTCGCATATACTCTATCTTTACAAGTAGGGCTTCCACCACGTTGCATATGACCTAATATAGTAGCTCTAGTTTCCATACCAGTAGCTGCTTCTATACGTTTTGCCATACTTGATGAATGTCCAATACCTTCAGCATTTATAATAATATGATGTTTCTTTCCTTTTTTTCTTGACTCAATAATATGATTAATAATTTTTTGTTCATCATGGTCATAACGTTCTGGAAGCAATACATCTTCCGCTCCATTTGCCAAACCACACCATAATGCTATATATCCTGCATGACGTCCCATAACCTCGATTATACTACATCTCTCATGTGAAGTAGATGTATCACGCACTTTATCTATAGCTTCCATTGCTGTATTAACAGCTGTATCAAAACCTATAGTAAACTCTGTACATGCAATATCTAAATCTATAGTTCCTGGAACCGCAATTGTATTAATTCCTAAATGTGAAAGTTTTTGAGCTCCTTGGAAAGAACCATCTCCACCAATTATGATAAGACCGTCTATTCCATGTTTCTTACAAATTTCTGCGCCCCTTGCCTGACCTTCTTTAGTTTTAAACTCTTCACATCTGGCTGTTCCTAATATTGTTCCACCACGTTGAATAATATCTGACACGCTAGATGGTCCCATATCTATTATTTCCTCATCGAGAAGTCCTAAATACCCTCTCATTATCCCTTTTACTTGTTTACCATTTGCTAATGCTGTTCTAACCGCTGCTCTTATTGCAGCATTCATTCCAGGAGCATCGCCTCCACTAGTAAGTACACCAATTGTTTTTATTTCTTTTGCCATGTTTGCACCCTCCGTACTTTATCTAATCTTATTCATTGTAATACTATTTCTCCTACTTTACAATATAATTTTTTTATGATGTTATATTGATTTTTCTAAAAGATTCATTGCTATAAAATGGCAATATTGTCATCACCATATTTTTGCTTTAATTGCTCTAGCAAAACATCATTTGCTGATACACTTGCTGATGGCGGTAGCATTTTTTTTGCTTTTTCTTCCTTTAAATAAATGATAACAGTATCTTTTCCATCTGAGTCTTTCAATATATTCATAAGCTGCGCTTCATTTTCTTCATATACAGCCTTACTGTCAAAGCGCACCCAGAGCTGCTGAGGAATATCGTTAAATTCAACTAACGACTCACATATTAATTTAGCATTTTCTTCCTCGCTTGCAGAAACTCTTCCATTAATAAATACTTTATTATCAATCACTATTTTATTACGTAGTTTTTCATAATCTTTTGGAAAAATTATAACTTCTACTATACCATATATATCTTCTAATGTAATAAATGCCATTACATTATTAGTTTTTGTTGTTTTAACTGTAATTGATGTAATCATTCCTCCTATGGTTTCCTTTGTACCATCCGAAACTTCACATTTACCTTCTTCATTTAGTACAAATTCCTTAGTAGTTTTTGTTATCTGCTTTTTCCACTTCACCTCATATTCTTCAAGTGGATGTCCACTAATATAGTGTCCAATAAACTCTTTTTCAAATCCTAATAGTTCCTCTTTGCCAAATTCATTAACATTTGGAAGCTTAATTTCAAAATCCTGTTTAATGTCATCTGTTGCGATATCAAACAATGTCATTTGACCTGCCATAGACTTTTTCTTAGACTGTGTAATATTATCCATTATCATCACATAAACAAGCATATTTTGACGTCTATTTCCTTCAAATGCATCTAATGCACCTGATTTAATAAATGATTCTATTGTCTTTTTAGTGATTTCTTTATCAATAAGTCTCTCTATAAGATCCGAAAGATTCTTGTAATTACCCCTTACTCTTCTTTCCTCAACTATATTATCTATCACTACCCTTCCAACGCTTTTTAACGCACAAAGTCCGTATCTTATTGCACCATTTTTAACAGAAAAACCACTTTCACTTTCATTTATATCTGGCGGTAAAATCTTTATTCCCATTGATTTACATGTAAATATATACTCTGTTACTTTTGATACATTATCAATAACAGAAGTCATAAGCGCTGCCATATATTCAACTGGATAGTAATATTTAAGATAAGCTGTTTGGTATGCTACTACTGCATAACATGTAGAATGTGCCTTATTAAACGCATATTTGGCAAAATCTATCATCTCATCATAAACTTTGTTTGCTGTAGCTTCATCAATACCATTATTAATACAACCCTTTACATTTTCTTCCACATTACCATATACAAAGTTCTTGCGTTCTTTTTCCATAACATCTGCTTTTTTCTTAGACATTGCTTTTCTAAGTAAATCGCTTCGTCCAAGCGTATAACCTGCAAGATCTCTAACTATTTGCATTACCTGTTCTTGATATACAATACATCCATATGTATTTTTTAATATTGGCTCAACTTGTGGACATGTGTATACTACTGTTTCAGAACTGTTTTTACCTTTTAAATACTTTGGTATAAAATCCATTGGTCCTGGTCTATAAAGTGCTATTCCCGCAATGATATCTTCAAGACTTTCTGGATGCAATTCCTTCATAAAGCTCTTCATTCCCGCACTTTCAAGCTGGAATATACCTTCTGTATGTCCTGTCCCTATAGATTCAAGTACATCCTTGTCATCATAATCTATTTCTTCTAATATAATGTTCTTTCCTGTGTTATCTTTTATTATCTTTACTGCATTTTGAAGGACTGTAAGCGTTCTAAGTCCAAGAAAGTCCATCTTTAAAAGTCCAAGTTCTTCCAATGTAGTCATTACATACTGCGTTGTAATAGTTCCATCCGAAGACTTCGATAATGGTACAAATTCATCTACTGCTTTTGAACTAATAAGAACTCCTGCTGCATGCATTGATGAATGCCTTGGCAAACCTTCTAATCGTTTTGACATATCTAAAAGATACTTTATCTGTTGATCATTATCGTAGCTTTGTCTAAGCAGCGGATTACTCTTTAATGCTGATTCAATAGTTACATTTAACTCATTTGGTATCATCTTTGCTATTAAATCGACCTGTGCATATGGCATATCCAAAGCACGTCCAACATCTCTGATTACACCTTTTGCTGCTAATGTACCAAATGTGATAATCTGAGCCACTTGATCTTTACCATACTTTTCAACTACGTAATCTATGACTTCTCCACGTCTTTCAAAGCAAAAATCTATATCTATATCTGGCATACTAATACGTTCTGGATTAAGAAATCTTTCAAAGAGGAGGCTATACTTAATAGGATCAACATCTGTTATTTCTAATGTATAAGCTACAATACTTCCTGCGGCAGAACCTCTTCCCGGACCAACTATTATGTCATTTCTTTTTGCATAATCAATAAAATCCCATACAATTAAGAAATAATCAATAAATCCCATATTTCTAATTACAGAAAGCTCATAATCAAGTCTTCCTTTTACTTCTTCATCTTTATATCTATCTCCATATCTCTTTTTTAATCCTTCAAAGCAAAGGTGATACAGATACTTCCAAGATGCTTCTCCTTCTTCATTTTCACTTTCCCAAAATTCTCTTGGCACTTCATACTTTGGAAGCTTTCTAACACCAAATTCAATTTCTACATTACATCTTTGTGCTATTTTATGAGTATTTTCAATAGCCTGTAATGCATATGGAAATAAAGCCTTCATTTCTTCTTCTGATTTCAAGAAATATTGGCCTCCATCATATCTCATTCTATCTTCATCTGCCACTTTTTTTGCTGTTTGTATGCAAAGAAGTATGTCATGTGCAACATTATCTTCTTCATTTATGTAATGAATATCATTGGTTGCTACCAAATCCATTCCTAATTCCTTGCTCATTCTCATAAGGTCCATATTGACCTTTTTCTGTGTTTCTATTCCATGATCTTGAAGCTCCAAAAAGAAGTTTCCTTTTCCAAATATCTCTTCATATCGTTTTGCTGCTTCACAAGCTTCGTTATACATATCTCTTGCAAGAAAACGTTGTACTTCACCTGCAAGACATGCACTTAATGCTATTATACCTTCTGAATACTCCTTAAGAACTTCATAATCCACTCTAGGCTTATAATAAAAACCTTCGACAAAGCCCTTTGATACTATCTTCATAAGGTTATGATAGCCTATATCATTTTCTGCTAAAAGAACAAGATGATAATATCTATCGTCACCTGCATTTGGCTCTTTATCAAATCTCGAACCTGGTGCAACATATATCTCACACCCTAAAATAGGTTTAATACCGGCGTCTTTAGCTGCACTATAAAAGTTAACCACGCCGTACATAACTCCGTGGTCTGTTATCGCAAGACTATCCATATTCAATTCTTTTGCTCTTGCAACCAACTCTTTAATCTTACAAGAACCATCTAGCAAACTATATTCTGTATGTACATGTAAGTGTGTAAACGCCATATTAATCCTCCGTGCATTTTAGCTTTGTATCCTATTTTTCAAAAAAGCGTCCACTTACGTAGACGCTTGTACCTCATATTGGCGACCTATTTATTACTAAGGTATTCTTCTATGCTTTCGATTGCTTCTTTTTCGTCATTTCCTTCAGCCGAAACCATTACTGCCTCTCCAGCAGCTAATCCTAATGTCATCATACCCATTATACTTTTAGCATTAACTTTTTTATTTTCATATTCTACATAAATAGAGCTCTCAAACTTACTTGCAACTTGTACAAATAATGCAACTGGTCTAGCTTCTAATCCCGTCTTAATCTCAATAGTCATGTTTTTGGTGATCATAACCAATTTTCCTCCTTATTTTTCTTACTTTTCCGTAAATCATCTGCTATTTCTTCCAACTTCCTTAACCTATGGTTCACTCCTGACTTCCCTACAGGCGGATACACAAGGTTTCCCAATTCATTAAGAGATGCTTCTGGATTTTCAAGTCTTACTAGTGCCATATTCAAAAGAGGCTCCTTTAGACTTTCTAATCCCATCACTTCCCGTATCAACATAATATCTTCAGTTTGTTTAACTGCTGCTGCAACACTCTTTTTTATGTTTGCAGTTTCGCAATTAACCTTACGATTAACAGCGTTTCGCATATCCTTTAGGATTCGTACATTTTCCAAATCCATGAGCGATATATGAGCTTCCATGACATTTAATATGCCTACTATACTTTCGCCCTCTTTGATATATACCACAAAATGCTTCTTCCTTTCAACTACTTTCGCATCAATTTCAAAAAAATTTATAATTTCGCATAGTTGTCTGGCTTTATCATATGTACTACAAACGATTTCAAAATGATAAGATTTCTCTGGTGTACTAATTGAACCCGATGCTAAAAATGCGCCTCTTATAAAGGCCCTCTTGCAACAGCTATTCATTATAACAATGTTATTTACAATAGACATATTCTCTTCAATTTGAAAATATTCATCTATAAGCTTTGTTGCTTGCAATATTCTAACTGCATCTTTATGTTCATTTACAGTCACTATAAAAATTTTACCTTTTTTTATACCAGCATTTTGTCTTATGGTAATTTCAGCTCTTATATTAAATGCTTTTTTAACTAATGTAAAGTACTTTCTTGCAACTGTTATATTTTCAGTTTGAATTTTTGTACTATATCTATCTTCACTCGAAATCAAAATACGTCCACAAAGGCTTATGATTGCTGCTATTTCAGCAATCATGCAATGCCTTGCATTTGTACTTTGTCTTGATAATTCTTCTTTTACATTTCTTGAAAATGACATACTACTCCTCTTGTTTGTGGCAAGAAGACTCCTTGAGGCTTCTTGCGGATAAAGAATTCGTTTTTTAATTCTTTATCCTATTCTACAGTAATATCACGATGAGTTATTTTTATACCATACTCACCTTTTTCTTTTAAATTCTCAAACAGCTTATTAGCTATTGTTACTGATCTATGCTTTCCACCAGTACATCCTATACTTATTACTAATTGATTTTTTCCTTCTGATACATAATTTGGTACAAGAAAGTTTATCATATCATTTAGTTTATCCAAAAATTCAGTAGATACTGATGAATTTAAAACAAAATCATTTACTTCCTTATCATTACCTGTTTTCCTTTTAAGTCCATCCACATAGAATGGATTAGGCATAAATCTTACATCAAACACTAAATCCGAATCAATAGGTATTCCATATTTAAACCCAAATGAAACAATATTTATAAACAGATTTTTATATTTTTTATTATCAATAAATATACTTTCAACTTCATTTCTAAGTTCCTTTGTAAGCATATTATCAGTTTCTATTATGTAATCTGCATTTCTTTTTAATACAGAAAGTTCATTTCTTTCCCTAGTAATGCCTTCCTCTACCCTTCCTTCTGCAACTAGTGGGTGAGAACGTCTTGTTTCTTTAAAACGTTTAATAAGAATCTCGTCACTTGCATCAAGAAAAAGAATTTCACATATTTTACCCTCATATTTAAGCTGTTTGATAACATCACTAAATTCAATAAGATTTCCACTTCTAATATCTATCCCAAGTGCAACCTTATCTATATCTCCCATTGACTTAAATGATAAATCCGCAAACTTCTTTATCAGTTGTACTGGCAGATTATCCACGCAAAAATAACCAATATCTTCTAATATTTTCATTGCAGTACGTTTTCCTGCCCCAGACATTCCAGTTACAATTACAAATCGTATCATATCTACTCCATTCCTATTATCTTAACTTCTGCTTCTAGTTCTACATCAAACTCACTTTTTACTTTTTCCTTCACACCTTCTATAACTGCTAACACTTCACTTGCTGTTGCTTCTCCAACATTCACAACAAATCCACAGTGCTTTTTTGACACCATAGCATCTCCTACTCTAAATCCAGAAAGCCCCGAATCCATAATAAGCTTTCCTGCAAAATATCCTTCTGGTCTTTTAAATGTACTTCCTGCACTTGGATATTCTAATGGTTGCTTTTCTCTTCGTGCAATGGATAATTGCATCATTTTTTCCTTTATTTCTTCTTTTTTTCCTTTGCAAAGTTTAAAAACCGCCTCTAAAACTATGTATTTATTTTCTTCAACAATACTATGTCTATATGATAAATCAAGCTTATCTGCTGATAGCTCAAATATATCCCCATTACAATCCATAAGGTTTACGCTAAGAAGAACATCTTTTATCTCACCTCCATACGCCCCTGCATTCATAACCACTGCGCCCCCAACACTGCCTGGTATACCTGCCAATGTTTCCATACCTGTTAGCTCATTTTCTGCCGCTACTTTTGCTGCCTTTGATAATAGCACTCCAGCTCCGACCCTCAACATTCCATTTCCATCTTCATCTAAGTTAATCTCGATATTTTCAAACCCTTCACCAATCTTAATAATTATCCCTTTATATCCGCCATCTCTTACTATAACATTGCTTCCATTTCCAAGCAAATAATACTCTATTTTTTCTTCCGATAGTTTCTTAATAACATTTGATAATGACTGCAAAGATGGGGGTGTAACAAAATACTCTGCTACTCCACCCACCTTAAATGTTGTATGTTTACTCATAGGCTCTTTTGTTGTAATATTGCTTTCTCCCACAAGAGATTTAAGTTCATTATATAACATCATTATACCCCTTTATTTTCTGCTATAAGCCCAAATGCTCCATATATTCCTGCATCATTGCCCAATTTTGCCAATCTAAACTCTACATTTTTACAAGGTGTAAACACCTGCTTACTAAAATTATCTTCTATTATATTAATTAAAAAATCTCCTGCCTTACTAACCCCACCGCCAATAATCATGCAGTCTGGGTTAATAACACTCGCCGTAGCTGCTAAAGCCATTCCTAGATATTTACCTAATTTGTTGATTACCTCAAGACATAATTCGTCTCCAGATTTAGCCAAATCCATTACATCTTTTGCTGTAATATCATCTATACCGTTAAGCAATGTTTCTTTTTCTGATTGTAAAGCTTTTTTTGCCAGTCTTACAATCCCACTTGCAGAGCTATATTGCTCTAAACAACCATGTTTTCCACAGCCACATGTATCTACTTCATTTGGTTCTACTGTGATATGACCTAGCTCACCTGCTGCTCCATTTGTACCTGCTAAAATATTACCGTCAATTATTACTCC
The DNA here is from genome assembly GCA_031548165.1 of Lachnospiraceae bacterium. Taxonomy (GTDB): domain Bacteria; phylum Bacillota; class Clostridia; order Lachnospirales; family Lachnospiraceae; genus CAG-303. The sequence continues at coordinate 12,383 of JAVBRI010000010.1, forward strand.
ACCGCCAACTCCTGTGCCAAGTGTAACCATAACCAATGTATTATAGCCTTTACCACCTCCGAATTTTTGTTCGCCTAACGCTGCAAGATTTGCATCGTTTCCAGCTTTAACAAAAACTCCTGAAAACATTTCAGAAAGCTTTTCTTCAATATTAAAAATTCCCCAGCCTAAATTTACACAGCCTAGTATTCTACCATCAGACGTAACTGGTCCAGGGAGTCCAACTCCAATTCCTTTGCAGTCACTTCTTGATAAATTATCATTCTTTAATATTTCATCTAGCTTACCACAGATGTCGCTTAAAATATATTTTCCATTATCTTCTTTTCTTGAAGTTATCTCACATTTACTAATAAGAGTTCCATCTTCATTGAAATATCCAATTTTAACTGTAGTTCCACCAATATCGACTCCAAATATCTTTTTCATTTTACACCTTTATCTCTAGTCTTCTTCTGATCTTCTGCTTAAATTTGCTTGAACTCTATTGTATAGTTCCTGAGCTGCATTATATCCCATCTTCTTCTGACGATGATTTACTGCTGCTGCTTCAACTATAACTGCTAAGTTTCTACCTGGTCTTATAGGTAACGAATGACAAACTACTTTATTTCCTAAAAATTCTGTATAATTTTCTTCAAGTCCAAGTCTATCATACTCTTTATCTTTGCTCCACTCTTCAAGCTTTATAACCATATCTATTCCTTGAGTTTCTTTTACACTTTCCACACCAAACAAAGTCTTTACATCAATAATACCTATTCCTCTAAGCTCAATAAAATGCCTTGTTATATCTGGCGCAGTTCCAATAAGAGTTTCATCACTTACTTTTCTTATCTCAACAACGTCATCTGTAACTAAACGATGACCTCTCTTTATAAGCTCAAGAGCCGCCTCACTCTTACCAATTCCACTCTCACCCATAATAAGTACGCCTTCACCATAAACGTCAACTAAAACACCATGAATTGAAATGCAAGGTGCAAGCTGAACATTAAGCCATCTAATAATCTCTGCCATAAATGAAGATGTTGCTTTTGCTGTAACAAGAACTGGTACACCATATTTCTTTCCCGCTTCAATAATTTCATCATCTGGCTTTAAGTCTCTACAAAAAACTACACATGGTATCTGTTTTGACATTAACTCCTCATATATCTGCATTCTCTTTTCTTTATCCATTCTCTCTATAAATGAATATTCTACATATCCTATAATCTGAACTCTTTCGTTATCAAAATGTTCAAAATATCCTGCCAACTGTAATGATGGTCTGTTTATATCTGGAATTTGAATGTTTATTTTTGATATATCAATATCTGGTGTGTAACTGATAAGTTCATAAGTATCTATAATCTCTTGTAATTTTACTCCTGCCATATTTACCTCCATAATGTAAAAATATTTAATAAGGCTATTGTAATAAATATATTAAAATAATACAAGCCTAAAACTCTATTTCCTATGATTTAAAAAACTCATACACTTTTTTTGCTGATAACTCATTCATTGATGGTACCATCTTTAATTCTTCTATTGACGCATTTTTTATATCTTCTATAGATGCAAAATACTTCATTAGTGCTTTTCGTCTCGTAGGTCCAACACCTTCAATATCATCAAGAACAGAATGTACTTGGGCTTTTCCGCGAAGACTTCTATGATATTCTATAGCAAATCTATGTGCTTCATCTTGAATTCTTGTAATGAGTTTAAATGCACTGGACTTAGTATCTAACAGTATTTCTTTTCCATCATGTATCATACCCCTTGTTCTATGATGGTCATCCTTAACCATACCACACACTGGAATATTTATTTTTAGTTCATTCAAAACTTCTAACGCTATATTAACTTGACCTAAACCACCATCCATCATTATTAAGTCTGGGTATCTAGAGAACTTATCATCACCAATGTGCGTAAACCGCCTTGTTAATACCTCTTTCATGCTGCCATAATCATCTGGACCAACTATCGTCTTAATTTTGAATTTTCTATAATCGTTGCGCTTTTTCTTTCCATTTTCAAATACAATCATTGAACCAACAGACTGATAACCTGATGTGTTTGATATGTCAAAAGCCTCAACTCTGTAATCATTTTTACTATCAATTTCAAGCATCTCAAAGATTTCTTTAACTGCACCAATTGTCTTCTTTTCTTCGCTTTTAATCTTTTCTCTATCTACCTCAAGTACCAATGCTGCATTCTTCTTTGCAAGTTCAACTAATTTGGCCTTTTCGTTCTTTTGTGGATGAATTATTTTTACTTTATTTCCTCTTCTTAATGATAAATACTCACTAAGAATATCCATATCTTCTATTTCCTCAGATATTAATAATTCTTTTGGTATAAAAGGAGTTCCTGAATAATATTGCTTAATGAAATTTGATAACACTCCTTCTTCACTGTCAAATGGAACTTTTAAGTAGAAATGTTCTCTTCCTACCATTTTTCCAAAACGAATAAAAAACACCTGCACTACCGCTTCTTCATTTTCTAATGCATAAGCAACTATGTCTCTATCCATACAATCTTCTGATGTGATTTTTTGACTTTGAGCGATATTAGCAACACTCTTAAATAAATCCCTATATCCAGCCGCCTCCTCAAACTTCATTTGTTCTGAAGCTTCCATCATCTTATCTTCAAGCATTTTAAGTACTGGTTTATAATTACCATTTAAAAACTTTATAACTTCATCTATTGATTTTCTATATTCTTCACTGCTAATATACCCCATGCAAGGTGCATTGCATTTTTTAATATGATAATTAAGGCAAGCCCTTCCATTTCCTATTTCTTTTGGCAATGATTTATTACAATTTCTAATTTTATATATATTTGATAATAGCTCTATCATATCACTTACTGATACACCAATTGCATATGGTCCAAAATATTTTGCTTTATCTTTTTTAACCTGTCTAGTCATAAGTATTCTAGGATACTCTTCATTTACAGTTACTTTTATGTATGGATAGGTCTTGCCATCCTTAAGCAAGGTATTGTACTTTGGTTTATGTTCTTTTATCAAATTATTTTCTAAAACTAAAGCCTCTAATTCGCTATCTGTGACTATATACTCAAAATAACTTATTAGAGAAATCATTCTTTCTATAAGCGGACTTCTATTTCGTCCACTTTGAAAATACTGACGAACTCGATTTTTAAGAATCTTTGCTTTTCCAACATATATAACATTATCTTTTTCATCGTGCATAATATAAACACCAGGAGAAGCTGGCAATTTTTTTAATTCTTCTTCTATTACAAACATACTGCTAGCTCCTCCTATCTTAATTAATTGTTTTCCGTTTTGTTTTCTGAAACGTTTTCTTCCGTAGCATCTTCTACTTCTGAAGCTTCTTCTGGTGGCTCAATTCCTTTTACGTTGTAGTAAATATTCATGAATTCTTTACCAGTAATAGTTTCCTTTTCCACAAGAAATTCTGCAATCTTATCTAGTGCATCTTTATTATCATCAATTAAGCTCTTTGCTTTATCAAAGCATATTTTTAATAGACCTCTTACTTCATTATCTATTTCTGTAGCTGTTGCATCTGAACAATTTAATACTGTACGTCCACTTAAATATTTGTCTTGTACACTTTCTAAGCTCATTAAACCAAATCTATCTGACATACCATATTGTGTTATCATTGCTCTTGCTAGCTCTGTAGCTTTTTCCATATCGTTTGATGCACCTGTAGTTATGGTCTCAAATGCAACTTCTTCAGCTGCACGTCCACCTAAAAGTGTTACTATCCTTGTCAATAATTCGTCTTTAGACATAAGATATTTTTCTTCTTCTGGAACTTGCATTACATAACCAAGTGAACCCATAGTTCTTGGAACAATTGTGATTTTTTGCACTGGTTCTGCATTTTTTTCAAGTGCTGTAATAAGTGCATGACCAACTTCATGATATGCTACTGTCTTTTTCTCAATAGGACTTAAAATTCTATCTTTCTTTTCTTTACCAGCAATTACTACTTCAACTGATTCATATAAGTCTTCTTGTGAAATAGCCTTTCTTCCATGTTTTACTGCATTAATAGCTGCTTCATTTATCATATTTGCTAAATCAGAACCAACTGCACCACTCGTAGCAAGTCCAATAGCATCTAATTCAACTGTTTCATCCATAAGTACATTTTTTGAATGAACCTTAAGAGTTTCTATTCTTCCTTTTAAATCTGGCTTTTCAACAATAATTCTTCTATCAAAACGTCCTGGTCTAAGAAGTGCTTTATCTAATACATCAGGCCTATTTGTTGCTGCTAAAATAAGTAATCCTTTTGATGAATCAAAACCATCCATTTCTGCAAGAAGCTGATTAAGAGTCTGTTCTCTTTCATCATTTCCGCCACCATATTTTGAATCTCTTGATTTACCTATAGCATCTATTTCATCAATAAATATAATACATGGAGCCGATTTTTGCGCTTCTTTAAATAAATCTCTTACTCTTGATGCTCCTACACCTACAAACATTTCTACAAAATCAGACCCTGCTAATGAGAAGAATGGTACTTTTGCTTCTCCAGCAACTGCTTTTGCAAGTAATGTTTTACCTGTACCTGGAGGTCCAACAAGCAATGCTCCTTTTGGAAGCTTTGCTCCAATTTCAGCATACTTACCAGGATTATGCAAAAAGTCAACTATTTCTGTAAGTGATTCTTTTGCTTCATCCTGACCTGCAACATCTTTAAATGTAACTCCTGTTGCCTTTTCTACATATATTTTAGCGTTTGACTTTCCAACGCCTCCCATCATTCCACCTTTTGACATTCTCTTCATTACTACACCGAATATCAAATAGATAAATACAAATGGCAATACCCATCCTAATATTACTTCATAAATCGTAGAATTTGTATCCGATAAATCTGCACTATACTCGACTCCTTCAGCTGCTTTAAGCTCTTTTGACAATTCCTCAGAACTTATAGCTGTTGTCCAATAAGTCTTTTTTTGTCCTGTGATTGTTGTTTTTGCATCTTTTGGAGTTATTATAATAGTACCGTTTGATTTAATAACAACATTATCTACTGTTTTTTCATCTAACATAGTCAAAAACTTATCATAAGTAATTTCCTCAGTTGTGCTGTTATTTAGTATTTGTGTCATTGTTGACATTATTAAAAGTGTTGCAACTGCTGCAACTATTATTAAAATAAGCTTTTGCTTTTTTCGTTTTTGATTATCTTCATCATTTTTATTTGATCCATTTTTATTTTCGTTCATGGTCACCTTACCTTTCTCCATTTTAATGTACTTACTTATTATAAAGATAGTTTGTACATAAATCAATATAGTTATTGTGATTTTTCCATGAAAAAAATATATAATATAATTATTATTACTATTTTGCCCAAAATTTAGTTATTATTTTTTTAAATTAGTGTAGAAATAAATCGTATAACGTTGTATAATATCTTTTTAAAGTAATTTCAAGGAGGACTAATGATGCCAGTAAAATACGTTTTCGTAACCGGCGGAGTAGTTTCAGGTCTCGGCAAAGGTATTACCGCCGCTTCTCTGGGACGTTTATTAAAAGCTCGTGGCTATAAAGTCACAATGCAAAAATTCGATCCATATATTAACATTGATCCAGGTACCATGAATCCAATACAGCACGGTGAAGTATTTGTCACTGATGATGGTGCAGAAACTGACCTCGATTTAGGTCATTATGAAAGATTTATAGATGAGAGTCTTACAAAAAACTCTAATGTTACTTCAGGAAAAATTTACTGGTCAGTATTATCTAAAGAACGTCGTGGCGATTTTGGCGGAGGAACTGTTCAGGTTATTCCTCATATCACAAACGAAATTAAGAGCCGTTTTCATAGAAATTATACTTGCACAGATACTGAAATAGCTATTATTGAAGTAGGAGGAACTGTTGGTGATATTGAAAGTTTACCTTTCTTAGAATCTATTCGTCAGTTCCAGCATGAAGTAGGAAAAGAAAATGCTATACTTATCCATGTTACTCTTATTCCTTACCTTCGTTCTTCACAAGAAATGAAAACAAAACCTACTCAAGCAAGCGTTAAAGAACTTCAAGGAATTGGTATTCAACCAGATGTTATCGTTTGTCGTTCAGAGCTTCCACTTGATAGACCACTTAAAGATAAAATTGCTTTATTCTGTAACGTTCCAAATAATCATGTATTACAAAACCTTGATGTCGATGTATTATATGAAGCACCTCTTGCAATGGAGAAAGAAAAACTTGCTCAAGTAGCTTGTGAATGTCTTGGTCTTGATTGTCCTGAGCCTGATCTTACAGAATGGGAAACCATGGTTAATACTGCAAAGAATTTAAGTAATACTGTTAATATTGCACTTGTTGGAAAATATATTCAGCTTCATGATGCTTATATAAGTGTTGTAGAATCATTAAAGCATGGTGGATATGCAAACGATACAGATATAAACATTAAATGGGTTGATTCTGAATCTTTAAATAGCGATAATGCTAATGAAATTCTTGGTGATGTATCAGGTATCATAGTTCCTGGTGGTTTTGGCCACAGAGGAATGGACGGCAAAATTGTTGCCATTAATTACGCAAGAACAAATAATATTCCATTTTTAGGTCTTTGTGTAGGAATGCAATTATCAATAGTTGAGTTTACTAGAAATGTTCTTGGTTACGAAGATGCACACAGCATTGAACTTAATCCAAGCACTACTCATCCTGTTATTAATTTATTACCAGAACAAGATGGTATCGAAGACATCGGTGGCACTTTAAGACTTGGTTCATACCCATGTGTATTAGATAAGTCATCAAAGGCATTTGAATTATATGGTGAAGAAGTTATACATGAGCGCCACAGACATAGATATGAAGTAAATAACGACTTTAGAAATGCTCTTACCGAGAATGGTATGAAGCTATCTGGAATTTCTCCTGATGGACGTATAGTGGAAATGATTGAGATCGAAGCTCATCCTTGGTTTGTAGCTACACAAGCTCATCCAGAACTTAAGAGTAGACCAAACAGACCACATCCATTATTTAAGGGATTTGTTGGAGCAAGTTTAAAGAAAAGTTTAAATAAGTAATTAAAAGATTTTAAAATAAAAAGATAGTTATATAATTTTAATGTGTAAACACATCATTATATAGCTATCTTTTTTATTTAAAGTAAATTTGGTTGATTCATTTCAGCGAGAACAACAGATTCATTTTTAGTAATACTTTTATTCCTCAAAAGTTGGTGCATTCTTAGGACTCTTACCTTTTATTACATTATGGTAATAGGCATATGTCATTGGTGCACCATTATCTTTTGGCATACCATCTATTACTTTTCCTAAAAATACTGTATGTGTTTCTGATTCCATTGTATCTATTACTTCGCATGTAAAATAACCACAGCTATCAGAAACTACTGGCATATTTGCAAATATTTCATTTTTAACTTCGTCAAATTTATCTTTTTCTTTACCAGTATAAAATCCAAATGTTCCTATTATCATTGGATCAGATTTTTCAGATATAATAGATACTGCAAATCTGCCTGTATCCTTTATACAACTATTTGTATAGTTATCATGATTTATACTAATTGCTACAGTTGCAGGACTTGAAGTAACTTGCATTATACTGTTTGCTGTACAACCTGTCGGTCTTCCATTATCCCAAGTCGATACAATATATACTCCATATGATAGGTTTCTAAATACTTTATTATCCAAGAGAACACCTCCTTAATAATTTTCTGCTTTTACTTGAAAATATGCCTGTGGATGCGCACATACCGGACAAACCTCAGGTGCTTTTTGACCAATAGCGATATGACCACAGTTTGAACACTGCCAAATAACATCATTATCTTTTGAGAATACAAGATCTCCTTCTATATTTGAAAGAAGTTTTCTGTATCTTTCCTCATGTTCTTTTTCTATCGCTGCCACACCTTCAAATAAGTCTGCAATTTCATTAAATCCTTCTTCTCTTGCATCCTTTGCAAATGTAGCATACATATCTGTCCACTCGTAGTTTTCGCCTTCTGCTGCATGCTTTAAATTCTCTGGAGTACTATCAATTCCATCATTTAATAGCTTATACCACATCTTTGCATGTTCTTTTTCATTTGCTGCTGTCTCTTCAAATATTTCTGCTATCTGCACATATCCATCTTTTCTAGCTTTAGAAGCAAAATATGAATATTTGTTTCTTGCCATTGATTCTCCTGCAAATGCTGCATTTAAGTTTGCCTGCGTTTTTGTTCCTTTAATATCTGCCATAATATTAACATCCTTTCTCTTTCTCAAAAATTTTAATACTTATTTTTGTCTTAATCTTAGGATATACTATTTTTTGCCCTCTGTAAAGGTTGTTTTGCAAAAAAATAGTCCGTCACGTAATAAATGACGAACTATTTAATGAAATTTTTAGAATGTTAAAACATTCTTAATTGGTATACTCCCAATACCAATTCTAACCCTTCATACTCACGTTCATGTTTCTGATAACCCTTCAGTTTGTTATCTACTATAGGATAATACCAAAAAGTATCTTAATTGTATCATTTCGACATTATTTTACTAATTTTGTTGTTTAATGTATTCTTCTTCTACAGGGTCTTTCATATCAATGATTCTACTCCATTCTTTTGTTTCCTCATCTTTTATAGTCTCGCTTCTATTTTTATATAAAAATTTTACTATTTGATAACAGTCTATCCAAATTTCATTATTACCCTCTTTTTGTGACTCATCAAATATAAGCTGTATACCAAAGTGAAGATGTGGTATTTCAATATTATTTACATTTTCAGTTGTACTATATCCTGTGTGTCCAAGATAACCAATTACATCTCCTGCTGTTACTATACTTCCTACTTCAAGCGATTTGTTAAATGGAAAGTTTTGACGTAAATGAGCATAATAGTAATAACGTTTTCCATCGAAACTTCTTATTCCTATTCTCCAGCCTCCATATTGATTCCAACCTAGTGCTTCTATATAACCTGACTCGACTGCAATGATTGGAGTTCCCGTTTGTCCCATCATATCATGTCCAAGATGTGGTCTCCTATACCCATAACTTCTCGATGCTCCAAAATCATCATAATCATTATAAGGAAAATTCTTTGCTAAAGGTAAAAAACTTTTCAAGCCATATTTCTGTTCCCATGACTTTTCTCCAGTATCTTCATTAACAATTTCTATTTCAAAGTCCCCAACCATTCCTCCTAAAACTGCTGTATAAACTTCAAAATAGTAATTATAATATTTCATATCACTTGTAAGTGAAGCAAATGTATTCTCACCACTTAAAATTGAATCTACTAATTTTTTCATATCTGTTGACTTATATTTACTAAAATCCCCTCCATATTTTGCACCCAAATATGCCAATAACTCTATCCAATCAACCTGAGCTTCACTTCCGTGTGTTTCCATATGATATGTATATGCCAATTGCATAGCATCGCTTGAAACATTAAAATCTACCCATTTTATGTAATCATCTTTTTCTTCTTCATCACTTATTTCTATATTATTTTTATTTCCAACTAATGTTTCATGATTTTTATTTTTATAAGCTAATACTAATAAAAACGCTAAACATAGCAATAATTCTATTAAAATTACTGTTTTCTTTTTCCTCAAAAACTCATTCTCCTTCAAACACCATTTGCACTATATTATGCAAATAATGCTTATTTATATTCATTTTACAAAAAGGTATTGACATTAACGCTACGTTAAGGTTTATTATATATATGTCAGGAGGTGTTCAAATTGGAATATACAATACAAAAACTTGCTAATATAGCCGGCGTTAGCACAAGAACTTTAAGGTATTATGATGAAATAGGATTACTTTGTCCAAAGCGAATTAATTCATCTTCTTATCGAATATACGGTCAATCAGAGGTAGACGCACTTCAACAAATTTTATTTTTTAGAGAGTTAGGATTTGAACTTTCTGAAATAAAAAGTATCTTAGCAAATCCTTCTTTTAACAAGGTATCAGCAATGAAGGAGCATCTAGAGAAGCTAAAACTACAAGAAGATAGAATTAAACTCTTGATTAAAAACGTTGAAAATACTATTTCACATGAAGAAGGAGGAAAAAACATGTCTGATAAAGATAAATTTATAGGATTTAAAAAGGAGTTAGTAGAAAATAACGAAGAGAAATATGGTAAAGAAATTCGTGAAAAATATGGTGATGATACTGTAGACGAAAGTAACCGTAAAATGCTTAACTTATCAAAGGAAGATTATGATAAAATGCAGAATATGGCTATAGAAATCAACACACTTTTAGAGCAAGCTGTTACCGATGGCAAAAGTCCAACCGATGACATCGGTAAAGATATTGCTTTACTTCATAAAGAGTGGCTTAGTTTTACATGGCCAACTTATTCTACTGCGGCTCATATAGGACTTGCCAATATGTATGTAGATGATGAACGTTTCAAAACTTATTATGACAAAAACGTATCAGGATGTGCGGAATTTTTGAGAGACTGCATCGAATACAATATGTCCAATTAGTATAATAGCTTCAGTTACTACAAATGCTGACCATACACCATTTATTTCAAATACCTTGCTTAATACAAGCACCATAGGTACAAGTAATACACAACTACGCATCAGTGAAACAATCATTCCGTTCTTAGCCCTATCAATTGCACTCATAAATGCGGCTGTGACAATATTCACTCCTGCAAAGAAGAAACCTACAAAATAAATAGTAATTCCATCCGTTGCTAGTTTTGCTAGTGACGGATTTTTTTCACTATTAAAAATAGATACTATTTGTTCTGGCATAAAATATATAACTAAATATATTATTGCAGCAAACGAAAATGCTGTTATCAATGCATATTTTTTCACCTGTTTTACCTGCTTAGTGCTTCCCATTCCATGCAATTTACTTGCAAGCGGTTGTATTCCTTGTGATATTCCTGTAAATATAGCTGTCGCTACAAGTGCGACATTTGCAATAATTCCATAAGCTGCTACACCAATATTACCCTCTATTCCAAAAATGACTTTATTAAATGTAATCAATGCAATAGCTGATGCTAATTCTGCTACAAAAGAAGAGGCTCCTAACATAAAAATATCTAAAATTCTCTTTAACTCTAACCTGCATTTACAAAATATAAAACTATTTTTCTTTTTAATAAAATGAATAGATAGTATACATATACTAATTATTGGTGATAAGCCTGTTGCAAACGCTGCTCCAAACATCCCCATAGACAATGGAAACATAAACACATAGTCTAGTACTATATTTGATAAACTACTTATTATCATGGCAATCATTGATAAACTTGGATTTTCATCATTCCTAACAAATGCAACCAATATATTATTTACTATAAAAAATGGCGCAAATAAAAGCAATGTCTTTAAATATATCTTTGCCAACGGTAATGTATCGACATCTGCACCTAATACTTTTGACAATGGTTCTGTTAAAAATAATCCCATTAATACAAACAAAATCGCTATACATAAACCAAATATTAATGCGTTTGAAAAAACTTTATTTCTATTTTCATCTTTGTCTTTTAATATCGAAAATCTAGTAGCACCACCTATTCCAATCATTAATCCCAAGCCTTGCATTATGCTAAAAATAGAAATACAAAAATTAAGAGCAGCAAGTCCATTTGCTCCTAGTGATTTTGCCACAAAAAATGTATCTGCTAATATATAGCACGACATGCCTACCATTCCTAATACATTTAAACTTACATACTTAATAAAATTATTTAAAACTTCTCTTTCCTTCATACTAACCTCCAATATAATAAAAGTTTCGACTAAAGTCGAACTTTGCAAAAATTATAAAGCAATTTTTGCTGGAACAATTTCGAGCAATTTCCTATTAACAAAAAAACGTGCCAGAAACATTCCTTCTAAGACCTAACGGAATGTCTCTAACACGTTTATCAGCTAAAGCTGATAATTTTACCCGGTGGCAAAATTATGTGTAAATATTTATAAAGTTTTACTTTAGCCAAATCTTTTTTTATTTTAATAGAAAACGGTGCGAGTCAAGTAGTGATAGTTAAACAAGAATTGCTCGCAATTCTTGCAATTCTCGCTGCCGAGCGAGAATTTTTTTAGGCACTTTTTTTATCTTTATTATTTGCTTTTTCTACTTTTATACTCTTACCGCGAATCTTAACCTTATTCATAACCTTAACTATATGAGAAGCTTTATCCTTTGGAACATCAACAAATGAATAGTTATCGTAAATATCTATTGCTCCTATTTTATTGCCAGCAACATCTGCTTCTCCAGCAATAGCTCCAAGTAAATCTCCACTCTTTATTTTATCTTTTCTACCAACATTGATAAAGAGTCTTGTCATATCCTTACGATTTTTATCTTTGCTCTTATTCTTTTTCTCATACTTGTCATAGCTTGCTACTTCTTCTATTTCTTCGTTTTGTGCATAAACCAATTTATACAAAAGTCCTGCACATAATTCCATAGCTGTTATATCTTGATTATTTACTATTGTTTCAACTTCATTAAGCATTGGATGAATATCTTTTGTTTTAACTATTGATAAAATCTCTTCTATTACAGATTCTGCTCTACGACCTGTGACATCTGTAAGAGTTGGTATTGGCTTTTGTGTTATCTTTGTCTTACAGTATTTTTCTATCTCTTTTAATTTATAGATTTCTCTACCTACAACAAATGATAATGATAAACCTTTTCTTCCTGCTCTTCCAGTTCTACCTATTCTATGTACATAGTATTCTTCATCTTGTGGTAAATCATAGTTAAATACTACATCTATATCATCTATATCTATTCCTCTTGCAGCAACATCTGTAGCTACTAAGACTTCTGTACTTCCTTTTCTGCAATTTGACATAACACGGTCTCTTTGTTGTTGCTTCATATCACCATGTAGGCCTTCTGCAAAATAGCCTCTGCCTTGTAATTCATTTACCAATTCATCAACCTGTCTTTTTGTGTTACAAAAAACTATTGATAATTTTGACTCATAAACATCTATCAATCTTGATAAAATTTCTAATTTATTCTTTGGTCTTACTTCAAAATAATATTGTTCAATATTTGTAACTGTAAGTTCTTTTTTTACTACTTTTATAATCTCAGCATCTTTTTGAAATCTTTTCGCAAGTTGCATAATTGGTTCTGGCATTGTTGCTGAAAACATTACTGTTTGATGTTCGTTTGGTATTGACTCAAGAATTGTTTCAATATCTTCTCTAAATCCCATATTAAGCATTTCATCTGCTTCATCTAAAATAAGTGTATGAACATCATCAAATTTAATTGTTTTTCTTCTTATATGATCAAGCATACGTCCTGGTGTAGCAACTATAATTTGCACTCCACTCTTTAATGCTTTAATTTGTCTAACTATATCCTGTCCTCCATAAATTGGAAGAGTTTTTACATTACTCATATATTTGCAAAGTTCTCTTACTTCATCTGCTACTTGAATCGCTAACTCTCTTGTAGGACATAAAATAATTGTCTGTGCTTGCTTTAACTTCTGGTCAATTCTCTCTACTGCTGGAATACCAAAGGCTGCTGTCTTTCCAGTTCCTGTTTGTGCTTGACCGATCATATCCTTTCCCTCAATAAGACAAGGAATTGCTTGTGCTTGAATAGGGCTTGCCTCTTCAAATCCCATATCTTTTATTGCTTTTAATATCTTCGGACTAATGTTTAATTCTTCAAACTTCAATTGTATACCTATACCTTTCGACTTATATATATATAGAACCATTCTATATTATAATATTTGTGCATACGACTTGCACAACACAAGATATAAGCTTAACAAACTGAGATTTGAAAGTCAAGTTAATTTTTTGCTAGAATTTATTTATTAAAAGAATTTCTTTTTATTATTATGTAGTAAAAAATTTCAAACAAAACAACCCCAATAATCCCCCATGCCCAAAAAGGTATCAGAAATTCATGTTTATCTATCATCCAATCTAAAAATGGGTAAAAGGCAAATATTACAAATATAGCTATTACACCTATTATGTTTATCAAAACATTAATAGAAACACTTTTATATTTTCTACCTATATTTAATATAATCCATTTCTTTCTGGCTCGTTTAATATCATGCTTCGATAAAATTCTCAACATTTGCTTACTACTTGACAGCCATTCAATTAATTCTTCATCAGAATAAAATAGTACTTTGTTAACGTCAAAAGATATTCCATTAAACAAATTAAACAATGCTACTAATGGAACATCTTTAATGGAACACTCCCAAATACCTCTATCACGAATAATTAACATTATTACACCACAAGGTAATTTTGATTTTATGATAATATTCCCAAAACATTTCTTATCTTCATAAAAAGAATCTATTGAAAATCCCATCTCAATTATTTTTTCATTAATATCTATATCCACATTAGTCCTCACCTTTAAACTATTTATAACCTTATAATAATCTCTACCTTCACTACTTCTAATGTTATTATAGCACAAAACCAATGATTTTTCTAGTCTTGAAAAGTATAATGATACATTATACAATAATATATAATTTAGAAAAAAGGGGGCTAACTATGGAAAAAAATATTTTTGATTTAATTCAATTACACAAATTGGAGAGTGAACTGTCTACAATTGTATCTCGTAATGAAGCTACTTCTAAATTCGGGTTATCATTAACTAATGAAGATGCTCACGAATTAGTACTTTGTAGAAATGAAAGTCTCAAAAAATATCAACGTGTAGAATTTGGTTCTGGTATTTTAGACAAACTAATTTATACCTTTTGTGATTCACAGTATATTTCACAAAATAATTATTTAGAAACATTAGAGAAGTTACAAGATATCTTTTATGAATTCAAAAACGAATCTCTTGATAAAATTACTGATGATGAACTTTTAACATTTATGAAGGAACAATTTGACTCTGTATGCTTCGGCGATTTAGACTATCTTGAAAGCACATGTCTAGCTCGTTTTTCTAAAGCTATACGAGCTGGTTATGATGGTTTCAAAGAGACTGCTGGACATAATGAGTACGAAAATCTAAGCGAAGAAGAACGTTGGAGTTCCGAGTTATATATGGATATAGTAAAAGAATTATTTTGGAGTTAGAAAGGAATATAAATATGGATAATGAATTAAATCAATTAATACCTATAGTTTCTTATCTTGCAGACAAGTACACTTCTAAAGAAAGTACTTCTGTATCGTATGAAACAGCACAGATGCTTATGGAAGCTGTTATTTACTGCATAAATGAGTATTTTAATGAAAACCCAAATCAAGTATTAAAAATTGACTGCGAACTCTCTGCAAGAGCTATTTATGACGAGGGATATAATCTTGTTGTAGCAAAAGTTCATAAAGCAAAAGCCCTGTATGATGTTCTTTTACAGGACTTTTTAGAAAATGATTTTAGTCAATCTAATACTAAGATTTTTAAAGAATTACCAAAATTCTTTTTAAGATATGATGCTAGATTTTGCCCACAAAATCATGTGCTTTCATTTGCTTATCCGTTAATTCCTGATGAGCCTGATTTATGTGGAGTTGACTTGATTTATAAATATTTATGTACACTTACAGAACAACCTTAACTATATTTCTTTTTATTCACTTTCTTGATAATAATAAAATATGTCATTTAGTTTTAATGTCTCATTATCTACTATTTCAAAAACAAGAGATTCATCTCCACTATTCAATACAATTATTTCATTCCCTTTTATATGGTAAAAAAATTCTTCTGATGAGGATTGCATGCTAGACCTTACATAAAGCATTATGTTTGTTCCTTCATATAACCACAAATAAGATCCTACATGAAAATCCACTGCATCAGTTGCTTGATATTCACCCATTTTTAATAATTCTACTTTGTTAGATGTTTCTTCTAAATAAGAGTATAATTCATCATTTATTTTTAGTGTTTCTTCATCTACGATTTCAAATATAATAACCTCTTCTTCGTTTTTTGCTGTCAATTCATTTCCTTTTATCTCATAAGAATATATTTGATACGAAAAATCAGCATCAGCTTTAACATAATTTAGTTCTTTAGTATCTTTTGATAGCCATAAATATGATTTCACTTCATTTTCTTCTGCATCGTGAGATAAATACATACCTATTTTTAGTGAATACTCTTTGTTGGATGTTTCTTCAGTTGACTGCATTGAGTTGTCATTTGATTTCGAACCGCAACCCGATAAGATAAGCATACTTACTAAAATACAATATATTATTTTTTTCATGATAATCTCCTTTTCTTAATTATAAAATATATATTATTATCTTTTATCTTATTTATATGTTAATACAAAATATTTAATTGTACTAGTGTATGCTCTTGAATACTCTACATACCATCTACCATTAGTCGTATCCCATCTATGCATATCCCATGTTGCCGTACTTGGTGTATAGGTCGAGCCAATTTCAAATATTCTGCCGCCTCTTCCGCCTTTATATGTCCATGTACTTCCATTTTTTTTCATAAAATGATAATCCCATCCGCCATATAGTGTATAATATGGTGCACTTGCTGTTGTTGTTGTTCTCAATGCAATCAGTCTTTGATTTGTCGATACTGATACATTTGGTGTACTTACCTCCTTAATTCCATATCCCAATTTTTTTGCATCTTTAACAACAAAATCATATACTAGGTCAACCGTATAATGTCCAAACAACCTTGTTGTTGGGACTACTTCTTTAAATCCTGCTGAAGTTTCTTCTCCTAAAAGATACATTCCTGGACTTCCATAACTTTCAGTTGTATAATATTTATTTAATGCCCATAAATAACAATTAAAATATACTTTAGTTCCAGATGCTGTTTTATAAAAATAACCTCCATTTGGATCACTTTTTACAATACTAAAACCAATACCTACATATCCCCAATCCGAAACAAAACTTACACTGCTTCCATAAACAGATGCTATCGGTGATTTTCCACTTGGATCACAATAATTTGTTGGATTATTATTACAATACATAAACAAGTTTGAACCACTAAATATACAATCTGCATTAACAAATCTATAGTTATTAGAATCATAATACCTTGAACTTAAAAAGTAAAAACCTGTTTCATCATCATAAATATAACTTTGATATCTAAAGTCATTTAATTTTGCAAGAAAAATATCACCTTCAATATCTAAAATATTTCCCCAAGAATCATATTCATACGAACAGATAATATTACCATTTTCATCTACAATATTTTTTACACTATTAAAAATATCCTTTTCATAATAGTATGTATTATCATCATAAATAAATCCAATTACCTTACCTACACTATTATAAACATACCATACTTCTATTCCATTACTTTCTTTTCCTAATAAGATATTACCATCTGTAATGTATTTTGTTACTTCACCATTGATGTTCTTTGAAATTCTATTACCTGATTCATCATATACATATTCTATATAATCATTATCTTTTTGAACTGTTTTAAGCATTGTATCAGAATCCCATGTCATTACCATATTACCATATATTAAAGGATTACCAATTTCGTCGTAAACAACACCTTGACCATCTATTGAGGTGTATAAATCTCTCCAATTAATATTGTTATATTCATAATTGTGAATAGTACGTGTACTCATATCTGATAACATTGTTATTGTTGAACTAATGACATTTCCTCTTTTATTATAATTATATTGGCGTTTTTCGTTCCTATTATAATCATATTCACAGATTAATTCATCGTAAATATTGTATTCAAAGCTTCTTTCAAGGCAATTATATTTATATACTTCTACAATATTTCCACTTTTATCATATTCATATGTAAATTCATCACCTAATTCACTATGCATACCTACTATTTGTTGTGTCGACTCACCTATATCGTTTTCATCACTTATTATATAGCTATTTGAGATAATATTTTTATCATTGCAAGAAACTTCCTCACTATATACATTTTTATCAATTTGTGAAAATTCATATTTATCGTCACTAATCAATTTCATAGAATACGAATCTTCTGTAAAATCTACAGATTGCGAAAATACATTACCTTCATATTCAATCGTTGTAGTACATGCGTTTTCTTTACTTTCATACTTAATCAGCAAATTATCATTTATTAATATTTCCCTAAGTTCGTTATCTGTGTATATATATTCACAATTAATACCATTTAATATATCACAACTTTTTATTACATTATTATCCTCGTCATATTCGTATGTAGAAGATAAGATGTTATCAATATATTTTTCAACAATATTTCCATTTATATCATTCTCATATCTTTCCATATTACCATTTCCTAATATTATTTCTGAAACATTGTTATTAATATAATTATATGAGATTAATTCCATTCCATTTAAATAACTACTTACCATACGATAACTATCATCATACTCAAATTCATATGTCACACCATTGTTAGATATCCCTAATAAATATCCATCCTCACTATAGTTATACAATGTAGCATCTTGTACAACTTCATCATTATACATATTGCTTATAACAACTGCTTGTACATTTCCATTTGAATCTAAATATTTGATTGAATATGTATCTCCATTACGACTATATGTAGTTTCTTGCAATATATAATTATAAATATATTCTTGCTCTACACCATCAACTACGTATTTATTTACAATGTCAAACATTCCAATCTTAGGTATGTAATTAACATCAACTTGAAAATCTTGTCCTATTTCTGGTTTTGTTGCCTCTTCATCTATTAAATCATTAATACCGTCAAAATCTGTATCCGCTAACAAAGGATTTGTATTTTCTAAATACTCTTCTAAATTTGACTTACCATCTTTATCATAATCTAAATTCGAATCAAGCTTACATGGGTCACTGCCAAGTACAAGTACCTCATACCCATCAGGTATTCCATCATTGTCTGTATCACTATTATACGGATCCGTTTTTAAGTCCCATATCTCATACCCGTCTGGTATTAAGTCATTATCCGAATCTATCATTTCTTCATTAATGTTACCTTCATCATCAAAAAATAATGTAACAATATTAGAATTATTCTTTTCTCCTAATATATTTGTTACTATTCTAAAATCACAATTACTAAATTCCTTATTTTCTAGTACATACTCACTTAAGGAAGTACTTTCAATAAATATAAATTCCTTCTCCTTGTCATATCTTACATAAATATCTGTAGTTGATGTACATTCATACTCATTCCAAAAAAGCCTAAAACCATTTTCTTCTTCAACTACTGATAACGAAGGCTGTACTGTTTCTTGATAAAAACCTAATTCATATACAGAATATGCTATTTTTGAATCATAATTAGCCGAAAATTTATTTGCTCTTACAACTACATTTTTTGCTATGATAATTCCATTAACCTCTATATTACTACCTTCTAAACGTACTGTCCCATTTGGTGCATAAATAATCCCTGTAAATGTTGCATTACTACAATTTAAATTAATATCACCATTTTTTGAATATAGTATAGCATCATCTCCATTTACTTCACTTGCTCCAAATGAAATACTATCTTCAGCCATTATAATGCTATTTAAATTGACTGTACCTGCATTGGTATTATAATTTTGAGGGCTATATATATTATCATTATTAGATATAACCGAATCACCAAAATAATATGTACTTATTTCTTTCGAACCATTATATAACATTGACTTTATTCCATCATCTAATAAAATTAAATCATTTGTTTCACTTATACTACCCACCGTAAACGTACTACATTGCATATCTAGTTTATTACATTGAATTACAATCCCATCACTTATTACATATTTGCTAGTATCTGCAATTACCATTATACTAGTATTAATTATCATTATTATTGCTAATAAAAATGAAGTTATTCTTTTTATTACTTTTCTTTCATTCATACCTTTTTTGCTCCTCCTAATACTTACATTATTGTAAATTACTAATTTTAATTCGCTACCTTATACCTCTTACATTAACAATACAAATTTACTTTTTTACACGTCTCCTTTTCTCTTAAATTTGTTTGCTTTTTTATAACATACCTTACTCATTTATTCAATAGTTTTTCAGAAACTTTTCCCCAACGGTGCGATTCCGACCCCCAACGTCCGAAAAAAGCCTTTAATTGACGTCTTTTGCCAAAAGAAGCTTTTGCTCCATTGACGATTTTAATCCTCAATTTTGCAAAAGCTTCATTAATTTAATAACTATTTTATTGTATTACGTTTAATCTTTTTTACTCTGATGCGTAGTTTTCAAAGTAGCCTGAAATCCATATAATAGGAGTTCCCTTGTCACCACTTCCGCTCATTAAGTCACATAAACTTCCAAGTAAGTCTGTATAACGACGTGGAGTTGTTCCTAATGCCTGATTTCCTAATTCTTTATCCTTATGTTTAATAGCTTCTTCCATTGCTTTTCTAGCTTCTTCTTCTGACTTTCCTGCGAAATCATTATCTAATAAAAACTTTAATTTAAGTTCGTTAGGAGTTCCATCAAGTCCTGCTGTATATGCTGGTGATACTACTGGATCAGCCAATTCCCAAATCTTTCCTACTGGGTCTTTGAATGCTCCATCGCCATAAACCATAACTTCTACTTGCTTGCCTGTTTCCTTTTTAATTCTTACTTGAATCTCATCTACTAGACCTTGACATTCTCTTGGGAAAAGCTTAACTTTATCTTCCGTAGCCTTATTTGAACCAAGTAAACCATATTTTTCATTATATCCACTGCCGCTAACACTCTGTGTAAGTATATCATCTAAACCAAATACTTTTTCTGCTCCAGCTGCCTTTAAAATTCTCTTTGTTCTCTGACGTGTATGTATATCACAAGCAAGAACATTCTTTGTATATTTTAAAATTGCACGAGGATCATTTGCAAATATAAGCTCTACATGATCACCAAAGCTCTTATAATACTGTGCATAGTCTAGTCCTGTAAATGGGTGCTTTACTTCATATCCAAAAAGCTCTCTATATTTATTTTCATCTAATACATCTGTATAAGGATTAACACCTGCTGCATCCATCATATCCCAATCAATAAGCTGATTTCCAACTTCATCTGAAGGATAAGATAATACAATGTACAACTTCTTACATCCGTTTACTATACCCCTAAGTAAGTTTGAAAAACGATTTCTTGATAATATTGGAAATACTATTGCTAAATCTTCTCCACCAAATTTTGCTTTTACATCTTCTGCAATCTGATCTACCGTAGCAAAATTATTTTGAGCTCTTGCAACGATTGCCTCTGTCATTCCAATAACATCGCGATCATGCAATTCCATATTATTTTCTTTTGCAGCAGTAAGCACGCTTTCTACTACTATATCTGCTAAATTGTCGCCTGGCTGAATCATTGGACCCCTAACGCCTCTTGCAACTGTTCCTAATGTACGCATATAATACCTCCACTTAAAAATCATTTAAATTTGCTAAAGTTAAGTTTTAGCTAAATCTTTTTTTATCCAAGAGATATTATACACCATGTTTTAAAATAAGTAAAATTAATGTTTTTGATGTTCGATATAACTTTTACTTATATCGCTATTTCTTTTCCAATATCAGCTTTGCAAATATTCTTGCAACAATCATTACACTTTCAAAGTCTTCTGTCCGACAATCCCACATTTGCAAACCAGTCCCCATACATACATTTTTATTTCTTCCATTATATTCTATATAAATATTTTCTCCACAATGTTCAGGAGAATCAGCTCCGTATCCAGGTACACAATCTGTTCTGCATTTAATTATATTCTCATATATCTTTTGGCATATCTCGGGAGATTCTTGATGTAATATTTCAAAAAATCTTGCTGAATCTTCTTTATATAATATCCACCTAAAATATAAATGTAAAATATCTGCTTCAACATAAAAGCGTAGTATTACCTTATTGTTTATCGTATATGCAAATACATTTTCGTATTCCAACTTTGATTTATATTTATTAGATTTTAAAAATAAATTTAGGTCGATTAATTGTTCCTTTATTTCTTTTGGTAATGAATAAATCAAATCAGAAAATGTCCACTTGAAACCTTCTTCTAATGCCCTAAAATCACAACGATAAAATAAATGCCTAAGTTTTTTATTTTCAAGGCATACCTTTTTCAAACACTCATATGCCAATATCATATTTGTATTCTCTTGTTTTTCCTTTACAAAATACTCACTTTCCTCTGTTATAAAAATATCATCTAATAATTTATATACTTCCTTACGTGCTTTTATATTAAAACCATTATGACTTAATAAGTATTTTTTATCAGGCTCCTTGATTTTAGATGCACAAAGATATTCTCTTAATTCCTTATCATACTGCCATGCTTCTTTTGGGTACTCCTTCAATGTTAGATTGTATAACTGTGGATTATTAAAAATTTCTTCTACTACATATTGATAGAAATTATAAAACTCGTGTATTGAATGTTTTAGCTCATCCTTATTTATATTTTCAATATCACCAATATCATCAAAGCAAGGAGAAATACGTAATGCTATATTTCTTATCTCGTTTTGTACATAATACTTACAATTTTCTTTATTAAATTTATTCATTTATCCTCCAAATTAGCGATTTACTTTAAACTCCAAATTAGTCAATACACATCCTTCACCTGTTAAATGTACATTTAAAGTACTTTGTAATCCTTTAACCTTAGTATTCGCATGCCATGTGCCTTTTTCCGATCCAGATATAAAGCTTCCATTCACAATAATATCTTCTCCACTACGTACAATATTAAGCTCCACATCAGCATCTTTTAATATTGTCTTTTCTACATCAGAGCATTTGTTTTCAATATTACCTTTCCAAACAGTTTTTGCTTTTGCTGCATTCCAAAACCAAGCTGTTCCATTTAAAACTATGTCCAAATAATTTGCATCTTCGTATTGACTTGTCCCCATTATACCATCAGTAGTTATTTCTAGTACGACATTCTCAAAGCTTTCTCCATTATTTAGATATCCATAATTATGAAACTTATAGGTTACATCAAAATCACCTCTTATTGTTTCATATTCTGTCCAATCCGTTCCAAAACCTGCCCTTGCATCAAGGTCTGCATCTACAATACTAACACCATTTATCTTTTCTTCTGTCTTTAATTTGATTGGAACAAACATATCCAATTGATGATATCCAAGCCCCTTTTTCACTTCATCTATTGGACTTTCCATATGATACATTATACGGTGTCCCTTACGATCATCCAATTGAAATCCTGTTGTTTTTAGCCACCTTATAATTCCTTTATGTACTCTGGTACTTATATCATCATCTCCATCTACTGATGTAGCCATTGCATATAAACCGCCTTCAAAATCAATAATTTCATAACCTCCAACATCCTCTGTTGTTGCATCATCTTCAACTGCCAGCCACCAAACCTGTTGTCCATCTTCATCCCACATAAAATCTTGTGCACAAAATGATGGTACCCCTTTACGCTTTTTCTCATACTCACTCCACCACTTCGGAAAATCTCCAAGTGTTTTATCAAATGTATCAAATCCAGATGTTGCCATCCTGCATTTTGGCAATTGTACAACCCTCACTTCTGGTACTTTTCTTAATCTTTCATTAATATTATTTAAATGTTCTATATCTAACATAGGAGAATCCTCTACTTTTACTTCTTCCTTATCTTCATCCTCCTCAATACCTGATAATTGCTTTTTAACTAAACTTGCTTTTTCATATAACTGTTTTACATCTGCTTCTTTTCTAAAATCAGCCTTTTCAATTTGACTTATAAATGCTAAAACTATTTTCTTTAATTCATGCAACAATGCAACTTCTTCATCAATGTCACTTACTTTATTTCCAAGCACTTCTAAAACCACTTCTGCACCTTGAGTACTAAATATTCTTTGAATATCCTTTATACTTATATCTAGCTTACGAAGTATTAATATTTGTTCTAGCCTTAGCAGTGCAGCCGCATCATACATTCTATATGAATAATCTGAACTTCTTTCACTCTTTAATAAACCTATTTCCTCATAGTAACGCAATGTTCTTGCTGATATGTCATACTTAGATGACACCTCTTTAATTTTTACTAATTCCTGCATATATACCTCCTCCTTTTCATTAATGTTATTATAACAGTTTCCGTTACGGTAGAGTCAATATTTTTTAATTAAAAATTTTTATTTTAAAAACGGAGCAGTTTCCTGCTCCGCTATATCAAATCAATATTAACCTAAAACAATCTTTACAATTTCAAGTGGTTCTACATACTTGCCATCTTTGTATACACGCATATTTCCGCCAGAAATTTCATCAATAAGAATTACTTCTCCGTTGTTACGTCCAAACTCTAATTTAATATCATAAAGTTCGCAACCATATTTTGCCAAATCTTCTTTAACGATTCCACAAATCTTCTGTGTCTGAGCCTTTAATGATTCATACTCATCACAAGATAATATGTTAAGCATATCTAATGCATCTTTTGTAATAGGAGGATCTTCTCTTTCGTCATCCTTTAATGTAACTTCTACAAATGCATCTAAATCTTGACCTTCTGTTGCATACTGACCAAAACGACGCATAAAGCTTCCAACTGCTTTATATCTACAGATTACTTCAATACCATTACCAAAAACTGTACCTGGAAGAACTTCCATTGTGCTATTTTCAATATCAGCACTTACATAATGAGTTTTAACTCCTTTTTCCTTAAGTAAATCAAAGAAATGTTTTGTAAGTCTAAGTCCGCCTTGACCCATTCCTTCTATAGAAAGTCCTACTGTATTTGCACCTGGATCAAAAACTCCATCAGTTCCTGTTACATCATCTTTAAATTTTAATAAGATATTTCCGTTTTCTAATTCATAAACTGTCTTAGTCTTACCTTCATAAATATGCTTCATGTTGTTGCTCCTTTTCTCTTGAATAAATAATTTACTTATTACATTCAAAATTTTATCACACTTTGGATTAATAAATCAACTAGTTTCGGTATCATAATTTACAATCGTTGGTATAAGCAAAACTTATACCAACGACCTTGTGCAATAACAATATCAAGGATTGTGATAATTATTAAGCCAAACTCCTGTATTATAATGTATTGGTGCCATATGTATGTTGTTATTATTGTTGTGTGCAGGACAAATTGGCATTATATAAACGTTGTTACTACCATATGGAACTTGTTGAGCAACCATTCCTGAAATCACATGCCCTCCATAAAATAACCCTAAATTACATAAGGGTGCTCCAGCATAGCCACTTGAAGTACAAATATTAGCTACACCAAATTGACTTTCCCAAAGACCTATCCACGACAGTCCCCCAATATTATGATCTCCTGTGCTGCCTATTACATTAGCAAATCTATCCGCAGGTGCAAAAAACACATGGCCTCCCCATACTGATTGTAAAGGTACTTTTTTTAAATCTCCTGAGTATTCTTTACCTTCTTCATAAAAGCCATCATATATGTCGTTATCATATGCAACATATAAATTATCGCCATCTTCTCCTACTATTTGAGGACAATTAGTACATACCAACAATGTTAATCCCAAATCTTTTGCCTTTTCAATAATTAAATCATTTGCTTTTCTTATACTCTCATTAAGCATTTCCTTAATGTCTTTATTGAAAATTCCATTATATTTATCGCTAATATTACTAGCATCCACATATGTTGATGTTTTGTATATCTCACTGCCTGAATTATCGAATATCTGAAGCTTAAAGGATTTTTCCGAAATAAAGTCACTTGAGCAAAGCTTAAATGTTTTATCTATCTCATTATATACATACCATAATGTAAACTGACATTTTAGATTTTGATTTATACCTTTTACAATCCCTAAATCCAAAAGCTCACTAGTTACAATATGCTCACCATTTTCTAAAGGTACTTTCATATTTATCATAACTTTATTTGTCGATACTAAATTATTTTCATATTCCGAAATAAATGGAATTTCAAACTCAAATATTTTTGACATCAAAAACACCTCCTTCTATACCTTTTTCTTAAAAACATCATCCATTTTAGATTTATAATTTTTATATAAATCGGCATACATTAACTGAATAAAATCCATAAAGTACTTTACGATTTCTTCTATTATTTTGTCTTTTACCTTCTTGTACATAGATATCATAATATATTTATCTACTGTAAAGTAATATGAATCATATGCTGATGTTAAGTTTACCTTTTGAACTCCTCCACAAAATGTTTTTACTTCAATGTTTTGTGTATTTAAAGCAAAACTTATAACTCTCATATTTCCGCTATCTTTTGTATAACCATTAATAACACCAAAAAACTTAAAATCTTGCTTCTTTTCAGCATACTTTCCCAATTGTCCTGCATTAGCCCTTAATGACTTTACAACTGATTCTTTGAGAGCTGGAACATTCTTAATATTAACGATTGCATCTATAGCAGCATCGGTAACATTCATGGAAAATTCTTTCTCCTCATACTTGTTTGATTGTGAACTTTCGAAATTAAATAATGGAAATGGAAATGCTGCCAATCCAGTAACCCACGCTTCAATGCTCTTTATCGCCTCTGTAGCAGGAATGTTGTATTTCTGTGCTGCTTCTATAATGTTTTGTTGTATCATATTTTTACATACATTCATCATAAATGCACAAGCTTCAAATTCCTCCTTCTCCATTCCGCCATTTTCACTAACAATCATTGGTTCATCAATACTCATTTCTCCACTTTGATTCGGTTGTGGTGCATCACCCACATCTTTTCCTGAGAAAAACTTAGCATTCATTGCTTCGGTAAATTCCTTACCTCCTAAAAATTCTTTTAATTCTTTAAAACCACTGTCCATATTGCGCACGTCCTTTCTTGTTTTATGGTTAATTATATGCTTACTTTTGTTAATATATGCCATTTATTTTATAATTTATACAAAAAGAGGTTATTGAATGATAATTCTCATTCAATAACCTCTCATATCTACATTTTGTTCTAGCTTATATACCTTGATTCATGACAAACAAAGTAAAATACCTGTCTCTCACCTGATAATTTCTTTATAAACTCTAATGCATTCTTTATTTTAACATCATCAAGATTTACAAATGGATCATCTAAAATAATAAATGGATTCTCCTCCTGATACATAGCATCTACTAATGCCATTCTTGTACAAATATTTACAAGGTCTTTGTAGCCACTGCTAAAGTAATCACTTTTCCAAAGCTTTCCATTACTTTCCATCTTTGTATTTAAGTCTGCATCTATTTGTATCTTATCATCTGCTCCACTTATCATGCTCATATATTTATTAAACCCTGATGTCATTCCAGACATATATCTTGTAGATAGATTGTTCTTTGCATTTTCTAGAAGCTCCATAGTCTTTGCCAAAATACTATGCCTATCTTCTAAATACAATTTTTGCTCATACAAGCTATCTTTTTCACTTTCATAATCTGTTCTTTTTTCAACAATTAAGCTAAGCTCGTCCCAATCCTTTTGGTATTTCGCTAATCTATCAACAACATCTTTTATTGCATCTGTAATACGTTTATGTCTTTCTTGTTGATTTTCTAATGATTCAGCTTCTTCTGGTAAATTATAAAATTCCGCTATATCATTCTCTTCTTCAAAGATTTTAATTTCATTTTCTATAGATGTGTAATCATTATTTTCACTCACATAATCTCTTCTTGCATCGCGTATTTCTTGTATAGTTGTATTATATGAGTTATTGCTTGTAAAATTAAATCTTTTAATAAAAATATTTAGTTCTTCTTCAAGCCCAACAGTATGCCTTTTTAAAGTATCATATTCTTTTACGTCTTTCTCATACTTTTGATAGTTTTTCTTTTTCATTTCATACTCTGTGAACTCCTTGTTTATATCACTTAGGGCTCTTGGAATATTTGATAAATCTGCAAATGGATTAACCTCCTTGATTAAAGAAATATACTCTTGCTCCAATTCTTCTTTTTCTTCTTGCATATTTTTAATACTTATTTCTATTTCCTCTAACTCATCAAAAGAGCTATTGTTTATAGATTCATTTTGATTACTTTTTTTTGATATTAATCCGACTATTACACTAATAATACCTAATATAAGTAAAATAATTCCAACAGTCTGCGAAGCAAAAAGTGAACATACTCCTAATAAAAGCATTACTATTCCCATTATAAAAAATATATTTGATATTCCATTTCTACTTTTTACTTCTTGGACACTTATCATTTGTTTTAGATACTCAAGTTTTGAACTTTTACTTTTAATTTCATTTTTCAAATCACTTGCTTCATTATAAGAATCCATACAAGAATTTAATTTATCTAAGCTAATATCACTATCTGCATATTTTTTTTCAAGAATCTTATATTCTTCTACTTCTTTATTTGAAAGCATATTTTTTTCACAAGATATTATTTTTACTCTTAGTTGTTCTAGCTCTCGAAACTTATCGCTGTTTTGCTCAATATCTTCTAAACTCGGTACTTGTCCATTAAATTTTTCAAGGATTTCTTTTACCTTTTTTGATTTCTCATCCTTCTTTTTTAATAAACCTTCATAGCTTTTCTTTTTTGTAATCTTAACTGCATCTCGCATTTTAAGTTCAAGTTCTGTTGAGTCAGTTTCTAAATCAACCTTTTGGTCCACGCTTTCCTTAATGCGTTCTTCTAATTGACTCATCTGCACTTCAGATTCTTCACATCTATTAATTTCTTCATTAAGCTTTATGATTTTTTCTTCTACTTCACCGAGTTTTTTCCCACTTCCTTTTTGTGGCTTTATCTCTTTTGCAATCTTATTAAGTCTATCGTAGGCGTTTTCAAAATTATTTATATCATCTGTGTTATCAATTAAGTTATTTAGCTTTGCATTAATATTATCCTGTATCATTGGCAGCTTTCCATCTAATGTTATAAAAATACTTCTTTCAAATGATTCCGCAACAATACCAAATAACTCCTCACCTAAGTTATTTGTATAATCTGTAGAAATTTTATTAGTTGACATATCGTATAACTCAAAGCTATCTTCTACATCCTTTTTACCAAAATAACGAACTACCTTATAGTCCTTGTTGTCCACCTCAAATACTAAATATCCGCCATAATTACCACCCTGCCATGGCATATATTTTGCTCTTTCTGATAATTCTTTTCTTGCAGTTGTGTATGCCATTCCAAAAAACATGGACTTAATAAAGACTGCTAGTGTTGACTTTCCCCACCCATTATCTTCTTTTATAATATTTAAACCAGCCTCAAACTCAAAGTTTTTTTCTCTGAATTTTCCAAAGTTTTCTATGTAACAACTCTTTACTATCATACGTCGATTTCCCTCCCATAAAGTGCTTTTAATCCTGTCAAAATTATTTGTTTTTTCTCATCTTCACTTAGACTTTGAGCTTCTACTAATCTAATAAATTCACCTTTTAATGAGATATCATTTGCGTAATCTTCATATCTAATCATTAGATTCGTTTGATTATAAATCTTTAAAAAGTAAAATCTACTCTCAAATATACTATGTAGATGTCTAATATCAATATCTGTTTCCTCATCAATCTCACCAACCAATACGATTTTAACTAAATCAATTACAGGAATAGATTGTATATTTTCTTCTATAGCTTCTTTTAATTCAGATTCATTCATATTGCCTGATAGCTTAACAAATACTTCATGTAACTTTCTCTTTGCAAACGGAATAAATGTATGTTCAACTTCCTTATCTATTATTTCAAGTAATACAAATCCTTTATCACCGCATTCATCAAAGCCTCTTCCCTCTAAACAGCCTGAATAGCAATAACTCCCTCTATTATCAAGCTTACTATATTTATAAGAGTGAATATGACCAAGTGCAAGGTAATCAATATATTTATTCTGGAGCATTGTTAAATTAATAATTTCTGCATCATCCTTTTTATCATACTTTGAATCTTGACCATGTAAAACTACTATGTTTACTTCCTCTTGCTTTAACGACAATTCGCTATACACATTGTTTTGCATGCCTTTTCCTTGCTCATATCCACTAATTACAACTTTTCCATATGAAAATGAAGTCCATCTATTTGTAAACAACTTGAGATTTTCTGGTTTTTGTTCATACTCAAGCTTTTCAAAAAAATCAACCTTTTTATCAAGAATATTGTCATGATTTCCTCTTAGATATATAAAATCAATGTCTTTCGCATTATCTATTATTTCAAGAACTCTTCTTTTGATTCTAATCTGTGTATTCTGCGATGTATCAAACATATCTCCTGCGATTA
Source organism: Lachnospiraceae bacterium (assembly GCA_031548165.1). Classification (GTDB taxonomy): domain Bacteria; phylum Bacillota; class Clostridia; order Lachnospirales; family Lachnospiraceae; genus CAG-303. The sequence continues at coordinate 42,679 of JAVBRI010000010.1, forward strand.
TAATGACCTCTACTTCATTTTCTTTGGCATACTCAATCATATTTGAAAATGTCCTAAGTATCTCATCTCGCCTTGTACTTGCTTGTTCCTTTGATAAATTGCTTTCCATTTTTGAATCTAAATGCAAATCTGCACAATGAATAATTCTCATATCCTTTTATCTCACTTTCATTTACTATAATAATGCTCCACAAACTGTTAATACCACTAAAAATAATATATTCCATAACGTAAATACCTTTAAATATCTTAGTGTTTGGCCTTTACTCTCACCAATATATAATTTATAGGAAATCACACTTGCCATTGATGCAATAAGTGTTCCCATTCCTCCTATATTCACCCCTAAAAGTAAATCCTTTGCCTTTTGTGTAAAACCTGAAAGTAGGATTGCCGCTGGAACATTACTTGTCACTTGACTAGTTAATATTCCTGAAAGCATTGTATTTTCCTTTGTAACCTCTGAAAGAAAATTATATATTGGTTCAATTTTCCCTATATTACCTACAAAAATAAAAATTACAATAAATGTCAACAAAAGGCTATAGTCTACTTTTATAAGTGTTTGCTTGTCCACAAAAAATACTATTAAAACTACTATCAACAAAACTATCCAATATGGCACAGCTCCAAATACAGAACCTACCGCTAATAAAAATAAGATTGAATAAATAATCACTAGAGAATTGTTTATTGTATGTGCTTCTTTATAGTTCACACTTTCTATTTTCTTTGACGGAACTACAAGGCAACCAACTGCTAATAGAATTCCACCAACTAAAACAATCGGAATCATTGTCGCAAAAAAATCTAAAAGTTTCATATCATAGTGTGTAAATAGAAACAGATTTTGTGGGTTTCCAATTGGTGTTAATGATGATCCTATATTTGCCGCAATTGTTTGAAGTACAATAATTTGTATACTCCATTTTTGCATATTGCAAGAGGATAAAATCGACAATGTTATTGGAACAATTGCAATTAATGCAACATCATTTGTCATTACCATTGCAATAAAATAGCAGGTAAAGACAAGAAAGTATGCAATCATTCTTGTATTCTTTATATATGACATAATTCCTGTGGATATCAACCCTAGAATCCCTTGTCTTTCAAATCCCTTAAGTGATGCCATAAGGCAAAAAAGGCATCCTAATGTTTTATAGTCTATATATGATGCATATTCCTTTGAGGGGTGTACAAAAAACATTGATACTACCGCAAGGAATATTCCTACCATTAGAACTGGCTCTTTTTTTATAATACTTTTCATCTAGTCGTTCTCCATTGTTATTTCAATTATATATAGAATACATTATTATTTTGTAAAATGCAATTATCAATTGCACTATGGCTCATTATGCAAATGTATATTTCTTGTATGATTTTAGAAAACTTGATATACTATGTTTATTAAATAGTTGATTGAATCGAGGTGAATATCATGGATAATATGGCAATAGGTGAATTTTTATTAGAACTTAGAAAATATTTCAAACTAACACAAGAAGACTTGGCTATAAAACTTTCTGTTTCTAGGCAAGCTGTTTCCAGATGGGAAACTGGTCAATCACTACCTGATATAGAAACCTTTATGCAGCTTTCAAAATTGTATAGTATAAGTATTAATGAAATTATAGATGCAAACTTATCTGCTATTCGACATAAAAAAGAGCAGATTACAGCAATTGATTCTAATAATAAGAAAAAAATTTTTGTTATTGGTTGCGGACGTTGGGGTTCATTTATTAGTTGGTACTTAGATAAGATTGGGCATCAGGTAACTTTATATGGTAGGGATTCTTCTCCAAATATGTGTAAGTTAAAGGAACATCGCAAAAACGAATATCTTGAATTACCTGAAAGCATTTACCTTACTACTAATTTTGAAAATATTGTATCTGCTGATATTATAGTAATATCTGTTGGAGCACAGAACTTACAGAATTTAATGGATGAGTTAAGAAAATATGAATTTAAAAACAAAATAATTGTGCTATGTATGAAAGGTATTGAAATATCTAGCGGTAGAAGGTTATCCCAAATTGTAGATGATAATATAGATTTATCTAATCGTACTGCTGTATGGCTAGGACCTGGTCATGTGGAGGAATTTTATAACGGTATTCCTAATTGTATGGTAATTGATAGTTATGACGAATTAGTTAAAAATGAACTGGTAAATATTTTTTCCAGTAAATTAATTCGTTTTTATTATGGAATGGATATTGTTGGAAATGAAATCGGAGCTGCTGCAAAGAATGTTATCGGTATAGCTGCTGGTATGCTTGATGCTTTGAATCGCTCAACTTTAAAAGGAGCTCTTATGTCAAGAGCTCCTAGAGAAATTGCAAAATTAATAAAAGCAATGGGTGGTAATGAACTTACCGCTTATGGCTTATGTCACCTCGGTGATTATGAAGCAACTTTATTTTCTGAACATAGTCATAACAGAAAATTTGGTGAGAATTTTATTTTAAATAAACCTTATGATAACTTAGCAGAAGGCTACTATACTGTAAAAGCACTAATTAACTTAGGAAAAAACTATGGTGTTGACTTACCTATTTGTAAGACAGTTTACAATATTTTGTATTATCAAAAAGATGCTTTAAGTGAGTTGGATTATTTATTTGAACGTAGCTTGAAGGAAGAATTTTTATAAATATTTACTCTTTTATATCAATTTCCAACCCTTCTACATACTTTCGCTCCATAGTATGTCTTGCCTTTCTCTCCTCTACTGAATTAAAAATAATTGAAAAGTCATAATCATCTGGGTAAAGTTCTTGTGCTGCTACTTGAAGCTTTACTCTCTTATGATTAAGATAAATCTTTTTATCCTGTAGCTGAACTCTGACAACTCCCTTTTCATTTACAGGTTCGCATACTATCCCGAGCTTCTTATCAGGGAAAATCATAACACTGTCACCTCTATTAAATTTGTTTACTAGGTTTTTACTTTGATTTACCACTTTCTTTTTTTGAAGCTTAGCTGCTCTTTCATGTACTAACTCTTCGCTCTCATCAAATGTAATTGAAGCTTCTTTTCCATATGCCGCTATTTCTGCTCTTTTAAGCATCGCTCCTGGCATACCAAGTTTCTTTGCAATATAAAATGCACAGCTTTCTCCTGCTTCTCCTATTACCATTTGATAAAGCGGTTTTAAACTCTCTTTATCAAAAGTCATTCTTGCATTTATAACGCCTTCTTCATTTTTTGCATAGTTCTTTACTTCTGGATAATGTGTTGTAACTAGATATAATGCTCCGCTTTTTTTCAGCTCTTCTAGTATCGCTATTGCTATTCCCATTCCCTCTGTTGGATCTGTTCCCGAACCTAATTCGTCCATTATAACCAATGTGTCTTTATCTGCTCTTCTTAGTATGCCTAATACATTAGTAATATGTGCTGAAAAGGTTGAGAGGTTTTCTGATATATTTTGACCATCACCAATATCACATAGTATTTGATTACTCAAACAAATATCTGCTTCTTTACTAGCTACGTGTAAGCCACACTGAGCCATCATACAATTTATTGCGACCGTCTTTATCGCAACTGTCTTTCCTCCTGTATTTGGTCCAGTAATAACAACACCATTTATTCCATTGCCTATTTCAAAATCAAGTGGAACATTAATTTTCTTATCCATCAAAGGATGTCTTCCCTCTACAAGTTTTATATATCTATCTGTATTAATCTTAGGACATATTCCATCATACTCAACGCTTAGCTTAGCCTTTGCAAATATAAAATCAAGCTTTTCGATTGTGCTATTGTTCATAAATATTGTATCTGCTTTATCTGATAATAAGCCTGTAAGAGTATATAAAATTCTTCTTTCTTCGTTTTCTTCATCTATCCTAAGCTCTTGCAGCTCTTCAAAGTATTTCGCTACAGAAGTCGGTTCTATAAACAATGTATTTCCAGTAGATGATTTGTCAATCACTGAACCGCTTATTTTGAATTTATATTCTTTCTTTACAGGCACACAAATACGCCCGTTTCTCATAGTGCTATAATTATCAGACATACTATCCTTATTTGCTCTTATAACACTATCTGCTTTCTCATGCATTTTTGAGTCTGCTCTTTCAATCTTCTCCCTTAATGATTTAAGAAGCTTTGAGGCATAATCATCTACCCTTTTGTTTCTTATCTTTACATTTAATTCTTCATAGACTTCATCTAGTGAATCTAAATTTTCTTCATAGTATGCTAAGCTGATTTCGTATTGCTTGCATCTATTTAAGTAGTCTTTTAATCGTCTAACTGCTGTTAGTGTTATCGCTACACTTTCCAATTGTTCTGGAGTAAGACATCCTCCTTTAGATGCTATCCCTACTAATTCATTTATTCCTTGTAGTGCTGTAATCGGTGGATTTCCTACCTTTTCAATCATTAACTTAGCTTCTGTAGTATCTCTAAGTCTTGCTGTAACTTCTGTTTCTGATAAATAAGGTTTAAGATTTCTTATCTCCTCTTTTGCACTTTCTGTATATGCTATATCTTCTAGTTTGCTTAAAATTATGTTAAACTCTATTTTTTTTGATACATCAAATATTGTATTTTCTATCATAATATCTAAAATCCTTTCGTTATTAATAAGACCACGAATATACCTCCAAAAGGTATGTATTCGTGGTCTTAGCTTAATGTTTATATACTAATCTAAAGTCAACACTAGCGTGATGACTACTCGTTTAAAACATTTTAAAATAATGCACTTTTGGGGTCAGAAAAAAAGACATAACTATAACTATAGTTACACTTTTACAACTATTTAGTTAGCTGAATTTTCCATTCCCGCAATTAACATGCAAATACCGTGTTCAATAGAATATTCTATTGCCTCTCTTTAAATTTATAAAATAACTTTAACATAAGGAGTTGATTTAGTCAACTAGCTTTGCGTTAATAAGCTGACAGTACTCATATCCGTCTTCCTCATAAACATCGAATATACCTGTAACGATTATTTCTGAATCAATTTCAGGATAATCATCTGGATAGCTTCGTTCATCTTCTAAAACAAATTCTAAACCTTGTGAACAGCATGCCGTCGCATCTGCTATTATACATGCAAAATAAAGCTTTTTTGTATCTTCATCTTGGTAAATTGCAAATGCACCTGACATCTTTACATTTTTCCCAATATATTCTTCTGGTGCAGACATCATATTATAAACCTCTGCATATACCATTATACTGCTAAGTTGTGTCAAATCAACATCCATTTTATCTGAGTTAGCTTTAGTCTCATCACTTTTTGATGATGTTTCATTTTCTGAACTTGAAGTTTTTTCTACAATATCTGTTTGTGACGTCTGTTCATTTCCGCATGACACAAACGATAATGTTATTATAATTGTAAGTATGCAATATAGTATTTTCAACCTTTTTTACCTCCATAAATAAGTCCTATTATATAAAAAATCATAAATGCTCCGATATCAACAGCAACAATCGTCGAACCTACTGGCGTTCCTGCAAGAATGGCAATGAGCATTCCTGACAATGAGCATAAAACAGACAGTAAGGCTGAACATATTGTAACTGATTTAAAGCTTTTAAATACACGCATTGCAGATAATGACGGAAATATAACAAGTGCCGAAATCAGTAATGAGCCTACAAGATTCATTGCAAGTACAATGATTATCGCAACAATGACAGCTATTAATAGATTATATCTGTTTGCCTTTGTACCTGTTGCTTTTGCAAAATTCTCATCAAATGTAACTGCAAAAATCCTATTGTAAAACAAAATAAATATTGCAACAACAATGACCGACAGTACTACACAAAGTAAAACCTCTGCTTTATTCAATGTCAGAATAGATGTTGAACCAAATAAAGTACTACAAACATCTCCTGATAAATTAGTTGATGTAGAAAATATATTCATCAGTAAATAACCTATTGCAAGAGAGCCAACAGAAATCATTGCTACCGCTGCATCGCCTTTAATCTTTGTATTTTGTCCTGTTCTAAGTAATAAGACAGCACAAATAATTGTTATTACCATTACAAGCGGCATTTCATTTGTAACATTTAAAATAGTAGCAATTGCCATTGCACCAAATGCCACATGAGAAAGCCCGTCACCAATAAAAGAAAAACGTTTTAGTACAAGTACAACACCTAGTAAAGAAGAACATAGGGCAATTAAAATGCCTACAATCAATGCATAACGAACAAAAGGAAACTGAAAATAAAATTCTAGTTTATTAAAAATTTCACTCATTTATTCTCACCTCCGTCATTTTCTACAAATATCCTTCCTTCTTTACTGCTTATGTATTCCTGTTTAGTTCCAAAGAACACAGTTTCTCCAATATGTAAAATATGACTTGCGTATTTTATGGCAGCAGCAATATCATGCGATATCATAATAATAGTAATACCTTCTTCATTCAACTCATTAATTAGATTATACATTTCCATCGTTCCCTTTGGGTCAAGTCCAGATACTGGCTCATCAAGCAATAACATTTTCCTTGTTGCACAAAGTGCTCGTGCAAGAAGTACTCGCTGCTGCTGACCTCCTGATAATTCTCTATAACATCTTTTAGAAAGATGTGCAATGCCCATTTTTTCTATCTGTTCTTTTGTAATTTGCTTTTTTGATTTATCATAAAATGGTCGATAGCCGCATCTTCCGAGACATCCCGATAAAACGATTTCTCTTACAGTTGCTGGAAAATCTTTTTGTACCACAGTCTGTTGTGGTAAATATCCTATTTCTTTAGGTATCAATCCTTCACCTGTTGAAACATTTCCACTAATAGGGGATTGCAGACCAAGAATTGTTTTCATTAATGTACTTTTACCCGAACCATTTTCTCCTACTATGCAGAGGTATTCACCTTCATTCACTGTGAAGCTAAGGTCTTGTAAAATAACATTTGTATCATACCCAAGCGATAAATTTTGACATGTTAATTGAGCCATGTTTTGACCTCCTTATTTCAATGTGGTTTTAAGCACTTCTAGATTCTTTTCCATTGCCAAAAGATAGGTCTTACCATTCTTCACATCATTGGATGTAGTCGATTGCAATGAATCTATTGAAAAAATCTGTTGTTCTTTAGTAGTTGTATTGGAGACAATCGTTTCTGCAATTTTATGATTTGTTCCTTCGATTGTTAGAATGCAGGTTAGACTTAATTCATTAATCTTGTTTGCAAGAAAAGTAATTGTTTCAAAGCTTGCTTCCGTCTCAGCAGAGCAACCCATAAAAGCAGCATAATAATCAAGATTATAATCATCTACAAGATAACGAAATGGAAAACGATCACCAAAAAGAATTGCTTTCTTTGTTGCACTATCAACTGCTTTTTGATACTCTGCATCAAGAGAAGTTAGCTTTTGTATATAAGCATCTAGATTTGCAATATATGTATCTTTATTATCAGCATCCAACTTAGAAAGCTTATTGGTAATTTCTTCACAGAATACCTTAGCATTCTTCAATGAAAGCCAAACATGTTCATCAAATTCCTGTTCGTCATCATCTGAATCTTCAACTTCCATACCCTCTTTAGATTCTTCCACTTTTGCCATATTTCCGAGAACATCTAAGAGATTTATAATTATCATGTCTTTATTCGTTGCTTCTTTTAAAGCATCATCTACCCACTTATCCGATTCACCACCTACATAAATAAATATATCACAAGTAGAAATTTTGATAATATCATCCACAGAAGGTTGATAACTATGTAAATCAACACCTTTGTCAAGTAGCATAGTAAGCTCTATATCGTTTATTTTATCTCCCAAAATCTCACGAACCCAATCATATTCTGGAAAGATAGTTGTTACAATACTTAGTTTATCACTTTTAGCAGAATTGTTATTATTGCCACAACCTGCTAAAATACCTGTTATTAAGCACAGGCAAATTAAAAAATATATGATTTTTTTCATTAAAATAAGACCTCCAAAATTAAATAATAAAAATACAAGGATTTATTATTATTATTTAATCCGAAAGTTTCACCTTTAATGTTATTAATGTGGTATGTATGTAATCTTTTTCTATTGAAGACGTAAAACGTACTATTGTATATATCAATGCAACTAAAACTGATGCTGTTCCAACCACAAAAGATAATAGTTTCAATGTATTTTCACATACATTAATCTGATAACAAATAGGACATTTTTCACTTGCACATTCATGTCCATATTCTTTAACGATAAAAGAGGTTGAATAAAGCATAACCAAAGTAAACGCAATTACAAGTACGATAGTTATAATACGATTTTTCTTTGTCATGTCCATTTGTACCTTCTTTCTTCTCCATTATTTCTGCTTGTATTATAGCATACTTTTTATTCTAAATTCAAAGTAAAAATCAACCACCTAGATATGATGGTTGATTTTTATCTTATTTTTATATAGCTTCTTTACTAATATAAAAGCTTAATTAGCTAACTCACACAGTTCTTCTAACATCTTTGGTAACTCCGTTTCCATATTTTCATTAGAAAACTGACAAGTTCCAACTGCCTTGTGACCACCGCCATTGTATTTTAACATTAGACTACCTACATTTACATCGCTCGTACGGTTTACAATACTATAGCCAACTGCTGCAGAACAACCCTGACCGCCACGACCACTAACAATCCATGCAGAAATATTCTGCTGTGGATACATACTGTAAATCATGAAACGGTTACCTGAATAGATTGGATCTACACCTCTTAGGTCAGATATAATTACATTCCCTTCTACACGAGTATGTTCCCTTACCATTTCTTTAAATTTTTCCGCTTGCTCAAAATAAATGTCAATTCGTTCTTTTACATCTGGAAGATTTAAAATTTCCTCTGTAGTTAATGAACGACAAGCATCTATAAGATTTTCCATTAATTGATAATTTGAGATAGTGAAATTACGCCATCTACCTAGTCCAGTTCTAGGATCCATTAAAAATCCTACTAAAACCCAGCCTTCTGGATTTTGAATATCGTCAATCGTAAGCTGTCCAGAATCTACTTTATCAACCGCCTCCATCAAATCATCAAACTGTGGAAAACGTTCTCTTCCTCCATAATATTCATAAATAATACGTGCACATGAAGGGGTAATCCTACTTTCGCCCTTATATTTTCCCTCTAACTCAAGCCTTTCATGTTCGCTAGAATGGTGATCAAACCATAAACCACATCCTGCAACATAAGGAACATTCGCCAAGCAATCGTCCTCTGTCACCTCAACTAGCCCATCTTGCAAATCCTTTGGATGTGCGAATTTCCAACTATCAATAATACCTGCTTCTTTTAACAAGGCTCCGCATGCCAGTCCGTCAAAATCGGAACGTGTTACTAATCTCATAAAAGCACTCCTTTCGGCATTTAATTATAAAATCTTTGTAATCCCTATTATAATATAAACCATAGAAATTAGCTATATCTATTTTAATCCTTTTATAACTCTTCTGTTTTATACACGGTATATCCTTCATAATAGTAACTATGATCTATACCTTTCATATAAATTTTTCTATCATCAATCTTATCTGTTAGCGCTTGTTTTAAAAGATGCTTAATTTCAATATCTTTTATTGGACTCCGTTCCATTGCTAAGAGATAATCATCCTTATCTACCTTACTCCAATCTATTACTTGATTTAATTCTTTTCTTAGTATAAGGTCTAACCATATTCTTGTGCTACGTCCATTTCCTTCTCTAAATGGATGTACAATATTCACTTCCACATATTTTTCAATAATTTCATCAAAAGTTGACTGTGGCATCTTATCCATATTCTCTATTGCAGTCTGTAAATATATAACTGGTGCAAATCTAAAATTTCCTTTTGACATATTTACATCTCTAACTTTCCCTGCAAATTCATAGATATTAGAAAAGAGATAGCTATGAATCTCTGCAAGAGCCTCATATGTTCCAGCTTTTAGTTCATATAAATATCCACTTTCAAATAACTCTGCTGCCTTTTTCTTACTGATTTTTTCTTCTTCTCTAGCTAATTGAACTGAATCTGTAATACCTAGTTTATTTTCAAGTGTCATAATTATATTCCTTCCTTAAATTAGATTATTAACATACAATTATTATAACATTTTCATTGTAAAAGTAGTATGTATTTTTTTTACTTAATACAATACTTTACTCTTCTAGCGGTTCAAGTGATAATATTTCTTTTCCTAATGACTTCGCATACTCTATTTCACTTTTGGTACTACTCCCTATATATCTATTAACATTTACAACATATATAGCATCTGACATATCAATCTTTTTCTTATGCAAAGTGTTTAGAAGTTCGATTTCATTTTCTGCATAATCATCTTTTGTTGGATAAATAATACCCAATACGCAATTCCCTTCTAATTCTAATTTTTCAGAACAAAACTTTATTTGTTCAATGAATTTTAAACTTCCACATACTGTTATAACTTTTATTTTATCCATATTAAACATTCTTCCTTTTCCTTAATAATTCTTAATTACTTTGTTCTAAGTACACTTCACAATACTCACCTCTCTTAAGCCTCTTATCCAATTCTAGATTTCCAATTGATACCCTTTTTAGGTACACAACATAACAACCTATGCTTTTCATCATCCTCTTTACTTGATGTTTCTTACCTTCTGAAATAGTCAGATAACCCGATGTCACCACTTGATTACGATTATTACACTTTTCAATCTTGCAGCCTTCCTGTTCCATCATATCTATTAATTCTGCATAAATGCTAGTTGACACAATTTCAATCTTTCCTGGCATAGTTAGTTCATTCTCTCCAATATCTACTCCACGCTGTATTGCTTTAATCCCAATCTCATCAATTGTACCAACTACCCAAAAATAATATGTCTTCTCAACATGGTTTCCTGGATCCATCAAACGGTGGTTTAACTCTCCGTCATTGGTTATCAAAATAAGACCTTCTGTATCTCTATCCAAACGGCCTACTGCAAATAATCCTGTGGTGTCCACATCCGTGAAATAATCAAATATAGTTTTATGAATTACATCTTTTTTAGCAGTAACACATCCTTGTGGTTTGTAAAACATATAGCAGACTTTTTCAATTCCAGTTATCTTTTCTCCTTGATAACTAATGCTATCTGATTGTTCATTTATTTCATATGCTGGAATCTGTATAATTTGCCCATTCACCTGCACATCTCCTTGGTAAATATATTGTCTCACTTTTTTTCGTGTTCCAATTTGAGCTAAGGAGAGGTATTTATCTAAGCGCATTGTTATCTCACTTTCTTCGCTTGGTCTATAACATTAACTGTATATTTCTACATATTAATGGTTCTTTCTAACCCTATCAAATTCTTTACCATAAATAAAATCTCCATTACACACAACCTTGTTTCGTCCTGTCTGCTTTGCCTGATACATATAAGTGTCGGCTCTTTCTAAAATAGAAGCAACCGTATCTTCTGGTCTAGACATAGTAAGTCCAAAGCTGGCTGTAATTTTTAGATTATGATTAAATTCTAGTGCCTGCACCGTCAATCTTACCCGCTCTACAACAGCATATGCTGCATCTCTATCTTCACTCTGCAAAACACCAACAAACTCTTCACCACCGTATCGTGCTACAACATCCGAAGACCATAAACTGCTTTGTATCGTTTGTGCAAAGGTCTTCAGCACTTCATCGCCTGTGCTGTGTCCAAACTGATCATTAACTTTTTTGAAATAATCAATATCTGCTAGGAAAACAAAAATGTGACCATTTGAGTTCCTACAAGATTGCATCTCCTGCTCAAGAAATTCCGAAAGAAATAGACGGTTATAAACACCTGTCAAGGCATCACGAATGGATGTTTCTTCCAATTCAAAATTTTTAAACTCCAACTCTTGGAGCAACTGCTCAATCCTGTCAGTTTCTCCTCTATAAGATTTGCTGACATACACAGCAAGAACCGCCATTCCTGAAAAGGTTATCAGCATAGCAACCATCAGGTCAATAATTTGTGCCTGTGGACCCTGAAAAGGGACAACTAGCTTAGGGAAATGATACTCCAACAGACTACATGTAGCAAAAATCATGCTGCAGGTAATGATTAAGAATTTGCGAAGCTTTTTAGAAAATACAATGCAGAGCAAAAACAAACCCAAAGGAACAAAGAGCAATGAAGTTCCTTGATAACCCGCCGTCTGAAAAAACATAAATGGCAAATACACATGGGTAGTAAAAATCAAATGTGGTTTATAAATCCGCATACGATTTTCCCTTGAAATAAAAAGGATTACAACGCAACATATGTTATATATATGCTGAATAATTACACCAAACAATCCCGCTCCTAACAAAGTATTCGTTGTGGCTGAAATGGTTGAAATAATTAATGTTATAAAAAAGAATACCATGTATAGTCGGTAGTCAAATGGAAGCGATTTATCAAAATAACTTTTTATAAAAAATTTTTTTATTTTTTTTATCATTACACACCTCAAGTGGAATAGTATTTGTAATTTACAATATTGTTATTATACTGGACACCCACTAGAAAATCAACTACTTTAGCCATCCCTAAATAACCTGGTAGTATCCACATCATTAAAATAATCAAAACTCTAAGTTTTAAATATTTATAACGTCTTATTTTTTTACAATAATATTATAAATTGGCAGATAATCTATTATATGATTACCTGCCAATTTAATGCCAAATGGTCTAGTTCTTATTATTTGATTATAATATCCTTATAGGAAAATACATATATGCCTTCCCAGTTATAGGACAATTAAAATCATGTACCGCTCCAACCAATGATATATTATTATCATTCAAATACGATATCACATTAGGAAAAGTGTCATTATTATCATTTTCAACATAAATATATTCATATCCAGGAATTGTCCACTTCGTCCACCCAACAGGTGCTTTAGCCTCTTCAATACATTCAACTCCCGCAAGATAAAGTCCCTTAGTAAATCCATCTTCCCATGGTAAAAAAGAACGTGAAAAATCGGACATATTACCCCATATACCTGCAATATTTCCATTTTCATCTTTTTTTGCTAAATGCTCTATTTCATGAAAATGTACATTAGCATTATCCCATAATCTAGCTATAAATCCTTCCCCCTCATTTGTACTTCCTTCTTTCCCAATTACTGAAAAAGTTTCTTTGATACACTTTTCTATTTGCATACTTTTATTCCTCCCTGCTTTTCGCTTTCCGAATTTTCTTTATACCTTCTCTACTGGTATCCAAATTTCACAATAATTATCCGCTGGATTATCACATGGTTCTGTATACATTTCAATATTATAATTTCCTGACAGTTTATATGTTTTGCAATTCGGTAGCCATTCACTCCAAATCTTTGTGTTCACACTCTGTAGCGTTTCGGATAATGCACCTCTACAAGGAAATACTGCCCACATACCAGCAGGTAATACCTTAATTTCATATCCTTTAGGAATCTCAATTGAAGAATCATAGTTATCTGCAATGAGATAATCAAAGTTTGTTCCATCACTATCTATGCATATTCCATACATTCCACAAACAACTTTATTCTCATCACTTTCCATATGTTCCTCCCAGAACTTTGGAATTTCTTTATAAGAAGTCTCGACATTAAACCTACGCGACTTCCCCATTACTGTAAACTGTGTCTTTGTAAGTATCTTGTACTCTAACGTAGTCGCACCCTCCATAATAAGTCTAATTTTAAGTGGTGCAAAATAATTAAGATTATTGCCTTGTTTTCTTGCTACAGAAGGGCTTATCCCATGAAACTTAGTAAATGCTCGAGTAAAACTATCTGGTGAATCATAGCCATATTTTATAGCAGTATCAATGACTTTAATGTTTGATGTGGATAGTTCCTCTGCTGCAAGTGTTAGACGTCGATTTCGAATATACTCACCAACTGTAATTCCACAAAGTACATGAAATATTTTCTGAAAATAGAAAGTTGATACATTTGCCTTTTCAGCTATTATATTGAAATCAATATCGTTTGTCAGATTTTCTTCGATATATGCAATAGCACTAACAATCCCTTCATTCCAACCATTCATATAATATCCTCTTTCTTATTAGCTATAATTATATTATATATATTGATGCTTTATTTTCCCGACTCTCCTTGCTATATAATGCCGGATTCTCTACGAACCAGTTGACTTATAGTGCCTTAAACCAAATCGAAAAAATGCATAGCTCGGAATTAGAAACAGCAATCCCAATAACGGTGTTAACATGTAAAATACACTTTGCTCCATATCTAACAAATACAATAGCGGATAATATTGGAACAACGCTAAAGGAATCACAAATGTAAGAAACCTCAAAACCTCTTTACCATATATAGAATATGGGTAACGACCGTGGTCACGTCCTCCATATGTCAGTACATTCATAAATTCCAATCCTTCGGTGGTAAAAAACGCAAAAGCAGCTTGAATAAGAAATAAAGCAGCAAAAATCAAACTTCCACAAATCACCATAAGGCAAAGGGTCAAAATCTTATCCCAAGACCAAACAACATTACTGTTAGGAATCGCCCAAATCATTACGACTGCTGCTTGTATAGTTGCACCAATTCTAAAAGGTGATAACCTTGATGTAAGCACTTGAAAAATAATGCTCCTCGGTCTAACTAAAGCACGGTCAAATTCACCATTTGCAAGCATATTTGGGAGTCGCTCAAAACCGCTCCCGAACATTTCAGCGAAAGAAAATGCCATAATAACAACAGCGAAGGAAAGTAAAACTTGACCATATGTAAACCCGTCTACGTTATAAAACAGATGAAACATAAAATATACACCCAAGAAAGTCGAAAACTGCATTAAAAAATTACCTATCGTTAAAAAAGCAAATGATGCTTTATGTTGCATTTCGCTTTTCATAAAAATAGACAGAAATTTTAAGTATAATTTCATATTACATCACCCTCCTTGCACTATCACCCTTTTTAATGAACGATTCATTAAGTATTTTCCAACAACTACGAGCAAAACAAACCATATAATTTGAAATAGTATACCTTTCAATGCATCTGCTCCTGCTATATTACCGCTGTATATACGAAGCGGCATATTCTGCATTGCTGCAAATGGAAGTGCTTCAAGCACAGTTCGTACCGCCGCTGGAAAGAAAGGAAACGGTATAACTGCTCCTGTAAAAAATGCCGTTGCCGCTATCAGCAGCACCCTCACACCTCTGTATGAAGTTGTATAAAACATTGAAACATACATAAGCATAGCAAAAGCTACCGTAACGCCTAACGCCAGTATGACCGATGGCAAAAACATAATCAATTGAAAAATATTCGGAGGGAGCGATAAATTGTACGGAGCGGGCAGAAATAATACAACTACCAATAACGGGAGTCTAAATACTGTAAATGCGGCACGACCTGCACTGGCACGAAAAAACCAACGACCGTATAAATCTGCAGGGCGAACAAGCTCATAAGCTATCGCTCCGTTCTCGATAGATGTTTCGATTTCGCTGTCTGCAAATGTCACCGAAAATAACATTAAAAATGCTTGTTGCAGCCACATATATGAAATCGTTTGTGATAATGTCATCGGGAAAGCGTCTGGGTCACTGCGGTAAAAAGCCGAATAAGCTAAAACCAACATCAGTCCCCACAGAAAACCTGTAAATATAAGCGAAAAAACCACTATCCTGTATTGCACACCATGAATGAAACGTATACGAAATATTGTTAAGTATTTTTTCATATGCTGTATTCCTTATATAATGCCGCAACCATTTCTTCTGAGGTAACACCTGAAACGGAAACATCAAGTAATTCCGTCTGCGCTGCAAAATGAGTTATTGCATCGGAAACGGGCAGAACACTCGGGTCGAGTGCAATTACAATCCGCCCTTCTTTCATTTCAGTGAATGTCATACCATCGCAAATTTGGGGTGCATTACCGTTGTATTCGACCACGAGCGTTTTACTTTGTGAGAAACGTTTTTTTAATTCAGTAAGACTGCCGTCAAGCAAGATTTTTCCCTTACCAATAAGCATAATACGTTCTGTTAATGCTTCTATATCCTGCATATCATGGGTTGTTAAAATAACAGTTGTACCATGTTCAGCGTTTAGCTTTTTAATGAACTGTCGCACAGCGATTTTTGAAACGGCATCAAGTCCAATAGTTGGCTCATCAAGGAATAATATTTTAGGATTATGTAGGAGTGAAGCCGCAATTTCGCAGCGCATACGCTGACCAAGGCTAAGAGTTCGTGCAGGGGTTTTAAGCAACTCGCTTAAATTGAGTAATTCCGTCAATTCATCAAGGTTGTTTTTATAGGCTTTTTCCTCTGTATTATAAATATCACGGATGAGTTCAAAACTGTCTATAACAGGGACATCCCACCAAAGCTGACTGCGTTGACCGAAAACAACACCTATTTCACCGACATGATTAACACGCTCTTTCCACGGTGTTCGTCCGTTAATATTGCAAATGCCACTGTCTGGCGTTAAAATACCACACATTATTTTTATAGTTGTGCTTTTTCCTGCACCGTTAGGGCCTATATACCCAACCATTTCACCATCATTTATTGTAAAGCTGACATCATCTAAAGCCTTAACAAGTTCGTATTCACGAGAAAATAAAGCCTTAACAGCATGACCGAATCCGGCCTGTCGTTTGGCTACACGAAAAGTTTTATTGATATTTGAAAGTGTAATCATTATATTTCTTTATCCTCCACAATTTCTACAATATAGCTAATCCGAATCTTTACATCTTGTTTATTAAAATAATACAAAATCTTACATGCTTATTATTATAATAAACTATCTTAAAATGCACAACCCAAATATTCAGGTTTCTAAATATAATCAAGCTTTTTTTACAGAATTGTGCTATAATATTGATAGCGCTAGAAACAGATTGCAATATACGAATTTTACATTTATAAAAAGAAAGGCGGTGCTTATAATGCCACAAAAAGGTGAAGTTAAAAAAGAAACAAAAAAGAAACCAGCTGAGCTACCTACTGGTCAAACCAAAGTAAAAAAAGAAAAAAAGAAATATGATTAAATATATTTCTAGTATGAAGAAAGACCACCTCTTGAGAATCGGTACATACACGATTTCAGAGGTGGTTTCTTTCTGCTTTCTTTTTAAAGATAAATTGTATATTCATTGAGTAAATCTGTGATTTGGTATATAATGTAAGCAAATAGATTCAGGAGGTGCGTGTGTGAAACGATTTATATTATCTTTTTTAATTCTTTCTTTAATGATATTTGTACTGTCAGCTTGTCATACAGATTCAACAACTGGCCAAGGTATTTCTGAGACAACAGAAGACATCACAACCATAGAACCAATACTTAATCCTTATGACAATTGGTTAGCTTCTTATTATCGTAGTGATTGGCAAGGTAATCATGATGAAAATGTAACTATTATCCGTTCCGTGAACGAACTGCAAGATTATGCCACGCAAGTTGCTTCATTCGATAGTGTGCGTTTGTCTGAGGAAGTTTTTGATAATACCACTAAATACAATGATGATTATTTCAACCAACATTCTCTTGTTATTGCATTTACTTATGAAGGCAGTGGTTCAGTTCGACACAATGTTACATCAATAGCAGCTAATGGCGAAGTTTTACAAGTTTTCATAGATCGACATACCCCAGAAATAGGTACTTGTGATATGGCATCTTGGTTAATACTTATAGAGACTGATATATTACCTACCGGATGGACATCGGAAGTCGTGTGGAATAACGTTTCCTTAGATTCCACTGCTCTATCCCCGCCTGCTGATGCATTGAAGAATATTTCCCTTGAAGATTCACAAGAAACTGATATGATATATGCAGTCTTAAAATTTTCTGGTATCCACAGCCGTTTGTATCCAGGTGTATTTAGTTCATGGAAAATGACCCATGATGGTAATGAGATGGATATTAACAACTATGGTATTTACGGTAGTGAGTACCAATATAAACGAGTTATCGAAAACGACAACACTACTTTTTATATCCCTATCACTTTATATCCTGAAGCATTGGCTGGCATTTATGTGTTATCTGGAGAATACCAAGGTAAAGCATTTAGTACTGAAGCATTTGTTATAACGTACTAAAGATTTCAATTCTACAGTTATTTATGATAACCCAAATGACGTTGCTTATCAGAGTTTTTTTCATACATAGCACCTGTGAACTTTTTGATTTTCGCACAATCTCTAAATACTGTTGATCTTGATATGTCCCTTTACACATTTAACAATTACTTATGCTTGTTTTTTAACCTTAAAAAACTTAAATACAACTGCTGCCAAAGCCGCTCCTACTAATGGTCCTACAATAAATACCCAAACATTAGCAAGTGCATCTCCACATACAAAAAGAGCTGGCCCAATGCTTCGAGCTGGGTTTACAGATGTACCAGTAAGTGGAATACCTACAATATGTACAAATGTAAGAGTTAAACCAATTACAATTCCTGCAACGCTGCTTTTCTTTTCATCAGAGGTAACACCTAAGATTGTGAAAACAAAGAAGAATGTCAGAAGAATTTCTACGATGATTGCACCGCCAGCACCACCAGCATTTACAACATCATTAGAACCAAGTCCGCCAGTTAAGTCATCAATACCAAAACCGGTAAGCATCTTCAGTAATCCAGCACCTGCAAGAGCACCTAGAACCTGTGCAACAACATAGCCGCAGAAATCGATTACATCCATTCCCTTATTGATTAATACAGCCAATGACACTGCTGGGTTAATATGACATCCAGAAACATTGCCAATTACATAAGCAGTAGCAACTATGGATAAACCAAAACAAAGAGCTACAGCTAAGTGTCCTCCTGGTACATCACATCCTAGAAACATTGCGCTTCCACATCCCATGAATACCAATGTTAGTGTGCCGATGAATTCAGCAACATATTTTTGCATTTTTGTCATAAAATACACCTTCCATTTCTTAAATTTTTATTCCATTATTAGTTTATTGTATTCAATAAATAATTATTCAAACTTGCCACGTTTTTATTATACTGGACACCTATTAGAAAATCAACAATTTTAGACCTCTTCAAATTTGATTTTTCTTGATTATCATCATTAAATCCGCTTTACCTAATTTTTTTTAAATTTATGTCGATAGTAAATACAGAGTATATTTAAATTGTACAGCATAAATGTAATCAGAAAGGAGTATATCAATGATTACTAGTATCAACAACAATCTTTACAACCCAAACTACACAACTGCAGCTAGAAGTGGAAAGTCAGCTGATGTTTTTGCACTTCCAAATCAACAAGACATATCCGCTACTGATTCTGAGCTACCTGTAAACGACCGTATTACAATGGTTGATTATGAAGAAGTTCAAGAGTTTTTACGTACCCAAGCCAAGGCATTGCCAGATGATATCGGCATGGTGGGTGAGAGGGCTAATGAGTATTTTAAAAACCAAGCAGCTCCGATATTATATGTATTTAATGAAGATGGTTCTGTCTCAATAAAGGAAGGATTATCAAGGGAACTCCAGATTCTTGCTTTAAAAAATCTTGCGAATATGCAGCCGTTTAAATCAGGATTAGGATACAAACGCCACTAGTATCGGTCTTAAAATGGTGTAACATAAAAATAACCTTACATACTTTCATTGTTTGAAAATCTGTAAGGTTTTTTTATGTTATATTAAGATAATTTTATTCTTTGAGATTGAACCAAATTGTCGCAAAAGCTTAAGCATATTTGTTTGGAACACGCATATATACTAGTTCTATTTTTCTCAAATATTATTCAAACTCGTCCCGAGCATTATACCATAGCATGTCAAATGTTGATAAATGGCGGTTTCTGGTATATGTATTTCATAAAATATTATGCTTTTCGTATCGTTTCTTGTTCTTTTAGTAGCAAATTAGTAGCAGGCTTTAAATCTAAAGGCTTCAGAGTTTCTGAATATGAACTAATGCTTAAAGCTATTGTTGATATGCTTGATGGTGCCAAGTATTTATGGAAAGGTTAAAAAGACTGGTGAAGTTACTATTCTGTATTCCTCTTCACACCTAATGTAATTTCCATAAGTTCCATAACTATTTCCTTACTCACAACTCTCATTAGATTGTCATCTTCTTTTTCACTAGACAACAAATTCATGCTTCCATACCATACAATCTCCTCATCAATTATCGCATAATGTTCATGCATGATTGGTTCTTGTCTAACCTTTATTCCAACCTCTATAAGCTGATTTATCAGCTGTCTAGTCTTCTCTACTCTATTTTCTGGATAGCTTTCTGCCTTCAACGTTATAACCATCACAGATACACCAAATTCTTGCCTTTTTCGTATCAGCGAAATAATATTTTTCACTTTCTTTTCATTAATGCCTGGACTAGAAATAATAATATTTTTATTTGCTTCAAGAAGATCCTTTTCATAAATTCCCACATAGTTTTCATTATCGTAAATAGCATTTGCAATCTGCTTCTTATCTGTTAAAGCTAAGCAAATTTCATAACCGATTTTCTTATATGCACGAAGTCTCTTATGATACATTCTTTCCAGTACTCGAATATGCGCATCCACATAATCATATATAATTACATCCTGTTTACCTTCAAAATCTCTATGTAATCTTCCTGCATATTGTTCTACATTGCCCTGCCATGCAATTGGTGTTGCTAGCATCATAGTATCCAGTCTCGGATAATTAAACCCTTCCCCAATATACTGTCCAATTGCAACAAGTATAATAGTTTCATTTTCTGGTACTTCCTTCATTTGCGTTCTAATTAAGTCCCGTTCTTTATTACTTTTTCCTCCTTGCAGCAAGAAAATATGGTCTGCTTTTCCATTTAGCTTATCATATAAATAAGCTGCATGATCTTTGAATTTAGTTAACACTAAAGGCGTTCGTCCATTTACAAGGCAATCTTCTACGTCAGAAATAATCTGATTATTTCTGATATCACTCTCCCTTACCATCTGGTATGCTTTATTTATATTAAGATTTTCTCCTTCAACATGTACCAATCTTGTAAAACGCGGATAAACAAATTGTTCTATTCCTTGCTCTTTAGCCCTGTCCTTAGCTGTGTAACGATATCGTATAGGACCAAACTGCATAAATACTTTCTGCTCCTGACCATCATCACGTTTGGGAGTAGCTGTTAACCCATAGACATATTTTGCACTAACTTCATTTAATACTTCTTCTGCCGTTTGAGAAGCCCCATGGTGACATTCATCCATGATAACTAAACCATAATCTTTCACCATTTGGTTGATCTCACCTTTTTTACCAAGGGATGAAATCATTACAACATCTATAATTCCAGTAACTGAATTATGACCTGCATACATACGCCCAATTACACTTTTCCTCTTCTTTATTCTACCCGTCGCTGTTTTATACTCTGGTGGTTCTTCATCAATATGTAGAAATTTTTCAAAATCATCCACCCAGTTTTTCATAATTTCTGTATTGTGAACCAATATTAAAGTGTTAACTTTACGTGCAAATACCAGATATGCTCCAACTGCTGTTTTTCCAAACGCAGTAGCTGCACCAAGTATTCCTATATCATAATCTAGCATTTTATCTGCTGCCTTCTGCTGTTCTGGATACAGTTCCCCACTAAAACATATTGATATATTTCTACCTGCTTGCCTGTAATCTTCTTTTTTAAACGGTATACCTGAATCCGTTAGTTGTTCTAAAAGTTTTTCTTCACAACCACGCGGAATACAAACATAATGGTCTATATCTTGACTACAAGATATAATTCTTGCAGTTCCTTGTGTTGAAAACCCCATCGCTTGATTCTTATAAAACTCTGGATTGCTAAAGGCAGCTAATCTTCGAATTTGATTCTGCATCCTTGGTTTTACATTCTCTATATCAATATATAGCTGATTGGCCAATGTGATGGATAAAATCCCATCAACATCAGACAACTCGAATCTCTGTTTTTTCTTTTCCCATGGCTTTGACTCTTCACTTTTACTTTTTTCAATGTTCCCACTCATATCATCTGCTAGTGTTCCAAGTAATCCGTCCGCCGCCCATTCATTTATTTTTTCCTCAATAAAATCTTTGGATATTTTATTGGTCTCTTTTAGAACTTTCCATTGATTTGGATATGCATTCCACTTTTCATCAATAAAAGCACTATTTCCATTTTTCAAAGCTTGTCCCTGTAATGGTAACGCAATCAAATTACCCAATCCACCCTCTGGCATATGATCCTGTGCTGGTACCATTCTATCATAAGATTTAAAATTCTTTTGATTTACAGATTCTGCACCTTTTGTAAGTAATGCTGTTCCAAATTTTCTAGCTACTGATGCCAGAATAGGTTCTTCAAAAAGCAACCATATATGTGCACCCTTTCCTGACCTTGAACGTTCCACTAGTACCTGAATAGCATTGTTATTACATATGTCACGCATTGCATTTACTTCTTCTATCCACTCATTGTCAGTATTTGCAAAATCATCCCCATTTGTTTTTTCATCGTGATTATCAAAATCAAAAACAAGGAAATTACAAGTTTCATCTGGGAACATTGGATATAATCCAATTACGTCAGAGCAATCTTCTCTTTCACCTTTTAGGTGACTTATTATATTTTCACCATTCAAAGACTTATAGTTTTGATTCTTACACTCACCACATTTTATCTTATTACCAAATTTCTTAGGGCATACTCCATCTTTCCAAAAATTCCAGCATTGTGTATAGTAACCAGTCTTTCTTGATTTAGAATTCGGCTTACTTCCACGTTTACTATATACATCTATTCTTCCTTTGAACATAGAATAAAAAAACTTAGCATGGTTCCTAGTTATTACTTCTGGAAGGATACGTGCTCCTTGATTTTCTTCTGTAGAATCAGTATTCAATACGATTTCTTCTGATTGCCTTATTTTAGTTTCATAGGGAATTTTTGCTTCAATCAAGATACCTTGAAGGTATTCCACTCTAGATTCCAAATTGAATACTTTTTGTTGTAACTCTTGTATTATTTTATCTTTATCGTCCAGATGTATGCCTCCTTTACAATTAGCCAACAATTTGTTTTCTCGTCAATTTACTACTTTCTTTTATTAATCTTATAATTAATTCCTGTAAAACTAATTTCTCTTGAGCGACATGTTAAGCGACACCTTAAACGACATCTTGATTCTCTGGTTTTGCTTTTGAAGTTGCAATACGTTTTACCTTTTTATACTCTTTTTTAAGAACTCTGTACTGGTCAACCTTTTTCGCTACACAAATCATCTATCAATCCATAGATTTAGATTAAAACTCTAAATCCTTGCGTTGCAATTCTTCCTTAATAATCGAAAGTGTTCTTTGTTCAACATTTTCATCTGTAAAACTCTCTACGATCATTTTCATAGTCTCTGGACTCCAGAATATCTTCAAATTCTCTTTTGCTCTTGTTATAGCTGTATAAAAAATGGAATGTGTTATTTTTTCAGCGTTGCTTGAAGGAATTACTATTTTAACAGATTTATATTCTAAACCTTGTGCCTTATGAATAGAAATTGCATAAGCAAGTTGAAATGGAATTACTGTCTTAAGTTTATCGTCCTCTGATAGTTCATCATCCCAAGCAATTATTTCGATTTTAATTCTTGTTCCTTCTTCTGTTATTGATATGTAGTCGAAAGATTCATAATGACATTGATCTTCTGTTATGTGTGTTTTAACATCAATTGTGAATACTATCCTTGCTTCATTCTTTTCAATGTTAGCAATTGTACCTTTCAAATTATTATATAATAACGTCGAACGCTTTGTGTTCGTAAATATGATATGATCCCCAACTTTAAACGTCCACTCTTCCCATGAATATGCTTCACTTTGTGTATTAGCATTTTGAAAATATTGATTCATATTGTTTAATCCAAATTTTCCATCATAATTTAAGCAAAGAACAACTTCATCTTCTTCTATATGAAATATATTTTCTCCTAAATTTTCTGTGAAAGTACCATTCATAGATAACTTTTCCGTAATAATGGGCGCTTTTTTACGAACCTCATTCCACAAGCTTTTCAATTCTTCATTGTCTGTTCTCCATGTATGCTGTAGCTCGATAATAGCTCCTTTTCTTTTTATTATGTCCTTTGCATAATAGAACCAGTTGCCAAAATCAATAGATTCAATCTGATATATGTCTCCTGACAATACTAGCATTGTTCCCTTACTTATTCTGCTAAGTAATTCTTTCATAGTACGATTATCTATTGTACTGCATTCATCTATAAAAACGATATCATAATTTACCATCGAATTACTTCTTGTAATACTATCGATAATTGAAAATTCACAATTTTTATCTTTATATTTTAAATGTCTTTGCACATTCTGTAATGCTGTATGTGTCTTTGTAAGATACAGTTTTGTAGATTGTCTCATCACATTGGAAATATGGTTAATTAATGTTGTTTTACCCGTTCCGGCCGCTCCATAAATAAGTATTACATTTGAATTCACAAAGAGATATTTTAAAGCAACTTCTTTTGTAGAATCATCCCATTTGATTCCACAGTTTTTAAGATATTTTTCGTTTTCTCTTTGCTGTTCTTGATTAGTACTATGGGACAACTCCAATAAATTATGAAGTATGCTAATCGTTGTATCATAATAAGATTCGATACAAACCAATCCGTTCTTTTCAATAATAGAATATCCTTGTCTTTTTTCCCATGGGTCCAGACTGTTATTGTAATTTCTAATCGCATCTTCAGTTGCTATTTTGTCTTTTCCGAACAATAGTTCTCCTGTTTCACTGATTATTTTTTCAATCATCATATACGGCAATGCTAAACCTACTGCATTTGTGTCGTCTACTATTTCAATAACACTCTCTCTATCATTTTTACTTGTTTTTGTTCCCACAAGATTTGAAATAAGTGGATTACTATCAAACGGATAGCATTTACTACTTATATATAATTCATCTGAAAGCTTTTTGGGATTAAATTGATTAGGAAATAAATCCTCTAATATCTCCTCTCTCATATTTACCAGTGCATAACCAACTGTATTTTTTCCTTTTTTGTGTGACGATTTCGAGTATTTATTTCTTACCTCTAATAATACATCAGCGAATATATGTGTATTTGTGGAACCATATACAGCATCAAATATTTGTTCAAATCGCTTATCACTCAAATTTATGAATTCCAATAGATTCATACCTGTCTCCGTAAGAAAATTCATCAATGCTATATACTCACCATAAGTACGGTTAATTTTTGTATGTATTTGAATCATCTTTGCGAACTTATTTAAGCATGCCGGAGCGATTGCAACCTTCCAATCATTTAAAACCTTAATTTTGTTTTTTATACCCCATAGTTCTATTTCAGTTTCTGTATATGCTATTTGTATGGAATAATTTGTTGAAACATTCTTCTTACTATAGACTGTTACCCTATTAAACTTTGTTGAATATAATCCAGCCAATTGAAGAGTAATCTCAAAATATCGTTCTCCATTAACAAAAAACGGAATAATTCTTTGAATATAATACCTAGAAACTCTAACATTCCTTGGTGTTAAATCCATTTTCTCAATACTATCTGCAACCATCTCGTAGTAATCTGAATCAACTGTGTCTAAATCTAAAGGGAATTTTTCTAGATTATCTAATACATTAATATTAAAGTCATTTTTCAAAAGCCTCCTAATTTCCCAAAGATAGTCATAATATTTAAGCATTAACCTTTCTGCTTGTCCATCTTTAGGAATGCGATAACTGATAAATTTTAATCCTTTCAAAAAATTGCTTAAATACTTTGTCTCAACGCTAAATCGAGATACTTCCCACGCTAATTTTTCGCTTACATTTGTATATCCTCTTTTATATGCATTTAATATAATACTTGCATAACACAAATCATACAAAGCTCTTACAACTCTTCTCGAAACTTCATCTCTGCATCTTGGATCCTCATACAAAAAATCAATACAATTTGAAATTTCTTTACACTGATAATCCACAATCCCCAATGCTTCTTCTTGTTCTAAATTATCAGAATTTAATTTATGCAAAAACAAATGATTATCAATAATACAATTTATTTTTTCACAAAAATAATCAATACTCTCATCAGTATCCTTGATTTCCTCCTGGGGATAAAACTTAATTGTTTTACTATCCTTAGCAAAATCAATATCACACAATGCTAACGGCGACAACCACTTCCAAAATATCCTTTTATCATTTCTACTATCTGGATTCAAAACTACAAACAATATACCCGGATCTGCTGTTATTTCCCGTGCAATAAATGCAGGAAATGCCAAGCTCTGAAGACAATACGAAACCACTCCATTTTGTTCTTGATAAATATGAGTTCCCTTTATTTGAACAACAAAATTTTGTACTGGTTGTCTTGATATATCTGGATTTGAGACATATTCAAAAGTTCCATCATGATTTGGCCATTTATCATCACTGGAGAATGCAGTATTAATCCTTCCTCCCGGATTTAAAACACTCTCTAAATAACTAACAGCAGATCTATCTTCAGATGAACGTACTGTATGTGTGGTAATATGTCGTTGTATTAACTCTCTCTGTTTTAAACTCAAATTATACACCTCTTCTATCAGTTCTTCTTCAAATAAGCCTCCCTAGAATCGATTACGTAAGAATTTTGATTATATCATTAGGTTTTGTATGCTCCTTACCATTTAATGTCAATTCTAGGCCTATTCTATTATAGCTAGGTAGTTCTTCAGGCTTATCATTTTGTCCCATTATACAAAAATGGCCTACTAAAATAATCAAATCTTGATCCTTCGATACGTTTAAAACTTCATCTACTAGAATATCTTGATTTGTGTTTTTATTTTTTACTTTCTTATTTGATCCATATTTTTCTCCATTAATTCTACTTATTAAGTCCCCAACAGAATAAAACGGCAAGTAATCATTATTAGATAAGTTACAACATAAAGTACTTTTTCCAACACCATACACCCCGGAAACAAAAACAATAGATCTTTTTTTCATTCATATTCTTTTATTCCTTATCATAATGATTTTTTAGTGTGTTTTTATATATAAGATTATTTGTATTTCCTTCTTGTATAACATATCCTGAATCAACTAGTATTCGCAGATACCTTACGGTTGTTGCGGTTGATTTTCCACACTTTTCTTTTGCTTCTTTTGGTGTCACATTTCCTTTTTGTTCAAGTAATGAAACAATTTCTTTCACTTTATCAAAATCTTTTTTACTTAAAACTTCAATCAAAACTCTGCTCAAACTCTGCTCATTTTTTTGATTGATGTTTTCTTTGACTTCAAATCCATCTCTAATTTTAATCGTCGTCTCCAGATAATTTCGTTCTATATCAGTCTCAAACTCTGCCATCGGTGAACCATTCTTTTTTAATTCAGCTAAAATGGTAGGAATACCTGTAGACTGTTTTTCTGACAAGTCTAGTTCTTTAAAAAATTCTCCTATTCGTCGATTTCTATATTTTCTTGCTCGAACCTTTCCTTGTGCAAATTTTTCCATATCAATCCATTTGGCCGGACCAGGATAATTAAGAATGACAATTTCATCTACGTATATTCGAATTTCTACTGGTGAAGCATCTCTGTATGATTTATGAAATACAGCATTTACAACAGCTTCTTCTAACGCATTATATGGATAGTTGTAATATTTCACAGATTCTGCTTGATTTACAATTTTAACAACTTTTCCCTCAATAACATTGGTATCAATATAATCCAAGGCATCTTTTACCTGTTTCCATATAGGTCCTGTGAAAATCTTTTCAACAAAATCTCTTGAAGCCTCTGCCTCTGAAGTATTGAATTTCACCAGATTAATCTGTGCTCCCGGAATAAATTTATCAGGTCTTTCAGCAAACATAAGAATTCCTATATTACGAATAGCCAAGTCCGTATCCGTTTCATTGGCAACCTCTAGTGACACTAACAAATCTTCCAATGTTCTATTATTGAGTTCGTTTGCCAGAGAACTATTGCTATCGCGTAGGAAATCCTCGACGAAACCACGTCTAATATTGTCAATGGAAGCCATTCTGTTAATTCGATCATCATATGGAACTGAATTAAATTTCTCATATAATTCCGATATCTCCTTTGGTTTTGCGACCGTAGTGAGTGAAGCTGGACGAATCCAGTATTTCATTGTCTTATCTGACTTATCACTCTTTTTTGAATATACAT
The DNA here is from genome assembly GCA_031548165.1 of Lachnospiraceae bacterium. Classification (GTDB taxonomy): domain Bacteria; phylum Bacillota; class Clostridia; order Lachnospirales; family Lachnospiraceae; genus CAG-303. Next base: position 70,900 of record JAVBRI010000010.1, read on the forward strand.
CTACTGGTGCCTGATAAGGACCCGCATCACCGGCTGAACATTTAAGATAAATGAGGTATGTGTCCGGATCTGGGTATTCAACCACTTCAATGTTAGGAATATATCTTGGCTCAATACGATTACAATACTGAAATATTTCCTGTTGTATATTATCAAGCAATTCAGGTTTTATTCCTACTGGTGGCAAAATTGGAATACCATCCTCAGCAACAACTCCAATTACTACATAACCACCATTAACATTATCTAAGTCATTTGCGAATGCACAAATAGTATGGATAATATCGGACGGATTCCAACCTTCCTTATATTCAACTCTATTCTTTTCAACAACTTGTCCTTCCAGTAAGGTCTCTATTTTTAAATGAATCATTATACTCCTCCATTCTACTAGATTCACATTCACCACTAACTATTCATTTATCAATACTTTTACAACTATTTTTTCTCTAAATATATTAATATTAATCCATCTTATAGATTTATTATTACCATAATGCAATCTTTACATTGCTTAATACAATAAATGTTTTACAAATTTATTGTATCCCTAATCTATTTTAATAGCAATCTATTTTTCATTTTAAAAATCTAAAATTAAAAACTATCATGTGTGAATACAAAAACTTCCTTCTTTATACTATACAAGCCATGCCTTGACTAGACTTCACTTTGTTTCATCTTGCTAAAAGGTTGCATCCTATACCGTCAAAACAAAAGGTGCTCAACGAAAGTTAACTTCCGTTGAACACCTTTATTTTGCCATTACATAGCTTTATCCTTATTCAAATTCAATAGTAGCTGTTGGCTTCGGACTTATATCATAGCAAACTCTATTTACATTCTTAACTTCTTTTAAAATTCTATCTGTTATCTTTAGAAGTATTGGCCATTCCACCTGCTCTATCGTAGCTGTCATAGCATCTATTGTATTTACCGCTCTAATAATTACCATATACTCAAATGTTCTTGCATTATCACGCATTCCTACTGATTTGAAATCTGGCACAGCTGTAAAGTACTGCCATACTGTTTTGTCTAATCCTGCGTTTTGGAATTCTTCACGAAGGATTGCATCTGATTCTCTTACTACTTCTAATCTTTCTTTTGTGATTTCTCCAAGGCAACGAACACCAAGTCCTGGGCCTGGGAATGGTTGACGAAATACCATCTCATCTGAAAGTCCTAATTCTAATCCACACTGTCTTACTTCATCTTTAAATAACTGACGAAGTGGCTCTACTAATTCAAACTGTAAATCTTCTGGTAAACCACCTACGTTATGGTGTGACTTAACCATTTTTGCAGTCTTTGTTCCACTTTCCACGATATCAGGGTATATTGTACCTTGTCCAAGGAAATCAATTCCTTCAAGTTTACGTGCTTCTTCTTCAAAAATACGAATAAATTCTGTACCAATAATTTTTCTTTTTTCTTCTGGGTCAGCAACACCTTTTAATTTTGTTAAATAACGCTCTGTTGCATCTACATAAATGAGGTTAGCATCTAATTGATTTCTAAATACTTCAATTACGTCTTCTGATTCACCTTTTCTCATTAATCCATGATTCACATGTACACAAACCAATTGCTTGCCTATTGCCTTTAATAAAAGTGCAGCTACAACCGAACTGTCTACACCACCTGATAATGCAAGTAATACTTTTCTATCTCCAACTTGTTTCTTTACTAACTCGATTTGGTCAGCAACAAAGTTTTTCATATTCCAATTAGCTTCTGCATTACATTTATCAAATACAAATGATTTTAAATTTGCAACTGCTTCTTCCCAAGTTGCATATCTTTCTTCGCATTTTGCTAGTTCATGGTCGATTGACATAACTGGAATTCCCATTTTATAGATATCATCTAATACATCAATACGAACACCTTCAACGATATGGTTTGGTCCTCCATAAATAATAATACCTTTTACATTTGGTAATGCGTTTATTTCTGCAACTGTAATATCATGAGGATAAATCTCACTATATACACCTAATGCTCTAATCTCTCTTGCTAAAACTGTATTCTCTGTACTTCCAAGATCTAAAATAACTATCATATCCTGTTTCATAAACCTTTTTGTCCTCCTATATTGTATTAATTTAAATTTTACTTTGTAATTTTATTGTACCCTTTTAGAATACCTCATTCTTAGATTTCACACAAGATATTTTTAATTAAATTCAAAAATTATATATTGCATTACGAAACAACTCATCTAATTCATCCCAAGCATTGGTTCTGTCATCCTTCATATTCTTTGACAATTGTTCGTATTTGACAATCTCATCCTCTATGTACTTATGAATTATTGGCAACCTTGGTTTTAAATCCTTTTCATCAGTTTTTGCTTTTATAATAAGCATCTGGTTAATTTCATCTGACAATTCTTTCGGCAATATCTGCTTTAATAAGTCTTCAAACTTCACTGGTGGAATAGCATTATTTTCCTCAATAAATTTACATGCTAAAACTGGTCTTAGGGCATAAATATATTTTTTATACTTTACCTCATCTCCTTGTAAGTACTGTTTATATGTACTATTTGCCATTCCATAATAATTATAAAGTGCTACTTTTCTAGAAAAATAGTTCTTAGAAATCTCATATATTTCTTTCCAAGCATCTGTTGTCTTGTAAACTATTGGAGAATTCGCCCACTCAAATAAAGTGGCATTTCCCCTGTGAAACTGTATAAGAGTTTTCTTTAAATCCCAACCATTAATATCTAACACTTCATCAAGCTGCCATTCAATGACATCTCTTTTTTCTTGTAAAGATAAATAATCTTCCTTCTGCCTTACATAGACGAACCTTACATCATAATCACTATCAATAGATTCAACACCCCAAGCTCTGCTGCCAGACTCTACTGCATATAGAATCTTTACATTTTCTTTCTGCTCAATCGCTGATAACTTTTCTACTATCTCTTTTCTAATATCTCTCACAAAATTCACCTTCTATCGCTTTTCTATTCACATACTCCACAAACTTCTCAATCTTTTCCATATCTGGATTATCTGGCAATTTTGAATCCTGAGTTGATATCTCTAGCCTTTTCTCATAATCAGATAATAGATCATAGAATTCTTTTGAAAATGTTCTATCTTCTTTTTGAAAATCTCCACACCTAATACTTCTAAGCAGTTCTAAATCATCTGTTCTATGTGTTCTTATTTCACCTTTTTCCAAAATATCAATTGCCATCATAAATAAACGTATCAAATGCATTGCGTGTTTATTTAAATGATTATCGTCCTTTTTCTTGTTGCGTTTTCCTATTTTATCATAATCCCTAATTACACTATTCATAGCACCTAACATATTTTCGTAGTCACGCAATGGTAAATGTTTATATTCTGCATCTATAAATATTTCTGTCTCAAACTCTGTACTATCTGACTTGTCTATATAAATATTAATATTTCCTTTATCAAACATCTCATTCTTACGCCTAAAATCCTCTAAAGCATTTTTGACTGAGTTGTAAATATGTTGTTCACGCTCTTGTTGTGGCATCGAATCTCTAGCAATAGCATTTTGTAATCTCCTTAGCTGAGCACATGCATATCCGCCAAATGTCTTTGCAGCTCTCTTTGACATAAATAAATTCTTATTATCTAATAATTCTTGACCTAACTGCGTTTTTATTAAATACTGATTCTCGTCTAATCCTAATAGCTCTATAGTGTTTGGATTACACTCAATCAAAAGCTTCACAACTTTATTAAAAGAATATATAACCGTATCTGTGACATTATCTTCATACTGCTCAAATTCAGTTAACCCCAATAAATCTGATGGCAAATTAAGTGTAATTCCTCTAAAATCAATATCACTATTCTCATTATTGGTTCCATAAGCATAACTACCACCAAGTCCCATCAAAATAATACGTTTTCCTAATCTTTTATTACTTCGAAGAAAATCATATTCAGTTGAATTCATTAGTTTTATAAAATCCATAATTATCGACCTTTCCACTTCTCATATAATAAATAACTATCCCAATTTCCAAGCTGTTCTTGTTCCTTTAACAATTCATATATACTAAATAAATAATTTGCCTTGTCAAAATAACTACTACAACTTGCTTTATCTCTTATAACACCCATTTGTAAAAAACTCTTATCTGATGTATTTCCAGCTTCTACATTTGATACCATAAGTTCTATAAATGAACAATTTTCCAGATTGATTTTGCTTGCATCTACTATTTGTTCGTATTCTTCACCTTTTGCATTAATTCCTTTTACTAAATATATTGGATTTTCTTCTGAATAATTGTCTGCCCTATAAACATTACCTGACTCGCCTGTAACTGCACTTCCCATTGAAAAAAGTGCATCTTGACATACCATAGTCTTTTTTCCTCCAACCGCTGTCAATGTCAGAACATCACTAAAACTTTGTTGTTTTTGTGTTTCACTTGTTTTAGTTTTCTGCTGTGTGTCTGTACTACTCGTGTATCCCGTATTTAATATTTTCACTTCGATACCTCCTTAGAGTATTTTGATACATTGTCTATTTTTTACTTATTTTCTTTTTCATCTTCCATAAGCACTTTCATAACTTGATTTTCTCTAATAATCCAAGGAATGTTTGAAAAATCTTCTACAGTCTCATTTCTTCTAACAATCTCCTCAAGTGGCAACCATTCAACTTGATAATTATATTCTTTTTCATAATCATCAAGGTTTCTATTTCCTGCATCATCTTCTACATCACATAAAAAATAATAAGATTTCATCTCCATGATATCCTCATATTCACCTTTTCTTTTTTCAAAGACTTCTATACATTCCGTGATACTGCCATTTATAACATTATAACCTGTCTCTTCTTTCACTTCCCTAATAAGTGTTTCTTCAAGTGTCTCCCCTTCTTCCATGCCTCCACCTGGGAATTTATAATCACCATAATCACTATAAATAACTAGATAATTATTATTTCTTTTTATAATTCCTCTTACTGCTGTTCGTTTAAATACGCTTGCATCTTCTTTATAATTCTTCAAATCAATCTCTATTTTTTTCATATAATCCATGAATCTCCTAATTAATTTTCTGTTTTAATTATATCGTTAATGCTTACTTTAATCAAAGGATTTTTTTAATTTCAAAATAATAAGATGATAGTATTTGCAACTTTACTGTGCTATACTTTGTTTAGAAATACGATGTATATTATACTATCTTGAAAGGATTGAACTAATGTTAATTTATATTTGTGATGATGAAGAAAAAATATTATCTGATATGGTTTGTAAAGTAAAAACGTATCTTCCTGATTGCTCTATAAATGCGTTTTCTAATCCTAATGACTTATTATCCATAATCAAAGAAAAATCTTGTGATATATTACTTCTTGATATTGATATGCCACAAATAAGCGGCTTGGAATTAGCAAAGGAACTATCTAGTATACAAGTAAAGCCTTTGCTTATTTTTGTCACTAGCCATGATGAACTAGTTTACGATAGTCTACAATACCACCCTTTTGGCTTTGTACGCAAAAGTTATTTTGATATAGAAATCGAGAAAATTCTAAATGATTGTGTCTTAGAACTATCAAAAAAAGAATCTTACTTTTACTTTAAATTTGGTAATGAGCACACAAAGATTTTATTATCAGAAATACTTTATTTCGAAGCAGAAGGAAATTATTTAAGACTATATACTAAGTCACAAGAATATCGCTTTAGAGAAACTATAACAGCAGTTGAAAACACATTAAATAGCAATGGATTTATACGTGTGCATAAAGGTTTTCTTATAAATCAAGCCGCTGTTACTCTTTTACGTACAGACGAGTTAGAACTTTATAATGGCACTATTATCCCAATTGGCAGAGCATATGCACCAAATGCAAAAAATCGCATAATGAGGTTTATTATAGCATGAAAAAATACAACGACTTAAAATGTCAATATGACATTCTTGATGAAAACTATACCATTCTTTATGGTGAAAAATTACAGCTTGAATATGAGCTTAATTCAATAAAAAGCGAAAACTTACATAGCCTTAAACAAAGTGATGAAATTCGTGAATTACATGAAAACGTTAGACGTATGAAACACGATATGAAAAATCATCTAATGGTAATTGCTTCTTATCTAAATAACGAAGATTATAAAAATGCAAAAATTTATACTTCTGAAATTCTCGACAAACTTAATTCTGTTCACAGCTATATTGAAACCGGCAATTCTCTTATGAATCATATTATAAATGAAAAGCTTGAATATGCACGCTCAAAGAACATTAATATTAAGGCTGAAATCGAAAATTTATCTTTTGACAAAATGGAAAGTCTTGATTTTTCAGCAGTACTTTCAAATATTCTTGACAATGCAATTGAAGCTTGTCTTAAAGAAGAAACCCCTGAATTATATGTAAACATTTCAAAGAAGAGAAGCTACGAAACTATTCTTGTAAAAAATAGAATTAGCACCCCTATACTAGCTACCAACCCCTCACTAAATTCAACAAAAGTTGAAACTAACTTACACGGTCTTGGCATTTCTCAAATAAAATCTATTGCAGAAAAATATAGTGGACTTTGTGATTTCTACGAAGAAGATGGCTACTTTTGTGTATGCTTCATGCTACCTTGATTTTTTATCCCAATATAGCTACTGTTTATCCCAATCCCTTGAATACGCATATTACAAGGGATATAATTTATTTTGGAAAAGAAAGGTTTTAAACTTTATATATGATTACTTTTGATAATGTGTGTAAAAAATTTGGTTCAAAATACGCTCTCGAAAATATATGCCTACACATCCCACAAGGTACATGTGTTGGTATTATAGGTGTTTCTGGTGCTGGTAAAACAACATTAATAAAACTTGCCAGTGGACTTTTGTCACCTGATTCTGGTCTTGTTCGCACAATACACAAAGACCCTATAATTCACAGAAAAAGCATCAGTAAAAATATTGGGGTACTTATGGCGAATGTATCTCTTTTAAGCAAATTTGATACTATTCAAAATAATTTTAAATTACTTAAAAGTACATTTAAACTGCCAGAAGAACAATTTTGTAGTGATTATAGCGAATTGTCATTAAAACTTGGATTTGATAAATTCCAAAATCAGCTTGTTAATAATCTCTCTCTTGGTCAACGTATGCGTGCAGAACTTGGAGCAGTTCTTATTCATCGTCCTTCTATTTTAATTTTGGATGAACCTACAGTAGGACTTGATGAAAATGCCAAAGATACTTTTAGAGAAATTATTAAAGAGCAAAATGATGCAGGTGTAACAGTTATTTTAACTACTCATGATATGTGGGAAGTTTCAAAGCTTTGTCAGCGAATTGCCTTACTAGATAATGGCAAACTAATTTACTACGGAAGTGAATATATGCTTTCACATAAATTTACTCCCGTTAACACAATAAATCTAAGATTTGAAGGCACACTTCCTGATTTACAAGATATTCCGTTTGAAAGCTATACTATTGATGGAAATATTCTTAACATATCATATAACACCAATCACATAACATCTGCTGAAATAATAAAACTTATTTTACAGCAAGCATACATTGAAGAAGTAAAAATTCACAAACCTGCTTTATCCGATATAGTATCACAAATTTATAATAAAGGAGATTAACAGATTCATATGAGCTTTATTGAAGTAAATAATATTAGCAAAACCTTCAAGGTAAGCAAGCGTGCACAAGGTGTTTCTGGCATGATTGCAAATCTATTTATTCCAAAGTTTGAAAAGAAACATGCCGTTAAAAATATCAGTTTTAAAATAGAGCAAGGTGAGATGGTTGGATTTATTGGGCCAAATGGTGCTGGTAAATCAACTACTATAAAAATGCTGGCTGGCATTTTGTATCCTGAAAGTGGCGAACTCTCTGTAAATGGTGTTGTCCCATACATACAACGCAAGAGCTATGTTAAAGATATTGGTGTTGTATTCGGTCAGAAATCTCAGTTGCAATGGGATTTACCTGTAATTGATAGCTTTGAATTATTAAAAGCGATATATCGTATACCTGAAGATACATATCAAAAGAACCTTACGCGTATGACCAAAATGCTTGATATGGAAGGTTTTATGAATCAAGCAGTAAGGCAGCTTTCACTTGGTCAACGTATGAGAGCTGACATCGTAGCAGCATTACTACATTCACCAAAGATTGTTTTTTTTGATGAACCAACCATCGGTGTAGACGTTGTTGGAAAAGAAACCATTCGTAACTTTATACGTGAATTAAATGAAACTGACAATATTACAATGATTTTTACCACCCATGATATGCAGGATATAGAAAAAACTTGTAAGAGACTTATTATTATTGATGAAGGTGAAAAAGTTTATGATGGTTCTCTTCTTGGAATCCGTGAAAAATATGGTACTACGCGTCAGCTTGATGTTGAGTTTAATGAGAATATTGAAATTGCCCCAATTGATAATGTTGAAATTCAACGTCTTGACGAACTTGACGGACGTAAAAGGCGATTTATTTTTGAAAATAAAGATGTAGCGATTAATGAACTTATGAATCACCTACTTACCAACTATAATGTTAAAGATTTAAATGTTTCAGAACTAGAAATCGAAAGCATTATTAGAAAAATATATACAGGTGGAGAGGTTGGGAGAGTATGACACCATATATAGCATATGCAAAAAAGAGTTTTTTGAATCGAAGCGCATACCGCTTTGATCACATTATGAGTATATTTAATACTTGCCTTCAGATTTTAATTTTCTGGGCAATTTACAGGACATTATATGGCTCTAATACAGAAATAGATGGTATTACAATGTCGATGGTAACAACAAACTTTATTCTTTCTATGGGACTTGGTGCTATATTTTTTGTTGATGATTATTTTCTTCCATCAAAATTGTTTGACGGAAGTATTGTTAATGAGCTGCTTCGCCCGATTAGCTTTAAAGGAAGAATGATTGCTGAAAATTCTGGCAATGCCATTTTTAATCTTATCTTTCACTTTACTCCAGCATTTCTAATTGCTGTTTTTGTAGTCGGAATTGCTCCCCCTGCTGGTATAAATATGTTTCTTTTGTTTATAATCAGTGCATTTCTTGGTTATGGTGTTTTATGGACAATATGCTTTGCTGTTCAGATGACTTCATTTTGGCTTATAAATATTTGGAGTCTTATCACTATCAAAAATGTTTTTGTAAATGTACTTTCTGGCTCAATGATACCATTATGGTTTATGCCAAGTTGGATGAGCGGTGTACTTAAGTTTACTCCTTTTTCATCAATTTACTTTACTCCAATACAGATTTATCTCGGACAGCTTACATATAGTGAAATTTTATTCAAGTGTATAATACAGATTGTATGGATTGCCATTATCTATTTTATTGGAAATATATTGTGGAAAAAAGGTCAAAAGAAATTAGTTGTTCAAGGAGGTTAGTACCGTGAGTGATACAATTCATATGATTGGTATGTATATAAAAACAACCATGAAGTCATGGTTTCAATACAAGATAGATGCTATTTTACGCTCTGTTGCTGTTTTTTTACGTGAATCAACGGGAATTATCGTAGTATATTTTACACTATTAAAATTTAATAATTTAAATGGTTGGGATATGTATGAAATGTTATTTTTGTTTAGTCTTATTTTCCTAACATATGGTATTCTCATAATCTTTTTTACTGGTCTTCGAGATTTTGGCCATACCGTTAGAACTGGAAACTTTGATAGATTTATTTTAAGACCTAGAGGATTACTTTTTCAGATAATATGTGTTGATTCTGATTGGTTTGCTGCTATTGGACATGGTAGTCTTGGTATTATTTTATTTATAGTATCTGCTGGAAAGGTTGGTGTTGTATGGAGTCCTAAAATAATACTTTATTATTTTTCCACTGTAGTAGGAGGCGTTTTAATTCAAGGAGCTATATTCCTTATACTTGCTTCTTTGAATTTTTATCTTCTTAATACAAACAGCTTAAAAGATCTTTTTTATTATAACGCACGTAAATTCGCAGGCTACCCAATAAGTATCTTTCATAAGGCTATTCAAGTTTTTATGATTTATGTTGTGCCTTTTGCTTTTGTAAGTTACTTTCCTGCTCAGTATTTACTTAGAAAACCTGATATAGAACAATATCCAGAAATTTTTCTGTATCTTTCTCCTATAGTTGGTATTGTTATGTATATTATCGCATATGCCTTTTGGCGATTTAGCTTGCGATATTATAAAAGCTCGGGGAATTAGAGCTTTCGGGGAGTTATTCACATACTTAAAAGAAGAGGTTCCTTGTGCTATTTGCCAATGGACCTCTTCTGGATTTCAATTTACGTATTTCTTGAATATTTATCAATTCTTATTCTTTCGTTCTTTCCAAACTTGGTACAAAATATCTTTCAGCACCAAAAGTGCATCCTGTTCGCTGTAGTTGTACTCCTTCTTCAATTCTTCTAGCATGATATCCAGACTTCTAGCATAATTCAAAACATTTACTTTGCTTTGGTAGCTTATCAAAATCGGATATTTTTTCGCCCAAGCATTTGTCCAGTCGATTTTTTCTTCCGATGCTTCATCTGTTCTATCAATGATGTCTTGTATCTCTTTTACATCAACATCAAAGTCAATAAGCTCGTCAAGTGTCATGCCATACAGCACTGCCATTCTTTTCGACTGGCGAATATCTGGCACTGTCTCATCTGTTTCCCATTTTGAAACTGTCTGCCTGCTTACACCCAGCTTTTCCGCCACGACTTCTTGCGAAAGTCCACACCTTTTTCTTGCGCCAAACAAATTATTTCCTAAATTCATTTCGTTTCCTCCTTTTTGTTTATACGCTTATTTTAGTGCTTTAAGAATAAAAACTCTACCAACTATAGTTATCATATTTGCTCATCTTCTTAACACATACATTAGTTATGAAGTTGTCTCGTTATAATTCTTTCAGAAGTTCTTCATATGTGATTTTTCCAAATGTAAACTTCTCTAAAGCGATATATCTTTTTTCGGATTGAGTATTACATCTTTTCAATAGCTCTTTGGCTAAATCCGTTTCATTTAAAAGAGGTTCATAAATGTGTTTCCCACAGCTAAAAGCTTCAAAGTATCTTATCCCAAACCGTCTTTGTGATTCGGCATTAATGTGAATACCATCTGGATTTGAAAATAGGGCATCGCCTGTCACAAAATAACAGTTTTCATGATTTTCAGCATATCTTTGAAGTTCTGAATTAATCAATCTATATTCTGTACATCCTGCACCAAATGCTGATTTACCTAAATAATCACCCAACCCACCGATAATAAATGGTACATCATCAGCCGCCAGTTCTTTTCTAAGTGTCTTTATAATTACATCTAACTTTTTGTTATAATCCTTATATTTACCGCTACTGCTATCGCTTTCTCCTTGATGCCATAAGATTGCAATTAGTTCACTGTTCTCCATAGCATATTTTGCTTCACTGATTGCGTGACGAAATAAAATATCATCGATATTCCATTCATCTATGGAACTCCCACCTTCTGCACATGGGATTAGCCCAATTGTCTCTTCTTTATTCGCATCACACCATGCTTCAGCAAAAGAAGAGGCCAGTCCAACGCCAGCGACAGGTCTATCAAAATGAATGGGTTCTGTCATCATTTGCCATCGCCCATTTCGCAACATTGAAATTCGTTCATTATAAATCGGAGGAGTCTCATGCAAAAATCCTCGTCCAGCCATATTTGATTGTCCTATTAATAATATAGATTTCATTTTACCATTCCTCCATTAATAAATTATTATGTTATATTTAATTATATCTTTTATAACTATTTAATTCAATAATATTTACAACCAGATTATAATTAAGATTTATTAATCAATGAATCATTAATTATATTAAATGATATTATGATAATGATTTTAATCAAATATAATATTTAATATATGGAGGAAATTTTTATGAAATCTTGTAAAAGACTTTTTTCAAGCTTTTTAATGACTATTCTTATAGTTGGATTGTCACTTGGTCACACATTTATTGATGCTAAGGCTGAAAATAATGATTTTTATGAAGCCACTGGCGCTACTTACACAGTTGATAAAACATCACTTCTTGTTGGCGAAAAAATTATAATAAAGGTAGCTGCCACACCAACAAATGCTAACAATCTTACGGATTGCAAACTTGTTTTAAGCGATGATAGTGTATTACATTATACACCTACAACTAACACAGATAACGATGGTAAAATGTGGTTTGAAATTTCAGCACTAAAAGCTGGCACATGTGCTGTAACACCTGCGTTTACAGTTTGTGATGAAAATGGAGATGATTTAGACACTAAAATAACCGGAACACCAATAACATTTACAACTACAAATATTGTTTATGATAATGACATAATTACAGATGGAAAATCACCAAATATAACTATAACTATAGATGAAAATCTTGAAAATCACTTAGATATTACAGCCGACGATAAGAGTGCTATTATATATGATGGTTTTGCTGTGGGATTAGATTTTGATATTTCAAATATATCAGATACTATTTCTATCAATGATAAAGATAAAATTAAAAATAAAATCATAGAACTTACAGATGACGAAACGAAAATAAATGATATTATTTATTTAAATATTGATGCATTTAAGAAAGTTTATGAAAGCTTAACACCTATTACAGAACTTAAAAACGACGTTACCATCTCTATTGAAATTCCAGATGAATGGATTCTTGAAGACAATTCACTAAGAGCGTATTTTATTGTTAGACTTCATGATGGTGAAGCTAATATAATAGGCGGTATATTTAACCCTGAAACAAAATTATTTTCTTTTGAAACAGATAAATTTTCTACTTATGCTCTTTCTTATATTGATTATACTGAAGATGAATCTGAACCAAAGGATTCTACAAAAGATACTAAAGAAGTACCAAAGACTAACGATTCTACAAACCCTGTAGCATTTATGTTAATGTCTTTTGCTGTTATTAGTGTAATGTTTGCTCTTAAAAATAAAAATACGATTGAAGATTAATTATTTTATATAGGGCTACAGTTTTATGGGGTTTACACATATATAGGTTCTTAAAAAGAAAACTGTCGCACTAAGTAATTAGTGTGGCAGCTTTCTTTTTATTTAGGCTGGTACGATAACTCTTTATCTAACCATACTTTAATATCTTGACCAATATCTATATAACGATGATATAAATCTAAGAAAAACTTTTGAACATCTTCTGGTAATGGATGTTAATGACAATTTATTTACCAACAAAGAATCTCTACTATCAGATATATTTGCTATTTCACTTATTGATTTTTGTATTACTGGTCCGTGACTCATTTATGCACCTGTCCTTCCGATTTGGATTTATAAATCTATTATAAACCGTTTCCCAAAGGTAGAGTCAAGAGATTCCTTCTTGATTTAAAAATCTATTTGCAACTGACCTTACAAAACTTTGATTTTTAATCATTTCTTTCAAATCCTCTTTTGATATCCATTTAGCTTCTGTTGCTTCATCTTGCTTTATAACAACTTCACTAATATCTATATCTTTTTTTACAATGTAAACATCCATAAAATAATTTTTATATGTAAATTCATTAAGCAATTTTAGTTCGTGTTCTTCTAAACTTATTCCAACCTCCTCTTGCACTTCTCTTATACTTGCTTGTAAAGTTGACTCCCCTACAAGTACTCCACCACCTACAAACTCCCATAAACCTCCAGCCTTTTTATCTGGATGTCGTTTTGTTATTAGCATTTGGTTTTTAGAATTTGTTATCCAAACCTCGCAGCAAACATAGTATTCACCATCATTAAATGGCTCTCCCCTCCTTATCTTTCGATTTTGTAATTCTCTCTTTTCATTATAAATATCCCAATATTCTTCCATACTTACTCCAATTCTTTACTAATTATCTATAATAATAAGTTCATCTACTGCTTGTTTCCAATACTCTTCTGGAACATCTGGCCAATCACATTTCCCTGTCTCATCTGTACACAAATTCATTGCTCGTGCTAACACTGTTCCATGAGAAATATTTCCTCGTCTAAGTAAGTTCTTCGTCACTTCACACCAATAAGGTGCAGATTCTTCTACTCCTGAAATGGATAAATCATCTATCACTTTCTCTACATCATATTCAAGGCTTATAAATTCTTCATCCAACTTTCCATCATTATTATTGAATATCATAAACTGTGCTTTTCCTTCGCTATATAGAGGCACCCCTACTGCACCTGGATTTAAAACAATTTTTCCGTTCCTTTCTATCTTACCTTGAATATGTGTATGCCCACTTAAAATAATAGACTCCTCTACTTCTTCCATAATTTCATAAGTACGGTCATTATTCATTAACTTTTCATTTGCACTATACGGTGAACCATGGCAAATTCTAATTGATGGTAATCCTTCAAAGCTGAGACTTTGTGTGAAATTAAGTTTTCTAAAAAACTCTATATCTTTTATTGATAAATTCTTATATGTATATAATAATGAACCCGTCGTAGAATCTTTGTCTTTCCAACCAACTTCACCATTATATTGATAATCTATCCAATAGTCTTCTTTATTTCCTTTAATAAAATAACAATCATATTCATTTTGCAATTTATAAATTATTTCCATAGTCTTTTCTGGATATGCTAGCTCACCTACATAATCACCTAAAAATATAAATGTATCTACTTTTCTTTCTAATGCATACTCAATACATTTTTCCAATGCAACATAATTACCATGTATATCCGACATAACTGCAATATTATTCATCCTCGTCCTCCTTTAACTTACTTAAAAACATTATAGCTAACGGTGTTGATATTGCAAATGTAATAATATCTGCTATCATCTGTGAAATCTGTATTCCAAGCAAACCGATAACACTTGGCAAAATTAATATTAAAGGAATATAACACACCCCACTTCTAAGTGATGCCAACATTGTAGCCTTGGAGCTTTCGCCAACGCTTTGAAACATCATATTAGCACAAACTGACAATGGTTGAAAGAAACACGCTATGCTTTGAAATATCAATGCATACATTCCTATCTTTATAACATCAACATCGCTATTAAATATAGCTATTACATCTTTAGCTGCAAAAATTGCAACCAATGCAAAACTTCCTAACATTACTTCACCTGCTAATGCAGTAAAATAAAATCCTTTTTTTACTCTGGAATATTTTTTTGCACCATAATTGAACGCTGCCACTGGTTGAAAACCCTGACCTAAACCTAGACCAACAGAGAAAATTAACATTGATATACGATTTACAATACTCATAGCATTTACTGCTATATCACCATAAAATGCTGCTTGATGGTTTAATAGCATCGTTGAAACGCTTCCAAGTCCTTGACGAATCAAGCTAGGGAAGCCATTCTTTATTATGGACACTACATCTTTTATATCTTGTGTAACTAGCCTTATTGAAATTTTACTTTCTGTCTTTCCTCGCAAAAATACAAACAATAATATTAAAAAGCTAATTACTTGTGATAATGCTGTTGCTAAACCTGCACCTATAACATCAAGTTTTAATACAAACATAAAAAATGGATCACCTAACATATTTAAGACACCACCTATTGTCAATCCTACCATTGCATAGATTGCTCTGCCTTCATATCTTAAAACGTTATTTAATACACAACTTGCTGTCATAAAAGGTGCGCCTAACAAAATGAAAAATCCATATTGTCTTGCATATGGAAGTATTGTATCTGTACTTCCAAGCAATTTCATAAATGGTGTTAAAAATAATATTCCTACAACGCCTATAACAATTCCTACTAAAATCGATAAAAAGAAGCTAGTGGAAGCTATTTTACTTGCAGTTTCTTTGTCTTTTTCTCCGAGCTTTCGCGATATTATACTGCCCGCACCATGCCCAAACATAAATCCAAATGCTTGCAAAATCGCCATAAGACTGAATACCACCCCTACTGCACCGCCTGCACTTGTACCTATTTTATTCACAAAATAGGTATCTGCTGTATTATAAATATTTGTAATTAGCATACTTATAATAGTTGGGATACCTAATTGTATAATCAGTTTTGGGACTGGTGTTTTAGTCATTTTATCATATTGAGTCAATGTTGCTTTCTTTTCTATTATATCTTTCACGCTACTTAGCCTACCTTTCTTTGCTAAGTATTAGTGTAGCACTTTTTATAAGTCTAAGCAACTTTTCTATTACAACTTATTTTGTTGTTAGTTCCTTATACCACTCTTTTGCAAATGAAAGATTATTTAAAATATCGTCGGTACTTGAAACTTTAAGAATTTTATTTAATTTCTCAACTTCAACTTCAGGAATATGATCTGAAATATGTACCATATAATGCCACATCTTAGTAGGTGTATATTTAATTCTTAAAGTAAAAATCAATGCTTCAATAACATATCTATGATAATACATAAACGCTTCTGGATATAACCCACGTAAGCAGTATTTTTCCACTCTACATATTTGACTTATTCTATACTCGCTTTCACCTTTCCAATAATCACGCTCTCCAGCACATTCATCAGGATCATAGTCCTTATATTGTATAACTCCACATCTATCGAATATTATTTTACAAGCATCTATATTGTCACCATTTACAAATGTTGTATCTGCAACACCATTAATATAAGCATTGAAATCAACTACACTATATTTATCTGTCCCAGCTATATGAAATACTAATTGACGTTCTACATTGTTATTATTATTTTCATGAATACTGTCTATTTCAAATTGGCTTTGTATTTTAGAAAATATAGAATCTATATCTTGCGCATCAATAAGAATACATATATCTATATCTGAATATGAATCCAAATTACCATTAGCATCAGAACCCTCTAACCACGCTGCATACACCTTATTGTCTTCATATAACATATCTGTAAGTTTTTGTATTATCTCTTCTCTGTTCATGCAATCACCTTTTTCCTTAATTTAATCTTATATATGTATATACACAATATTATCACAAATTTAAGAAAGTTTATGTGTAATAAATCTTTTTAAGGAAATAATACACAAAAAGCTGCCACAATTCGTGACAGCCTAAGCATTACCGCTTATATACTATTCTTTTTATAGTATCATATGAAAGAGAATATTCCTCCATGAGTTCATATATTGATGTCCCCATATCCTTTTTACTGCATATCTCTTTATTTCTTATTGCTAAATCATTTTTAGTAGTAGTTTTTGTTCCCCACTCACACCTTTTTTCATCTGGTAATGGGATATAGATTAAACCTCCACTATAATACTTTTGAATTTCAGATAATATGTTATCTGGTAATACTTCTTTTCCATTTTTATATGACATGTATATCACTCCTTCTAAATCAATTTGTAATTGAATCAAAAGTGCAACACATTTCATACTTTTGGCGATTCTACCACCGCTCTATGCATTGAATCGCTACACAAACATGTCCTGTGTCGCATAGAGCGAATATGGTTCTTGATTATAAATTCTCATATATATCATCATGCTTTTTTCTCCCTTTCTATTTATTTTCAATATAATAATTTATTTTTAATGTTTAATATATCATTCTTAGAAACACCTATATGTAATAAATATCTTTCAATGTCTCCATACTCTTCTTTAAATAACTTTATAAACTCTAACATATTTTCTTTTTGAGGATAAATAATTGATGCCTCTATATCAGGATATTTTTCTTGTACTCTTTTTAGTCTACCTATAGAATATTGTTTTGTCAATTCATAGTTTTCAGCAATAACATTATCATCAACATTAACCAGCATTAATAATAATGCCGAAATAACTCCCGTTCTATCTTTTCCCGCTGTACAATTAAACATTATTCCATTATTTGATGCAAATACAAGAAATATTTCTTTGATTAAATCGATGTTATGTATAATATCCATGTACGAATTTATTATATCCCTCGTTGTCTCTACTTTAATTGAACTATTTGAAAGTGGAATGTTAATATAATTGAAATTAGCATCATTTGTAAAACCACTTGGTTTATTTTCTATCTCATTTATTGTACGTATATCTAAAATAGTTTTTATCCCTTTACTAATCAATAATTCCTTATCTTTATGACTTGGATAGTATTGAACATCACTTCTCCAAAATCTATTGATTTTTGTAATGCTACCATCAACAGTTTTAATACCACCCAATTCCCTCGTATTTTCTGTTGTTTCTAATAAACCTATATAATTCACACCTTTATCCTCCACATATTATTCCTTATCAACTACAACTACCTCTATATCTTGTTCATCAAATAAGGTTAAATGTTCTTCTGAAGCATTCCAATCTGTTATTAGAACATCTAGTCTATTTGCTGGACAAACACTAATTACTGATTCAAAATCTATTTTTTCTGTTGGATATAATCCAATTGTTTTTCGTGAACTATCCATTAGTGCATTATAAAAGCTAATCGCTTGAGTACGTTGCATTGACAATCCAAATGCTGGTGAAATGCATGCTGATGTTATAAAACATTTATCAAATCTAAGCCTTTTAATAGTCTCAACTGCAATAGCATCATAACAGTTCCCTTTATCATCCATTTCTCCTCCTAGCATTATTACCGATAAGTTATCTTTCTCTCGTAACTCTTCTGCAATTACTATTGAATTTGTTACTACTCGTAAACTTATATTATCTGGTATATTATTTGCCATAAAATATCCTACTGTAGCTGATGTAATAAATATTACATCTTTATCTTGAATCATTGATATTGCTTTTAAAGCTATTGCTAAATAGTTCTCCTTAATTTCTACTATATCCTTAGCTGTTACTTTAGGTGGTTTACACGATGATACTTGCCTTACTACAATTGCTCCTCCATGTGTTCTTTTTAATAAACCTTTCTCTTCAAGGATCCTTAAGTCTCGCTTTGCTGAATCATAACTTATATTAAACTTTTCTTGTATTTCAATATTAGAAATACTTCCATTCTTTACTAGATAATTTAAAATTTCTTGGTGTCTTTCCTCAATAAACATACTGCCTGCTTCTCCTTTAAGTTAATATAATTACTATGCTTCAATTACTTTATTAACATTATTGCACGATAATTAACGTTTGTCAACGTTTTCTGCATGAATTGTTAGTTTGCGTTAATCCAATTACAATAAGATACCCTGAAGCATCCTATCTTCAGGGTTAAAAATCAAATACTTTTATACTTTATGAATTACAATAGTAACCAACATTTCATCTCCACATATCCTTGCAAATATATCCCCATCCATTTTAATCATAAGCTGGCGACAAATATAAAGACCAAGACCGCTGCCACTGTTATTTCCAGTATTCGAGCCTCTCCAAAAACCATCAAAAATGTGTGGAAGCTCATTTTCATTCAGACTGCACCCACTGTTCAAAACCGTAATAAGGCAGCAGTCCTCTTCTTCTGAAAATGTAATTTTAATCCTATGCCCATCACCATACTTAACCGCATTTTCCATTATATTTTGAATAACCTCAACACTACGATTTACATCGCCTTTAAGTAAACAATTTAAATACTCATCTACTTGAAAATCCATATGTAAAAGTGAAAGTTTTTCGCCATAGTATGCCTTTATGCTATTAATCAACTCTGATAAATAAAACTCATCGTTTGTAACTTCAAGCTGTAGAAAATCCTCATTTGATGCCTTTATAATCTGTGATACAAAATCCTCTATTTCATCTGCTTTAAGATTTATTTTCTCAGCTATTTCAAATTGTTTTTCAGCATCATTATATAAATTCCTCGATAATGCTTTTGAATATAGTTTTATAGCTGACAACGGTGTTTTTATATCATGTGATATCGAAAGAATAAGAGTTTTTTTATCTTTCTGAAGCTCCAATTCCTTTTTATGTTGTTCTTCTATATTTTCACGCAACATATCCATTCCCCATATAAAACGTCCAAAAAAGCGATTCTTATTTTCCTTTAGAGGAATTGTAAGATTTCCTTTAGAGAGTTCATATGGTGCTTCCTTCAATACATCAAATGGCTTTAAAAGCATATGTCTTACATAAAACATAACTGCAATTGTAAATACCGAAACTATACCTATCACTATATTTACAATAGCTATTATTTCTCTCTTATAATTATCTTCATCATCAGAATAATCAAATCTATAATAATCACCATTAATTTCTTTTATCAAATAGTCACTATTACTACCTTCAAAAAAGTTTTTCTCATCTCCATTTAAAATATAAACATTTTTAATGCAAGAATATTCTGAAACATCAATACTGTCAAATCCTTGTTCCAATATTTGTTCTGCCATTCTATTTGCTTCAACACGATATAAACGTCCATCATTAGTTTCAATATTTATCATTATAATATTTACAAGTAAAAATATTATTACTATCGCAATAAATGCAATAGCAATAACTTTATTATAGTTTTTCATTATTCAAACCTGTATCCTACTCCCCATATCGTTTGAATACGTTTAGGTGACTTAGGATTATCCTCTATTTTTTCGCGAAGCCATTTTATATGAACTGTAAGTGTTTGAGCCTCACTATCACTGTCAAAGCCCCATATTTTATTAAATATTAATTCCTTACTCAATACCTTATTTTTATTTTCTATAAGAAATAATAATAAGTCAAACTCTTTTGATGTCATATTAATAATGTTATCTGATTTATAAACAATCTTTCGTATCTTATCAATTTTAAACTCTCCCTCGACAAGTAGCTCCGTATCATACCTACGTTTAAAAATACCCTTTATCTTTGCAATAAGAATATCAATATCATATGGCTTTTCAATATAATCATCTGCACCAAGTATAATTCCGTTAAGCTTATCATCTTTATCGACTTTAGCACTAACTATAATAATAGGTACATTACTCTTTTCACGTATTTTCTTACATACCGCAAAACCATCCATATTAGGAAGCATGATATCAAGCACGATAAGTTTTGCATTTTCATGCTCAAAATACTTCAAAGCATCCTCACCACTTTTACATATATAAGAACCATAACCCTCCACATCAAGAAAATCCTTAAGCAGATTCGCAAGTTCTATATTGTCTTCTACTACTAATATATCAGTCATACATCACCTCATGTATATTTTCCGCAAAAAGAAATTCCACATTTCTTTTTGCTTTACGAAACATAGAAATTCTTAGATGCTGTACTTTAGCATCTTAGCATTTCTTTTCGTAATTAGAACCCCATCTCCATCAGCCAATTATTCAATGTACGTTCACGCTGACGAAGTTCGCCTACGTCGTCATTATACTTATCAAAAGTATACTCCCCTTTTATATTTCCGTCAACTATATACAATACTCTCGTACATTTAGCTGCAACCTTTACATCATGTGTAACAAGCATTACTGCCGTACCTTCTTCATTTATTTTTCTAAGTTCTCCCATTACCTCTTCAGATGCTGTACGATTTAATGCCCCTGTTGGTTCATCTGCAAAAATCATCTTAGGACGATTTATAAGACTTCTACATATACATGCTCTTTGAAGCTGTCCTCCTGATACTTCATTTATATCATTATCAGCAATATCTGATATTCCAAGCTTACGCATTAAATCAAGTCCTTGTTTAGTTATATCCTTACGACTTTCTTTATTCTTTTTTGACTGACAAGCAGGAAGAATTACATTATCTAGGATAGTAAGGTTTTTAAGCATATACATTTGTTGGAAGATAAATCCCATTTCATTTAAACGTATATCTGAAAGTTCATTGGCTTTTACCTTATCAATATTTCTACCACCAAATATCACTTCTCCTGCGGTTATATTATCCATTCCTGATGCTGTATAAAGAAGAGTCGATTTTCCTGAACCTGATGGTCCCATGATTGCGGTCATTTCTCCTTCTTTTATTGTAAGATTGACATTTTTAAGTACGTTGTTTTGACGTTTATTTACTATATATGTTTTACATAAATTTTTAACTTCTAATATATTTTCCATTATTATACACCTCGTATTATATAGTAGTAGTGTTTATAGTCCCTCTCCAAGGACTATATGCTATACTTTTTGGAGATACTGTGGATTGGTTCTTATCACCTACCACTTGATGGTTTTAGGAAGGCTCCAACCACAGGCTCTTTGTAT
>JAVBRI010000036.1:0-20062 GCA_031548165.1 Lachnospiraceae bacterium
CATACCCTTTTTACTGTAATTTCCACGGATTTATAATAATTATACACCTTTTTAAACAAAAAAACATCCACTTTTTTAATTTTCTTCATTCACAATGGAACTTAATCTAAAAAAGCGGATTTTAGTTTAAATACTAACCAAAATTAGTTAGTTTAATAAAGCCAAAGTTTTAGGCACATCCTCAATCTTTGAGAATATGCCTATTCTAAAACAAAATATTTTTTAAGGGAAAAATTTCATAACTATCATATCGTTTGACGTTGGGTTAGAGTCAAGACTTTTTATATTATTTTTATTGGTTTCATAAGCATATATGTTTGGTCTAGCGGTTCTGCTCCATCAGGATATTTTTCAATAATTGCTATATCTTCATTTACAATATATTGAGTATTTTCTAAATACCTATCTATCATTCCCCAACATTTTACAGTATCAATATATTCGCTCCCAAACCTGCCATATGCCACTGCCCATAAGCTCTCAGGCACTTTAATTTCATCAAAATCTGACTGTTCATAAGCAATATTTGGTTTTTCTATTCCAATCATATAGTCAGCATTATTAATAAATACTCCAAAATCTCTAAAGTTCTCCTGCAATTCATACAACTTTTCGGTATAACCAATTTTGTGCGATTCCTCCCAAAATTGACTTATTTGGGACATTCCATCTTTTTTTATCTTGCCTATAAAAACAAGTTCATCCATTTTA
The DNA here is from genome assembly GCA_031548165.1 of Lachnospiraceae bacterium. GTDB lineage: Bacteria > Bacillota > Clostridia > Lachnospirales > Lachnospiraceae > CAG-303. The sequence continues at coordinate 712 of JAVBRI010000036.1, forward strand.
ATGATTTTTATGCTGACACCCCCAATGATGTCCTCCATAGTTTGCTTAATTACATTTTTAAACGTATCTGTATCCATCTCTTTTACCTCCATTGATATCGTAATACGAGAAAAAGGCTTATAATTTGGTTTTGTCTTTCGCATTACGGAAGGTGACACATTATATATCATTTGAAATGAACGTGAAAAAGATTCTGGAGAGTCATATCCATATCTCAATGCTATATCAATTATATTAGCATCTGTCTTTATAAGTTCTAATGCCGCAAGGGACATTCTTCTCTTTCGAATATAATCAGCAATTGAAATATTTGTAACTGATGAAAAAATTCTTTGTACATTATAAACAGAACAGCATGCTATTTTTGCAAGTTTCTCATAATCATTCTTTTCTAATAAATGTGATTCAATATATTCTATTACTTCATTTAACTGTGTTGCTAAATCCATTATAAACCACTCCTTTCGTATTATTTATATCACAATCGGTAAATCGTGTCCTTTCAATCTTTGCCCTAAAATGTTAGACTGGTTAATTAAATTTCTTTCTACAAAATAAGTTTAGAATCTCTTTAAAGTCATCTGGCATATCCGTGTTTTCTGCAATTTTATTAACTCGTTTTATACCACATTTACAACATATATGTACAATCTGATATCCTTTTTTACTATTATATATTATCTGCGTTGGTTTCATTTGTCCTAAACAGCTACTGTTTCTATCACCCATTGATTCGTCTACATGTAAGGAATATAAACAAAACGGACAATGGTTTCTATAACTGCCATTGGTTAACGCTAATACATTGTTACCACAATGCACACAAATAAAACCTGTATTCTCTTTTTTTCTACTCATATCGAGCCTCCTCATATTTGAATTCAAACATGAAAAGGCAGGGTTCTGTTTATTCTTGAAATAATCTACTGGGCTTTATAAGGTAGTGACAAATTCTCCGCTATTCTTTAGAAACGGCGAATACTTCTGCTTCCTGCTTCAAAAAAACTTATTTCATCCTTTTATCCGAACTATTCCCAACTTTTATATTGTATTGGTCAATGTATGGCGGTTTCAATCACCATCCAGCAGTAAGTGTACACTTATATCACCAGCTTTGGCGTCATCCCCTGTTAGTAAATAGCACATATAATCGCTTTTTTTATCCATTTAGTATAAAAATAGCATTTTGCTTCACCTATTGACAATCCCCATATAAAACCTAATTTTGGTTTTATAGTTATTCTCGCATATTCTCCTTTTTGTATTTTAATTTGTTTCAATTTCTCATTAGTATCCATACTTCCAATAAATAATTTAGCCACGTATTCCTCCTTCAATGGCATCACACCACTTGCCTCGCACAGTTTCCTATTATTAAAACTGGGGTGCCGATTACACGCCCCAGTTTTAAACAGAATTCCAGTCATCCTATTATCCCAAAATAAGTACTCATACCTCTCCCACGTACGATTTTAAAATATCCAAAATACAATTTTTATATATGTTTCCATTTAGAACATCTCCGTTAGGATTAAAACAGAGTGACCAGACATCTCTTGGATCATCATCATAATACGGATTAATATACTCTATATTTTCATCAAAATACTCACTTAAATACTTCTTCGCATTTCCTTCAGGCCAAATAACATTGCCTGATGATACAGCAAATCCCCTTTCTGTAAAATCCAAAAGAATCTCTCTTGTCCTTTTATTATATTTATTATCATTCTCTTTGCTCACAAGCCATGCGGGATGAAGCTTAATCATTATCCCCTCATCTCTTGCACAATCAGCAAAGAATCTAACAAACTCTAAAGGTATTGTCTCCTCATGGAATGCATCCACAGAAAGCATTATATAATTCAAACCACTTTCGGCCAACATGTGTGCAACGTCCTTTATTCGTTCCTTACTTTTGCTAAAAAACCCATTAGTAATCATTTCCCTTTGTGGTATTCCAGCCTTTGTTGCAGCTGCATGGATCTTACAAACATCCTCTGGATATAACAATGGTTCTCCTCCAAATGTCATTAAAGATTGTATCTTATATTCAGAACATACATCCCTTATCGCTTTTGAGACACAATCACCATTAATATGTTCTCTAAAAGCACGATGTTCACCTTGGGAACAATGCTTACAACGTCCTGTACATGCCTTTGTTACTACAAATTCAATTCTATTTAAATTCTTGAAATATTCATTCATTATTAACTACCTCACTATCAAAAATATTTTTATAATTTTTTATATTCTTGAATGATGCAGTTCTGACAACATCAGCAAAACTTAAATTAACCTCGATACAACCTGCTGTCAGTTTTAGAACTGCATCGAGTAGTTACTTCGTTTTCTCATCTGAACTCTCCTTCCGTGTTAATATTACATAAATAAACTAACTCTAATATAATATATTATAAAATATAATTTATTTTTAAAATCAGTTTGTTCGAACTTGTGTTCTTCCGGATTCTATGGTACAATAATACCAGTAGCTATTTTTCTACTGGCAATCGTGTACAGGTGGTTGACCTTCATTCTACATAGAATGGAGGTAATGCTCATGAAGAATAAATTCGATTTTAAAGACTTAATGTCTTTTGGAATGTTTCTTTTGGCACTGCTGACATTCATTTACTTGACATGTCACTAAAATAACAAAAACCTTCCCTGTACTTGGCCGTCTGGGAAGGTTTTATCCTTTATAACCGGTCAACCACTCTGTGGCGATTGCCTTTTGTAATTATATTATAACATATTTTATAGATTTTGCAACTTTAATTATGTTTGCTGCTAATTTTTAATAAAGTATGTAATACCAACTTGCTTTAAATCTTCATAAAAAGAACACCCAATAGAGCCAATCACAATGTTATTATCCTTCTCTAAAATTGCATACGCCAAATATCTCATATAAACTTCCATCAGAAGCCATTTCTACAAATGCTTTTTCATCAGATAAATCTATACTTCTAATAATAACTCTCTCTGTCTCTATATGCACATTTATACCTCTTCAAGTTCTGATATAGCTTTCGTTAATAATGGTAAAGTTATATAAAGTGCTTTAATATTTTGATCAAGCATCTTATACTGCCATGTATCTTGTGATAGCTTCCCAATAGCTTTTTCGCTTTTGCTTATTAATGATTTTATTGGGGCAACTGCTTTTTCCAACTCATCCTTCTTAAATGTAATAGATTTCACATTGCCTTCTAATTCTGATATTATCAACGAATAAGCTATTTTAAGTGCATTAATTCTATTCTTTTGCAATGTATATTGAGAAGTTCCTACTGAAAACTTTTCCCTTGATTTCTCACTTCTATCAATCATAGAAGTAATTGCTTGACACGCATTTTCCATCTCTATTTTTGATACATTATTCAATTCATTTACCCAATTTATTAGCATATCACTTCCCCACTCATATGCACCTCTATTATCATACATCCTATAATCACATTCCAAACATGCAATTAAAAATAAATAAATATCATACCATTTTGCTCTTCTTTCTTCCGATTCAGTCAGCTTTTCAATTCCATATCCATCAAAAAAAGCCTTATTATATCCATATGTCCTAAATCCAACTTCCATTAATTCATCAGCCCATAAACATCTTTCAAAGTCGATTATTCCTTCAATTTTATCCTCTAAAATAAAGATATTCCCATCCCAAATATCCCAGTGAACAAATTTAGGCGTTTTTACAGCTTCGAAATTCATCTTATCTTTTTCAAGCAGTTCTAAAATTTTATCTTTTTCTATTGGAATAGCGATACTCTTTCTTTCTGCATCAAAATATGTATCTAAAATCATACTTTTAAATACATTATACCAATTATCACCTTGTTTGTCTGTTTGACAATAATATCCAAACTTGTCTCCTTCTATTTGATTCAACATTTTCGTATATTTTCCAACATCATAATATATTTCATTTTTTTGTGCTTCTGACATTTTACCTATTATGCTTACAAGACTTTCTCCTTCAAGCATTTCCATAATGAAATATTCTCTATCCAAAATGGTATAATTATTATCATAAAAGAGGATATTAGGCACTGGAACACTTGTATTTTCCGCTGTTTTTTTCATTGCTTCCACTTCACTAAACATAATATTCTTTTCATGTGTCATTATATCAATATCTTTTGATGGAGCTATTTTCAATACTACACTTTTATCATCTAGTTTTATTCTATAAGCTACATTAAAAAAACCTTCTGTTAGCTCTTCTATTTGTAATGCATTCTTTTCAAATGCATTGTTTATTAACTCATTTATCTTTTCTTTTGTTAGTTCACCTTTTGTTATACTTATTGGCATATTTCAAACCCTTTCATCTTTCCAAGTTGAATAAAATCAGTAACTATTTCCCCTTCGTATTGAACATTTCCACTACTTAGTAAAACTGCATTCATTCCAACTCTACTCGCAGCTTCTAAATTACCCTCTCTGTCATCTACATATAAACAATCTTCTGCCCTACACCCCAATTGTTCTATTGTAAGTTTATAGATACGCTCATCTGGCTTTTGAATTTTCAAATCTCCACTAATGCTAATAACGTCAAAGTATTTATTAATATCAAACTTTTCTCTGATATATCTACTCCATTCACTAGAATCATTTGAAATAATAGCCATCTTGTAATGTTTACTTGCATACGATACAAAATCAATAAAACCATCGTTTATTTCTATCGTATCTAAGTATTCTCTTTCAATCTTCTCTATATCACCTTTAAAACCAATGTTTTCCCATACCTCTAATGATGATAATTCTCCCACATCAGCCTTAAACCAATGTTCATATACTTCTTCAGGTTTTATGTTCGGAAATGTCTTTTGAACATATGGAACAAAATCATCTCCTGTTTGCTTTACTATTACACCGTACATATCCAATACTATAGCTTTCATTATAAATCACTCCTCTATATTTTTTACGAATCGAACTTGTGTTCTTATGGGTTTTATGATATAATTAAACCAGTAGCTAAATCGCTACTGGCAATCGTGTACAGGTGGTTGACCTTCATTCTACATAGAATGGAGGTGATGCTAATGAAGAATAAATTCGATTTTAAAGACTTAATGTCCTTCGGAATGTTCCTCTTGGCTCTACTGACATTCATTTATTTGACTTGTCATTAACATAACAAAAACCTTCCCTGTACTTGACCGGTGCGGGAAGGCTTTTGTCTTTTTCCAATGGTCAACCACTCTGTGGCGATTGCCTTTTATAATTATATTATAACATATTTTACATATTTTGCAACGAAAAATATCTCATAACTCTATCACATATCATTTAAAACCATTTATTCTTTTTAAAATAAGCAATAATTCCAATTATTATCATAATCGAAACACCTATAACAATAGGGTACATAAACGGAATATCATACTCTGGCATCTTTAAATTCATGCCATACCAGCCTGCTATCAGTGTTAATGGTAGAAAAATCGCAGTAATAACAGTAAATAACTTCATTGTTCGATTTAATGAAATATCTATTTGTGCTTGATATGATTCCCTTACCTGCGTGATATAGTCTCTAAGATTTAATACATCATGATACAGACGATCCACCCTATTACGCTGTATACTCAATAATACTGTATCTTTTACTATACCATTACGATTTTCCTCAAGGTCTTCCAAGATATCAAGAAGTGCCTCATAATAACGCTTTAATGACAGTAGACGTTTACGTAATGCACCTATATCAGCATATTCTACTTTTTCATCAAGTGCAATCTTATCCTCAAGGTCTGAAACATCGTCTTCTATGCTATCAAGAAAGCTTGCATCACGACAAGTTAAATGCTCAAAAAAATTAAGTAGTACATCTTCTGCCTTATCAGATTCATGTACTGTCTGACTTTCAAAATAATGAGCAATCTTTTGATTCTCAGCAAAAAATAACAGGCTGTCTCTCATAAAATAAATCTGAATTACCCCTGCATACTCTGCAAGTCTGCCTGCTACAGGAAGCTCAATTAACATATAATCAAATTTGGCTCTGCTTTCAAAACGCATATCTGCATTGTCCTGAGTTTCAATTTCCAAAAGTCCCATCTGCTTTAGTATTTCTGATACCTCAGACAAAGAGGCAAAAATAATCTTATCTTCCATATACGAATCTCCATACCATTAAAATGTTTGAATAAGTATACCATATAATAAAATCCTATTCAAGAATATTACTTGGAGGCAGGCAAGCATAATTCTTGCATACATAATAGGTCGTTTTATCGTTTAAAAGTTTATTATCCCTATTTTCCGAATCCAATATTATTACATTTGACAATATTGAAAGTTTGTTTTTTATATCATTATTATCTTCTTTTTCTTTTAGAACAACCACAATACTTTGTGGAGGATTTTTATAAATCAACAATGCAAATAAAAATAGACTTTGTCCTAAAGGATATTGTGCCTTAGATATGACAGCACCACCTTTCAGATATAGATATTTTCTCCGATTGATGGTAAATTATACTATCTATTATTGTCTTAAACTAAATCTTCTTTCGATTAACAAAAAAGCAGTAAACTCGCTAGAATTTACTACTCTGTGATATTTGATATGAAGTTGTAGACAAATTAGAAGTTGTCTCATCATTTACAGGGCGGTTATCCAAAAACATACTGCTGAAATTGCAGAAAGTGGCATCATCACATATTTTTCTTTTTTACTTCTTGAAATAAAATTCATAACAGTATTTAATGAGAGATATATCGCCATAACAATACAGATAATCTTTGTTATATTACCCGAAAACCATAAAGATATAATTCCGCCCATTTGCAAAATTATTACCACAAAGAACATTTGTAAAATAAGCTGTATCACCAAAATAATCCTTAGTTTCTTGGGGAAAATTCTATATTGCCCTCCCATTGTCAACTCTCCTAATGGTAATCCGCAAATTATGAGAAACGATAATACAATTATTATCGAAAAGACACTTGCTCCTATAATAGATATCATAGCCAACCTCCTCAAATTTTAATTTTTCTTATTATCTAATCACACTACAAACTGGAATTTAGTTGCAAAACCTAAAATAAAAATAATCATTCATTCCTATATATGCTAATCCTGCCTTTTCAGCAAGTTTTTGCGATGCGTTATTTGAACTAGTACAATTCCAATATGCTTCCTTATTATGTTGAATACAATAATTTAAAAAATATTTTGTCAATTGTGAAGCTATCCCTAATTGCCTATATTCCTCTAATGTTTCAATGTCTATTGGCAAAATATCGTTATAATTTGATGACCCTAAAATAACGCCAACTATTTGATTTCCATCTACAGCAATAAACGCCACACCTAAATCTAAATATGATTTAACCGATCCCCATGATTCAAGAATCCTGCTCATCATAAATTCTTTATTTTTGAAACTCTCTTCTATACATTCTTCATCAACCTGGCGAAACAAAATGTTTTTTATTGGGTCAGTTGTAATATATTCCCTATTTTTTTGAATATAGGCAATTTCCTGATCTCGAATAATCTCATATTTACTAAATGATTCAAGTAATCTTTCTTCAAGCCTTGAATCATCCGCTGCAAATTCAAATTCTGTTTCTCCCACTTCTTTTAGCTGTTGAAATAATTTATTTTGAATAAAATCAATAAACAAATTATACTCCCTGTCTGTCTGGATTTTACCCAATACGCTAAAACCTCCAACCGGAGCCGAATAAACAAGTGCAAAATGAGGGTTCTCTACATTATCAATCCACACTTTACCTGCAGAGTTTCCACATAAAATTCCAGAAAAACTAGGACATGTTTTATCAATTACCAATCTCTCTGCAATTTGCCTATTTCCTTTTTCTATATTAATCATAATGATACCTCATTTGTATACAAACTATTAAACAAATCTGATTTATAGGGATATTATACAACTATTCAAAGTAATAAACAACTAAAAACAGCATAATTGCTGTGCTATCGCAGCAATTATACTGTTTTTGCAAACTTCGACTTTAGTCGAATGTTTTATTATACCCAACCACGAAGCTTGATAGCATTAACCACACGCTCAATAGCTATTAAGTAAGCTGCATCACGCATTGTAATATTCTTATCAACAGATGCTTCGTAAACTGCATCAAATGCCTTAGTCATTGTATATTCTAACTTCTCAAGAACTTCTTCCTTACCCCAGAAGTAGTTCATGTTACACTGTACTTGTTCAAAGTAACTACATGTTACACCACCTGCATTGCTTAAGAAGTCAGGAAGTAATAAGATTCCTTTTTCTGCAATTAATGGATCACAGTCAGGAGTAACAGGGCCATTTGCACCTTCACAGATAAATTTAACCTTATCTGATACTTTAGGGAAATTAGCTGGAGTAATTTGGTTTTCTAAAGCTGCTGGTATTAAGATATCAACATCTTGTGCAATCCAATCATCTCCAGGAAGGATTTCATATCCTAAAGCTGTAGCTTTTTCTTTATCAATACTTCCGAATTTATCTTTAATGCTAACAAGTTCATCAATGTTACATCCGCTTAATTTTCTGAATGTATATGATTGCTTATCAGTTTGATTCCAACAGCTAACTGCAACAACTTTTCCGCCGATTGCTGAATATAATTTAGCTGCATATTCAGCAACATTACCAAAACCTTGAATACTTGCTGTTGTATCAGCTGCATTAATATTTAATTTCTTTAAAAGACCCTTTAATACATAGATAACGCCGTAACCTGTAGCTTCTGTACGTCCAAGTGATCCGCCCATTCCAACTGGTTTTCCTGTAATCATACCAGGGTAACGTGCACCTGTAATAGTTTCATACTCATCTAACATCCAAAGCATATGTTGACCATTAGTCATTACATCTGGAGCTGGAACATCAATGTTTGGTCCTACTTGGCTAGCTAAAAGACGCATATATCCACGACATAAACGTTCTTGCTCTCCCATAGATAAATTATGTGGATCACAAACAACTCCACCTTTTCCACCACCAAGTGGAATATCAACAACTGCGCACTTCCATGTCATCCACATAGATAATGCTCTAACTGTATCTGCTGTCTCATGAGGATGGAAACGAATTCCTCCCTTTGCAGGTCCTCTTGAATCGTTATGCTTTATACGGTATGCTTGAAATACCTGAACACTGCCATCATCCATCTTTACTGGAACTCTAAAATGAAACTCCTTTTGTGGATAACGTAATAATGCACGAGTACCATCATCCAAATTAAGCATTTCTGCTACCTTATCAAATTGTGCTTGTGCGTTTTCAAACGGGTTATATGTAACTTCTGCCATACTATAAACACTCCTTTTCTTTTTATCATTGTAAGTTTTAACACTATTTACATTATTAAATTATAAACATCATAAAAACGAATGTCAACAAAAAAATCAATAAATTGTATTTTTGTATAATTGTATAATTGTATACCATTGTAAGTTTGCTTCATTTTTTCATAATTTATGATATACTATAGTAGTTAATTACAAATTTGATGCCTTTTGAGAGGAGAAATGTTAGTGAATACAAAACCTAAATACAGTAAACTAAGCGATAAAATACAAGAAAAAATAAATTTTGACAAACAAAATAATACTATTAATCCACATCGTTGCAATGATGAGAAAATAATAAGACGTGACAGCGAACATGATATACCAAATCTTTGGCGTCCTGCCTTTGTACGCGATATAGAAAAAATAATGCATCTTCCACTATATAATAGATATGCTGATAAAACTCAGGTATTTTCATTTTATCACAATGATGATATTACAAGAAGAGCGTTACATGTACAGTTAGTCTCGAGAATAGCAAGAAATATTGGCTGCGTTTTAGGTCTTAATCTTGACTTAATCGAAGCCATTGCATTAGGGCACGACATAGGACATACCCCATTTGGACATGCAGGAGAACGATTCTTAAGTAAACTTTTAGAAAAAAATACTGGTAGATATTTCAACCATAATGTACATAGTGTAAGAGTTCTTGATACATTATTTGCACGAAACGTAAGTCTTCAAACCCTTGATGGTATATTGTGCCATAATGGTGAATTTGAACAGCAAGAATATAAGCCTGTTTACGGGAAAAGCTTTGAGACCTTTGACAATGAAGTTGAAGCTTGCTATACAGATGGAAATTCTGCTATTAAAAAGCTTGTACCTTCTACTTTAGAAGCTTGTGTTGTACGTATTTGTGATATGATTGCTTATATCGGAAAAGATAGACAAGATGCTGTTACAGCAAGAATTATTGATTCAAACTACCAGTTTAATACTGAAAAGATAGGCATTCATAATGCTAGTATTATAAATAATTTAACAGTTGATATTATCGAAAACAGTTATGGGAAAGACCACATTTTACTAAGTGAAACCGCCTATAACGATTTAAAAACCGCTAAAGAAGAAAATTATGATGTCATATATAGAAATGATGCTATTAACCAACAATACGACACCATAATTGCTCCTATGTTTAAAGAAATGTATGATAAATTACTTTTTGATTTAAAAAATCAAGATGAAAATTCTATTATATATAAACACCACATTAAGTTTATAGCTGACGGTTTGAAATACTATAGAGGTATAGATTATTTACAACAAGAGCCTAATCAAATAGTCGTTGACTATATCGCAAGTATGACTGATGATTATTTTATAGCTCTACATAAACTTTTATTTCCTAATAGTACATCTAGAATAGAATATAAGTCTTATTTTGAGTAGTTTAAAATCTTTTTGACTATTTCCAAAATAACTTCTACTTCTTTATCATTTGTTACTATAAACCTAAGACATCTTGAATCTTCAGTTACAAAATTACTATAACTAAGATTACACAAACTAACTCCTTCAAAGATTTCTATATTAGTTGCACTTTCACATCTACCACAAGCAATGCAGTGAAAATTGTCAATATTATCATTAATACTTTGGGGGAGTTTTTTTCTATTACTAATAAGCTCCTTTGCAATTTCATAAGATAATGGCAAACGAATACTTAAACAATCTGGATGTATACCAAATTTACATATAGTTTTTTTACCAAGTTTAAATGTAGCTGTTCTATTTGGAAATACATAAGGATTAAATGATAAATCTGCTGTTAAATTGTACTCATTTTTAAAGGTATTTACAAGCTTTTCCCATTGCACTGCTGCCTTACCAAGTGTATTTTTTATACTATTATTTAAAAGATTATCATTAACTTTTTCATTTAATATAAAGTAATAATCAGCAAGCATAAAGGCAACATTCTTCGGCATTTCTTTTTGTTTCTCCTGCTTATCAAGCTGCTTTGCTATAAAATGTATAGCTTCAATCAAATGCTCTCCATTTTCATAATAAAAATTAAAACTCTTACACTTTTTATATTCATCTACTTCTTCATCCCCCTTAAAATACGAAAAATAGAAACAATATTTTTCAAACATTTGAAATGGAAATGTTACTGACTTTTTATATACTGATTTTAATAGTGACTTATCAACACTTAAATATTTGTTTTCACCTTCACTGCACAACTTCCCTACACTCGCAATTGCATATAGGCAATCTAATGTATAAGTAAGATTATGATAATTTTCAAGGTCATCTGACATAATACCTATTTTTGTTCTTACACTTCCAACTTTTGATGTTTCATACGAATGCCAATCAGAATATATGATACGTAAAAGTTCGCTAAATTCCTTAAATCCCTTAATTATAACTTCTGGTAAACAAGTATCAGAATTTATACTTGAATCATAATCACATACGTTTCTAAAATAAAAAGTTGCTTGATTTTCAATAGACATTTTTATCCTCCTTGCTTTAAAGCTTATATACTAATTTTTTTAGTATCCCCAGTGCTTTTTCATCAGCTTCTTTTGCCTTATAAATAATTTCGACAAGCTGTTTCCTAATTTCTGGCTTAGTTAAAAGAAGCATCTCATTTTCGTCACGTCCTGCACTTCCCATAACCTTGCTTGCTTTTACTAATACTTTTGATACTTCTAAAAATAATTTTTCAGCTTGCTCCATTTCTTCTAAAAACTCTGGATATAACGCAGATATACTTTTTAAATATGCTGCTGCACTATGTCTGCCATCTGCGAGACAATCTAACGCATCACAATGTGTATATAAACACTCAGCTAAAATAGGTAATACATTCTTTTCTGAAAAAGCATCATCATTAGATAATGCTTTTATCCATGAATCATAAGCCGATATTCCTTTAGAATAATTATCTGCATTACGTCCTGTCATAACTTCAATAGCATTTGTAATAATTGTTTTATTTGAAAATCTATCGCTAACAACCTCACCTAATGACATCACTCCTATTGTATCAGTATTTTCCCACCATTTATCAGTTATAAAATATCCATTTTCTTCAAAATCTATATTTCCTGCAAACTCAGGACTATTTTGAAAAAAGCTCCAGCCAAGCAGCGTATTTCCATTATTACGATACCCTGTAATAATACAAGCTTCTGGTGGTCCAACAATGCCTAGTGCAATACATGGAAATCCTTTATCAATACTTTCTTTAATAAGACCAATAAATTCTTCTTTTTGTGTCCTCGAATCCCTTAATAATAGATTATTTTTACATCCTATTGATTCTAGTCCTAATTTAAATACTTTTTCATTATTATCAAAAGCATATATTACATTTACATTACCACAGTTCCATGCATTGTTATCCCATGTCAAACGAAAAGCTGCTCCGCTTGCAGCCATAAGATAATCATAATTAACATCCTGTCCTAAATAAGCCGCACATGACTTTAAACACATTGGAAAAGGCGTAATACCATCTGCACCATATTCTACTTTGGGTACACCAAATAATATAACTTCTTCACTCATTTATATTTCTCCTTTTTTACTTTCGAAAATCCCACGCCATATACCCCTGAACACAACTTTACTCTTTCTACTGGCATACGCTCTTTTCTAAATTCAGAAGGTGTAACACCTGTAACCCGCTTGAAAGCTCTTGTAAATGTATCAGCATTTGTAACACCATATTTTGAAGCAATGTTAGATAGCGATTCTTCATTATTATGTATCATTTCAAACGCAATGTTACATATTCTTCTTTCTAGAATATATTTTGATAATGATTTTCCTGTTACACTAACGAATATATATCTTATGTGTGCAAGCGAAAATCCTGTTATTTTCTCAAGCTCAGTGTAATTAATATCTGTTCTTATTCTATTCTCAACATAAATTATCACTGAGTTTACAACTAAGAATTTATCCATTAGCTTACCTCTTTTACCTTTTCTTCATGAAGTAGTTATAATATATCATATTGCTAATAGTTTATCTCGACTTTTTTAAGGATGATTTTTACCAAATCATCCTTAAAATTAAAAATACTATTAAAATGTAAATTAAGATAATAGGAATGGCATAATACCATTTTTTAGGCTTTCCATTCTCCCATAATCCTTTTGATTCTATTCTACACTCCTCAAACACATCATTTGGTATTAATTTTATAGTAATAGCTACTAATCCTGGCAATAAAATCAAATCATCTAAATGCCCTAAAACAGGTATAAAATCTGGAATCAAATCTATAGGTGACAATGCATATGCAACCGTTATACCTGCAAGTATTTTAGCCAAAAGAGGCGTTTCTTTTTTCTTTAAAGCTATAAAAACAGCTGGAATATCTACTTTTAGCTTTTTCGCTCTTTGTTTTAAATTCATTTATACGTCTCCTATCTTTTGTGATGATCAACTTTTTGTATATACATTTTTGCATCTGCATTATCAAGTATTTGAGCATAGGTTTGTCCATCCTCTGGAAAAGTAGCCCAACCGATACTTATTGAGCATTTATAAATCATACATCCTAAGTCAATAGGCGCAGATGCTATTTCAACAAGCTTATTGGCATGTTCCTCTAATTTTGAATTCATGATACCTTTTTGAAGTACAATAAATTCGTCTCCACCATAACGATAACAACAGTCCTTTGTCACCTGATTTTCTTGCAATAACTTAGCCAACTCCTTAAGAAGTAAGTCACCTATACCATGCCCATACGTGTCATTTACCTCTTTAAACCTATCAAGATCAAGAAAAAACATAGTTACTCCATTTGTTAATGCTTCAGGTTCTGAAATATATGAATTAAAATCTTGCTCAAGCTTGTGGCGATTACCAATACTTGTTAAAGTATCTGTATAAGCAATTTTCTTTATTAAAAGCTCATTTTCTTTTTCCTTTGTTATATCAACACTTGAAATAACCTGTGCCATTCTTCCATCAACCCACTTAAATGCAGCACATATTACACGAAACCATGATGAATCAAACGGTCTTTGATAATCCCAAATATATGTCTTTGTTGGATTTCCGTTTGCATCAACCAATTTGTGTTTTGGACAATACTCACACTCACATACTTGTCCATCATATAAAGCCTCATAGCAAGTTTTACCCTTCATATTTTCCCAACCACCATAAGGCAAAGCCATTGACTTATTTGCATAAAGCATTTCATGTGTATAATAATCATTTACATAAATATCTATTCCAGTATGATCCATAATGTTCTCTAAGGTATTCTTGGTATAATCCAAACGCTTTTTCAGAATACGAAGTTTAACACTTTCTGAAATCAAATTAAGAATGTTACATACATCTATAACATCTTCCTTATTTTCTGTATCATTTTGAACTTTATTTAAAATCCCAACCCATCCTATTATTAAGCCAAGATTATCTGCAATACTAACCATATATATTCTATCCACACTAAATATACTGTTAATTATTTGTTCTAAATCAGTTTTTATCTCATGTTTTGAGTATTGTACAGGATTTAGTATCAATCTTTGTATTTGCTCTTTATTCATATATGAATCAAGTCGTATAGATGTTAATAATTCATTTTCTCCATCAATAGACCAATTTTCTTTTAAAAATAAATGATTTGTATAATTACATTCATAAATAAATGCACTGCCAAAAGAAAAACTTTCGCATATATTTCTTAAAACTAAAGTAAAATCTTGTTCTTCATCAAATTCACCGTTTAAGGTCTTTACCACTTCACTAAGTAAGTTATCTATCTTTCTATTTCGTCCTGTCATAAAAGCACACTCACACCTTCCTTTTCCAAATTTGATAACAACTAATTTTATCAATTATAGCAAAAACGTAGTGAATATGCAATGCAAAAAAATTCGACTTTGTCGAATTTTTCGCTTTTGTTATTACTATGATTTTTTAACTATTGGCATCCATACTTCATATTTCATGTTTACTGGATTATCATCAAGATAAACTTCAATGTCAGGTGCATTATCCCATTCATATCCAGAGCTTGGCAACCATTCTGAGTAAATTCGCTTCATTAAATCCTGAATAGACGAAGGTACTCCAGATCCAGAAAAAATCGCCCATGTACAAGCTGGAATAATAATATCCGTCAATCCTTCTGGTGCAGGTGCATCAGTTGCAGCCGCAATATAATAATAATTCGATCCTATTTCATTACTACAGTCCGAAATGCCCAAAAGACCTAATGGCTCTTTGCTTATTAGTCCACAAATTTGTGCAATCTTACCGTTTTCTCCCGATTCTTTCCAAAATTCAGGAAGTCTTTTAAAGCTTTCTTCAACATCTACGTAATTAAAATCCTTTCCTATGTCTGATTTCATAGGCAACGGTGCTACCTGTAACGGTTCACGCACACCAACAACACGAAATGCTTCCTTTTTTACAATTCGATATTCCATTTCAACTTCTCCTTTAATAGAAATTTGAAAAGTAATACGTGGGAATGCTTTTAGTACGGTATCTGACTTTTGTGCCATCGAGGGCGAAATTCCATGTACTTTTTGAAACGCACGATTAAATGCTGTTGGTGAATCATAACCATACCGTAAGGCTACATCTAATACCTTGTCTCCACTTTGTAAGTCAAGTGCTGCCTTAGTCATTCTTCTCCTACGTAGATATTCTGACAACGGCACTCCAGCAATATAAGGAAACATTCGTTGAAAATGATAAACCGACGAACAAGCAAACTGTGCTGCTTTTTCATAAGAAATTTCTCCATCAAGGTTATCCTCTATATAATTTAAAGCATCATTCCATTTATCAAGCCATTCCATTTGTATCACCTCCATGTAAAAAGTATAAGGGAATATTAATTTTTCTTCCTCTCTTTTCATGCACAAAAATGAGAGTATATATACATAAAATTTCTTCCTTTAAGTAATACTAACACTAAAATAAAAAAAATTAAAGGAGAATATATTAATGCAAAACAAAGCAAAAAACAAAGACAAACGTAATATAAACATTCCATTAAGCAAAGAAAATAATGAGGTACCTTCTGATGTTTTAGGTAGCTATACTGGTGTTGCTGATGATGGCGGTGTTCCTGAACAAGACGCTGACGATTTATAAATAGCAAAAACCAAATACTAACGGCGCTGTTTTTATCAACAGCACCGTTTTTTCTTTTTAACTCTTCAACTATCTCTGCTACTTCCTTTTTAATGCCTTTCGCACAACCACTTTTTCTTCTCTTTCTGCATATTTAATAAACCCACATTTTTCATACATCGTTAGCGGTCCTCTAAAATCATGTGGTACAGTATCAAATTCTTTGTGGGTATATGCCTCGACAAAGTCAAAACCATCAGCGACAGCATCTTGACATAT
Source organism: Lachnospiraceae bacterium (assembly GCA_031548165.1). Classification (GTDB taxonomy): domain Bacteria; phylum Bacillota; class Clostridia; order Lachnospirales; family Lachnospiraceae; genus CAG-303. Next base: position 17,438 of record JAVBRI010000036.1, read on the forward strand.
ACACTCCAGTAATTTTGTGGCCACACCCATTCTTTGTACCTCTGGTGCAATCACAAAGCAAAATATAGATTTCACCTTTATATCCGCAGAGTATTCTTCTATTGGCCAAGATGAGCGTAGATAATCAATTCCATTTCGACAATTTGCATTGGTATTACACCATCCCACAATTTTTTTGTCGCAATAAGCAAGATATCCCTCTATGCTTCCATCCTTTACAAATTGAATGGCATGTTCTCTTCTTTCTTCTCGTGTAGGAAACCAGTGGTTAGGGTTACTGATATAAGAATCGTCACTGCGCCAAGTCAAACAATAACATTTATTTTCATCTATGTTGGCGTCATGGGGTGTTACATCAAAAAAATGTACATACTCTTCTGCAAGTTCGGGTGTTAATTTACGTATTTTAATATCCATTGATTACCTACCTCCTAAAAATTTATGCTGTATGCAATAATTCTAATGCTCTCTTATACAGTGGATCAAATTCACATCCACAACTTCCACATTCCTTATCTGCCTGTTCCACTGCCTTTCTTAATTCTTCAGTTGTGTCAGCAGACCCATTATCCGCTAACCACTTTTTCGATGGAGCATCAATCAAGTCCCAACCTGATTCTGCAAATTTTTCTACGATTTCTACTAATTCTGTGTTTGTCATTTTAAATTCCTCCATTATATTATTTTTTTGTATATAAAAGTAAAATCTCATTTAAGTCCTTTTCCGACAATTCGTTTATTGATTTTATTGGTCGTGGTTCTTCGTAATTTTCATTTATAACTTTTTCAAACCATATGACATCATGCCACCTGTTGAATTTATATCCCGTTTTATGATGTGTTCCTATTTTTATAAATCCATATTTCTTATGAAAATTTTCACTCTTTTCATTTGGAACAGTAATTCCAGCATAAGCATTATAATATCCTAATTGCTTTAAAATCTCAAATAAGCAATCATATAATTTATTTGCTATTCCAAACCCATGATATTCTGGCAAAACATATATTGATGTATCAACATCATAATTATAAGCTGCTCTTTCTCTATGTCTCGAAGCATAAGCGTAGCCAATAACCTGCTTGTCTATCAAGTAAACAAGATAAGGATACTGTTTACTAATATTCTCTATTCGATTTGAAAATTCACTAATAGTCGGTACATCCATCTCAAAAGAAATTGCTGTATTTGTTATATAAGGTGCATAAATACTTAAAATTGCTTCACTATCAAAATCTGTTACTAACCTAATTAAATGGTTCATTATCTTTCCTCCAAATCAATTTTCTGCAATAATAGTATAGTAACGATAGTTTCCATTTAGGCTTTCGTCACCCACAGGAAAATGTCTATACTCTTCTTTTGTAAATTCCATACCTACTTTTTGCATAACCTTTCCACTTGCAGGATTGTCAATATGATGATGAGTATTAATTACTTTTATACCAATCTTAGAAAAGGCATATTCAACTACAGCTTTACACGCCTCCGTAGCTATTCCACGATTCCAGTACTTTCTGCTAATAAGATAATGAATTGCAGAACTTTTGTTAATTTCACTAATTTCGTTAAGGTATATATATCCAATGGCTTGATTATTTTCTTTTAAAACAATAACCCAATGATAGGTAGTCAATATGTTATACTCACTAATCCACTCTAATAATAATGTTTTTGTCTCATCTATATCTTTATGAGGTGTCCATCCCCAAAATCGTGTTACTTCGATATCTGCTACCCAATTGTTGAACATATCTTCTGCATCTGAAATCTGATATTGCCTTAAAATAAGACGTTCCGTCTCGATTGTTTGTGTTCCTATATGGTTTAACATATTTATGGACACCTCCATCCTTATAGCTTCTTGTATTTTGCTATTCAACGTTTGTTTAAAAAACTAACTAATTCATAATTTTTTGCTTAAGTAAACCATATCTATCAACTGAACACCATCTTCAAACATTTTGTGGTCGTAGTTGTCTGTGAAAAAATTCTTAATCCTATGAGAAATCCTAAAACCATTTTTCTGGTAAAACTGCATTATCCATGGTATGTCTCCTGTCCCTACAAGCATGGTCTTGTACTTACCCTTGTAATATAAAAATATGTAATTTAAAAGTTTACTTCCATACCCTTTACCATTCCATTTTTCATAAGTGGCTATATTTTTAAGCTCGCAAACGTCATCGTTTTCCCGTGTAACTACGCAAACACTTTTCAAGTCACCATCGTATAAAGCAAAAAGCTCTCCTTGCTCTAAATATTTGTCTATCATACTTTCTTGTTCATCTGCTAAAAGTAATAAATCAAGAAAATCTTTTTTGTTATTTTTAATGATCTTTATTTCCATATGTGTTACCTTCCTGCAAATGCTTATTTAGTGCATTAAATAATTTTCAACATAATCATCTCTTGTGGTTGCACGAACGGAGTATTATCAAAGAAAATCCCGCCCTTATCTATATATCCAAGCCCACGCATTTCATTCTCCCAACACAATATTGCTTGTTTACCAAATCCCTTTCTCTGATGGGAATCTGCAATATAGATAAGTGTAAGGAATGGGGTATTATCAAACATCAAGTTGTATCTCATTACCTCTACATGCTCATTGACATCTTATA
>JAVBRI010000053.1:0-28837 GCA_031548165.1 Lachnospiraceae bacterium
TCATCATATGTAGAAGTACCTCCTTTTTGATACTTCTATTATATCATAAAATCGCTCTAAAGTCTTGCGCTTATTGGCTTTAGAGCGGTTTTGAATGACAAAATCCAGAGCATAGGCTCTGGACTTTGTCTACAGTCTGAAAGTTCGGCTTTAGCCGAACTTTTTTTACATTTCTTTTACATTTTCATGAGGATTTCTTGTTTACTCTTACTTTATTATATATCTATAAATAATATTAAGGAGTAAAGTAGCATGAAAAGAAACATATATAAAAGAGGTATAGTATGCCTATTTTAGATGTAAATGATAAAGAAAAAGTAGATAAATATAATGAGTTTCTAAGAAAAAATAATGCAAGTGTAATGCAGGATTTAAGGTGGGGATTAGTAAAATCTGATTGGATTACAAAAGCTGTTTATTTAGAAGAAAACGATAACATTATAGCCAGTATGACAATACTTTTAAAAAAGGTTCCAATATTTAATTCATATCTTCTTTATTCTCCGAAAGGACCTGTCTGTGATATTACAAATATAGATAAAGTCACAAAGTTAGTAAAAGAAGCGGATATTTTAGCCAGAGAATATAAAGCATATGTACTTAAATTTGATCCAGAATGTATTTTTAGTGAAAGCCTGAAAAAGTTATATATAGATAATAAGTTTAAAGTAACTTTAGATATTCATAATATAATTCAGCCAAGGTACAATATGGTTTTAGATATAAAGGATAAAAAAGAAGAAGATTTATTAAAGCAATTTGCTAGGAAGACTAGATATAACATAAAGGTGGCAATTAGAAATGATGTAACTATCAGGTATTCTAGAGATGAAGAAGATTTAAAAACATTTTATGAATTATATAAAACAACTACCATTCGAGATAAGATAGGGCGTAGGCCTTATGAATATTTTCAGAAAATGCTAGAAGCATTTACCGAAAATGAAATTAGAATATATATAGCTGAACATGAAGAAGATAAATTAGCAAGTGCAATAGCTATAAATTATGGAAAAAAAATATTCTATATATATGGTGCAAGTAGTAATGAAAAAAGGAATTTAATGCCTAATTACTTAATGCAATGGGAAATGATAAAGTGGGGAATAGAAAATAAGTGTAATAAATATGACTTTGGTGGAGTATTTGAATTTACTAATGAAAATGGACTATATAAATTTAAATCTGGATTTTGTAAAAAAGAAGGAGCTACAAAATATATAGGAGAAATAGACAAAGTATATAAGCCAGTAATATATTTTATATATACTAAGTTAGCTCATAGACTTCAAAGATTAAAAAAAATAATAAAAGGATGGACAAGTCTATGAATTTAAAAATCACATATCATGAAATATTAGAAGTATTAAAAAAAGAAGATATATTATTAGAAAGCAAAAACGTAAATGAAAGCCTAGTAAAATATATATCATATGATTCAAGAGATATAAAAAAAGATACACTTTTTCTTTGTAAGGGAGTAAATTACAAAGAAGAATATTTAAACCAAGCAATAGAAAAAGGTAGTAATATGTATATTTCAGAAGTAAAGTATGAGGTAAAAAACATTTCATATTTTATTGTAAGTGATATAAAAAGAGCTATGGCAGTTATTGCTCCTAAGTTTTATAATTATCCGTTAAAAGATATAGAAACTATAGGAATAACGGGAACAAAGGGAAAGACAACTACCACATACTTTTTAAAGAATATATTAGATGAATATTTAAATAGTAAAACAGCTATTATATCTACAATTGAAACATACACAGGAATGAGAAGGGAGGATTCACATTTAACTACACCTGAAGCCATAGATTTACAAAAGTTTTTTTATGAAACATCTAAAAGTAATATAAAATATTTAACTATGGAAGTTACTTCACAAGCATATAAGGTGGATAGAGTATATAATGTGAATTTCAAAAATGGTATCTTTTTAAATATATCTGAAGATCATATAAGTGATATAGAGCATCCTAATTATGAAGACTATTTAAATTGTAAGCTTCAACTCTTAAAAAATGCTGATAACTTAGTAATAAATGCTGACACAAATGAATTTGATATTATAATGAATGCTTGTAAAAATAAAACAGTAACATTGTTTGGTACAGATAATAAAGCTGATTATTATTATAAAAATATAGTAAAAGAAAAAGATGGATTTTCATTTAATGTAATAAATGAAAAGAAAGAGTATATAAATAATTTTAAAATAGCTATGCAGGGAAGATTTAATATTGAAAATGCAATGGCAGCAATTACTATGGCAAAAACATTAGGTATTGATGATATTAGTATATCAAATGGATTACAAAAAACCCAGGTACAAGGTAGAATGAATGTATTTGATAAAAATGGTATAACTGTAATAGTTGATTATGCACATAACTTTCTTAGTTTTAGTAAATTATTTGAATCTATAAAGCTTGATTATCAGGGGAGAAGAATAATATGTGTTGGCGGCGCACCAGGAGGAAAAGCATATAAAAGGCGTAAAGATTTTGGCGTAATAGTGGGAGATAATTCACAATATATATATTTAACAGCAGAGGACCCTCAATTTGAAGATGTAAAAGATATATGCATGGAAATTAGTAAACATATAGGAGATTGTACAAAGTACGAGGTTATTGAAGATAGAAAGGTTGCCGTAGAAAAAGCAATTAATAATGCAAAAAAGGGAGATGTGATTGTTCTATTGGCAAAAGGTGCGGAAACATTTCAAAAAGTCAAGGGTGCTTTTATACCTTACGAATCAGATTTAGCTATAGCAAAAAGAATGCTTGAGATTTAAGAATATTAAGAAGTTGTGTGAAAAAGGTTCGGCTTTAGCCGGATCTTTTTTAGAAATTGTTTATAGAATATTTATTGACTTTATCAAGATTAGTATTATAATTAACCATTGCAACATATAACACTGTTAAGTAATTAGAGGTTTAAAATATGAAAAAAGATAATTGTCCATTTGATGAAGATGGAAGAAAGCTATTTGAAGCATTTCACAGATTTAAAAACTTAAAACCAGGTAATCATTTGAATAAGGATATGTCACAAGGAGAGTTCATGGCATTGATTATTATTAGTGATTATATGGAAGAACATCCACAAAGTGAAGGCATCTATGTATCAGAATTGGCGAAGAGTATGAAGGTTATGCCATCAGCCATTTCACGTATACTTAAAGTCTTAGATGAAAAAAAACTTGTCACGCGAAAAGTGGATGAAAAGGATCGTAGAAATACTTATGTATTTTTGACGGAAGAAGGAATAAAAGATTGTGAAAAGCATAAAAGAATATTTGATAATTATTTGCAGAATATAGCAAGACGGTTGGGTAGTGAAAGAATTGAGCAAATATCTATACTAAGTAAAGAGATAGCTTGTATTTTGCAAGAAGATCAAAAAGATATGGAGGAACAAATAAATGAAGAGTATTTTTAAAAATCTATTGGATTTTAAAATACCAGTAATTGCAATAATTGTATTACTGATAATTCAGGCATATTGTGATTTAGGATTACCATCATATACCTCAGATATAGTAGATGTTGGTATACAGCAAGGTGGTATTGAATATGCCGCACCTGATGAAATGAGAGAAGAAACTCTTGAAAATTTATGTTTATTTTTAAGTGATGAACAAGAAGATATTATAAGAGATAAATATGAATTAAATTCAGATGGGAATTATGAAAGAACAACAAAGAAAGAGGAAGATTTACAAGAAATAGACGAAATATTAGGTATGCCAATGTTAATGCTATCTAATGTGCAGGCTTCACAGGAATATGATATAGACGGACTAAAAGCAGCTATATCAGCAGGAATGATGTCAAAAGAGCAATTAATAGAGACAATGAATACAGCAGTAGAAGGCATGGGAACTATGAGTGATTCTATTATAACACAAAAGGCTGTAGAATTTGTTAAAGCTGAACATGAAGCCGTTGGAATAGATGTTGCTAAATATCAAACATCATATCTTTGGAGTATTGGCTCTAAAATGCTTCTTATGGCTATAGTAATGATGGCATCTTCTATATTAGTAGGATACATTGCTTCATATGTAGCAGCTAGAGTTGGTTTTGATTTAAGAAGAAAAGTGTTTAAAAAGGTAGTAGGGTTTTCAAATACAGAAATAAACCAGTTTTCTACGGCATCTTTAATCACAAGAAGTACTAATGATATTCAACAGGTTCAAATGGTTACAGTAATGTTACTAAGAATGGTATTTTATGCTCCAGTTATTGGTATTGGTGGTGTTATAAAGGTTGCAAATACTAGAACAGGAATGGGTTGGATAATAGGAGTAGCAGTAGGTGCTATTATATTGTTAGTTGGAGTACTTATGAGCGTAGCGATGCCTAAGTTTAAGATTATGCAGGTTTTAGTTGATAAGTTAAACTTAGTATCAAGAGAAATATTAACAGGTGTTCCAGTTATAAGAGCTTTTAGTAGAGAGAAACATGAAGAGAAAAGATTTGATGTTGCAAATAAAGAACTCATGAAAACTCAGTTATTTACAAATCGTGCTATGACAATTATGATGCCAATGATGTTTCTTATAATGAATTGTATAACAGTAATGATTGTTTGGTTTGGAGCAAAGGGTGTTGATCTAGGAGAAATGCAAGTTGGCGATATGATGGCATTTATAACATATACAATGCTAATAGTTATGGCATTCCTTATGATTACTATGATTTCAGTAATGCTTCCAAGAGCTGGCGTTGCAGCAGCACGTATTGATGAAGTTATTAATACAAAATCAACAATAAATGATAAAGAAGAAACTAGAGATAGTGAAGTAAAAGACATAAAAGGTATAATTGAATTTAAAGATGTAAGCTTTAAATATAGTGGTGCAGATGAAGATGCACTAGAGCATATTTCATTTAAGGCAGAACCAGGAAAGACAACTGCTATTATTGGAAGTACTGGATGTGGTAAATCAACACTTATTCAACTTATTCCAAGATTTTATGATGTTACAGATGGCATGATAACATTGGATGGAATAGATATCAGAGATATATCTATGCATAAGCTTAGAGAATCACTTGGTTATGTGCCACAAAAGGGTGTATTATTCTCAGGTGATATTGAATCAAATATTAAGTTTTCTGGAGATTTTGTATCAGATGAGGAGATGATAAAGGCTGCTCAGATTGCGCAAGCAACAGAATTTATTGAAGAAACAAAAGATAAATATAAAAATGAAATTTCACAAGGTGGAACAAATGTATCTGGTGGACAAAAGCAAAGATTATCAATAGCAAGAGCAATAGCTAAAAATCCTAAAGTATTTTTATTTGATGATAGTTTTTCAGCACTTGATTATAAGACAGATGTAACACTTAGAAGAGCATTAAATGAAAGTATAAGTGATGCAACAGTAATAATCGTTGCACAAAGAATTAGTACAATACTTCATGCAGATAGCATAATAGTGCTTGATGATGGAAAAGTGGCTGGTATAGGAACTCATGAAGAGTTACTTAATAGCTGTGAGGAATATCTTGAAATTGCAAAATCTCAGCTTTCAGAAGCTGAACTAGATTCTATTAGAAAGGAGATGTAGTTATGGCAGAAGAAAGAAGACGACAAAATAAACCACCACATGGCGGACCAGGTGGGCCACATGGAATGATGCCGGGAGAAAAGGCGAAAGATTTTAAAGCTTCTGTTGGCAAGTTATTAGCATATATGGGAAGATATAAGTTTGCTATATTGGCAGTTATTATATTTGCTATTGGAAGTACAGTATTTAATATTATAGGCCCTAAGGTGTTAGGAAAAGCAACTACAGAACTTTTTAAAGGACTTGTAGCAAAAGTATCAGGAAGTGGTTCTATAGATTTTGAGAAGATAGGTAAAATATTATTATTCTTAATTGGATTATATGTAATTAGTGCGATATTGTCGTTTATACAAGGAATAATAATGACAGGTATTTCGCAAAAAATGGCATATAAGCTAAGAGAAGATATTTCAAAAAAGATAAATCGTATGCCTATGAAATATTTTGAATCGAAGACAGTAGGTGAAGTTTTATCAAGAATAACAAATGATGTTGATACACTTGGAATGGGACTTAATCAAAGTATTACCCAGTTGATTACATCAGTTACTACTATAGTAGGTATAATAATTATGATGCTTACTATTAGTCCACTTATGACTCTTATAGCAATAGTAATGCTTCCGGTTTCAGGTGCACTTATAGGATTTGTTGTTAAAAAATCTCAAAAACACTTTGTTGCTCAACAGACGTATTTAGGAAAAATAAATGGTCAAGTAGAAGAAGTTTACAGTGGTCACAATATTATAAAAGCTTTTAACAAGGAAGAAGATACTGTAAAAGAATTTGATGATACAAATGAGGTATTATTTAAATCTGCATGGAAATCACAATTTCTATCAGGAATGATGCAGCCTATTATGAACTTTGTAGGAAATTTAGGTTATGTGGGTGTTGCTATATCAGGAAGTATATTGTCAATTAAAAAAGTAATTGAAGTAGGTGATATACAATCATTTATTCAGTATGTTAGACAATTTACACAACCAATTGCTATGTTAGCACAGGTTTCAAATATGATGCAATCAACAGTAGCAGCAGCAGAGCGAGTATTTGAGTTCTTAGGCGAAGAAGAAGAGGACATTGTTGTAGAAAACCCAGTTAAAGACATTAATTTGACTGGCAGAGTTGATTTTGAACATGTAAACTTTGGTTATAATATGGATAAGATAGTAATAAATGACTTTAATTGCAGTGTAGAGCCTGGTCAAACAGTGGCTATTGTTGGCCCAACTGGAGCAGGAAAGACTACAATGGTTAAGCTATTAATGAGATTTTATGATGTAAATAAAGGCAGCATTAAAGTAGATGGTCATGACCTTAGAGACTTTAATAGAAGTGAGTTAAGGGAAAACTTTGGAATGGTTCTTCAAGATACTTGGTTATTTAAAGGAAGTATTATGGAAAACATTAGATACGGACGACTTGATGCAACGGATGATGAAGTTATAGCAGCAGCAAAATCAGCACATGCTCACCACTTTATCAAAACTCTTCCTAGTGGCTATGATATGGAATTAAATGAAGATGCTACAAATATATCACAAGGACAAAGACAGCTTCTTACAATAGCAAGAGCAATTTTAGCTGATAATAGGATAATGATTCTTGATGAAGCTACAAGCTCAGTTGATACAAGAACAGAAAGCCGTATTCAAAGAGCAATGCATAACCTTATGAAAGGCAGAACAAGCTTTGTTATTGCACATAGACTTTCAACAATCAAGGATGCAGATATTATCCTTGTAATGAAAGATGGAGATATAATAGAGCAGGGAAATCATGAAGAATTATTAGCAATGAATGGTTTTTATTCAGAACTTTATAATTCACAATTTGAAGAAATGGTTAGTTAGTTTTCTAAGAAAGTTCGTTCAATTTTGGACGAACTTTTTTTGCTAGATATTGAAAGTTAAGAATAATTATAGTATAATTTCTATAAAATGTACAAAAGGTGAGGAGAGATTATATGGCAATTATTGAGGTAATAAAATATGATGGGGGAGCAGATGTATTTGCTTGGAAATATCCTTCTGATGAACTTGGAACATGGACACAGTTGATAGTTAATGAGTCACAAGAAGCAATACTTTTTAAGGGTGGTAAGGCGTTGGATGTATTTGGTAGTGGACGTCATACATTAAGTACTGCTAATATACCGTTACTTAATAAGATTATTAATTTGCCTTTTGGAGGGCGTTCTCCATTTACAGCAGAAGTATGGTTTATAAATAAAATTTTTTCATTAGATATTAAGTGGGGAACAGCTACACCTATACAAATACAAGATCCTAAGTACGGTGTATTTGTACCAGTGAGATCAAATGGAATGTTTGGAATTCAAATAGAGGATTCTAAAAAGTTTATTACGAAACTTGTTGGAACAATGAAAATATTTGATAAACAAAACATTCTTAGTTAGTTTAGAGGTTTATACATAACAAAGGTAAAAGATGCTATATCATCATATGTTGTAAATAAGAAAATAAGTTTATTGGAAATAAATGCATATATTGATGAGTTATCAGTTCATTTAAAAGAACGAATTGAACCTACTATGGATGAATATGGAATTAAATTAGCTTCTTTTTATGTTAATGAAATTAGTATTCCAGAGGAAGATCCTTCTGTTATAAAACTGAAAGATGCACTTTCTAAGAGAGCTGAAATGGACATTATAGGATATAACTATCAGCAGGAGAGAACCTTTGATACATTAGAAGGAGCTGCAACTAATAAAGGAACAAATTCATCAGCAATCATGGGAGCTGGTTTAGGACTTGGCATGGGCGTTGGTATGGGAGGAACAGTCGGAGGAGCATTTGGTTCATTAGCACAGGAGCTTAATACATCAGGAAGTTCATCAAAAGAATGTCCACAGTGTCATGTGAAAGTGCCAGAAGGACAACGTTTTTGTGGAAGTTGTGGTTGTGATACATATATAGATAGTGGAAAAAAAGATAAAAAAATAGTATGTGCAGAATGTGGAGCGCAGCTAAGTAGTAATCTGAAATTTTGTCCAGAGTGCGGAGATAAATATGACCCATGTCCAGAGTGTGGAGCAGACTTACCCAAAGGTGTAAAGGCATGTAGCGAATGTGGATATACATTACCAATGAAATGTTCAAGGTGTAATGCAGATATTCCAAAGGGAGTAAAGTTTTGTCCAGAATGCGGCGAATCATTAGTTAGGAAATGTCCTAAATGTAATACAGCAATAGATGGTACTCCGAAGTTCTGCCCAGAATGTGGCGAAAAGTTATAAAGGAGGCTGATTATGAAGATAAATAATAGAGCAAAGGTTTTTTTGGTATGTGGTATTTTGATATTAATTGCTACAATAGTAATTTTTTCGATAGCTAATGAAAATGGGATGTCCTCATATAAGTGGCTAAGCTTAACATTTATGTTGTGTGTTGAAGCGATTTTATTTGGAGGCTTGATATTGATAGAAATGCTTGCAAAAAAAAGTGAGCAGATAATTGTTAGAGCTGGTAATGGTGTCGTATTAATAATATACTTTATAGTTTCATTTGCAATATCATTGGCATTTTTATGTATGCAAAATACTACTATTTTTCTTATAATACAAATAATTTTGTTTGTTACTTTAGTTACATTAGAAATAGTATTAGTAGTGGCAGGAAAAAGTATTTATAATAATAACAAAAATGTACTTGAAGCAGTTTCAACAGTTAATGAAATGATTAACAGTTTAAGTGCGATAAATGTAAGTGAAGAATATAAAAATCAGATAGAAAAAATTAAAAATGATTTAAAGTATAGTGATGTTTCAACTGTAGTTCCAGTGGATAATGATATTTTAGAAAATATTTTAAGCTTAGAAAATGAATTTGCAAAAAGTGAGACAGCTAATGATAGTATTGAATCAATTATCAGCAACATAGATATGCTTATAAAGAAAAGAAAAATGCAAGTAAAAAATACAAAAGCTGGAGGCCTATAAAATGAATCATTCTAAGGTTGTAATAGTAGTAAATAATATTATTGGTTTCTTTCAATGGGTATTTGGTATATTTTTTACAATTTTTTCAATGCTTGCTTTATTAGTTTGTATTACAGGTAAAATGAAATTTGAGAATGCTTATATGACTATAATTGTATTTTTAGGTATTGGTATACCATTGCTTTTAGCAGGGAAGAAAAAAAGAACATCTGTTAAAGATTTTAAAAAATATGTTCAACATCTTTCAATTGTTCCCGGGGGTTATATATCAGATTTAGCTGAATCAACAGGAGAGTCAGTTGATATGGTGAATAAAAAGTTGAATTATATGATACAAAGGAAATACTTCGCTAATGCACATATAAATAAAAGTGAAAATCGTATTATTATAGGTAACAGGGGAATGGCGGATATTATAGAGTCTAGTGGAAATCTACAATATGTAAAAGAAACAAACAAAGCTATACATAATAAAATACCAAATGATATAGAATTTGTTTCGGTTAAATGTCCAAACTGTGGCGGAAATAATAAAGTGGAGTTGAGAAAGATAGCAGAATGTGACTATTGTGGGTCTTCGATTAAAGGTATTTAGATTAAAAGAATTATGGAGGTAAAATTATTATGAATTATGAAAAAAAAATTTTGCCATGGAGTGTCATAATTATACTAGCAGTTTTGTTTTTTCCGATTGCGATATATTTAATGTTTTATAAATTACATAATGAAAAGTATAATTATAGTATTAATGGAAGAAAAGTAGTTACAGTTGGTAAATGTATTATGGGATTTGGTCTTTTTTATATGTTTATAGTTTTAACAGATTTATCATGGGGTAGAGATATAAGTGGTGTATTTGATACTGTGATAATGTCACTTATTGTATTTGTGGGTGGCGGATATGCAACTATGCGTAATGGAAAAAAATACATAAGGATAGGTCAAGATTATTCAGAATATATTAATATTATAAGAAATAGTGTAGATGGTTCGATTGATGATATTTCTTGGAAAAAATTAAAATCATTTGATGCAACATGTACAGATTTACAAAAAATGATTGATGATAATATTTTAGAAAATACATATATAGATAGAGTTAATAGAGTGATAGTATCACCATTGATACCCAAAAGGCCGAAAGTTGTGGTGGAAAATGTAAAAGCAGAAATGTATGTCCCAGTTAAATGTCCAAATTGTGGTGGAAATAATAGTGTAGGGTTGAACAAGATAGCAGAATGTGAATATTGTGGCTCTTCAATTAAGGGTGTATAAATTATAGTATTATGAAAATAAGAAAAAAAATAATTTGGAGGTTAAAACAGTGAGAGAAAATAAAGGGAAAGTAATGCCATGGGGAGTCATAATTTTTATGATGATATTATTGTTTCCAATCGGAATATATATGATGTTTGTTAAAATACATAACGATAAAACAAATTTTATTTCTAATGGAAAAGCAATTTCTAGGTTTGGTAAATTCTTAGTTGGATTTGAGATGGTTTTTATTGCTTTAGTTATAGCAGGGGAAATAAAAATGAAAAGTATAAATGATCTTGCTGCAATAATTGCGATTACACTTGTAGTATTTTTGGGTGGTGGCATTATAATGATACATTATGGAAGAAAACAAAAAGCTAAAGGACGAAGATACAATGAATATAAAGATATCTTAGTAAATAGTACAGATGGTTCAATTGAAAGAATAGCAGCTATGACATCAAGGACATTTGATGAGGTATGTAAAGACTTACAAGATATGATTAATGATAATATACTATTAAACTCATCCCTAGATAGATTTAATGGAATAATTAAGACTCCTCTCATTCAAAAACCACAGAAAGTAGTATTTGGAAGAGAAGCAGAGAAAAAAGAGCAGAAAAAAGCAGTTGAATGTCCTAGTTGTGGTGCTGTAAATACTATAACAGATGGATATGGACATTGTGAATATTGTAATTCTCCGATTAGTTAGAAAAAGTTCGGCTTTAGCCGAACTTTTTCTAACTATTTCTTGTGTGGTGTGTCGGCAGGATAGCCACCATGCAATTTTTGCATACCTCGCTGTACTGCATCTTTAGATGTTTTCCAATCAGCGTCGTGATTTTTATAGTCAAACTTTTCGACAAGCCAGCTTACATCATCGCTAACTCTTGAGAGAGAGTTAGATGTGATTCTAAGTACCATTCTGTAGAAGTCATCTTTTTCCTTAGTACCAAGCTTTTTATCAGCTAATTCGCACAAGTCAGCCAAATGATGAAGACAAAACCCTTTACTGTTTTCAATCATCTTAATCATAGTATCATCTTTCTTATACATAAAAAAGAAGGTATCTAAGTATCTTTGATATGTGTCATCAAATCTCTTACATATATAACATGACTTATCAAATTCTCTAAGCCAATTTACTAGACTATTCTCTTCGGAAGTATTTCCCTTTAGTTTGTTAAAAATTGAAACCTTTGAAGGTGAAAACATCTTTACTTGTGAATTAAAATCTTTATTTACCTTGTTGTAATGTGTTTTTATAATCCAGCCACTACCAAGTGTATTTCCATAATCAAACATCTTTTTAAAATGATTTTTGCAAAAACCTTCTTTATCAGTAACATCACGGACATCACTTTCCATGTACGTAGAACCAGAGCCTAATACAAAGTCAAGCAGTTCATTTTCGATTTTTCGTTCAACAAAGCAAAAAGGACATTCATCATTTGCTTCAAATGCTTCTGTTAATGGTATAGTGTAAAGTTGTTCAGCCATAGATTCTCTCCTTGAAATCATATTCTCATAGTGGTATATTAAACCATGTAGTGAAAATGTTCAACCAAAAAATTTAGATAATGATTTTTAAGGAAGTTTAACATGAAAAGTTTATTAGTATTTTTAAAAGGATATATAAAAGAAACAATATTTGCTCCTCTTTTTAAAATGTTAGAGGCATCATTCGAGTTACTTGTGCCACTAGTTGTAGCGGCAATTATAGACACAGGTATTGGAAATGGTGATAAAAGTTATATTTTAAAAATGTGTGCAATACTTATTATGCTTGGAATTGTGGGCTTAATAAGTTCTGTTACAGCACAGTATTATGCAGCAAAGGCAGCAGTTGGATTTTCTAAAAAGCTTAGAGGTGTATTGTTTGATAAAATACAAAGTTTATCATTTAGTGAGATAGACAACCTTGGGACTTCAACGATGATTACAAGAATGACTAGCGATGTAAATCAAGTACAAACGGGTGTAAACATGGTGTTGAGGCTCTTTTTGCGTTCACCTTTTATTGTGTTTGGTGCAATGATAATGGCTTTTACTATTGATGTAAAAGCAGCACTAATTTTTGCATTAATGATTCCAATTCTTTTAATAGTGGTTTTTGGTATTATGCTTATAACTATACCACTTTATAAAAAGGTACAGAAACATTTAGATGGGATAATGAAAATAACAAGGCAAAATCTTATGGGAATAAGAGTTATAAGAGCATTTTGCAAGGAAAAACAAGAAGTAGAAGAATTTGATAAAGAAAATAAAAATCTTACAATAAGTCAAAAATTTGTAGGAAGAATATCAGCACTTATGAATCCGTTAACATATATAATTGTAAATATTGCTATTATTGTACTTATATATGTCGGAGCTTTAAGAGTAGAATCAGGAATAATTACACAAGGTGCAGTAATTGCTTTATATAATTATATGTCACAAATATTAGTTGAGCTTATTAAACTAGCAAACCTTATTGTTATAATTACAAAGTCACTTGCTAGTGCAGGAAGAATTGAATTAATATTGAAGATGAAGCCGTCACTTGAGTATATTGATAATAACAATGAAAAAAGTGAGGATAAAGATTGTCATGTAGTGTTTGAAAATGTATCTCTTACATATAAGGGCGCAGGAGATGAATCACTTACAGATATAAACTTTTGCGTAAAAAGAGGTGAAACGATAGGAATAATAGGAGGAACAGGTTCAGGAAAGACTTCTCTTATTAATTTGATTCCACACTTTTATGATTGTACAAAAGGAAGGGTATTAGTAGATAAAAAAGATGTTAAGGAATATAAAATAGAAGAATTAAGAAAAAAAATAGGAATAGCATTACAAAAGGGAGTACTTTTTAGAGGAAGTATAAGAGATAATATTAAGTGGGGAAAAGAAGATGCTACAGATGAAGAGATAATTAAAGCTTTGGAAACAGCACAGGCAATAGATATACTAAAGGGAAAGAAAAGGGGCCTTGA
The DNA here is from genome assembly GCA_031548165.1 of Lachnospiraceae bacterium. Taxonomy (GTDB): domain Bacteria; phylum Bacillota; class Clostridia; order Lachnospirales; family Lachnospiraceae; genus CAG-303. The sequence continues at coordinate 13,802 of JAVBRI010000053.1, forward strand.
TGAAGAAATAAATCAAGGTGGTAAAAATCTTTCGGGTGGCCAAATACAAAGGTTGACAATAGCAAGAGCATTGGTGAAAAATCCAGAAATATTGATTCTTGATGATACTTCATCAGCACTTGATTATGCTACAGATGCAGCACTTAAAAATGCAATAAAAAATATGGAAAATCCACCAACTACATTTATTGTTTCTCAGAGAACATCGTCTATTAGTCATGCTGATAAGATAATAGTAATGGAAGATGGAAATATGGTTGGGGTTGGAAGTCATAGAGAACTATTAGAAAGCTGTGAAATATATAAAGAAATATATGAGTTTAGTGTGAGGAAATAATAGATGAATAAAAATACATTTAAAAGACTTATGAAATATTTAAAACCTTATAAATATTATCTGATATTTTCTATGATTTTTGCACTAATATCAGTGATTCTGACTCTCTATGTTCCTATACTTTTTGGAAGGGCAATAGATTTAATTATAGAAGATAGAAGTATAGATTTTGATGCAATAATTATTATAGCAAAAGAAGTTATATTAGTTGTATCGATAACAGCAGGCATTCAGTGGGTTATGGGGTTATGTAATAATAAGGTGACCTTTCATATAGTTAGAGATATTAGAAAAGATGCAATAAGAAAGATAGAAGTATTGCCGTTAAAGTATGTAGATACTAAATCATATGGAGATATTGTAAGCAGAGTGATATCTGATGTAGAGCAATTTTCAGAAGGATTACTGATGGGATTTACTCAGTTTTTTACAGGTGTGGTAATGATTTTTGCTACATTAGGATTTATGTTATCAATAAACATAAAGGTTACATTGATTGTAGTTATAATAACTCCTGTTTCATTGTTTGTGGCTAAATACGTTGCTGGAAAGACTTTTAAAATGTTTAGACTGCAATCAGAAACTAGAGCAGAACAAACAGCATTTATTGATGAGATGGTACAAAACCTTAAAGTAGTTCAAGCATTTGGACATGAGAAGAAAAACAGTGAAAAATTCAGCGAGATTAATGAAAGATTAGAAAAGGCATCACTTGATGCGATTTTTTACTCTTCAATAACGAATCCAGTTACAAGATTTATAAATGGCGTAGTTTATGCAGGTGTAGCAATTATGGGAGCTTTTTTAGTTATTTCAAATGGCATTACTGTGGGAGGCTTGTCATGCTTTTTAAGCTATGCAAATCAATATACAAAGCCATTTAATGAAATATCAGGAGTAATAACAGAACTTCAAAATGCATTTGCATGTGCAACAAGGATATTTGAGCTTATTGATGAAGAATCAGAGATTCCAGATAAAGTAAATGCATATGAATTAGAAAAAGCAGAAGGAAATATAGAACTTAACAATGTGAATTTTTCATATACAACAGAAAAGGAACTTATTAAGAATTTCAATCTATCAGTTAAAAAGGGTCAAAGAATTGCAATTGTAGGACCTACTGGTTCAGGAAAAACAACACTTATTAATCTTTTGATGAGATTTTATGATGTAAACTTGGGAGAAATAAAGGTTGAAGGTATAGATATAAGAGATATGACAAGAAGCAGTCTAAGAAAAAATTATGGCATGGTACTTCAGGAAACATGGTTAAAATCAGCTACAATAAGAGAAAATATCGCAATGGGAAAAGAGGATGCTACAGAGGAAGAAATTATAAATGCGGCAAAGGCTACCCATGCACATAGTTTTATTAAAAGACTTCCAAAAGGATATGATACAGTCATAGGAGGCGATGGAGGTAGCTTATCGCATGGACAAATGCAGTTATTATGTATAACTAGGATTATGCTCAATCTTCCTCCAATGCTTATATTAGATGAAGCTACATCTTCTATAGATTTAAGAACAGAGATTAGGATTCAAAGAGCGTTTAATAAGCTTATGACAGGCAGAACAAGTTTTATTGTAGCACATAGACTTTCGACTATTAGAGAAGCAGATGTTATATTGGTCATGAGAGATGGAAATATAGTGGAACAAGGAAATCATGAAGAATTATTAAATCAAGAAGGATTTTATGCGATGTTGTATAATAGTCAATTTATGTAACGGATGGCAATGGACGTCAATTAAAGCGATTTTTCGGACGTTGGGGGTCTGAATCGCACCGTTGGGGAAAATTTTCGAAAAAACTATAGATTAAAAAAAATAAATATGCTATAAAAAACATATAAGCAATTGTGAAACGCGTTCATATTTTTAGCTTGTGTAACTATTAAAAGCATATATTGAAGGGAGACAAATATGAAAAAATATCTAAGTATAATTATAATGATGATAGTAATGCTATTAGCAGCTTGTAAAAATGAAGAAGAAACAGTGACAAGTAATAGTCTGTTACAAAACAGTGATATTTCATATCTGACAGTACAATTTCAATTAGAGAAAGTTAAGATTACTAAAGAAGACGATATAAAGAAAATACAACAATTATTTGAGAAAAATAACTTTACATTAAATGAAAATGAAGTAGGTGAAAAAGTCACGGCAGGTTGGATATATACAATAAGAACATTTGATGAAAAAGATAAAAAGTTAGAAGAAATTGTGGTGGTAAGTGATAAATTAATTTGTTATAATGGTATATCTTATGATTGTAAAGAAATTGATATAACGATAATAGATGATGTCACAGGAATTGATAGATTTAAAACTGAATAAACATTTTAAGGTTATGCAATAAACATTGTAAAGGGTTGACATTTTAAGTGATGCGACCCTTTTGATATTCATACAGCTTTATGGTTATGGAGCAGAACTGGTTTCCAAATTGAATTATAAAAATTAAAAGTCAATCCTATGTCGTTCATACAAAAAATATGTCGTTAATACATTCAGGGTTGACTTTTTGGTTAATGGGAAACTATTTTGTTATAAAGTAGAGGAGTATAGGAGAAGTGACCTTTTTTGAATTTAGCTCTTGCAAAAACTAGGTATAGTATGTAAAATAACATAGGAAAGGGTGGGTGTTATATGGCAGAAAATCAAATCATTCTATATCATGGTAGTAAAGAAATAATTGAGTTTCCAGAGATAAGAATAACTAAATATAATAAAGATTTTTATTACGGGTTTTATTGCACAGTTTTGTCTGAACAAGCAAAACGGTGGGCTGTTAGATATACAGGTACAGGCATAATTAATCAATATTTATATAAACCAAATTCAACATTAAAGATTTTAAAATTTGAAGATATGAATGAAGAATGGTTAGATTTTATTGTTGAGTGTAGACTAGGTAAGAAACACAGCTATGATATTGTTGAAGGACCAATGGCGAATGATACAATATTTAATTATATTCAAAATTTCGTTGATGGAAAAATATCAAGAGCTGCATTTTGGGAATTAGCAAAATTTAAGAAACCTACACATCAGATTAGTTTCCATACAATTAGTGCTCTTACAACATTGGAATTCAAGAAAGGATATGAGATAAATGAATAAAAATGATAGTGCATTATTCTTTACTTGTAGTTTAATTGAATACATTGGAAGAGTACAAAAATTAAAACGTAGCGAAGTCATTGAAAAGTTAGGTGATGATATGCTTAGACGTATATATAAATATGCAGATGTACTGCATTGTGAACCAATTGAAAAAACAGCAGATGAATATATAAATATGTTAAATATAGAAAAAGGATGTTTTGATAATGTAGAGGCTTGTAAATATGAAGTCCCAGATTATTGGACTATTGGAGAAGTATATGAGCGACTTATAGAAGATGTTACATCGGATAATGTAATTGATGTTTTAAAAGAGGTATATGCTTCGTGGATTAGTGATTCTATCTCAAATTATAACTCAGATTTCTTTTATCAATCACGAGAATATATTGCGTTATGTTATAAAGAAGATCAGGTTCTTTAGAAAGGTAAAACTTACATGGTAGAAATAAAAGATAATACACTTGATATAAATACATATTTAAGCTTGAGAGCTTCAGTAGATTGGAAAGTTTTAAGTGAGGTACAAGCAGAGAAGGCTTTAGCAAATAGCCTGTTTACAGTAACAGCATATATTGATAAAAAGATAGTAGGAATGGGAAGGTTAGTAGGTGATGGTGCAGTAATATGCTATATACAGGACTTGGTGGTACATCCTGATTATCAAAAACTTGGAGTAGGTGAAGTTATAATGAAAAGACTTATTTCGTATGTGGAAGATATAAGAACTGATGGTACAGAAATTATGCTTTGCTTGATGTGTGCAAAGGGGAGAGAAAAGTTTTACGAAAAATATGGTTTTATAGCAAGACCTACACAGGATTTAGGACCAGGAATGATTCAATATATAAAATAATAAGGAACAGAGGTTAGACACAATGGCACAGGTAACAAATTCATACAATGCAAATAGTATATCTATTTTAGAGGGGCTTGAAGCTGTAAGAAAACGTCCTGGAATGTACATAGGAAGTGTATCTTCTAAGGGACTTAATCACTTAATATATGAAATAGTAGATAACTCAGTGGACGAGCATTTAGCAGGACATTGTAGTGAAATAAGTGTAATTTTAGAAAAAGACGGTACAGCAACCATTACTGATAATGGTAGAGGTATACCGGTAGGAATAAATGAGAAAGCAGGCATTCCAGCTGTTGAAGTAGTATTTACAATACTTCATGCAGGTGGAAAATTTGGTGATGGCGGATATAAAATTTCAGGAGGTTTACATGGTGTTGGTGCTTCTGTTGTAAATGCCTTGTCTGAATGGCTTGAAGTAACTATTAAAGTGGACGGAAAGGTATATAAGCAAAGATATGAGCGTGGAAAAGCTATGTATTCACTAAAAGAAGTTGGTACATGCCGTAAGAATGATACAGGAACAAGCGTTACCTTTCTTCCAGACAATGAGATTTTTGAAAAGACATATTTTAAGGCAGAAGCTATTAAAAGTAGACTACATGAGACTGCATACTTAAATCCAGAACTTACTATAAATTTTGAAAATAAGCGTTTTGATGAACAAGAAAAAATAGTTTATCACGAAGAAGATGGTATAAAGGCATATGTAAAGGACTTGAACCAAGGAAAAGAAGCTTTACATGATGTTATATATTATAAAAGAAATGTTGATGGAATAGAGTTAGAAGCAGCAATACAGTTTGTTGACGAATTTCAAGAGGATATCTTAGGATTTTGTAATAACATATATACTCAAGAAGGTGGTACACATATCACTGGTTTTAAAACAAAGTATACAATGATTATAAATCAATATGCTAAAGAGTTAGGCATATTAAAGGAAAAGGATTCTAATTTTACTGGTACAGATGTAAGAAATGGAATGACTGCTGTTATAGCAATAAAGCATCCAGAACCAAGGTTTGAAGGTCAGACAAAGACAAAACTTGATAATCCAGATGCAGGTAAAGCAGCATCAGAAGTATCAGGAGATGAACTAACTTTATTTTTTGACAAGAATATTGATATATTAAAAACTGTTATATCTTGTGCGGAAAAATCAGCTAAGATAAGAAAAGCAGAAGAGAAGGCTAAAACCAATCTTTTGTCGAAGCCAAAGTTTTCAATTGATAGTAATGGAAAACTTGCAAACTGTGAAAGTAGAAAAGCTGAGGAATGTGAAGTGTTTATTGTAGAAGGTGATTCTGCTGGAGGTTCAGCAAAGACAGCTAGAAACAGAAGAACACAAGCAATACTTCCAATCAGGGGTAAGATTTTAAATGTAGAAAAGGCTACTATAGATAAAGTTTTAGCTAATGCAGAAATTAAAACGATGATAAATGCATTTGGTTGCGGATTTTCAGAAGGTTTTGGAAATGACTTTGATATAAGTAAATTAAGATATAATAAAATAATTATTATGACAGATGCCGATGTAGATGGTGCGCATATAGCAACACTGCTACTTACATTCTTTTATAGATTTATGCCAGAACTTATACTTGGAGGACATGTATATCTTGCAACACCTCCTTTATATAAAGTAGTTCCTAAAAAAGGCGAAGGCGAATATTTATATGACGATAAAGCACTTGAAAAATTTAGAAAGACTCATAAAGAAACATTTACATTACAAAGATATAAAGGTCTTGGAGAAATGGATGCGGACCAGTTATGGGATACTACATTAAATCCAGAAACAAGAATTTTAAAACAAGTAGAAATAGAAGACGGTAGAATGGCATCGGAAGTTACATCAATGCTTATGGGAAGTGAAGTACCGCCAAGAAGAGCGTTTATTTATGAGCATGCAAATGATGCAGAGCTTGATGTTTAAGAAAAAAGAGGATTAGTATAGATATGGCAGAACAAATTTTAAAAACAGAATTTTCTGAAATAATGCAAAAATCATACATTGATTATGCTATGAGCGTAATATGTCAAAGAGCATTACCAGATGTAAGAGATGGACTAAAGCCCGTTCAAAGAAGAGTTTTATATGCGATGGATCAGTTGGGGCTTAATTATGATAGGCCTCATCGTAAATCGGCACGTATTGTTGGTGATACAATGGGTAAGTATCATCCACATGGAGATAGTTCAATATATGATGCTTTGGTAGTGCTAGAGCAAGATTTTAAAAAGGGTATGGCGCTTGTTGATGGGCATGGTAATTTTGGTTCTATAGAAGGTGACGGAGCCGCTGCGATGCGTTACACAGAAGCAAAGCTTAAAAAGTTTACACAAGAAGTATATCTTGCAGATTTAGATAAAAATGTAGTAGATTTTGGACCTAACTTTGATGAAACAGAAAAGGAACCATTAGTACTTCCTGTTAAAGTTCCTAATATTCTTATAAATGGAGCAGAAGGTATTGCAGTAGGTATGACAACTAGTGTGCCTACACATAACTTAGGCGAAGTTTTAGATGCAGTTATTGCATACATGAATAATAATGATATTACTACCGAGCAGCTTATGGAATTTGTGGAGGGGCCAGATTTTCCAACAGGTGGCTTAGTGGTTAATAAAAGTGATTTGCTTAATATATACGAAACTGGAGCAGGAAAGATTAAGCTTCGTGGTAAGGTAGAATTTGAACCAGGTAAGACAAAGGCAGATAAAGACAAGCTAGTTATTACAGAAATTCCTTATACAATGATAGGTGCTAACATTGGTAAGTTTATAAGTGATATTTGTGACCTTATCGAAAATAGAAAACTTACAGATGTAGTTGATATATCAAATGAATCATCAAAAGATGGAATAAGAATTGCACTTGAATTAAAGAAAAATGCAGATGTTGATAAGATAAAAAATACATTATATGCAAAGACAAGATTAGAAGATACTTTTGGTGTAAATATGCTTGCGATAGTTGACGGACGTCCAGAAACATTAGGATTAAAGAAAATTATCGAAGAAAATGTAAAATTCCAATATGAGATTACGGATAGAAAGTACACATATCTTCTTAATAAAGAAATAGAGCAAAAGGAAATAAAAGAAGGTCTTATAAAGGCATGCAATATTATTGATTTAATCATTGAGATTTTAAGAGGTTCAAATAGTTTAAAAGACGCTAAGGATTGTCTTGTAAATGGAAATACAGATAATATAAAGTTTAAGAATAAGGAATCAAAAATATATGCAGGGGAGCTTCGTTTTACTCAAAAACAAGCACAGGCAATACTTGACTTAAGGCTTTATAAATTAATTGGTCTTGAAATATTAGCTCTTGAAAAAGATTATGCAGATATTGTTAATCGTATAGCAGAGTACGAAGATATTCTTGGTAATAGAAAATCTATGACGAAAGTTATTGAAAAGGAACTAAAAAAGATTAAGAAAGAATATGAAGTAGAAAGAAAGACTGTTATTAAAGATGCTAAGCAGGCTGTTTATGTTGAAGAAAAATTAAAAGAAGTAGAAGTAGTGTTTACAATGGATAGATTTGGCTATGTAAAAACTATAGACAGAGCTGTATATGAAAAGAATAAAGAAAGTGTTGATACTGAAAATAAATATGTCTTTACCTGTATGAATACAGATAAGGTATGTGTTTTTACAGATCAAGGAAATCTGCATCAACTAAAGGTTCTAGACACACCATTTGCAAAAATAAAGGATAAAGGAACACCAGTTGATAATATAAGTAATTATGACAGTAAAGTGGAAAATATTATTTTTATTGATTCACTAGGTAATATACGAGATAAGAAATTACTGTTTACAACATTAAACGGAATGATGAAGCTAGTAGATGCTTCTGAGTTTGAAGTATCAAAAAGAACTGTTGCAGCTACAAAGCTTGCCGCAGGTGATAAGGTGGTAAGCATAAATTATACAGAGGCTACAACGAATGTTTCAGAGACTTTTGTAGATGATATTGAAGCTCCGATAGGAGAGGTTTTTGATATGGATGAAATGGAAGGATATCAAGAGACCTTTGATTTTGGAGACGGATTTGGAGATGATTTTGGTGGTGCGATTGTAAGCAATATAGATGATGTAAGTGAGGTTCCAAAAGCACTTGCAGATGATGAAGTATTTACAAACGAAATAGTTGTATTACAGACATCAAAAGGACTATTCTTGCGTTTTATGTTAAAAGATGTGCCAGAGAAAAAGAAAGGTGCAGTAGGTGTAAGAGGACTTAAACTTTCAAAGGATGAGTATATAACCAATGTATATGTTTGTGATGCAGGAGATAGTATTTTAGTGGATATTGGTGGAGAAAAATACGACTTAAGGAAGCTTACAACAAAGAAAAGGGATCAAGCACCACAAAAACCTAAAAAGTAAATTTAGATTATTGTTAATATTAGCTATTTGTGATAGAATGACAAATAAGATTATTTAGTACAAGGAGGAGCAAATGGATAATAGCAAATATGTTGCTTATGTGGGTTCTTATACGCATGGTAAAGCAAAGGGAATTACAATATGTGATGTAGATATAGAAGAAGGAACTTTTACAAAAAGAAAAGAAGTAGAAGTTAAAAATGCTTCTTATATGAGACTTTCAAATAGTGGTGAGTTTCTTTATTCTGTTTCTGACTTAGGAATTTCATCATTTAAGATATTAGAAGATGGTGATTTAGAGTTTATAAATTTAGGTTCAATAAATGGTATGAGAGCTTGTCATATAAGTGTTGATAGAAATGATAAATACATATATACATCAGGTTATCATGATGGAAAGGCTTCTGTAGTACGTATAAATGACGATGGAAGTGTAGGCGAACTAACCTCAGAAGTATTTCATAAAGGAATGGGTAGTATTGCGGAAAGAAATTTTAGACCACATGTTACTTGTACAAGACTTACACATGATGGAAAATTCATGGTAGCTTGTGATGTTGGTATTGATCAAGTTAAATTATATGATTTTAATAATGATACGGGTGAGATTAAGCTGGTTGATATTTTAAGATGCGAGTTAGAATCTGCACCAAGAAGCATGCTCTTTAGCCCAGATGGAAGATTTGCATACTTAATCTGCCAACTTAAAAATACAGTAGAAGTATATTCATATAGTTGTAATGAAGATGATGAACCTGAGTTTGAACATATACAGAGTATTAGCACATTAGGTAAGAAGTTTAATGATAAGAGTGCAGTTGCAGCACTTAGATTCTCAAATAATGCAGAATATCTTTTTTGCTCAAATGCAGGAGATAATAGTATTGCAATGTTTAAAAGAGATGTACAGACAGGATTATTAGAAAAGAAATCAGTGCTTCCAATTAGTGGGGATTATCCAAAGCAAATCTGTGTATTTCCAGATGATAAACACCTTGCATCTTTAAATCATGAGACAAATGAGATAACATTCTTTAAAATAGATTATGAAAACGGTATTATAATAATGCATGGAAAGCCAGTATCGATTGAGACCCCTAACTGTGCAGTAATAAAAAAACTTTCTTAGATTTAAAAAGTTTCGACGTTGTCGAAACTTTTTGCAAATACGAAAAACTATTATAGAGGTTAAAAATGGAGCAACTAGATTATCAAAAAGCAAAAGATTATTTTTATGGAAAAAAGAATCACTACTGGGATTTAGGACTTGATAATATAAAATTATTTTTAGCAAGGCTAGAAAGTCCACAGGAAAAACTTCGTATTGTACAGATTGCAGGAACAAATGGAAAAGGTTCGGTTTGTGCATATTTATCTTCTATTTTAAAAGCATCGGGTTATAATGTTGGAAGATATAACTCTCCAGTTGTATTTGATGAATTAGAAAATATATGTATTAATGATATCCCAATTAGTAAAGAGGAGTTTTCTAAACAAGTAGAGTTAATGAAAGATGCAATAGAAGCTTCTGAAAAAGAAAATAGGTTACCTACTATATTTGAACTTGAAACTGCTATGGCAATCAATTATTTTGCATATAAAAAATGTGATATAGTAGTGTTAGAAACGGGACTTGGAGGCAGGGATGATGCTACGAATGTAAGTAGTAAGTCGTTGCTAAGTATAATAACATCAATTAGTATGGATCATATGGAGTATTTAGGTAATACAATTGAAGAAATAGCAAGTGTAAAAGGTGGAATAATAAAAAGAAACTGTCCAGTAATTATTCAAAATCAAGATGAAAAAGTATTAAATATAATAAAAGAAACAGCATATAATTTAAATTCAAAACTTTTTATTTCAAACAAAGAAGATGCTATAATAAAAAAAGAAAGTCTTGAAGGGCAAGTTTTTGACTATAAGGATTTTATAAAAGACATTAAAATCAATCTTTTGGGACGGTATCAAATTGAAAATGCATTACTTGCAATAGAAGCAGCAAATATCTTGAAAAATGAGCTAAAATCAATTGATGAAAAAGCAATAAAGTTAGGGTTAGAAAGTACTGTATGGCGTGGAAGATTTGATGTTATTTCAAAAGAACCATTAATAATAATTGATGGTGCACATAATCCTGATGCAGCAATGAGACTTGCTGAAAATATGGATATATATTTGAAGAACTATAAAAAGATATTTATTTTAGGAATATTTGCAGATAAAGATTACAAGGAAATAATTAGAATTACTTTGCCTTATGCAGAGGAGATAATAACAGTGACATCTCTTAATAAAAGAGCATTAGATGCAAAAACATTACGAAGAGTTATAGAAGAGATGGAATATTCTTGCAATAAGGATATAAGAATTATTGATGCCACAGATATTACAAAGGCTGTAGAGTTAGCAAAAGAAAGTGCAAATAAGATAGAAAATACTGCTATAATAGCATTTGGATCATTGTCTTTTCTAAAGGAGATTAAGTAAATATGAAAATAAAAAATAAAGAATTTGACTTCTTGAATAATTCATATATAATGGGTATATTAAATGTAACTCCTGATTCATTTTCAGACGGCGGAAAATGGAAAAATATTGATAATGCATTATATCATGTAGAAGAAATGATAAATGAAGGTGCAAGCATAATAGATATAGGCGGCGAGTCTACAAAACCGGGATATAAAATGATAACACATGAAGAGGAAATATCTAGAGTGTCCCCTTATGTGAGAGCAATAAATGAAAGGTTTAGCATAGCTATATCTATAGATACATATAAAGCAGAGGTTGCAAGAACATTGATTTTAGAAGGCGCCGATATGGTTAATGATATCTGGGGATTTAAGGCTGACAAAGAGATGGCAAAAGTAGTAGCCCAGTATCAAGTACCTTGCTGTGTAATGCATAATAGGGATTTGAAGATTAATCCATATAAATCAGTAGTTGATGATGTAATCAGTGATTTAAGGGAGAGTATTAATATAGGGCTTGAAGCAGGAGTGATGATAGAAAATATTATTACAGATCCAGGAATTGGTTTTGGTAAAAGTCAAAACGATAATTTAGTAGTAATGAATAATGTGGGCAGGCTGAAAGAACTTGGTTGTCCGATATTGTTAGGAACTTCAAGAAAGTCTATGATTGGATTAGCACTTGATTTACCAGTGGAGGAAAGGCTTGAAGGCACAATTGCTACTACTGTGTTGGGCATAATGAAGGGTTGTTCTATAATAAGAGTACATGATGTAAAGCAAAACTATAGAGCAATGAAGATGACAAGGGCGATAATAGAGGTTTAAAATAATGAAGAAGAAAAAAATAATAATTTTAATACTTATACTTATGTGTATTGCAGGTGTGGTAGCTTGGATGATGTTATCAAAAGGAATGCGATATAATGAAGATGGTGCTATAGGAAATACAAATGGAAATATCTATAATGGTGGATTATTTTGTGAATACAACGGTGATGTATATTTTTCTAATCCAAATGATGATGAATCATTATATAAGATGGATATGGAAGGCGAAACATTTGAAAAACTTTATGGGTCTAGTGTTTCATACATAAATATCTATAATGATTATATTTACTTTAAAAAATACAATACTAATACTAAAAATGTTTTACAAAGCAGAAGTAGATATGGGATATGTAGAATGGAGATAGGAGATACTATTGTAGAAACTCTTCATAATGGTAAGATAGATGGAATGACTTTATGTGGAAATTATATATATTATAGAAATTATAATGATGACAAAGTGTTTTCACTATATAAAGTAAAAATTGATGGAGAGGAAGATGAAAAGCTAAGTGATGAAGCATATTTACCTTTAGCAGTTTCTAACAAAAAAATATATTTTGCAAACATAAAAGAGAATCATCATTTAATGGTATTGGATACGCAGGATGATTCAATATATAAGATTGCAACAGGTAACTTTTACATGCCAGATATTTATAATGATAATCTGTATTTTGTAGACTGTGATAATAACAGAAAACTGACATGTATGAATCTTAAAAGTTATGAAAAGACAGTTTTAACAGATGATAGTGTTATTAATTATAATCTTAATGGAGAGTATGGAGTAATATTTTATCAGGCAGAGAATACGAGAGATAATCATGGCCTTTATCGAATAGACACAAAAGGCGAGAATAAAACATTAATTGCAAATGGTGATTATTGTAATATTTCGGTAACGCACAAGTACACCTATTTTTATCAAATAGTAGGTGGAGACAAAGTCTTATTAAGAACAAATACGTTGGGAGATGCATCAATTATGGTATTCGACCCACCAGTATTAGATAAGTAAAGGAGGAGTACAAATGGATTACAAAGAAAGAGATTTTATATTTATTGAAAACTTAGAGGTGTTTGCATATCATGGTGTGCTTCCAGAAGAAAAGAAAAATGGACAAAAGTTTTTTCTTACATTAAAGCTTTATTTGGATTTAACAGATGCAGGACATAGTGATGACTTAGATTATTCTGTTGATTATGCGGATGTTTGCCATAGAGTTACAAAGCTTATGAATGAAAAAAGGTATAATCTTCTTGAAGCAGTAGTAGATTATATTGCAACACAATTACTTATAGAATATCCGTTAATAAAGGGTATTGATTTAAGTTTATCAAAGCCAGAGGCTCCAATTGGACTACCGTTTGAAAATGTAAGTATTAATATTTCAAGAGGCTGGCATACTGCATATATCGCACTAGGTTCAAATATGGGCGATAAAGAAACATATATAAGAGAAGCAATTGAAACAATTGATAATGACCCAATGTGTAGAGTTAAAACAGTATCGGATTTAATTATTACACCACCACATGGATATACAGAACAAGATGAGTTTTTGAATGGAGCAATGGAAATAGAAACATTGCTTACTCCATATGAATTACTTAATTTTGCCCATTTCGTTGAAGAAGGTGCAGATAGGGTAAGAGATATACATTGGGGACCAAGAACACTGGATATAGACATTATCTTTTATGAGGATTTAGTTACACAAGATAAAAATTTATTAATACCACATCCTGAGATGCATAAAAGAGAATTTGTTTTAAAACCACTTAGACAAATAGCACCATATAAATTACATCCTGTACTACAAGTTAGAGTTAAGGATATAGAAATATGCGAATAGTTAAAGAAAATAGTAATATTATATTAGAGTCAGTAATAGACTTTAATATTGAGCAGACACTTGAGTGTGGACAATGTTTTCATTTTGAAAAATTAGACACACTTGAGTATGTGGTCATTGCAATGGGGAAACTTTTACATATTAAGCAAGTTGATGATAAGTTAATATTTTTTGATAAAAGTGAAGATGAAGTAAGGGATATATGGATAAAATATTTTGACCTAGAAAGAGATTATGGAGAGATAAAATCAAGTCTTTTAGCAAAAGATAAGAAGCTTTTTGAAGCTATTACAAAAATGCATGGTGTGAGAATTTTAAATCAAGAATTTTATGAGATGGTAATATCATTTATAATTTCTCAGAATAAACAAATTCCACATATAAAAAAAATAGTGTTTGATTTATCTAATACTTATGGTAGTTTATTAGGACAAGTAAATGGAAAAGATTATTATTCATTTCCAGAACTGAAAGCATTTTCTAATATAACGCAGGAAAGTTTTAGAGAACTAAAAACAGGATTTAGAGCACCATATTTAGTAGATGCATCATTAAAGATAACAAGTGATTATACAAAAGAAAGCTTTGAAAATTTGAGTTATGAAAATGCAAAGGAAAAGCTAATGCACATAAAAGGAATTGGTGAAAAAGTTGCCAATTGCGTTTTACTATTTGGGTTGTCGTATAGAAATGCATTTCCTGTAGACGTATGGATAAAACGTATAATGCAGGAACTATATTTTGATGGTAAGGAAACACCCAAAAATGTAATAGAGCAATTTGCAAATAAGCAATTTGGAGAGTATGGCGGATATGCACAGCAATATCTGTTTTATTTTGCACGCCAAAAAAAGTAGTAGACTTTCTAGTTATTTTATAAAAAATAGTACTTTAGTACTATTGTAATATTGGCTATATGGAATTAAAATACAATATGAGGTTAGCACTCGAAATAAAAGAGTGCTAACAAACAGAAAGAAATTAAGCAATAAATAATAAAGGAGGCATTTTCATGAAATTAGTACCATTAGGAGACAGATTAGTTATTAAGCAGGTAGTTGCAGAAGAAACAACTAAATCAGGAATTGTATTGACAGGTCAGGCAAAGGAAAAGCCACAAGAAGCACA
>JAVBRI010000027.1:0-33410 GCA_031548165.1 Lachnospiraceae bacterium
CAGCATAATCGTTGCGATAGCACAACGATTATGCTGTTTTTGATTGGTACGCCACTACTGTACTCGCTTTGGAGGGCGAAGATGAACCTTAGTTGCTTGTAGTTGACATCATATACCAATTATGTTAAATTGAGTTTAGTAAGATTAATGTAATGTTGGGAGAAAAAATGAAGAATAGAGAGGTGTATATGACAAAAAAGGATTATATAATTTTAGTGTTGCAAGGGGCAATAGTGGTTTTGATAATATTCTTTATTTATGGAAAACTTACAGAGGCGTCTAATGATATAGATAAAAAAATAGTTAGTGTTTATAAGAAAGGGTCTTTTGTGGAATATTATGATGTGAGTATTCATTCAAAGATTGATGATAATTCTGAAGGGTATTACGAAGATGTTATAAATCAGATTGAAGGCTATATTGAGTATAATGATATTATATTTTGTAATGATTATAAAAATATAGATGAAAGTGATGTAGGAAAAAAGCTTGATAGAAAAGTAGTATTATTAAGAGATGATGGCGGTGAAGTTGAAATAGATATCTTTGAGATAGTTGATGTTTCTGGTGAAATGGCTATTGCAGTTAAAGGTGTGGAATCTGAAAGATATAATATTTTTTATAATACGGATTATAATCCAAAGGATATGGGAGAATTTATAAACGCATTTGGTATTGATGAATATACAGAAGTGTCAAATGTGAAATTTGGTGTACATGATAAGGATTTTAGTATTGAATATGATGGGGTGTCAAATGAGTATATCATGGAAAATATACTCAGTAAAGCAGGCGATAAGATCGGTGTATATCGTCGCTCTGAATTAGTAACAGGATTGCATATTTATTTAGAAGTAGGGAAATTGAGGACTGATATATGCATATTGATTTTGAATGATGGAGATTTATATGTTTCTACTACACTTGGTAGTTATACTTTTGTATTTGAAGGTGGAGAAGGTGCAGTTTCTAGAGAAGTAGAATTTATAGATTATATAAATAATAACTATGAAGGAAAGATTAATCATTATATAAAATGTCATTAAAAATTACGTGAACCAAACAGAAGTATGCTTGTAAAATACTCAATAAAATAAAACTCAATATTTAACCAATCAAAAATACCATATTAGTTGTACTATCTCAACTAATATGGTATTTGCGAATCTATTGTTTTAACATAGAAGCCGCAGCTTCGTCTAATATAATGTGAACATTTGGATGAACTTGAAGAATTGAAGCAGGGCAATTTGGTGTTATAGGACCATGTACCATATTGTAAATAGCTTCTGCTTTATCATTGCCTGAAGCTACTAAAATAATTTCCTTAGCGCGCATAATGGTACCTATTCCAACTGTCAATGATGCACGAGGTACTTCATTTTCGTTTTCAAAGAAACGTGCATTTGCTTTAATAGTACTCTCTGTAAGAGTAACAAGATGTGTTTTATCTGGAAAGCTATCATCAGGCTCATTAAAAGCAATATGTCCATTGTGACCAATTCCTAAAAGCTGTAAATCAATTCCGCCAGCTTTGTTTATAGCTTCTTCGTATGAAGCACATTCAGCATCATAGTCAGTTACGAAGCCATTTAATACATGAGTATTTTCTTTAGGTATGTTAATGTGATTAAATAAGTTTTCGTTCATAAAATAGCGATAGCTTTGATCGTGTGAGCCAGGAAGGCCAGCATATTCATCTAAATTAAATGTAGTGATATTTGAATAATCAGTAAGTCCTTTTTTACAACTATCAATCATTACTTGGTATGTAGGAAGAACTGATGAGCCTGTAGCAAGACCAAGTACGCAGTTAGGTTTTCTTATAACTTGTGCGTTGTATAAAGCAGCAGCAGCAGCTCCAGCATCTTCTTTTGTAGAATAGATTTTAATGTTCATGTTAATCCTTTCATATTGCATAGTTTTTATTGTGAAAAGTTATAATAAATATTATAATATATCTGAAGTTATACGTAAATAAAATTTTAAAAAAAAATAAAAGTGAAATACTTTGACAATATATAGTATTTGTGCTAAAGTATATCAGTACTATTTTATTCGTGCAGATGCATGAATATTAGCGAATACTTGGTATATGGATACTCCAACCAATACTATGTGTTATGCGTTATTAAATTATTTTAGGAGGATTTTAAAATGATCGCAAAAGAAAGAAAAGCAGAGTTAATTAAAGAATTTGGTAGAACACCTGAAGATACAGGTTCACCAGAAGTTCAAATCGCTATCTTAACAGATAGAATTAAAGAACTTACAGAGCATTTAAAGACACACAAGAAAGATCATCATTCAAGAAGAGGACTTCTTATGATGGTTGGTCAAAGAAGAGGACTTCTTGGTTACTTAAAGAAAACAAATCTTGAAGGTTACCGTGCGTTAATCGAAAAGTTAGGAATCAGAAAGTAATATATGCATATAAGATAGACAGGGCATTTGCCTTGTCTATTGTTAATGTATAGGAAAAGTAACTCTCATGAGAGCAGAAGATTATTCCGAGACCACTGAAAGTCTTATGTGTACGTAAGTATTTCAGTGTTTTCGGTCTTCTGTAGAGAGAAAGTCATTATGACAGAAGGAGAAAAATATGTTTAAAAGTTTTAGTATGGATTTAGCAGGCAGAAAGCTTACTGTTGAAGTAGGTAGAGTTGCTGCTCAAGCGAATGGTGCTGCATTTATGCACTATGGAGATACTGTAGTATTATCAACAGCTACAGCATCAGAAAAACCAAGAGATGGAATAGATTTCTTCCCACTTAGTGTTGAATATGAAGAGAAATTATATTCAGTTGGAAGAATCCCAGGTGGTTTTAATAAGAGAGAAGGAAAGGCGTCTGAAAACGCAATTCTTACATCAAGAGTTATAGATAGACCTATGAGACCTTTGTTTCCAAAGGATTATAGAAATGATGTAACACTTAACAACTTAGTTATGTCAGTTGACCCAGAATGTAGTCCAGAACTTACAGCAATGTTAGGTTCAGCTATTTCAGTAGCAATATCAGATATTCCATTTGATGGACCATGTGCTACTACACAAGTAGGTTTGGTTGATGGAGAATTCGTATTCAACCCAAATGCAGCGACAAACGCTGTATCAGATTTAAAACTTACAGTAGCTTCTACAAAAGAAAAAGTTGTTATGATTGAAGCTGGTGCAAATGAAGTTCCAGAAGATAAGATGATTGAAGCTATCTATGCTGCACATGAATTGAATCAAAAGGTAATTGAATTTATAGATACAATCGTAGCAGAAGTAGGAAAGCAAAAGCATACTTATGAAAGCTGTGCTATTCCAGAAGAGTTATTTGCAGCTATGAAAGAAATAGCTACACCAGAAGAAATGGAAGTAGCTGTATTTACAGATGAGAAGCAAGTAAGAGAAGAGAATATAAGAGTAATTAGAGATAAGATAACAGCAGCATTTGCTGAAAAAGAAGAATGGTTACCACTTATTGGTGAAGCTTTATATCAATACGAGAAGAAAACTGTAAGAAAGATGATTTTAAAAGATCATAAGCGTCCTGATGGCCGTGAAATGACTCAAATTAGAAAACTTTCAGCAGAAACAGATATAATACCAAGAGTTCATGGTTCAGCTATGTTTACAAGAGGACAAACTCAGATTTGTAATATTACAACATTAGCACCATTATCAGAAGCACAAAGAATTGATGGTTTAGATTCAAACGAAACATCAAAAAGATATATGCATCACTATAATTTCCCATCTTACTCAGTTGGAGAAACAAAGGTTTCAAGAGGACCTGGTCGTCGTGAAATAGGTCATGGTGCATTAGCAGAGAGAGCACTTATTCCAGTACTTCCAAGTACAGAGGATTTCCCATATGCTATTAGAACTGTTTCAGAAACATTTGAGTCAAATGGTTCTACATCTATGGCATCAACATGTTCATCATGTATGTCTTTGATGGCAGCAGGTGTTCCATTAAAGGCTATGGTTGCAGGTATTTCTTGTGGTCTTGTAACAGGAGATAGCGATGAAGATTATATTCTTTTAACAGATATTCAAGGTCTTGAAGATTTCTTTGGAGATATGGACTTTAAGGTAACAGGTACAGAGGCAGGTATTACAGCTATTCAGATGGACATTAAGATTCATGGTCTTACAAGAAGCATTGTTGAAGGTGCAATTAGAACATGTCGTGAAGCAAGAATGTTTATCATGGATACATGTATGAAGAATGCTATTGCAGCTCCAAGAGCAGAAGTTGGAACATATGCACCTAAGATTTTACAGCTTTCAATAGATCCAGCGAAGATAGGTGATGTTGTAGGACAAAAAGGAAAGACAATAAATGCTATTATAGAAGCTACAGGAGTTAAGATAGACATTTCAGAAGAAGGAAATGTATCAGTTTGTGGCACTGACATTGATATGATAAATAAAGCGATAGAATATATCAAGACAATAGTAACAGATTTCGTGGAAGGTCAAATCTTCGAAGGAAAGGTTACAAGCATTAAGGAATTTGGAGCATTTATTGAGTTTGCACCAGGCAAAGAGGGAATGGTTCATATTTCTAAAATCTCAAAAGAGAGAATTGAACATGTAGAAGATGTTCTCACTCTTGGCGATGTAGTTAAAGTAGTATGTCTTGGAAAAGATAAGATGGGAAGAATAAGTTTTAGCATTAAAGATCTTCAATAAAAAAACGTTCGACTAACGTCGAAGTTTGCAAGAATAATAGATTCGGTTAGCACCGAACTATGCATTCTTGTGTAAACTAAAAGAGTCTCGTGTAAGCGAGGCTCTTATTGCGAAAAAAACACTGTATTGTGTAAGGAGGGCGTATGGTAGAGCTTCATAAATTGTCCAATGGAATAACAGTATTATTTGAAACAAGTAGTTATTATAATTCGGTGGCATTTGGAGTATGGGTAAATATAGGTTCAAAGTATGAAAACAAAGAGAATAATGGAATAGCTCATCTGATTGAACATATGCTTTTTAAAGGAACAAAAACAAGAAGTGCGAATGATATTTCAAAAGAAACAGCATTTTTAGGTGGGAATTTAAATGCATATACCAGTAAAGAAGTTACTTCATTTTATGCAAGAACATTACCAGAGTATTTGGAAAATTGTATAGATTTAGTTGGTGATATGTTATGTAATTCAGTAATTAATGAAGAAGAATTGGAACGAGAAAAAGGCGTTATATGCGAAGAAATAGATATGTACAAGGATTCGCCAGATGATTATGTACATGAAAAGATTCAAAAGGAAATATGGAAAGATCATCCGCTTGGTTTTTTTATTTCAGGAAAGAAAAAGACAGTAAAGAGTTTTACAAGAGAACAAGTATTAGATTTTATTGAAAAAAATTATGTAGGCGAAAAGATGGTAATATCGGTAGCTGGGAAGTTCTGTAAAGAGGATACTTTGAAATTAATAAAGAAAACATTTGGGCATATTAATAAAAAAGGTCAAAAATATAAGCTTACCACTCCTATTTATAATTCTGTAAATTTAAAAAAGCACAAAGACATAGAGCAATTGCATATGAATATTGCATTTAGAGGAGAGAGTGTTGTTGATGAAGATAGATATGCATTTACAGTACTTAATGCGATTTTGGGCGGAGATGTAAATTCAAGGTTATTTCAAGAGGTTAGAGAAAAAAGGGGACTTACTTATTCGATTTATTCCTATGGAAGTTCATTTAAAGAGGCAGGTTTGTTTCAGATATATGCAGCTATGAATCCGGAACAAGGAAAAGTAGTTTATGATATTATTAAATCTATTATGAATGATTTGGTGATTAACGGAGTAACAAACGAGGAATTAGAGGCAGCAAAACATCAAATAGTAGTAGAGATGACACTTAATAGGGATAGTGTTGTTACTAAAATGAATAGCAATGCAAAGACTTATATGAGCTATGGCAGAATAATTCCTTTTAGAGAAACTATAAATAGAATAAAAAAAGTAAATACAAACGAGATTAAAAGAATAATTGATAATTATATTATTATGGATCAGATGAGTATAGGTTTAGTTGGACCTATTGAAAAGAATGATGAAGTATGGTAAAATAGCATTTAAATTATTTAAACTTAGAAATGGGAGATATATAATGGCAGATAAAAAATTAGGAACAATTTGTATACAAGGTGGATATAAGCCAAAATCGGGAGAACCAAGAATTCTTCCTATTATTCAAAGTACAACATATAAATATGATGATAGTGAGCATATGGGAAAGCTATTTGACTTGGAAGCAGAAGGATATTTTTATACAAGACTTCAAAATCCTACAAATGATGCCGTAGCAGCTAAAATAGCAGAGTTAGAAGGTGGAGTGGCAGCAATGCTTACATCTAGTGGACAAGCAGCTAATTTTTATGCTATATTCAATATATGTGAAGCAGGTGGTCACATTGTTTGTTCAGCACCAATCTATGGAGGAACATTTAATTTATTTAATGTGACACTTAGAAAGTTAGGTTTAGATTTTACATTTGTTGATCCTGATGCATCAGAAGAAGAACTTAGTAAGGCATTTAAACCAAATACAAAAGCAGTTTTTGCTGAAACTATTTCTAATCCATCGTTAGTAGTTCTTGATATAGAAAAATTTGCAAGATTGGCTCATTCTCATGGAGTACCACTTATTATAGATAATACTTTTGCAACTCCTATTAATTGTAGAGCATTTGAATGGGGAGCAGATATTATAACACATTCAACAACAAAGTATATGGATGGACACGCAGCAGCGGTTGGAGGTTGCGTTGTTGATAGTGGAAATTTTGATTGGACAAAATATCCAGATAAATTCCCAGGTCTTACAACTCCTGATGAATCATATCATGGAATTATTTATACACAAAGGTTTGGAAAAGGAGCTTACATTACTAAAGCAACAGTGCAATTAATGAGAGATTTAGGTTCAGTTCCATCACCACAAAATTCATTTTTATTAAATTTGGGCTTAGAAACATTACATCTAAGAGTAAAAAGACATTGTGAAAACGCTCAGGCTGTAGCGGAGTATTTAGCTTCAAATGAAAAGGTAGCATGGGTTAATTATTGTGGATTGAAAGATAATAAGTATTATGAATTAGCAAAAAAATATATGCCAAACGGAAGCTGTGGAGTTATATCGTTTGGGCTTAAAGGTGATAAGGAAAGAGCAGTAAGATTTATGGATAATCTTAAGTTAGCAGCAATCGTTACTCATGTAGCAGATGCTAGAACTTCAGTGTTACATCCAGCAAGTCATACACATAGACAGCTTAATGATGAGCAATTAGTTGAAGCTGGCGTTCAACCAGATTTAATAAGATTTTCAGTAGGTATTGAAGATGTAGAAGATATTATTGCTGATATTGAACAAGCACTTTCTTAATATATAGGAAGTTGGACGAACTATTCTTAATAAATTAAAGGGAATAATTTTTTAGTAAATGCATATTATCAATAGTACGAGTTATATACATACTGTAATGTGACGTTTTTTGAAGAGTTAGCGTACAAAGTATTATAAAAAAGGTTCGACTGCGTTGGACTTTGGAAGAAGAGGTAAGAGAGATGAAGTTTAGACCATGCATTGATATTCATAATGGAAAAGTAAAACAAATCGTGGGAGGAAGCCTTACTGATACAAATAATAAGGCAGAGGAAAACTACGTTTCTATTAAAGATGCAGAGTTTTATGCGAAAATGTATAAGAGTGATAATGTAAGTGGAGGTCACATAATATTACTTAATCCTCCAGATTCACCTTATTATGATGCAACAAGGGAACAAGCTTTATTAGCGCTTGAGGCTTATAGAGGTGGTTTGCAGATAGGTGGAGGCATCAATAGTGAGAATGCTAAATACTATTTAGAAGTAGGAGCTTCACATGTTATTGTGACATCTTATGTATTTAAAGATGGATTAATTAATCAAGATAATCTTACGAGATTATATAGAGTAACAGGAAAAGATCACCTTGTTTTGGACTTAAGTTGTAGAAAGAAAGACGGAAAGTATTATATAGTTACTGATAGATGGCAGAATTTTACAAATGTTGAGTTAAATGAAAAAACATTTTATGATCTTAGCAAATACTGTGATGAGTTTTTAATTCATGCAGTGGATGTTGAAGGTAAGGCATGTGGAATAGAAGAAGAGTTAGTTGAGTTGGTGGGTAAACTTGACGGTATGAACATGACATATGCAGGCGGAGTGTGTTCTATGAAGGATATTGAAAAAATAGAAAAGCTTGGAAATAACAAGCTAGATTTCACTATAGGAAGTGCACTTGACTTGTTTGGAGGAAGTATTCCATATTCAGAAATGATAAAATATAAATAGTAAGGATTTGTCAATGTTTAGAGGAATCATCTTTTGGAGAAACGAAGCAGGCACGTTTTATAGATGAAGAACCATATTTATTGCGAATTGAATCAATGGCACCATCTAATTTTGAAAGTTTTTCATAATTGGTGGTGTCAAACATATTATATTGGGTAAAAGATTCTTCGCTAGCTTTGCTTCCTGAGACTCCTATAAGTCTTATAGGTACATTATTCCACATTTCATCAAATAAAGAACATGCACAAGTGTATATTTTATCCGTAACATCTGTTGGCGAAAATAGAGAAGTTTGATGCGAGTAATGGTTGAATTCGTAGTCTACAAGATTTACAGTTACTACACTAATATACGTTCTATCTGCACGAATTCTAGCACCGATATTTTCGCAAAGTGAAAGCAAAAACTGCTTTGCAGTGGCAGCATCAGTAACATCAAAAGAAATAGTTTGAGAATTTCCATAGCTTTTAGTAGCAGTCTCTTTTGTAATAATTCTATCAGTATCAATTCCATTTGCATAATTCCAAATAACTTCTCCATGTTGTTTAAAGTGATAAATAAGTACGTTTTTATCCATATTTGCTAAATCACCAATGGTTTTTATTCCAAGACTTAATAATTTCTTTGAAGTGTTTTTACCTACAAAAAATAAATCGTTGATTGGAAGTGGCCAAAATTTAGTACTTATTTCATTTGGAAACAATGTATGAACCATATCAGGTTTTTTAAAGTCAGAAGCCATTTTGGCAAGTAATTTATTTGTAGAAATACCAATATTTACTGTGAAACCTAAACGTTTCTTTATAGTGTCTTTTAAAGTGTGCGCAAATATAGTTAAATCACCATATATTCCAGAAGTGCCAGACATATCGCAAAAGGCTTCATCTATACTAAACTGTTCTACAATGGGTGCATATTCTTTCAATAGCTCTATAAATTCATTGGATTTTTTTGCATAGAGTCCGTGACGAGGTGGTATGGTTATAATTTCAGGACATTTTTTTCTAGCAGAAACCAAAGGTTCTCCAGTAACAATGCCATATTTTTTTGCAATCGTAGATTTTGCGAGAACAATACCATGTCTAGATTCTTCATTTCCGCCAATAACAGCAGGAATAGATAGAATGTCAACAAAGTCTTCACCAGTATAATCATCATTTTCATCAAGTAAACGTCTTTGATGTTCAGATAATCTATATGCAGCTTCCCAACTTAAAAAAGCTGAGTTTACATCTATATGAAAAATCATGGTTTGCCTCCTTGGGTGGGGTTGGGGTGGGTGTAGGTGTAGGTTGTGGAGGATATATTACATAAATAGCAATTGGATTTTGCTTCGATGTCCGGAAATAAGAGTTTCTAAATATCCCATATAATGTTTTGGATGTAGTTCGCAAACGTCTTCCAGCCGCCGTCCATGGCGGCGAAAGACTTGTGCAGACCTCGTGTCTGCACATTGCTAGGTTTACGAATGGGATATTAAGAAACTCTAATTTCCTACCATAGTCACAAAATCCAATTGCTATTTATGTAATATATCCATTTACAATCTACAACTAACTATATAGCTTACGTCGTTTATAAGTACTAATATTAGAATATCAGAACAGGTGTGCGATGTCAAGTGTGCGGTGTCAAGTTTAACAAATCTTAATTGCGTATTAATTGCAAAATGGCATATTTTATGATATGATTTTTTTGTATATTTTAGTATTAGGATGGTTTTTTTACATCTTAATTACTAGAGCTAATCAAGTTAGGAAGGATATTGTAAAATGATACTTAATGTTGAAAAATTAAGCCACGGTTTTGGAGATAGAGCGATATTTAATGATGTTTCTTTTAGATTATTGAAGGGGGAACATATTGGACTTATTGGAGCGAATGGAGAGGGTAAGTCTACATTTATGAATATAGTTACAGGGAAACTTATGCCTGATGAAGGTAAAGTTGAATGGAATAAGAATGTAAGAGTAGGGTATTTAGACCAACATGCAGCGTTAGAAAAAGGAATGACTATAGGTGATGTATTAAGAAGCGCATTTGGATATTTGTTTGAGCTTGAGAATAAGATGAACAGTATTTGTGATAATATGGCTGATGCAGATGATGATACAATGAATCAAATGATGGAAGAGCTTGGTACTATTCAAGAGCTTCTTACAAATAATGACTTTTATATGATTGATGCCAAAGTGGAAGAGACAGCAAGAGCTTTGGGGTTATTAGAGTTGGGATTAGATAAAGATGTAAGTGAACTTAGTGGTGGCCAAAGAACAAAAACATTATTAGCTAAACTATTATTGGAAAAACCCGATATATTATTATTGGACGAGCCTACAAATTATTTAGATGCAAATCATATTGAGTGGTTGAAACGTTATTTACAGGAATATGAGAATGCATTTATACTAATATCACATGATATTCCATTTTTAAATAGTGTAATAAATATTATTTATCATATGGAAAATCAAGAGTTAAATAGATATGTGGGTGATTATGATAAGTTCATGGAAGTTTATGAAATGAAGAAAAGTCAGATGGAGTCAGCTTATCAACGTCAGCAACAAGAAATTAGTGAATTAAAAGATTTTGTTGCAAGAAATAAGGCTAGAGTTTCAACGAGAAATATGGCTATGTCAAGACAGAAAAAATTGGACAAGATGGATGTTATTGAACTGGCTAAAGATAGGCCAAAGCCAGAGTTTAATTTTAAAGAAGCTAGAGCAACAGGGAAAATTATATTCGAGACAGAAGATTTAGTTATTGGATATGATAAAGCGGCACCACTTTCTAAAGCTATTAACCTTAGAATGGAAAGAGGAGAAAAAATAGCACTTGTTGGTACAAACGGTATAGGTAAAAGTACATTTTTAAAAAGTGTATTAGGTATAATTCCAGCACTTTCGGGAAGAGCTTTGTTAGGAGATTATCTGTATAAAGGATATTTTGAACAAGAAAGCACAGGTGGGACAAATACTTGTATAGAAGAAATATGGAGCGAGTTTCCATCATATTCTCAATATGAAGTACGTTCAGCATTGGCGAAATGTGGACTTACGACAAAACATATAGAGAGTCAAGTAAGAGTGTTAAGCGGTGGAGAGCAGGCAAAGGTAAGACTTTGTAAACTTATTAATAATGAGACTAATATATTATTATTAGATGAGCCGACAAATCACTTGGATGTAGATGCAAAGGAAGAATTAAAAAGGGCATTAAAGGCTTATAAAGGAGCAATATTACTTGTATGCCATGAGCCGGAATTTTATGAAGGATTAGTTAACAAGGTGTGGAATTTAGAGGAGTTTTCTTTATTAAGTTAAAATAATATTATTTAATAGAGGATGTAGGATGAAAACGGAGGCGTAATATGGAAAATATGATGGATATGACACGAATAAATCCAGATAAGAGAAAAAATGCAACAGTAGAAGTGCAGGTGAGTGAAGATAAAAAAATCGCTTACATTAGATTGATTCCACCACTAAATGGTGGAATGCCTCCTGTTTATAATGATTTAGTTAAAGCAGTGGAAGATGCAAAAGTAGTATATGGTGTACGACAAGATATATTGGAAAAACTAGCTATAACATTGCAGTATAACAAATCTATAAAAATTGCTGAAGCAATGCTTCCTGTGCCAGGTGAAAATAGTAAGATAGAGTATAAGTTTACTGCTACAAAAGATAGAAAACCAAAAGAATTACCAGATGGAAGTGTAGATTTTAAGAGTCTTGGTATTTTGCAAAATGTAAGAAAAGATGAAATACTTTGTGAAAAAATCCCAGCTACTGAAGGTATAAAAGGGATAGATGTGCAAGGAAATCCTATAGAAGCAAAAAAAGGTAGTGATGTTCCATTGATGAAAGGTGTAAATACCTATATTTCTAAAGATGGATTAACAATGCATGCAGCTATGGATGGATACGTGGATAGTGTTAGTAACAAAATTAGTGTTACTGATGTTTTTCATATACAAGGAGATGTAGGAATAAAAACAGGAAATATAGATTTTGTAGGAACTGTTCATATAAGTGGAAATGTTTTACAAGGTTATGAAGTAAAAGCTGATGGAAATGTAATTATTGATGGATATGTGGAAGGTGGCAGTGTAAGAGCTGGAGGAAACATATTTATTGATAGAGGAATACTTGGAATGAATATCTCAAAGATTGTTAGTGGTGGAGATTTGCGTTGTAAATATATTCAAAATGCACAAGCTGATGTAGAAGTTAATTTTGAAACAGAATATGCTATTGGCTCGATAATTAATAGCGGTGGTAATGCGAGATTTATAGGAAATAGTTCAGTTATTTTAGGAAGTCACGTTACTGTTCGCCATACTATAAATTGCGTAAATGTGGGAAGTCAAGGTTCAACAGCGTTTTCTACATTAGAAGTGGGATCAGATCCTTATATCGTGGAAAGGATGGCAAGTCTTCCAAGTGAAATAAAAGAGGTTCAGAAACAAATTAATGGTATGGAACAGTTACTTGCATTATTTCAACAGAAAGATCAAAGGGGTATTTTGTCAGAGGATGCGAAGAGAGAGTATACAAAAATCAAAATCAGTGTAGATGTTTTGAGAAAGAAGTTTGTAAAGCAATACGAAGAAAAAAGAGATATAGAGCAAAGAATGATGATGTCTGGATATGGAACTATAAATGCAGTAGGGACATTATATGAAGGAACTCTAATTATTATGGGGGCAGAAAAGAAGAAACTTACGTCAACATATAAATATACAATGTTTAGCAGAACAGCAGATGGTATAGTTACAAATACTGCTCAATAGTCACAAATAGGATAGAGATAGGATACACGATTTTATATACAATAGTTATGTTATTATTTATATAAGGTTGGTGTTTACTATGGGACGTTCCTATGAAGGGACTATTAAAAGATTAACTGAATATCGTCGTATGTTAGGTTTTACTCAAGAAAAGATGAGTGAAGTAGTAAATCTGACACAAAGTCATTATAGTAAATTGGAAAGAGGCACAAAGATAATATCAAGTGAGGTGCTGTCCAAACTACTAGATAATTCTTGTGATGTAGATTACTTAATTACTGGGATTGAAGTTAAAAAGACAATATTAGATGAGATATTTTATAGATGCTTGGATGAGGATAAAGCTGAATTACTGCAATTGATGGTATGGGCAATTAACCAAGGTCTGAATAATGAAAGCATTAAGTCAGACAAGAGGTATATTGATTATGAGAAGGAAATTGCTATTTTAAAGTATAATACTAGAAATCATAAAGAAACTATTTGGCAACATATAAGAAGAACTAACAACTTAACGCAAGAGCAAATGGCAGAAAAGCTTGATATTAATATTAAAAGATATAGAAGTATTGAGAAAGAAAAAATAAAACCAGATGCGGATATATTGTCAACGTTATATGAAGAACTAGGTTATCAACCATCACTTATATTAAAGAGTGATAAGAATTATCTAATCTCATTAAATCAAATATGGAATCAGTTTCCAAGAGACATACAAGATAGAATATCAAAATATATTGAGGAAGGTGTATCACTAATTGATTATATACAAGAGTATAGTAATTAGTGTTTAGTAAAATTAAAAATGTGTTTTAAAGTACGAAAAGACAAAGGATGCAAAGAAGTGGATTTGAATACGAAGCGAAATGAAGATAAATTTCGTTGTAGAAAAGATGGTATAATGTATAAAGTTTCTTTAAAGAATATTCAAAATGAAAAAGAATAAGTTTGTTTTAGAAAACTTCGCAATAAAGCGAAGTTTTTTTAGTTGCAGTGTATATGTTTTAAGTGGTATACTATTATCGAAATAATTGCTCAGAAAGGGAAGTAAAGTGGAGTATAGAAAAATAGCAGAAAATTTACTTGAAGCGATAAAATATTGTACATGTTCTTTTACAACAGTTAAGTATAATACTGAGGTGTTATTAGAAGCAGGATTTAATGAACTTAGGTTAAAAGATATATCCAAATGGAAGATAGAAAAAGGTGGACGTTATTTTCTAGATGTATATGATAGTTCACTTATTGCTTTTACTGTAGGAGAAAAATTTAATGAAGAATCAATGATACGTATAGCGGCATCACATACAGACCAGCCTTGCTTATATATAAAACCAAATCCAGAGATGGTATCAGGTGTTTATGGAAAAGTAAATGTTGAGATTTATGGAGGTCCAATATTAAATACTTGGCTTGATAGACCGTTATCTGTGGCAGGTAAGATAGCATTAAAAAGTAGTGAGGTTTTCAAACCAGAAATAAGAATTGTTGATATAAAAAAACCAATATTTACGATACCTAATCTTGCTATTCATATGAACAGAGATGTGAATAAAGGTATAGAGCTTAATAAGCAGATAGATATGGCACCGATATGCACTATTATAGAAGAAGAGATAAATAAAGACGATTTTTTTATCAAGTATTTAGCTAATGAATTGAATGTAAATAAAGGCGATATACTTGATTATGAATTATTTATATACAATGCCGAAGAAGGTTGTGTTTTAGGTATTAATGAAGAACTTATATCATCACCAAGGCTTGATAATATTACATCTGTAACAGCTTGTACTAAGGCTATTATAGATTCTAAGAATAGTGATGGACTTAATATTATTGTTAATTATGATAATGAAGAAATTGGTAGTAGAACAAAGCAAGGAGCAGATTCAATACTTCTTTCAAATGTTATTGAACAAATATATGAAGCTTTAGGTTATAATCGAAAGGTAATGATGAATGCAGTGATTAATGGTTTTATGTTATCAGTAGATGTAGCACATGCAATTCATCCAAATAAGCCAGAAAAATCAGATGTTACAAATATTAATCCGATGAATAAAGGTTTTGTTATAAAGAGAGCATCTTCACAATCATATGCAACAGATTGTGAATCAATAGCAATAGTAGAACAGATTTGTAAAGCAAATGATATTCCATATCAGAAGTTTTCAACTCGCTCAGATTCTACAACAGGAAGTACACTCGGAACTATTGCTAATAAGTATATTCCGATGAGAACAGTTGATATTGGTGTTCCAATACTAGCAATGCATTCAGCAAGGGAAACAATGGGAATAAAAGATCAATATTATTTAGAGAAGTTTATAAAAGCGTATTTTGAATAATAGAGTAGAAAGGAAATTAAAAAAATGGCAAATGTAAAACCTTTTAAATGTGTAAGACCAAATAAGGAGGTAGCTCATAGAGTAGCAGCGTTACCATATGATGTATATAATAGACAGGAGGCTCTTTTAGAAGTAGAAAAAGAACCATTATCTTTTTTGAAAATCGATAGAGCTGAAACTTCGTTTGATATGTCAATTGACACCTATGATGAAAAAGTGTACGAAAAAGCAAGAGAGATTTTAAATCAGATGATGGAATATGGAACATTTATAAATGATAATGATGAGTGTTACTATATATACGAACTTACAATGGATGGAAGAACACAGACAGGAATAGTTGCATGTGCTTCTATTGATGATTATCAAAATAATGTTATAAAAAAACATGAAAACACTAGGGCAGATAAGGAAGCGGATAGAATACATCACGTTGATACTTGTAATGCTCAAACAGGACCAATATTTCTTGCCTATAGAGCAAATCAAACTATAAGAAATATTGTAAGCAGAGTAAAGGAAAGTGAAACTTTGTATGGTTTTAGAGCACCAGATGGAATTATTCATAGAGTGTGGAAAATAGCAGATATAAATGATATTAATGATATAAATAATGCATTTGAAACAATAAACAGTATTTATATTGCTGATGGACATCATAGAGCTGCATCAGCAGTTAAAGTCGGACTTAAACGTAGAGAAGAAAATGTAGGATATAAGGGAGACGAGGAATTTAACTTCTTTTTATCAGTACTATTTGCAGATGAAGAACTAATGATTATGCCATATAATCGTGTTGTTAAGGACTTAAATGGACATAATCCAGTAGAGATGTTAGATATATTAGAAGGAAAATTTGATGTTGAGAAAATTGGTAAAACACCATATGCTCCTACGCAAAAGGGTACAATAGGAATGTATCTTAACGAAGAATGGTACAAGCTTGTGGCAAAGGATGAGATTAAGTCTGATGATCCAGTAGATGGGTTAGATGTTTCGATATTACAAAACGAAGTACTAGCACCTATACTGAATATAGGTGACCCAAGAGTAGATAAGAGAATTGACTTTATTGGTGGAATTAGAGGACTAAAAGAACTAGAAAGAAGATGTTCACTTGATATGGTGATAGCATTTGCAATGTATCCAACATCAATTAATGAGCTTTTTGAAGTATCTGATGCAGGAAGGTTAATGCCTCCTAAATCAACATGGTTTGAACCAAAGTTAAGAAGTGGATTATTTATACATAAATTATAGATGGAGAGATTATGATTCAATTATCATGTAAGAATATAACAATTGCATATGAAAAAGAAAACGTTATTAAAGACCTATCGATGGATGTAGAGTCAGGAGATTATATAAGCATCGTTGGTGAAAATGGAACGGGAAAAAGTTCTTTACTTAAAGGGATTTTAGGTCTAGTTTCAGTAAGGAATGGAATAGTTAGCTTTGGTGATGAAATAAAAAGAAATCATATAGGCTATTTATCACAACAAAATCCAATGCAAAAGGATTTTCCAGCTTCAGTGTACGAGGTGGTTTTATCAGGTTGTCTAAATAGTAAAGGAAAAATACCATTTTATTCATCAGCTTGTAAGCAAAGAGCACTAAAAAACTTATCAAGATTAGGGATGAGTGATCTTTTAAATACATCATTTGCGGATTTATCAGGTGGTCAAAAACAAAGGGTCTTACTAGCAAGGGCATTATGTGCAACAGATAAAATAGTGTTTTTAGATGAACCAATAACAGGATTAGATCCAATTGCAACAAGTGAATTATATTTATTAATAGAAAAACTTAATAAGGAGTATGGAATTACTGTTGTTATGGTTACACATGATATAAAGAGTGCATTACTTTATTCCAATAAGATATTACATTTGAATAAAGATGGCTATTTCTTTGGTAGTAAGAAAGAATATGTAAATAGTGAGTATAGTAAAGCACTAGAGACGAGTAGATAGAGGAGGAAGTAAAATTGTCAGTAATTAATGCAATAAATGATATGTTTTCTTATGCCTTTATTACTAGAGCGTTGATAGTTGGTGCACTTGTAGCATTGTGTGCATCAGTACTTGGAGTTATTTTAGTCTTAAAAAGGTATTCAATGATAGGTGACGGATTGTCTCATGTTAGTTTTGGAGCTATGGCGATAGCGCTTGCATTTAATGCAGCACCACTTAAAGTGGCAATACCAATAGTTATAATTGCGGCGTTTTTGTTACTTAGGGTTAGTGAAAATAGTAAGATAAAAGGTGATTCAGCAATAGGGCTTGTTTCAAGTAGTGCAATTGCAATAGGTATTATTATTAATACATTATCAGATGGAGCAAATATAGAAGTAAATAACTATATGTTTGGAAGTATTTTAGCATTAAGTAAAGGTGATGTAACATTGTGCATTATTATGGGTGTGTTAGTTATAGCATTGTTTTTACTGTTTTATCATAATATTTTTGCAATTACCTTTGATGAAGATTTTGCAAGAGCAACGGGAGTGAAAGTGAATGTTTATAAGAGTTTATTATCAGTTTTAACAGCTATAGTGATTGTTATAGGTATGAGAATAATGGGTACATTACTTATATCTAGTCTTATTATATTTCCAGCATTAACTTCTATGAGGGTGTGTAAAAGATTTAAGAGTGTAATGATAATGTCTATATGTGTATCACTTGTGTGTTTCTTTATTGGAATGTTGGCATCATATATGTTATCGATTCCGACGGGAGCAAGTATCGTCGTAAGTAATTTAATAGCATTTTTGCTTTTTACAATTTTGTCAAAAAATGTAAAAAACTAGAGAAAAGTTACATAAGAAATAAAAAATGTAAAAATTATCTAAAAATAGGCATATTTGGATAGACATGCCTATTTTTTTATGGTATTCTATAACGTATAGGTAGATTTGACGGCCTATAATAGGGATAAATATATTATATATTAATAAGCACTCGGAGGTATTGTAATATGAGAGATAAGTTATACGATTTGATGAATTGGAGAGAAATTGAAGGTATATTATATGCAGATTTGGATAAGCCACGAACAATACTAGGGCCAAGTACTACAAGAAATGGGATTGTAATACAGACTTTTGCTCCAGATGCAGTAAAAGTAGAGGTTATATTCGATGAATCTAAAAATGTGTACCTAATGCAGGAAATGGATGATTATTTTTTTGCAGCATTATTACCAAAGAAAGAAACTGGACTATATCAAATAAAATCATACTATGTTGATGATAAAGTTAATTTAATATATGATCCATATCAGTTTGATAATCTTATTTCAAAAAATGATTTAAAGAAGTTTAATGCAGGTGCAAATTACAAGGCATATGAAATACTTGGTGCACATGTTATGACTATTAATGGAGTAAAGGGTGTTAGATTTGCAGTATGGGCACCATATGCAAAAAGAGTGAGTGTGGTTGGAGATTTTAACTTCTGGGATGGCAGAAGACATATGATGAACCGCGTTGATGAAACAGGAGTGTTTGATTTATTTATTCCAGGATTAGAAGAAGGCGAGTTATATAAATACGAAGTAAAACAAAGTACAGGTGAAAGTGTATTAAAAGCAGATCCGTATGCATTTGGTGGTGAAAAAAGACCAGATAATGCATCTATTATAAGAGTTATCGACGAATTTAAATGGACAGATGAGAAGTGGTTAAAAGGTAGAAAAGAATCTAATATAGATAATATGCCGATGTCAATTTATGAAGTTCATTTAGGCTCATGGAAAAAACCAGAAATAGAAGGTGTAGAAGAAAAAGAAAGCTTCTATACATATAGAGAGTTAGCACCATTATTAGCTGAATATGTTAAAGAAATGGGCTATACACATATAGAATTGATGCCTATTATGGAGCATCCATTTGACGGCTCATGGGGTTATCAAGTGACAGGATATTATGCACCAACAGCTAGATATGGAACACCAGAAGATTTTATGTATTTTATGGATTATATGCATAAAAACAATATAGGTGTAATTCTTGATTGGGTACCAGCGCATTTTCCAAGAGATCAGTTTGGTCTTGCAAACTTTGATGGAACTTGTCTTTATGAGCATCTTGACCCAAGAAAAGGTTCACACCCACATTGGGGAACACTTATATATAACTATGCACGTCCAGAAGTTAAGTCATTTCTTATTTCAAATGCATTATTCTGGTTAGAAAAGTATCATGCAGATGGAATTAGAATGGATGCCGTGGCGTCAATGCTTTATCTTGACTATGGAAAGAATCCAGGCGAATGGGTAGCAAATATATATGGCGGTAATGAAAATTTAGAAGCAGTAGAATTTTTAAAAGAATTAAATACACAAATAAGAAAACGTAAAGATGGTTCAATTGTAATAGCTGAAGAATCTACAGCATGGGCAAAGGTTACAGGAGATATAAAAGATGATGGATTAGGATTTGACTTTAAATGGAATATGGGTTGGATGAATGACTTCACAAGTTATCTTCAGTGTGATCCGTATTTTAGAAAGAATAATTATCATCAACTTACATTTAGTATGGTTTATGCATATAGCGAAAACTTTATTCTTGTATTTTCACATGATGAAGTGGTTCATGGTAAGGGTTCAATGATAACTAAGATGCCGGGAGATGAACCAGCTAGATTATCAAATCTTAAAGCTGCATATGGCTTTATGATGGCTCATCCTGGTAAAAAACTTATGTTTATGGGACAAGAGTATGCTCATTATAGGGAATGGAGTGAGGAGCGCCAGCTTGATTGGGAAAGTCTTTTAGCTGATAAACATTTAAATGTACAAAACTGTGTGAAAGCACTTAACAAATTATATAAAACAGAACCAGCATTATATGAATTAGATCATGCATCAGAAGGTTTTGAATGGATTGACTCTCTTTCTTATGAGCAGAGTATTTGTTCTTTTATCAGAAAGGGCAAAAAGGCACAAGATACATTAATAGTTGTATGTAATTTTGATTCTGTTGAATATGATAAATATGTAGTAGGAGTGCCAAAGGCAGGAAAATATAAAGAGATTTTTAATAGTGATAGTAAAGCATTTGGTGGAAGTGATATGGTTAACGCTAGAGTTAAGACTTCTAAGAAAGAAGAAAGCGATGGAAGAGCAAACTCTATCACAATAAGTCTTGCACCACTTAGTGTAACAATATTAAAGTATAGTGCAGCTAAATCTACAGTAGCTAAAAAACTTGAAAAAGAATATATTGAAGCTGAAGAAGGTATTGTAAAAGTTTCTGAAGAGAAGAAACCTACAGCTAAAAAAACTGTAGAGAAGAATGTAGCAGAGAAGAAGCCAGTAGCAAAAAAAGCAACTACAAAGGCAACTACAAAAAAAGTGGAAGCAAAGACAGAAGAACTTAAAGTAGTAGAAGAAAAGCCAGTTGTAGTGGAAGAAAAACCGGTTGTAGTAGAACAAAAGCCAACAGTTGAAAAAACAACGGTAGCAAAAAAAGAAACTACAAAAAAAGAAACTACAAAAAAAGCAACAGCTACTAAAAAGGCTACTACTAAAACAGCAGCTAAAGAAACAACAGCAGAGAAAAAGTCTGTGGCTAAGAAAACTACTGAGGCTAAGAAATAAAGGAGAACAAAGGAAGCATGCTAGATAAAGTAATAGAAACATTTGAAGGTTATGTTCCAAAGGCAATGGATTTTGTGGTAAATATAGTGATTGCACTTTTGATATTTTTTATAGGAAAAATCATTATAAATTTTATTGTTAAACTAATAAATAAGTTTTTGGAAAAAGCAAATGTAGAAATAAGTGTTAGAAGATTTTTAAAGTCATTAACAAGAACTTTACTATATATAGTACTTATTATAATAATATGTAATCAGGTTGGTATTAATACAGCATCATTTATAGCAGTACTTGGTTCAGCGGGTTTAGCAATAGGTCTTGCTATGCAAGGAAGTTTATCAAATTTTGCAGGTGGAGTTTTAATACTTATCTTAAAGCCTTTTAAGGTTGGTGATTATATAATTGATAATGCGACTGGCAAAGAAGGTACAGTATATAAAATTGATTTGTTCTACACAACAATTACAACAGGTGACAATAAGCGTATAACAGTACCAAATGGTACATTGGCAAATTCAGCAATAACAAATGTAACTGCTTTTGGAAAGAGAAGAGTGGATTTAGAGGTGGGAATCTCTTATAGTAGTAATATAGGCGATGCAAAGGCAGTAATTGAAAAAGTAGCTATGACAGAAGAAAAAGTGTTAAAGGCAGAAGGAATATCTGTTTTTGTAAAAGAACTTGCACAAAGTCAAGTAACAATGGGGCTTCGTGTTTGGGCAGAAACAGGTGATTATTGGACTGTATGTTGTAACTTAAATGAGAATTTAAAAAATGCTTTAGATGAAGCAGGAATAGAAATTCCATTTAATCAATTAGAAGTTCATATTAATAAGTAGTGTGAAAAAAGGAGGCTAAAAAAGTCTCCTTTTTGTTGTAATTTTTTCCAAAAAAGTTCCGATATATATTTTATACATGCCAAGGATGGCAGGAACAGTTAACCTATCACGGAAGAAAGGGAGAGATTATATGATAATTGGATCAAGCACAGTAAACATGTCTTCAGAAAGGACATATGCGTCTTATTTGCAAAAAGAAAGTATATCACTTAATACTAGAGCGGATGAGGCAGTAGTCTTAAAAATCTCATCAGATTCTAAAAGTCTAATAGAGCAAATGAGAGAAAATCAAAAGCAACGTGAAAAAGAGATGGAAGAAGAACGTAAGGAAAATGAGCTTAATATGTTTAATTCTAGACAGAGAGCAGAAGGGGCAAATGATTCTTTAAACGGTATAAAGTCTAAAGAGGAAATGAAACTAGAAATACTAAGAAAGATGCTGGAAGCTTTGAGGAGGCAAAGAGGCCATGAGGTAAAACCAAGCGAACAAATTAAATCAAATAATTCAATAAATTTTAAGTTGGGTTCGCTTAATAAAGGTAATGTTGCGAATGCGACAACGCAGACAAATGTATGGACTAAAACTACTGTTAGTTCTGAATTTTTTTCAGAGTACGAAAATACAGCATTTCAAACAACAGGTATGGCACAAACAACAGATGGAAGAACCATAAGTTTTAATGTCAGTTTAGAAATGTCAAGAGCCTTTTGTGCTAAATATGAGAGCTTTACTAAACAAGATTATATACTCACAGATCCCTTAGTTATAAATCTAGGTAGTAATGTGGCTTCTGTGAGTGATCAAAAATTTTTATTTGATATTGATTCAGATGGAAAAGAGGAATCGATTTCTTTTCTTGGAAAAGGAAGTGGCTTTTTAGCATTAGATAAAAATGGTGATGGCAAGATAAATGATGGAAGTGAACTATTTGGAACGAAGTCAGGTGATGGATTTGCTGATTTAAGCAAGTTTGATGAGGATGGAAATGGATGGATAGATGAGGCGGATAGTATATTTAATGATTTAAGAATTTGGATGAAGAATGAAGATGGAACAGATATATTGCTTACCTTAAAAGAAGCAGATGTTGGAGCAATTTATTTAGGAAATGCAAGTACGCAGTTTAGCTTAAATAGCCTAGATGATAATAAAACGAATGCGGTAATTCAAAAGACAGGGATATATTTAAAAGAAAGTGGAGGCGTAGGGACAGCCCAGCATATAGATTTTGCGTTATAGTATTTTTATTACTACTTTTTTATGATTTTAAAATCCCTCTTGTGGGGGGTATAATAAAAAACTAGATATTATATAATATCAGTACGACGATGAATCGAACGTGAAAAATATTCATCGTGGTGTTGGGATTGATATATTTAGGAAAAAATGGTCGAGGCAATGTGTCGGGAAGCACGTTGCCTCGACTGTTTTAAATTATAGGAAACTTTCATTTTTGAGATTGAAAACTTTTTCAAAAACTGCTATTATAATAAGATAGGAAAAAAATTCAGATAAGGAGAATGGGTTTAAGATGACATTTGAAAAAGAAGTATTTGGACAAACAAAGGACGGAAAAACAGCATATATTTATACAATGAAGAATAAGAATGGTGTGATGGCTCAGTATACAGATTACGGTGCAATATTAGTTTCACTTTATGTACCAGATAAAAATGGAGATATGGAGGATGTTGTTTTAGGATATGATGAGCTTGAAAGATATTTTGTAAATTCACCAAACTTTGGCTCAACAATCGGAAGACATGCTAACCGTATAGGTGGAGCAATGTTTGAGATTAATGGTAAGCAATATTCACTAGACAAAAACGATGGAAATAACAATCTTCATGGTGGTTATAATGGATACCACAAGAGAATGTGGGAAGCTAGCACATACGAAAATGAAGCAGGACAGGTTATAGAATTTACACTTAATAGTCCTGATGGTGATCAGGGATTCCCAGGAAATCTTGATATATCGGTAAAATACACATTGACAAACGAAGATGAAATAAAGATTGAATATAATGCAACTCCAGATAAGGATACAGTTATTAATCTTACAAACCATAGTTATTTTAATCTTGCAGGACATGCATCAGGTACAATACTTGACCAAAAGGCATGGATAGATTCAGATGAGATGACTTTTGCTGATGAAGAATCTATTCCTAATGGAGAGATTAGAAAAGTAGAAGGAACACCTATGGATTTTAGAACACCTAAGGCAATTGGTGATGATATAGAAGCTGATTATGACCAATTAAACTGGGGTAAGGGCTTTGACCATAACTGGGTATTGAAGACTAAGAAGGGTGAACTTTCATTAGTAGCATCATTAGAAGATGAAAAATCAGGAAGATATATGGAAGTTTATACAGACCTTCCAGGAATTCAATTTTACACAGGTAATTTCTTAAATGGTAAAGATATAGGCAAAGGTGGTGTTTCATACGAACATAGAACAGGTCTTTGTTTTGAAACTCAATACTATCCTAATGCAATAAATGTAGCATCATTTGAACAACCAGTAACAAAAGCTGGAGAAAAATATCATACAGAAACAATTTATAAGTTTTTGGTAAAATAATATTCTAGTATAGAGATAGTGGTATTCAAATATTTGGATACCACTATCTCTAGGCAATAGGAGGAGAAATGGGAAATACGAAGAAAGAAAACAGTTTCTATGCTATGCTTGAGCGTATGAAATATATTAATAGATGGGGATTGATGAGAAACACAATAACAGAGAATATTGCAGAACATAGTTTGGATGTAGCAATAATAGCACATAGCTTGGCTATTATTGGGAACTTATATTTTGATAAAACTATAGATGTTGAAAGAGTTGCAGTTTTAGCAATGTTTCACGATACAACAGAGATAATAACAGGAGATTTACCAACTCCGATTAAATATTTTGCACCAGAGATAAAAACAGCTTATAAAGATGTTGAGGCATTTGCAGGAAAGCAGTTGCTATCAACGCTTCCAGAAGAAATAGCATCATATTATAATGACATTATTATTCCAAATAAAGAAGAAAAAGAGCTTTGGAAGTATGTAAAGGCAGCAGATAAGATTTCGGCACTTATAAAGTGTATAGAAGAATTAAACATGGGAAATATGGATTTTGCAGAGGCAAAGAAATCTACTGAATTAGCAGTTAAAGGTATGGAGATGAAAGAAGTAGATTTCTTTTTAGAGAATTTTATGCCAGCATATAGCTTGACGTTAGATGAACAAAGCGCAAATAACTAAATAGAAAAGGGTATAAGAATGGGTAAACCACTATTTATAGCAGAAAAGCCAAGTGTTGCAACTGAGTTTGCAAAGGCATTAAAATTTAATACAAAAAAAAGGGACGGCTATGTTGAAGCTGATAATGGAATCGTTACATGGTGTGTAGGTCACCTTGTAACGATGAGCTATCCAGAAGTATATGATGAAAAACTAAAAAGATGGTCATTAGATACACTTCCATTTGTTCCAGAAAAGTTTCTTTATGAGGTAATTCCAGCAGTGAAGAAACAGTTTGAAATTGTAAAAGGACTTCTTAATAGAGAAGATATTGACTGTATATATGTTTGTACTGACTCTGGACGTGAAGGAGAGTATATCTATAGATTAGTTGAGCAAGAAGCAGGAGTTGTAGGTAAACAGCGTAAGAGGGTATGGATTGATTCACAAACAGAAGAGGAAATACTGCGTGGTGTACGTGAAGCTAAGGACTTATCTGAGTATGACAATCTTTCAGAAGCGGCATATCTAAGAGCAAAAGAAGATTATCTTATGGGAATAAATTTTTCAAGAGTACTTACACTTAAATATGGAAATAGCATATCAAACTACCTTAGAAAAGATAGAACAGTTATATCAGTTGGTAGAGTAATGACTTGTGTACTTGGAATGATAGTGCGAAGAGAAAGAGAAATAAGATTATTTGTAAAAACACCATTTTATAGAGTGTTAGCAACTTGTGATTTAGAAGGATTTTCTTTTGAAGGAGAGTGGAGAGCTACGCAGGGGTCACGTTATTATAATTCATTTGAATTATATAAAGAAAATGGTTTTAAAGAAGAAAAGTCAGCAAATGAGCTTATTGAAAATATAAAAAGAGACATAAATGAAGGTGTTTTAGAATTAGATGTAGTAGAGAAGAAAAAAGAAGCAAAGAATCCTCCTTTATTATTTAACTTAGCTGAACTTCAAAATGAGTGTGCGAAACTCTTTAAAATTAGTCCAGATGAAACATTAAGGTTTACACAGGAATTATACGAAAAGAAGCTTGTTACTTATCCAAGAACAGATGCGAGAGTACTTTCAACAGCAGTTGCAAAGGAAATAAATAAAAACATTGGTGGTCTTAAAAATTATGTAGATTTTAAGCCTTTTGCAGAGGAAGTATTAGAATCTGGTACATATAAAGATATTGCGAAGACAAAATATGTTAACGATAAACAGATAACAGACCATTATGCTATTATTCCAACAGGTCAAGGATTCTCAGCACTTAATTCACTTAATCCTATAGCACGAAAGTTGTATGAGATTATATGCAGAAGATTTTTGAGTATTTTTTATCCAGCAGCACAATATCAAAAGGTAAGCTTGGTTGCAGGTACATTAATAAAACATGATGAAAAAGAATTTAGAGAAAGTTTTTTTGCATCATTTAAAGTTCTGATTGATGAAGGTTATTTAAAAGTAGCAAATAGCTATCAGAAAAAAGAAGAGGAACAACCAAGTGATAGTCAAGAGGATAAAGATTCAAATGAGGATGTAAAATTAGATATAAATACGATAGAAAAATTGAAAAAATTAAAAAAAGGTGATAAACTAAACTGTGCTGGATTTAAAATCAAGGAGGGAGAAACATCACCACCAAAAAGATATAATTCAGGAACACTTATTCTTGCAATGGAAAATGCAGGACAGCTTATTGAAGATGAGGAGCTTCGTGCTCAAATAAAGGGTAGTGGCATAGGAACAAGTGCAACAAGGGCGGAGATATTAAAGAAACTTGTAAATAATGAATATATTGCACTTAATAAAAAAACTCAGATTATTACACCAACTCAAGTAGGTGAAATGATTTTTGATGTTGTAGATTGTTCGATAAGACCGTTACTCAACCCTGAATTAACAGCGAGTTGGGAAAAAGGACTTACATATGTGGCAGAAGGAAGTATTACTGGGGATGAATATATGGTTAAGTTAGATGACTTTGTAAGTAGAAGAGTAGAAAATGTAAGAAGCTTGAATAATCAAGTGCAGCTAAGAGGATGTTTTGATAAGGTAGCTGTAAATTATAAAAAATAAGTAAGGAGTAATAAAGTTATGTGCGGAATTGTTGGATATGTAGGTAGTAAAGATTGCACAGATGTACTATTAGATGCATTGTCAAAGCTTGAGTATAGAGGATATGACTCAGCAGGAATAGCAGTATTTGAAGACAATAAGATAATGGTTGAAAAAGCAAAAGGACGTTTGAAAAATCTTGAAGAGAAAATGAACGAAACTCGTAGACTTAGTGGTCATGTGGGTATAGGTCATACAAGATGGGCTACACACGGCGAACCATCAGACATCAATTCACATCCACATGGAAACAAAAGAGTTTCAATAGTACATAACGGAATTATTGAGAATTATCTTAAATTAAAAAGCTTTTTATTAGACAAAGGATATGAGTTTGTAAGTGAGACTGATACAGAAACGGTTGCAAAACTTATTGACTATTATTATGATGGAAATCCTATAGATACTATAAAGAAAGTATTAGGAGAGATTGAAGGTTCTTATGCATTAGGAATATTATTTGCAGATTATCCAGATAAAATTTTTGCAGTAAGAAAGGATAGTCCACTTATTATCGGTGTTGGTGAAGGTGAAAATTTTATTGCTTCAGATGTTCCTGCAATACTTAAGTACACAAGAGATTATTATTTGTTAGAACAAGGTGAAATAGCTACTATTGGTATTGACAATGTAGAGATTTGCGATATTCATGAAAAGCACATAGATAAAGAAGTTCAGCATGCAACATGGGATGAAGAAGCTGCTGAAAAAGGTGGATATGAGCATTTTATGCTTAAAGAAATTCATGAGCAAGCGACAGCAATAAGAACTACAATAACACCTAGAATAATGAATAATATGCCATTTCTTGAAGAGTGTGGTATTACAATGGATATGCTAAGGACTTACAAAAAGATATTTATTGTTGCTTGTGGAACAGCAATGCACGCAGGTTTGGTAGGAAAATATGTTATTGAAAAGATTGCAAAAATAGAAGTTATTGTAGATATAGCTTCGGAGTTTAGATATAGAAATCCTATTATTACAGAAGATGATTTAGTAATACTTATTTCACAGTCAGGAGAAACCGCAGATACAAAGGCAGTTCTTAGATTGGCAAAGGAGAATAAAGCAACTACTTTATCAATAGTAAATGTTAAAGGTTCTTCTATTGCTAGA
Source organism: Lachnospiraceae bacterium (assembly GCA_031548165.1). Classification (GTDB taxonomy): domain Bacteria; phylum Bacillota; class Clostridia; order Lachnospirales; family Lachnospiraceae; genus CAG-303. The sequence continues at coordinate 28,423 of JAVBRI010000027.1, forward strand.
GAGAGTGATTTTGTTATATATACACATGCAGGTCCAGAAATTTCTGTAGCATCTACAAAGGCTTATACAGTTCAGCTTGCAACTATGTATTTATTTTCGTTTGCATTAGCGTATGCAAAAGGACAAATAGATGAAGGCAAATGCAAGGCGCTTACAAGCTCATTGATGGAGATACCAAATAAGATAGATGAGACATTAGAATTAGAAGAAAGATGTCAGTATATTGCATCAAGATTAGTTAATGCAGATAGTTTGTTGTATATAGGAAGAGGACTTGATTATGCACTTAGCATGGAGGGTTCACTTAAGTTAAAAGAGATTTCATATATACATTCAGAAGCATATGCAGCAGGTGAATTAAAACATGGAACAATTTCTCTTGTGACAAATGAAATGCCAGTAATAGCAGTGGCGACTCAAGATGAATTATTTGATAAGACAATTAGTAATATTAAGGAAGTAAAAGCTAGAGGTGCAAAGGTTACAATGATTTGTAAAGATACTGTGGATGTGGATAAGGATGTGGCGAATCATCTTGTGAAACTTCCAGTGGTAGATGATATATTGATGCCGATACTGGCATCTGTGCCAATGCAGCTTATAGCATATTATACATCGGTGTTAAAAGGGTGTGATGTGGATAAGCCGAGGAATTTGGCGAAGTCGGTAACTGTCGAATAGGACAAAAGGACAAAAAGAAATTCTAAGTCACGATAATACTGTGACTAAGAATTTCTATGGTTTTGTCCGGAAGAAGCCATAAAGAGGCTTCTTCCCGCGGTAATGTACATGGTGTAAAAAATCTGGAAGAAGGCTTATAGCCTTCTTGTACAACATAAAAGGAAGGGAGTATTATATGATTAAAATTGAAGATTTGTTTACGAATGTAGAAAGTAATACTATAGCTTATAAGATTTTTGAGGGGTGTGAGTTTCCTTGGGAGGTTTTGCCTAGGATTGGTTCTTTTATTATTGAATTAGGAAATTCTTTAAATGAAGATGAGTATGAGAAGGTGGGGGAGAATGTTTGGGTGGCTAGGAGTGCTAGGGTTGCTAAGACGGCTTCTATTACTGGGCCGGCTATTATTGGGAAGGGTGCGGAGGTTCGTCATTGTGCTTTTATTAGGGGGAATGCTATTGTTGGGGAAGGCGCGGTTGTGGGGAATTCTACGGAACTTAAGAATGTGATTTTGTTTAATAAGGTTCAGGTGCCTCATTATAATTATGTGGGGGATTCTATACTTGGATTTAAGTCTCATATGGGAGCTGGGTCTATTACTTCTAATGTGAAGTCGGATAAGACGTTGGTTACAATTAATGTAGATGGTGATAGAGTGGAGACGGGGCTTAAGAAGATGGGAGCTATACTTGGTGATGAAGTAGAGGTTGGATGTAATAGTGTGTTAAATCCAGGAACTATTGTCGGGTCACATTCTAATGTTTATCCATTATCTATGGTTAGAGGGTTTGTGGGAGCGAATAGTATATATAAAAAACAAGGTGAAATAGCATCAAAGAACTAAGGAATTAGTAATTATAGATTAGTAAGAGGGAACGACATTGGAGAAAATATTTAATAAGGAAAATTTGAAAAAGATATTATTATTTGTGTGGAAATATCTTAAAGTGGTACTTCCAGTTATAATAATAAATGCATCGATTGAATGGTTTTATAAATCAAGCAATACTGTATATGCGAAACGACCTATAATATCAACACATATTTTGGGATTGTTTGTGTTATGTTGTTTGTTTTTCTTGTTGTTTGGTGCACTGGGAAGTACGTTTAGAGCGACGTTGACACTTAGTTGTATTAGCTTGGTGTTAATGTTTGTGAATCAGATAAAGATTTTGTATTCAGAGAATCCAGTTTTTTTAACGGATATAAAGTTCCTAAATTCACCGGGAACATTTATGGATATAATGGAAGGCAATGTATTTGATATAATAGCAAATTTTATTTTATCATTTTTGGTAATGGTTTTAATTCTGGCAGCAGTGTGTTTTTTTGCAAAGAAAACTCAGATGAAGATGACAGCGAAAAAGCCAAGAATAATAGTTTCAGCAACATTTATGTTTATTATACTTTTTATGTATCTTCCAATAAAACCAATAAATAATATCTTTATAGAATTGTTTTATAAGATAGATGTGCAAAAAAATAATAATACTACATCGACACTTAGATATTATTATCAACATGGATTTATAGGTGGCATGTATGGACAATATTTGGTTACAATGCTTAGGGAACCTGATGATTATGATGAAAATGAAGTAATAGATATATTAGCTAATGCAATTGATTCAGGAACGAATGAATGGGGAACACCTAATATAATAATGGTGTTTTCAGAATCATTTTGGGATATGTCAGTTATAGATGAAATACAATTTGATAAAGAACTTACGTCAAATTTGCATGAACTTTCAAAAAAGGGTTTATTAGTGAATATGATATCTCCTGCATTTGGAGGCATATCTTGTAATCCGGAATTCGAGATATTAACAGGTGGGTCACTAAAGTATTTTCCTGAGAATTATATTCCGTATATGGATTTATATACAAATGATAATTATTTTGAGGCACCATCTATTATTAATGAACTTAATAGAAATGGTTACAAGACAAAGATAGCATCTTGCTGGGATGATACGCTCTTTAATTGCAAGAATGTTTATAAATATTATGGTGTGGATGAAGTCATTTATTCGGATTCTATGGAAAATGCAGCTAGGAAGGGAAAATATATTTCAGATGATGCTGTTGCAGATATGATAATAAATGAGTTTGATAATAAGGAAGAGGAACCACTATTTTATATGACATTAACAGCGCAGGCTCATATGCCATATTATAAGTCAAAGTATACTGAAGATGAGTATAATATAGATATTACATCAACTACATTGGATGAGGGTGAAAGTAATATGTTGTTAGCATATGCACAAGGAGTGTATGATGCGGATCAGCAATTAGGAAGATTATATGATTATATTCAAACACTTGATGAGCCAACATTACTTATATTTTATGGAGACCATTTACCATTTCTTAAAAACAGTTCAGGGGTAGATGTATATAGTAAACTTAAATATTTTAACCATGATGATGATATTGTAAATACATATAGGATGTATAATACTCAGTGTATAATATTAGATAATTTTGGAGCTGAATATGAAGATATAGATTATCTTGGATATGATTTGATAATGCCATATGTATTAGGAAATATGGATGTTGAGGTATCAGATTTTTACAAATATTTGAACATTACAAGGGAATATTTACCAGTATCAAATTATTATGTGTCAGTGAGTAAAGATGGTATTTTGAAATATACATCTGAATTAGAAGGTGTTATGAAAGAATATTATGATACAAGACAAAAAGTAAATTGGAATATGTTTGTTAGATAATTTATTAAATAGAAATAAAATTTTTTTAGGTGTAATAGTCTTTATTGACTTTTACACCTAAATTTAATATAATAAGTAAGAATTGCGTTAAGCAAGAGAAAGTAAAAAATCGTACATTTTAATATTAAAAGTACGAAATAAAATATAAAAGGAGAATAAAAAATGTCAACAAAAGCATATTATCCAATTAATGAAATTGGTGCAGGTAAGCCAGGTTTCAGTAAAACACGTTCAATTATTGAGGCACCTTTTTACGGAAATAACGTAATTAAAGTAAATACTCTTAAAGAAGCTTATGAATTAGCTAAAAATTCACCAGGTACAGTAGTAACTGATATGCCTATTTATAGAGGAGAAGAATTTGGTCTTGAAAAAGATGCAAAGGTTTTATTATTTAATGATGGTGCTGTTACAGGTCGTTACGCAGGTGCTCGTCGTATTAAAGGTGAGCCAGGTGTAGATGCTGGTAAGCTTGATAAAGTTATTATGGATGCTGTATATGAAACACGTTGGAAAACAATGTATCATGTAGAAGTATTTGTTGGATTAGATCCAGAATTTATGGCAAAAGCACATCTTCTTATTCCAGAAGGTGAAGAAAACATTATGTACAACTGGATGTTAAACTTCCAGTACATGTCAGATGAATATGTAAAAATGTACAGAGATTCAAAGAAGATTGGTGATGGTAGCGAACCAGACATCTATATTTTCTCAGATCCACAGTGGATGCCAGGCAACAGCCCTGATGTTGATTATAGCTGCTTAAGTGATCCATTAACACTTTGCTATTTTGATACAGATGCAAACTGTGCAGCAATCCTTGGTATGAAATACTTTGGTGAGCATAAAAAAGGTACACTTACAATGGCTTGGGCTATGGCTAACAGAAATGGTTATGCTTCATGTCATGGTGGACAAAAAGAATATACATTAGCTGATGGTAGCAAGTATGTTGCTTCAGTTTATGGTTTATCAGGTTCAGGTAAGTCAACACTTACACATGCTAGACATAATGGAAAATATGGTATTAAAGTTCTTCATGATGATGCATTTATCATTAACACAGATACATGTGCTTCAATCGCATTAGAGCCTACATACTTTGATAAGACATCAGATTACCCAACAGGATGTGAAGATAATAAGTATTTATTATCAGCTCAAAACTGTTCATGTACATTAGATGAGGATGGAAAGATTCAGTTAGTAACAGAAGATATCAGAAATGGTAACGGACGTGCAATTAAGTCTAAGCTTTGGTCACCAAACCGTGTAGATAAGGTTGACGCTCCAGTTAATGCTATTTACTGGATTATGAAAGACCCTACAATTCCTCCAGTAGTTAAATTAAAAGGTGCTGCTTTAGCATCAGTTATGGGAGCTACACTTGCAACAAAGACATCTACAGCAGAAAGAGTTGCAGCTGGTACAGATTTAAATGCTCTTCGTATCGTTCCTTATGCTAACCCATTTAGAACATATCCATTAGTAAATGACTATGATAAGTTCAAGAAGTTAGTTGAAGAAAAGAACGTAGATTGCTACATCATCAATACAGGTGAT
>JAVBRI010000007.1:0-93837 GCA_031548165.1 Lachnospiraceae bacterium
TACAGGTGGAACAGCAGCATCTGGAAGCAACTCATATAGTGGAGCGGCATCTATAGGTATAGGTATGTATTGTACTCCAAAATCTAGCATGCAAATGCTAGATGATAGTAAAGGGATAAACATTGTCATCAAAGCAGGTGGAAAGTTAACGGGCAATGGTGGCTTAGCAAGTGACAGTTATTCTTACAATATTGGTATATTAACTGCCAATCTTTCGTTAGAGGATGGTGGAGAAATCTATGGCTATGGTAATGTGGCTCAAAGTGGCTCATATGGAATATGGATTGCTAAAGATAGTCCGTCTTATGATCAAAATGATGCACCAACAATAACTGCGGGAAAAATAGTAGCATCTGCATTAGGTGCATCCCAAGTGTGTGTTGGATTATATTGTAATGATATGTTGAATCTCAATGGCAGTGTTGATATAACTGCTACTGCCTCTGGTGGTACATATAATAATTTTGGTGTACAGTTAACGTATCTAACAGAAATAAAAGGAAATACAAATATAACAGCAACAGCAACAGCAACTGGTTCTGGCACAAGTACAAATTATGGATTTGGCTTATTGTATTATAGTTATGGAGTTGTCCTAGAAGGTAATGCAAAAATTAAAGCAAAAGCTACAGGAGGTACTACCAGCTACGGAGCATTTTTTGATGATGCACTTGTAATATATGGACAACCGTCTCTTGAAGCAGAAGGTGTAAGCGGTGCAGTAGCTCTTGATGGAACTTTGTACACCTTGAATAATGATATAAACCGTAATTATGTGATATTAACTGGTGCAGATCAACCAATTATGGGCAAAGATGGTTTAGGTAAATTTACAGTTAAAGGTGTATTTAATACAGCATCTCCTAAATTAACAGTTCAGAGTGATAATACTTTGGCAGTGATTACTCATACAATAATAGGTGTATCAAAAACCGATGCTCAAATAAACATTAACGATTTTAAAATAAATGTTAGTGGAACACCTGCAAACTCTGCGGAATATTCAGGAAGTAATTCCACAATTACTCTCACAGGTACACCAATTGCTAAAGTTGATGGAGCGACAGTAAATGCGACTTTGGAAAAAACTTGGTTTGTGAAAGTGGGAGATGATTGGGAAAAACTTGGAGATGGAAAAACTAATCCTAAAGATGTAGGAACCTATAAACTCGTTATATCAGTAAGCGACGAGGATGAGAATTATAAATCAGCAGATAGTTTGTCAGTAGATTTTTCAATTCTACCAAAGAAGCTTACCATAACAGGCTTGACGGCAACACCACGTGAATATAATGGTACTACTACAGTGGCAATTACCGGAGGAACATTATCAGGTATAATAGGTTCAGAGGATGTTACTATTTCAGCTATGCCAACTACAGGTACAATGTCTGATAAGTCAGCCGGCACAGGAAAAACAGTTACGGTAAATATGACATCAATAGTGCTTCAAGGAACAAATAGTGGTAATTATGTATTGAATACACCGTCTACATTATCAGTAAATATTGCAAAGAAATCAATTTCAATAAATGGTGATGGAACTCTTACAGTAAGCAAGACCTATAGTGGAAACACAGGTATAGGCACTGTTAGCGGTGCACTTGCCTTTACCACACCTTGTACAGGTGACGAACTTTCAGTGTCAGCAACAGTAGGCGAGTATCCAAGTGCTAATGTTGGCAGTAATATGACAGTTACAATGACATTACAGTTAAGCGGTGCAGACAAAAATAATTATCAACTAGCAAGCAGCACCTATAATTTTACTAAGGCAAAAATAACAAAAGCAACATATACAGGAAATATACAAAAGACTTTACCATTTGTTGTGGGAAATGCTCATTCAGGCAGCTTTGGCATAAGTGATTTTGGACTTCCGGCTTCATTTGTTGATGCTAGGATTGTTAGTGCAACAGTTGTTTCCGATGACAATTCTATAGTAGATAGTATATCAAATTCTGGCTACAGTATTAAAAATATTAATATGGTAGGTTGTATAGCAGAGGTTGAAGTTGTTATTTCTAGTAAAAACTATGATGATATTACAGTAAAACTTTATTTTGAAACATCAGAAGTTAAAGCTGTTACTTCTATTACATTATCAACACCTAACACTATCACAGTGGGTACAGATATTACTTTACAAGCAACTGTTAATCCTGATACAGCAACCAATAAGACCATTGTATGGAGTATTGAGAATGCAGGAAACACAGGTGCAAGCTTAAATGGAAACGTGTTAAGTACAACTGCTGCTGGAACTATTATTCTAAGAGCTACTATAACTAATGGGGCAACTCATAACACTGATTATAGTGAACTGTTTACTATACAGGTAAATCCTGTTTCAGGTGGATCGGATAATGGTAACATTGCTAAAGAAAATCACAGTGATCAAGGAGAAGTGAATGTAACAATATCAAGTGAAATTGGCAGATTGAAGGAAATTATATTTACTCCTTCGGAGCTTGCAGATATTCAGGCAGGTAAGAATGCAGTAGTTTATATTGTAGTTCAGGATATTAGTGAGAGTGTTGAAAACACAGAGAAAGAGAAAGTAGAAGCAGTGCTTGGAAATGCTCATATTGGAGCATATCTTGACCTTTCACTTTTCAAAAGAATAGGTGATTCAAATGCTGTTAAAATTTCTAATCTTGTAGGTATGATTGAAATTGCTATAGAGGTTCCGGAAGAACTTCGAGCAGAAGGACGTATCTACAGTATAGTACGTGTGCATGAGGGTGAGACAGAAATAATTAGTGGAACTTACGATAAAGAGACAGGTACATTTACCTTTGAAACTGATTTGTTCTCAACATATGCGATTATCTATGAAGATGTAGATATTCAGCAACCAGAAACTGGTGATAGTTCAAGTTCATGGTTATGGTTGATTTTAATGGCAGGGTCAGTAATGCTTGTATCATTTACTACTCTAAAATTAAGAAAAACTGAAAAAGAAGCATAAAAATAGAATATGTAATTAACAAAAGAGGAAGTCGATTTTTAATCGGCTTTCTTTTTTGATAAAAAATGAAAGCTGTAAAAATGCAATTTGACGAAGATGTTGTTAAATGATAAAATGATTAGAGATGAAAACCTTACTAAAGAGTACAAAGAAAAGACTTTGTAAAAAACAACTAATATTTAGAATAAAATTCTTGATTAATACATAAAAATAGAGTATACTATCAGTATAGAAAAGGTGATGTGTTTTCCTGGAATGTTCGACAACTCTTGATTATTTTGAACCTACATTTGTTTAAACGGGATTCCTATATTTTTGGTAGGATGTCAAGCCTCTATAAGTGGAAGGCAGAGTACCAAGTGCGGTTGCCCACCTAGTTTCGGCTAGGACTCAAAATATCAAGAATCGGCATTTTGGGGTACATATGATATTAAAAGCAGCATAGTAATGCTGCTTTTTTAAAGTAGTAGGCAATAATGTTTACTGTGTAGAGATAGTTAAGCAAGAATAATAAGGAAGTGGAAGGATTATTTATTGTAATGAAAAACCGTAAAAGTGTAATTTTGATTTTTATATGTCTAGCAATAATAATAGCAATGCTTATTTACCGTTGTACAGCAGAAAACGAGGAAAATCCTAATCAAAACGTGGTTACAACTGGACAAGTAGCAAGAAGTATATCATTATTATTTCATACACCAGCAGAAATCAAAGAACTAGATAAAGATTACTTTAATGGAAGTTCTGATAAGTGGTATGTTTCATATATGAACATGATGTATAATGATACATATTTCTTGGAAAAAGATATTAAGGCAACAGATAAGTCTGCTATAGAGTCCTTTACATATAATGATTTAGAAAATCTTCTTACTAATATGGGTGTAGTGGATAAAGAGATATTGTCCTATGTGAAAAATAATAAAGCTTCAAAGGCGATTATAAACTCTGAATGGAACGAAATATATGGAAAAATGGTAGCATTATTAGATAGTAAAAATACTATATCAAAGATTGAAATGAATATAGTAGCCACTGTTTCAAATGCACCAACACTACCATCATGGAATACAGTGACAACAGAAGGTACATACTTATTTACGGGTTTATCTATGGACTATTACATAGATAAAAGAGTGTCAGTATTGGTGAAAGAAAATGAAATACTTTGCATATTAGAAGTTATTAGTACAGAAATTTCATACAACAATGTATGGGTCATTAGTATAGAAAATGGAAAAATAAAGACATACATAGATGGCGCAGTAAGAGAATTTGAAATTGATGATAAGACCATTACTTATAGTAGCGTTATAGCAGATATAAATTTAAAGAATAGAAAAATAAAAGATTATACAGTAAAAGGAAGTGCAGTATCAGGAAAGGTTCTGACTTCAAGTAATGCAGGTATAGAGCTTGAAGGTCAAGGCTTTTTCGAGCTTGATGATAACTATAGAGTTTATAAAACATATGGAAATTTACAGATGAAGAGCATTAAGGATGTAGTAGTAGGGTACGACATCCAAAAGTTTATTGTAATTGATAATAAAATTTGTGCAGTAGTAATAGATAGAGATATGAATGCTAAAAATATACGAGTTCTTCTAAAAACAACAGGATTCAGTGAGATTTTGCATTCAAATGTGGTATTATCATCGGATGTATCATGTGAAATATCATATGGAACGACATTAGAGGTTATACCAGCAGGAACACAGTTGAGTTTTGATGTAAATAGTCCATACTTAGCAAGTGGAAGAATAAAGATAACACCTCAGAATGTAAACGGTAGAGTTAAAGTGGAATCTATAGAAAGAGGGTATGGAAAGCCTTCATATAGGGGAAGTATAGAAGTAGCGGTAGTGGATGGAGCGTTAGTAATAATAAATGAACTGCCAATGGAACAGTATTTATATGCAGTAGTACCAAGTGAGATGCCATATACATATAATGGAGAGGCTTTAAAGGCTCAAGCCATTTGTGCAAGAAGCTATGCATATAAGCAGTTATTAGGAAATGCATATAGTGCATTAGGTGCACACGTAGATGATAGTACATCATTCCAAGTTTATAATAATTCAGAAGAAAGAGCGACAACTACAGAAGCGGTAGATGCAACATATGGAGAAGTAATGATGTGTGGAGAAGAAGTAATTACAGCATTTTTCTATTCTACATCTTGCGGAAGTTCTACCGATGCAACAGTATGGGGCGGAAGCGGACTAAACTACATTAAGGGAAGGTTGCTTGTGAATGAAGATCCAGGCATTGATTTAGCAATAGAGATTAATTTTGATACATTTATAAGAAATCAGTTTAGTACATTTGATAGTTCATATCCATGGTATCGTTGGTCTATAAAAATGACACTTGAAGATATATCAACTACAATAAATAGTGTTATTGGAAGTCTTTATAATGGTGGAAGCGAAAAAGTACTTACACTTAACCAGTCAGGTGAATGGGTTTCAACTCCAATATCAAGTGTAGGAGATGTCAAAAAGATTGAAGTTGGAAGTAGAAGTACTGGTGGAGTACTCAACTACATTATAATACATGGAACGCAGGCTACCGTAAAAATTTATACAGAAAGCTATATAAGAAAGTTATTTTATCCAGTATCAAGTAGTTTTGTTAGAAGTGATGGTTCGGAAAATAATAGCTTTGATATGCTTCCTAGTGCATTTGCAGTATTTGATCCAATAGCAGAAAGTGGAACTTTGACAGGATATAATATTATTGGTGGAGGATATGGTCACGGAGTTGGTCTTAGTCAAAATGGAGCAAATACAATGGGAAATAATGGAGAATCATACGATAAAATATTAGGATTTTTCTATTGCAATATGAACTTGAAAAAAATCTATTAATAAAAAGGAAGAACAAGATGAAGGATAAAAAGACATATCAAAAATTGGGAATTATATCTGGTGCATTAATTGTTTTAGTATTTATGTTTATTTTGTTTCTTTCTTTTGGTAAAGAAAATGATAATGAAAAAATTAATGATGAAAATGTCTTTAAGGTACTAAATACAGGTAAATCTGATTGTGTATTGATTAAAACGCAAAAACTAGTAATTCTAAATGACACGGCAGATACAGATGATTATGAATTAATTAGTGAAGAGCTAGATAATTATGGTATAAAAAAAATAGATTATATTATCTGTAGTCATTTAGATAAAGATCATATTGGAAGTGCTGCAAAACTTATCAAGAATTATGAGGTAGGTACTATTATAATGCCAGATTATAAAACAAACTCTACCGAATATACAAGTATGATAGCAGCCGCTAAGGAAAAGAATATTACAGTACAGAAATTGACAAGAGATATGATGATTTCATTAGGTGATGGAAGTATACTGATATCTGCACCGCAAAAGGAAGAATATAAAGATGAAAATAATTATTCTCTTATTCTTGATGTTGAATATAATCAAAAAAGCATTCTTCTTATGGGGGATGCTTTAAAAGAAAGAACGCAGGAATTTATAGATAGCTATGGAATAAAAAAGTACAATATTATAAAAATGCCTCATCATGGTACTTACTATAAACTTTTAAAAGATATATTAAGTGGTGCGACTCCTGAGTTGGTGATATTTACAGTTTCAGATGATGAGTTTGTAGAAGAAAAGATGTATGAAGTATTGGAGGAATTTGAAATTAATTATAAATGTACTTGTGATGGAGAAGTAGAAAATATGTTCGAATAATTATTGATAATATTTCAAAGATATGATATAATTTGGTAATGAACATTGGAGTGATGGATTTATGAACGAAAAAGACAAAAAATATAAGCCATATAAAATACCAGGTCAAATGACACTTTTTGAAAACAATGAAAAAATTCAATTAGGACTTTCAAAGAAACTAACTGATTCACCTAAAAAGGTTGAAGAAAAAACATTTGCCGAGATAGAAGTTAGCGGTAATGTTGAAACATCTTCAATAGAGTACGCTCCAAGAACTCAAGTAATTGATTTTGTTGTAGATGAAAAGCGCAAAATCTTTAATGAAATGAGACAGATAGCAAGGGATAGTTATTCTACAAATGTTTATCAGTCAAAATTTTATAATAAAAATACACAAGAGTATAATTCAAAGGTGTTTTATAAGCAGGCTATGTTTATGAAGGATTTTGAGGATGATTACGAAGGAAGAGCTTCATTTTCAGCATATTTTCCATATTATCAGATGATGGGGTATGAGCAGCTTAGGACTTATTTTACATGGAGAACTAATATAAGAAAAGGTAAAATATATGATATACATTTAGCTTATGCGTTTGTTTACATCTATGAGTTGCTTAATAATGTAGGTGCTGATAATCCACAGGATGGACTAGATAAGCTAATGTCATTTTGGATAGATTTCAGAGAGTGTAATCCTACGATTGACAAGTATATATTAAAGTGGATTAAGGATTATCATATATATTATGAATTACCAAAGTCATTTAAGGAATTTGTTTTTGAGAATGAGATTTATATGCATTACCCAAAGATGTTTTTATACGAATCAGATATTAACGATAACTTTGAACTGTTTTGTAGTATATCAAAATACAACATAAAGCAATCAGCTTTTTATAACAATGAGACCAGTGAGTTGATTATTAATTGTTTTTATTATGTTATGAATAAGCTAAAGCATTTATTTGAAGCGGAGAATATTGACATATATGATATTATTTTTCAGCCAAATAAAAAATTGTCTGCATGGACTCCTTTTAAAGGGGCATTGTTTTATCCATGGATAAGAGGGAAAGATAGAAAGGTGGTACTTTCAGATAACGAAATTTATTTGTTTAGTCTAAATAAGTGGTCATATAGTACAACGCTTACAACAGATAAGGGTAAACAATTAGTAAGCTATATTATGAAGCTTATGGAGTCGGAGTTAAGAAAGGTTATGTGTTACAAACATAAGCTATCTATAAATATGGATGTTAAGAACAATATTCTTATTCAGAAACTTAATAAGACACAGTTATCTATTGAAGAAATAATTAGTAAAGCAGTTTTAGAATATTACAAAGAGATAAATAAAACGGTTGTTTCTGTAAGTGAAAATGTTCTAAGCCAGATAAGGCAGGAAGCATTTGATACTCAGGAAAAATTGATAGTACCTGAAGATGATAACATAGTTTATCAGGTAAATGAACAGTTTGAACTACCTATAAATATAGTTTCAGAAAATATTCAATCTGAAAAACCTCTACAGCAGGCAGAAACACAGATACTTGATGGTTGGACAAGTTTAAAAAACATACTAAGTGAAACGGAAGTAAAAACACTTTTACTTGCCTTGCAAAAAGGGAATATCAAACAGTTTGCAGATGAAAACGGCATTATGTTAGAGGTATTAGCAGATAGTATCAATGAAAAGGCAGTTGATTGCATAGGGGATAATATTTTGGAAATGGATGATGAAATGATTATATATGATGAATACATAGAAAACGTAATGAAAGTAGTGGAAGAATGAATACAGTAGAAAATCAAGTACCAGCAAGGATAGGAAACATTTTAATTAATGCACTAAAGGGTGGTGTTGTACCACGTGTAGGGCTAGAGTATATTACAGTGGGGCGTTCTCAGGAAATATCTGCGATTTTGCATGATATAGAGATGATATCCGAAGGGAGTGCATCATTTAGATTTATTGTAGGTAAATATGGTAGTGGAAAGAGCTTTTTACTTCAAACTATTAGAAATTATGCAACAGCAAAAGGTTTTGCAGTAGTCGATGCAGATTTATCACCTGAACGCAGGTTTGCAGGAACGAAAGGTCAAGGGCTTGCGACATATAAAGAACTAATACAAAATCTTTCTACAAAATCAAAACCTGACGGTGGAGCTTTGCCTTTGATTTTGGAAAAATGGATTTCAGGAATTCAAGCATCTGTTAAAACTAGCTCAAGTGTTGAAGGAGAAGAATTTGAATCATTAGTAGAAAAACAGATTTATGCAGTGGCAGGTTCTCTTGAAGGAATGGTAAATGGTTTTGAATTTGCAAAGGCCATTGCTTTATATTGGAAAGCGTATCGTGATGATGATGTAGCTATGAAATCTAATGTATTGAAATGGTTTAGAGGTGAGTATACCTCACGTAAGGAAGCGAAACTAGATTTAGATATAAACTTTATTGTTACAGATGAAACATGGTATGATTTTTTGAAAATATTTGCTATATTTTTGGTTGGAGCAGGTTATAAAGGTTTATTGGTAATCATTGATGAATTAGTAAATATATTTAAAATACCGAATTCAATTACACGACAAAATAACTATGAAAAAATCTTAACCATGTATAATGATGTATTGCAAGGAAAAGCAAAACATATAGGTTTTTTAATGGGCGGAACTCCTCAGTGCATTGAAGATAGATACAAGGGCGTTTTTAGCTACGAAGCATTGAAATCAAGACTTTCCGAGGGGCATTTTGCTACAGATGATATAAAGGATTTGACAGCTCCTATTATACGCTTGCAGATGCTTACACATGAGGAGATGTATGTTTTGGTAGAAAAAATCAGAGATATACATGCACAGTTATATAAGTATGAGCCAATATTAAATCATGAAGATTTAATTTATTTCTTAAATGTAGAATATAACAGAGTGGGTGCGCAGACACATATAACACCACGTGAGATTATTCGTGATTTTATAGAACTAATAAATATATTGCATCAAAATCCACAAAAAAGCGTATCTGAAATATTAGGCAGCAACAGCTTTGAGATGGCAAAAGGTGGAATAACGCAAGAAGAGATAAACGACGATTTTAAAGAATTTGAAATCTAAAAAGATTTGACTTCGTCAAACTTTGAAAGAATACTTTGGGAGGAATTGACATGGACGCTTTTTATAGACTAGCTCCTTTTATACAGGACTTTATTTATCAGAATGAATGGGAAGAGCTAAGAGGAATACAGGTGGCTGCATGTGATGTTATATTTGACAGTGAGGATAATCTTTTACTTTCATCAGGTACAGCATCTGGTAAAACAGAGGCGGCTTTTTTACCTGTGCTTACAAAACTTTATGAAAAACCATCAAGGTCAGTAGGGATTATGTATATTTCTCCTTTAAAAGCGTTGATTAATGATCAGTTTAAACGTTTAGAGCAATTACTTTTAGAGTCTAACATACCAGTTTGCAAGTGGCATGGTGATGCATCAGTTACACAAAAGAATAAACTGATAAAAAATCCAGAGGGTATAATTCAGATAACTCCTGAGTCATTAGAAAGTTTGATTACCAATAAACGTGGAGCTTGTATACAGATGTTTTCGGATTTGCGTTATATTATAATAGATGAAGTACATCAGTTTATGCGTGATGCACGTGGTGTACAGCTTCTTTGTGTATTAGAACGCATGCAAAAACTTACAGGGGTAATTCCACGTCGTATAGGTTTATCAGCTACATTGGGTGATGTATCAGTGGCTAAAAACTGGCTTAATACAGGTACAGGCCGTGATTGTGCAGCACCTATTGCCGAAGAGGAAAAGAAACGTGTCAAATTACATGTAGAGCGTTTCGTTAATTTGCGTGATCAAAGCGATGATGCCTATAATGATATTAGTGATAATAGTCTGGTTAGTGGCGGAGATGTGGGAAATAGAGAGCATTTTGAGTACTTATTTAAGATGACACTAGATAAAAAGACCATTATTTTTACAAATAGTAGAGAAGAAACGGAATTTATTATTGCAAATTTAAAAGAGATTGCACTTAAAAATAAAGCACCTGATGTTTATCGTGTACATCATGGAAATGTATCTGCTTTACTAAGAGAAAATACAGAAGATGAGATGAAATCAGGAGATGAAAAGATAGTTACAGGAGCAACAGTAACATTAGAACTTGGTATTGATATCGGCTCATTAGATCAAGCAGTACAAGTAGGTGCACCATATTCGGTTTCAAGTTTTGCACAAAGATTAGGGCGTTGTGGTCGTAGAGGGCAGATTCCTCAATTATTGTTTACTTTTGTTGAAGATGTTAATGTTAACTCAGGAGATGTTATTGGACCTATTAACTGGGAGTTTTTACGAACTATTGCAATCATTGAATTATTTACTAAGGATCGCTGGATAGAACCTCTTAATCCGAATAATTATCCTTACAATTTATTATATCATCAGACCATGAGTTATTTAAAAGGTAATGGTGAACTTTCGGCGGCAGGTCTTGCGCAGGCAGTTTTATCATTAGGTAGTTTTAGTAAAATAGAACAAAGTGATTATAAATTTTTATTAAAGCATTTGATTGATATTGAGCAATTGCAACGAACAGAAAATGGTGGATTAATAATAGGCAGAGAAGGTGAAAAGATAGTAAATAACTATCAGTTTTTAAGTGTGTTTGTATCTACAGATTATCTTTTAGTTAAGGACGAGAGCCGTATAATAGGAACTGTGGATAAGGTATACCCTGTAGGGATACGGTTTTCTCTTGCTGGAATGACTTGGGAAACAATAGAAGTAAATACAAAATCCAAAGTGATTTTTGTAAAGAGTGTTCCGGGTATTTCTCTTGTTGACTGGAATGTTGATTTTGAAGCAGAACTACATACTGTACTTGTTCGTAAGATGCGTACTGTATTACAGAGTAATGAACCGTATCCATATTTAAGTGAAAGATGTAGAGAAAGACTTGTTGAAATTCAATATATCACAAGAAATAGTGGTGTTTTGGAAAACTTAGTGACACCACTTTCGGATAAGAGATATGCTATTTTTCCATGGGTAGGTACACGCCAGCTTGTGACACTTCACTATGCATTGCTTCATAGAGGAATAAAGAGTAAAGTGCCATGGGTTACTTGTGTATATCTTGAAGTGTTTTTTGAAGATGGAAAAGAAGAGTTAGAAAAAATAATTAGAGATATTATTAGCTCAGAGCTTAATCTGTATAATCTTCCATTACCTGAAAAGGTACAAATACCAGGTAAGTATAACGAGTTTATACCACTTAGTTTACTTCGCAAGCAGTTTATTGAAGATTACTTGGATTTTGAAGGACTAAAGGCTAGTTTTTAAACGACTTACGTTTTTGCTGTTTCTTTTTTGATAGTATATATCGTAACATTATAAGACTTTTTCTAAAATAAATATTTATTTCAGCTCCAATAAAAAGTATATATATACAAACATAAATCCATAACATCATAAGAACAACAGTTGTAAGACTTCCATAAGCATAGGATTGTCCTGCAAAGTTGTCTATATATATTGAATAAAAGAATGAGAATATATACCATCCAAAGGCTGAAAAAATAGCTCCAGGAAGATGACCTAAAGTTGAGTAATTGCTGTTTTGAACTAATTTATAAAGACCAATAAAGAGTAATGTCAGTAGGATAGGTAAATATAGCCACCTCATATCTATTATCCATTTTGCTAAGTCATAGAGTAGAGGCATATGCTTATCAAAAAATTTTAATAGTAGATTTCCATATACCATCATTACTAAGGATAACACTATTCCAACTACAAAAATCAAAGTATATATCGCAGATATAAACCTCAAGTGAAAATATCCACGATGTTCATTGATTTTGAAAATATTGTTTAGACCTCTTATAATCGCTAATATACCTTTTGAAGCTGACCATAATGCAAATATAGCGGTTAATGAAAGTATTGTGCCACTTGATTTTTCAAACATTTCATTAATAATAGTATTAGCAAGCGGCTCTAATGTAGTAGGCATAGCTTTTTCGGTCCATGCAATTAAGAAATCTTTAGTTATGGGTGTATATTTTATAAGATAAAATACAAGCATAACTAAAGGAAACATAGATATAATAATAAAAAATGAAGACTGTGCAGCATAAGCATTTACATGGTCATCAGATAGTTGATTCATAAAACCTTTAATTTGCAAATAGGCTTTCTTGAAAAAAGCATTCATAAGGGTTTCCTTTCTGGAATTAATTTAACATACCAATTAGTTCTTCTTTAGTAATTTCAAAAGGATAATTTTTTAGTTTAGCTGTATTAGATAAAATACTATCAGCATTATTATTCATAAGTTCGTCATTTAATGTGACTGGTCCAAGAAGTTCTTTTAAGTACAGACGAAATTCTTTATAACTACTAAAGCCAAGTAAGTCAAGAACCTCTTTTGAATCTTGCTTGTCCTTATAAGTTTCTACATAACCACCCAAGAATATACCGACAGCTTTTCCGTGTGGGACATTTAATTCATATGTTACTGGATAACTAAGACCATGTGGTAATGAAGTACCAGTGTGTGCAATCGCCATTCCAGCCACCATAGAAGCATGCATAAGTTTTACATAATCACTATCTGAAACGGTATAGTTTTTAAGCGTTTCTTTTAAAGCTCCCCAAAGGATAAGTCCTTCACGGCTATAAAATCTATTTAATTCATTTGAATTTGTATTTAAATAACTTTCGATAAGATGAGATAATGTATCTACAGCAGTATTTATAATACAAGATTTAGAAGCTGTTTTTAAATATTTGCCATCAATCAAAGCTAATACAGGATATATTTTGTGACTAATACTCTTTTTTGTACGTTGTGAATGAATAGTGAGTATTGAATACGGTGTAACCTCAGAACCTGTACCACAAGTAGTAGGAACACATACAACTGGAATATGTGCAAGTGGAGTACTGTCATATAAAACGCTTTCATCCTTATTAGGATTAGCAATCATCAAAGCGATAGCTTTAGCAGCATCAAGTGGAGAACCACCACCAATGCCTATAACAAAATCAACACCTTCATCTATTCCGAAGTCTCTAGCCGTCATAACAGTTTCAACTGAAGGATTTTCTTCAATATCGTTAAAGATAACAAAAGAAATATTCTTTGATTCTAAAGCATCTATGGTATCTTGTAGTGAACCATTTTCTTTTGAGGAATGTCTTCCTGTCACAATTAGAACTTTCTTACCTAGCATTGCAAGTTCGTTGCTGTGTTTAGTAATACAATTTTCTTCACTATATACAATAGTTGGCATATATAACATCATAATTAAATTCTCCGTTCGTATTTTATATGTTTTGTAAATCTATTCTGAACATGCGACAGTAATCTTTTTGTGATTCAATTTCGCATTCAGCAATTAATTGGATAAATTCTATATAACTTGGATTTTCAGCTCTCTGAGCTTTTTGAAGAGCAATTATATACTCAATTCTTAAAACAGGTGGAATAGAAACAATTTGATAACCTTGGTTTCACTTATGGTCAAGGTATTACCTTCTAAAGCATTTGAAGAGTATGTTAACCCAATACGATAATAACTATCGAGTTCTTTGATTTCATCTATAGTAAGAGGTCTACGGTTATCAATCACCGATTTATAATCATCTATTTTTTTTAGTAATGCACTTAGTTCCATAGAAAATCTCCGTTTCAATATAATAATTGCTTTATTATTGTATCATAAACAATAGAAAAACTCAAATAATTAGGATGGATTTCCATTTTCAGAAAGCGTCCTTTGAAATTTATATTGGTATTTTTTATGAAAGATAGTATAATAAATATAATTATTTGCTATGTAGTTTAGAGGGAAAAGTTTTTAAATGGAGGTATGGTGTGAAAAAAAATATTTTAATGGGATTAACAGTATTGATGTTATTGTGTGGTTGCAAAAAGGAAGATACAGACAGTAAGTTTTCGACAGTTGATGGGGAGTCTGAAAGTGTTTCGAGTAGTGAGAGTGTTACAACGGAAGTTCCAATAGTTATAGAACCAAAAGAGATATTTAACTTACTTGGAGAAAAGTATAAAGAGTATGAAGTTGTTCAAAATAATCCACTTGTAGTAAAAGTAATGGCAAGAAGTGAAGAGGATGAGACTGCAAATGCTTTTGCACACTTTTCAAAAGATGGGTTATTGGTTAAGTATTTGGATAAATGGTATGAGATAGTGCCAAAATCAGTATATAAATTATCGGATGACATTTTCTTTAGCTATAATGAATTTTCTTTTAGAAATATGGATCAACCTATTATATGGGATATGCGAATTAATTGGACAGATTTATATTCTATAGATGAAGATAGTGAAGAAAGAGTACAAAAGAAATTAATAGAAATCCCTTATTTTAAAAAGGTTACTATGGATTGGATAAAGTATGAAAACGATGGAATAGTAATGAATATAAAATATAAAATGCTTGATGAAAATATAGGATTTGAGATTATGGGTTATGCTATGTTAGGTGAAAATTTTGCAATATGGTTTGAATATTCTGAATTTTTGAATGATTCTTCGCAGATGGAGATGCCAGATATAGAAAGTGAAGATTTTTTGAAATCAATATTTTTTGTGAGAGAGTATAAATGATTAAAAAAAAAATTTCGCCTTATGGCGAATTTTTTTGTCCAAAGTTATTTATTTTAAACGTTATATTATTAGAAGTCCAAAATAAATATAAAAACAGAATGAGGAGGTGAAAGTTAGGTGCATAAAAACGATATAAATGAACAATGTGATATTGCAATAACCGAACTTGCCAAAGGTAATAAAGATTCATTATCAATAATTTATGATTGTATGGCAAGGTTAATATTTTCAATTGCTTACACAATAGTAGAAAATTATCAAGATGCCGAAGATGTATTACAAGATACAATGATAACTATAGTAAGATACGCTAATACATACAAGAATGGAAGTAATTCGAAAGCATGGATATTGGCAATGGCGCGTAACAAAGCGATAGATGTTGTGCGAAAAAGAAAGCAGACAGTCTCTTTTGATGAGTTAGATGACAATATTCAGTTTGCAGTAGATTGTAAGGAGTTTTCAAATTTTGAAGTATTTGAATTACTAAATTTTTTAAGAGAAGATGAAAGGCAAATCATAGTTTTGAGATTATATGCAGAAATATCATTTCACGATATTTCTAAAATTATGGATATTACAATAGCTTCAGCATATAAAAGGTATCAGCGTGCTATAAAGAAACTGAAAATGAATAATTATTGAAAGGTGGAATTCTAATGAAATCAAGAACAACAGAAAATATAAAAAATAAATTAAAACAACTAGATAGCATTGAACTTCCAGAAAAAGATAAAATGTTGTCTAGAAGTATTGACGAATTACACAATCAAGGCCTGTTGGAAAAGACTATTTTTATAAAGAAAAAGAAACAATATAGATTTGCATTAGCAAGTGGCATTGCAACATTAGTTATTTTTTTAGCTATAATTAGTTATGGTATTGTAGTTGAAGCAAAGGAATATAATAATGCAATTGATTTTTTTAATGAATATAATTTATCAACAGATGGACTAACAAGAAGTGAAATAAAAAACATATATCGTGATATTGAAACAGGTAAGTTTTCATATGATAAAACAGCAGAAGTGATAAAGGATAGAGTGAACGGATATGAAATTTTTCAAGATGAGCCAACACCTGAAAATTTAAAAAAGATGTGGGAAAGTACTAAGAGTATTGTTTGTGAATATAATTATGACTCGATATACCGTCACAATGATGAAGGATATGATGAGTTTGAAAAAAATGTATTTTACAAAAATTATGAAGGGGATAAGGTTTGGAGTGTAGATATATATAATATTTTAATATATGGATATATAGTTAAAGATGAAATGATACTTATATATGGTACAGAGCATGATTCGTTAACAAGTAGTTACAATGCAAGTCGTATTGTAAAGATTAAGACAGATGGAGAAGTGGTATTTGACATTACTATGACTAATGGATTTGAGTCAGAAGAAATCTTAAGAGTATTGTTTGATGATGAAAATAATATAATTGTATTTAGTCGTGGAGATTATTCAAAATTGTGTATATCAAAGTATAATAAAAGTGGTGAGCAGGTTAGTTTCATATGTCATGAAGTAGGGAGATTTATAACACTAAATGCTATAAAAATGGAGAAGGGTTACCTCGTACATTTGAGTGATTATGGCAAGATTGATGATGTATTAATGAAAATAAATGAAGATGGAACTTTATCAGAAGCTTTCACTTATGAAAGTGATGATGTTGATTATTATATTAATGAAATGATTGAGTTTAATGGTGATATTTTATTAAGTGCAAATGTTGTACCAAAATATGATACAAGTATAAATGGATATAAAAATGATGCATCTACAATATTTGATAAAGATTTATTTAGTTTATCAGATGAGGAACTTACAAAGATAGTAAGGGATAATTATACAGCTGTTCTATTGATATGTAATAAAGAAACGGGACAGCCTAAGGAGTTTTATTCTGTAAAAGGTTCATTAGGAGCAGAATTATCCGTTGAAAATGGTAAACTTATATGGAAAGTTGAATGTATTTGTAATACATATTTTTCGCCAGAAACGAGTTCATTTTGTATAGGAGGAGAAAGTAGGGTCTATAAATACACGTTTGATAGCTTGGGTAAGTTAATAAGTCAAGAAAAGACAGAAGAGGTTGTTGCGTTTAGACGTTAACAAAATGTTCGGTTACGTCAAAGTTAGAAAGAATAATAGATTTAAAAGTTATGTTGGCATTTTTTATGAAAAATAGTATAATAGATATAATTATTTGTTATGTAGTTTAAAGGGTGAAGGGATTTTGAAATCAATATTTTTTGTAAGAGAGTATAAATAAAAGTGATTATGGAGGGGTTCTAATGATAAAAGGAAATATAAAAAAGAAAGTATGGATTATAGGAAGTATTTGCTTCTTAGCAGTAGCGTTAGTTATAGTGGTTATTTTAATAAGTAAGGGTGAAGATAATGAAACAAAGGTATGTTGTGATATTAAAACAAGTAAATTTTTAGATTTTAGTACAACGGATGTGGTAACAAATAGTGTGAATGGATATGAAATATATCAAGATGAACCATTAACCGTCGACTTGAGCGAAATAAGTGAAAGAGTAAATAGGATCGAAGATGATTATAACTATCAATCAGTACATGCTTTAAATGATGAAGGATACGAAGAACTTGAAAAATTCATATTTTATAAATGCAATGAAAGAGAAAAGGCTTGGAGTGTAGATATTTATAATATTATAATCAGAGACTATGTAATAAATAATGATATGATAATTATTTATGGTAGTGAATATCATTTATCAGAAGGTGAGCCTTATGGTGGACGTATTATAATGGCTAATACAGAAGGTGAAGTGTTATGGGATATTACAGTGGATAATGGTTATGAAAAACATGAGGATATAATAGAGATACTTTTTGATGAAAATAATATAATGGTTTTTAGTCTAGAGGATTATACGGAGCTTAGTATATCGAGATATGATAAGGATGGCAATTTGCTTGACATCAAAAAACATGAAATTGGTGATTATGTAATATGGAATATTATAAAGTTTGGAGAGGGATATCTTTTACATTTAGATTTTAGTGATGTAGGAGAGATGTTAATAAAAGTAAATCCAGATGGAACATTGGCAGAAGGGTTTACTTATGAAAGTGAGGATGTAGATTATGATATTAACAAAATTATCGAATTTAATGGAGATATAGTGGTAAGCGCCAATGCTGTACAAAGTGGTTCAGTGGCATTAGAACAAATGGTTTATGATATATCAGATGAAGAGTTTACAAAGCTTGTAAAAGATAATTATTCAGCGTTTCTTCTGATATGTAATGCTGAAACGGGTGAACCTAAAGAATTCTACAGTGTAAAAAGTTCACAAGGTGCAGATTTATCAGTTGAAGATGGAAAACTGATATGGAATGTTGAATGTATATCTAGTGCGTACACTTTGCCACATATAAGTTCGTTTGGTATATTAGGAGAAGATTGGATGTATAAATATACATTTGATGATTGTATCAAGTTGGAAAATCAAGAAAAGATAGAAAAGGACATTGATTGTAGACATTAATAAAACATTCAACTAAAGTCGAAGTTTGCAAGAATACAAAAATCGTTGTGATAGTACAACAATTTTTATATTCTTGAGTACTATGTTGGTATAACTGAATAATAAAATTAATGTGTTGAAAGGGAAAAAATATGAAGAAAATCATACTAATAGGTATAGTGTTATTGCTATGTGGTTGCAAGAAGGAGAACATTGACAGGAATTTTGTAATAGTGGATGGTGAATTTCAAAATACGTTTGATGATGAAGGATATACAACAGAAGAGAAAATCAAGATAGATCCTAAAGAGATTTTCGATGCACTTGGGAGTACATATAAAAGATATGAAGTTGTTCAAAATGAACCATTAATTGTTAAAGTGTCAGCAAGTACTGAAACAAATGAAAATTCATCGAATGCATATTCATTTTTTACAAGAAATGGTTTGGCTGTTCAATATAATGGTGATTGGTATGAGATAGTAATACCTTCAGTATATAAAACAGGTGGGTCTATTTTCTTTGATTATACGACGTTTAGATACTATGATGAATATAACATAAAGAGAGCAGCTATAGCAGTAGAATGGACGAGTATATACGATACAGATGGAGTGAATGAAGAAAAGATAGAGAGTGAATGGGTAATTCGTAATGATTTTGAGAGAGTAACGATGGATTGGATAAGTTATAAAACAGATGGAATAACAACAAATATGAAATATAAGATACTTGAAGGAAATATTGGCTATGAAGTTATAGGTTATGCAATGTTAGGAGAAGATTTCGGTATAAAATATAGTTTTAAAGAGTATATGAGTGATGGTTCCCAAATTAATATCCCAGATTTAGTGAGTGAAGAAGTTTTAAAGACACTATGTTTGGTAAGGAAATACAAATAAATGCTTTTAGGGTTGACACATTTTAAATTTAATGTTAAACTTTTTTGTAAGTTAAGAAAATTAAAAGCTATGATTGTGCATAGTAGATGCTTATTTTCAAAAAGAGAGAGAAGGTCACCGGCTGAAAGCCTTCTTATGTTCAAGTAAGTATTGAATTTCCCACAGGAGCTGCATCTTTGAAACTAAGTAGGAGATGACGTATTGGCACGTTACGCTTTTGAGAGCTTCGATTGATATCGAAGAACATGGGTGGTACCGCGATAATTCGTCCCTTTGTGTATATTACACAAAGGGATTTTTTGATTTTCAGAAAAACGGAGGATATTATTAATGAAAGAAAGATTACAAAAAATCAGAGAAGAAGCAATTGCAAGAATAACCACATCTGAGAACCTAGATAGATTACTTGAAATCAGGGTAGCTATATTAGGGAAAAAAGGTGAATTAACAGAAGTTTTGAAGGGAATGAAAGATGTTGCTGCTGAGGATAGACCAATGGTCGGACAGCTTGTGAATGATACAAGAGCAGCTATAGAAGAAAAATTAGAAGAAATGAAGAAAAATCTTAGTGCAGTGGTAAGAGAAGCACAGTTAAAGGCAGAAGATATTGATGTTACATTACCAGCTAGAAAAGGAAATGTAGGTCATCGTCACCCAAATACTATAGCACTTGAAGAACTTCAAAGAATATTCGTAGGTATGGGTTACGAAGTAGTAGAAGGTCCAGAAGTAGAATATGACTATTATAACTTTGAGGCACTTAATATACCTGCAAATCATCCAGCAAAAGATGAACAGGATACATTTTATATAAATGAAAATATAGTACTTAGAACACAGACATCACCTGTACAGGTAAGAGAAATGGAAAAAGGACAACTTCCTATAAGAATGATTGCTCCAGGAAGAGTATTCCGCTCGGACGAAGTAGATGCAACACATTCACCATCATTCCATCAAGTAGAAGGATTGGTAATTGATAAAGATGTTACGTTTGCTGATTTAAAGGGAACATTAGCACAGTTTGCAAAAGAATTGTTTGGAGAAGAAACAAAGGTTAAATTCAGACCTCATCACTTCCCATTCACAGAGCCAAGTGCAGAGATGGATGTTACTTGCTTTAAATGTGGAGGATCAGGCTGTAGAATGTGTAAAGGTTCAGGTTGGATTGAGATACTAGGATGTGGAATGGTTCATCCTCATGTACTTGAAATGAGTAATATTGATCCAGAAGAATACAAGGGATTTGCATTTGGTGTAGGTCTTGAACGTATTGCACTTTTAAAATATGAAATAGATGATATGAGATTACTTTATGAAAACGACGTTCGTTTCCTAAAACAATTTTAATTAATATTAATATAAGAAAGGTAGGAAAATTAGATGAATACACCATTATCATGGATTAAAGCATATGTTCCAGAACTTGAATGTAGCGATCAAGAATATACAGATGCAATGACGCTTTCGGGAACAAAAGTAGAGAACTTTGAAAGATTAGATGCAGACCTAGACAAAATAGTAGTAGGTCAGATTGAAAAAATAGAAAGACATCCTGATGCTGATAAGCTTATAGTATGTCAGGTAAATGTAGGAAATGAAACGGTTCAAATCGTTACAGGAGCTCCAAATGTAAGTGAAGGAGATAAGGTTCCGGTAGTATTAGATGGCGGAAAAGTAGCAGGTGGTCATGATGGTTCAAAGACAGCAGGCGGTATAAAGATAAAAAAAGGAAAGTTAAGAGGAATAGAATCATTTGGTATGATGTGTTCTATTGAAGAACTTGGTTCAAGCAGGGACTTCTATCCAAACGCTCCTGAAGATGGAATTTACATTTTACCACAAGATACAGTAGTTGGAAGTGATGTTATAGAATTACTTGGATTAAAAGACAGCGTTTTTGAATATGAAGTAACATCAAACAGAGTAGATTGTTTTGGAATTATTGGTATTGCGAGAGAAGCAGCTGCAACATTTAGAAAAGAATTTGCTAAACCACAGCCAAAAGAAACAGGACGTGGAGGAAATGCAGCGGACTATGTATCAGTAGAGATAAAAGATGCTGATTTATGTAGAAGATACTGTGCAAGAGTAGTAAAAAATGTTAAAATAGCTCCTTCACCAGAATGGATGCAAAGAAGGTTAGCTGCTTGTGGTATAAGACCTATAAATAATCTTGTTGATATTACAAATTATGTAATGGAAGAATATGGCCAACCGATGCATGCTTTCGATTTAAATACAATTAAAGGTAATAAAATAATTGTTCGTCGTGCAAATGATGGTGAAAAGTTCGTTACTCTTGATACTCAAGAAAGAACACTTGATAAAGAAATGCTTATGATTTGTGATGAAGAAAAAGCAGTAGGTGTTGCTGGTGTTATGGGTGGCGAAAATTCTAAGATTACAGATGATATAAAGGATGTTTTGTTTGAAGCGGCTTGTTTTGATGGAACAAACATAAGGTTAACATCAAAGAGATTAGGTCTTAGAACAGATGCATCAAGTAAGTTTGAAAAAGGTCTTGATCCAAATAATGCAAAAGATGCTATTGATAGAGCTTGTGAACTTATTGAAGAATTAGGTTGCGGAGAAGTAGTATCAGGAATGGTAGATGTTTATCCAAATCCTGTAGAATCAAAGAAAATTCCATTAAATGTGGAAAAGATAAATAAATTACTTGGAACAAATGTTACATTAGATGAAGTGAAAGAATATTTTGCTAGATTAGAGCTTGTTATTGATGAAAACGAAGGAATGGTTATAATTCCAACATTCAGACAAGATTTACTATGTGAAGCAGACCTTGCAGAAGAAGTTGCTAGATTCTTCGGATATGATAATATCCCAACAACTCTTCCATCAGGAGAAGCTACAGCAGGTAAGTTATCATTTAAACTTAGAGTAGAAGATGTAGCTAAAGATGTGGCAGAGTTCTGTGGGTTCTCACAAGGAATGAACTACTCATTTGAAAGTCCAAAGGTATTTGATAAATTATTAATACCAGAAGATTCATCACTTAGACAGACAGTGACTATCTTAAATCCACTTGGTGAAGATTTCAGTATTATGAGAACTACATCATTAAATGGAATGCTTACTTCACTTGCAACTAACTATAATAGAAGAAATAAAAATGTTAAGCTTTATGAATTAGGAAATATTTATATTCCAAAGTCAGTACCAGTTACCGAGTTACCAGAGGAAAGAATGCAGCTTACATTTGGTATGTATGGTGATTATGACTTCTTTGATATGAAGGGTGTTGTTGAAGAATTATTTGACAAGATTGGACTTGATAAAAAAGAAGAATATGATCCAACAGATAAAAAACCTTTCTTACATCCAGGAAGACAGGCAGATATTATCTATAATAATAAAAAAGTTGGTTTTTTAGGTGAAATTCATCCAGAAGTTCTTGATAATTATGATATAGGTGAAAGAGCATATGTTGCAGTTATTGATATGCCTGAAATAGTAGAACTTGCTACATTTGATAGAAAGTATGTTGGAGTTCCTAAGTATCCAGCAACTACAAGAGATATTGCAATGGTAATGCCAAAGACAATTCTTGTAGGTCAGGTGGAAAAAGTATTTGATAAAAGAGGCGGAAAGCTTTTAGAATCATATAGCTTATTTGATGTTTATGAAGGCTCTCAGATTAAAGATGGATATAAATCTGTAGCATACTCATTAACATTTAGAGCAAATGATAGAACACTTGAGGATAAAGAAGTAGTAGTTGTTATGGACAAAATACTTGAAGAACTAAAGGGTATGGGAATAGAACTTAGATCATAATGTGAAAAGAAATTCTAAGACAGCGAAATACGCTGTCAAAGAATTTCTAAAATTTCACATATAAAGAAGTCTCCAAGGAGCCTTCTTCCAGAAAATAAACAAAGGAATAGGTATATATATGAAATTATGAATCGTTGGATTACCAAATGTAGGTAAGAGTACATTATTTAATTCTCTTACAAAGGCAGGAGCAGAGTCAGCAAATTACCCATTTTGTACAATAGATCCAAATGTGGGTGTGGTTACAGTGCCTGATGAGAGGCTTAATAAATTATCAGAGTTATATAATTCAAATAAAATAGTACCAGCAGTAATTGAATTTGTAGATATTGCAGGATTAGTAAAGGGTGCTTCAAAAGGTGAGGGATTAGGAAATCAGTTCTTATCTAACATACGCGAAGTAGATGCTATTGTGCATGTAGTAAGATGTTTTGAAGATACAAATATCATACATGTAGATGGAAATGTAAATCCTTTAAGAGATATTGAAACAATAAATTTTGAACTTATCTTTTCAGATGTTGAAATTCTTGAAAGAAGAATTGCTAAGACATCTAAAGGTGCTAGAAATGATAAAGCACTTGCAAAAGAGCTTGAACTTTTAGAAAAAATAAAGGCACATCTTGAAAATGGAAATCTTGCAAGAAGCTTTGAAACAGATGATGAAGATGAGCAAGAATGGATTGAATCATATAACTTATTAACATATAAACCAGTTATATTTGCAGCAAATGTAAAAGAGGATGATTTAGCTGATGATGGCGATTCAAATGAGTATGTTGCAAAGGTTAGAGCATTAGCAGGCGAATATGGTTTTGAAGTATTTGTTGTATGTGCTCAAATTGAGCAAGAAATATCAGAACTTGACGATGAAGAAAAGATGATGTTCTTAGAAGATTTAGGAATAAAAGAGTCAGGTCTTGATAAACTTATTAAAGCAAGTTATAGCTTGTTAGGGTTAATTAGTTATCTAACAGCAGGCCAACAAGAAACAAGAGCATGGACAATTGTAAAAGGTACTAAAGCTCCAGGAGCAGCAGGAAAAATCCATACTGATTTTGAAAGAGGTTTTATTAA
This sequence comes from Lachnospiraceae bacterium, assembly GCA_031548165.1. Lineage (GTDB taxonomy): Bacteria > Bacillota > Clostridia > Lachnospirales > Lachnospiraceae > CAG-303. The sequence continues at coordinate 24,618 of JAVBRI010000007.1, forward strand.
AGCAGAAGTTGTGAATTATCAGAATCTTCTTGATTGTGGTTCTTACGCAGCGGCTAAGGAAAAAGGACTTGTAGGAATAGAAGGTAAAGAATACGTAGTAAAAGACGGTGATGTTATCTTATTTAGATTCAATGTATAATTGATGGAGGAAAATAATGTTTGGTGCAGCGATAAGCTTTCCTAATCTAGGAATTGAGATTGAAAAACTTAAGAATACATTTTCGGTTTTTGGAGTAGAAATTGCATTTTATGGTATTATTATTGGTATTGGAATTCTTGCAGGTGCGGCTTTGTCTTTTAGAGAGGCAAAGAAAACAGGTCAGAATATAGATAACTATATTGATTTAGCTTTATATGGTGTATTATTTGCGATAGTAGGAGCTAGACTTTATTATGTTCTTTTTGAATGGGATTATTACAAGGATAATTTACTTGAAATCTTCAATTTGCGAAAAGGTGGACTAGCTATTTATGGTGGAATTATTGCAGCAATAATAACAGCTTATGTTTTAGCTAAAAAAAAGAAATTATCTTTTTGGGAAATGGCAGACACTGGTTGTATTGGACTTATTACAGGACAGATAATTGGAAGATGGGGAAATTTCTTTAATAGAGAAGCGTTCGGAGGAAATAGTGATGGACTTTTTGCTATGAGAATAGACACTATGGATGCAGATGTTAAAGTGAATGTTCCAAATGGCGTAGGCTTTATTGATGACGCAAATCGATATATTCAAGTTCAACCTACATTTCTTTACGAATCTGTTTGGAATTTGTTTGTCCTTATATTAATAATGATTTTTAGAAAACATAAGAAATACAATGGAGAAGTATTTTTATGGTATCTTTTTGGATATGGACTCGGAAGAAGCTTCATTGAAGGAATGAGAACAGATCAGTTATTATTACCTATTGTAAAGTTTCCGGTATCACAACTACTATCAATATTGTTAGCGATTGGTATTGGAGGACTTCTAATATATAATAGAGTAAGAATTTTAGGCAAAAAGAAAATAATACTTCCTGACACAGTAAAACTTTCTGATACAGAAAACAACTAGATATTGTACTTAAAAAAAACAGACCACAAGATATGGAAAGACCGTATTTTGCGGTCTTTTTTTGTTGATAAATAATAATAAAAGTGCTTGCATTTAGTGGTGATTTGGTATAAAATCATACCAAGAGGTGGCGAAAAGTGGTTGAAAGTGGAATCAAGTGGTTAAAAGTGGTAGATTTCATGGAAAATCATACAAGAAGTTTTTAGCAAAGAAGGTGACATCAGATGTTCATGGGTGAATATAACCATTCCATAGACGCGAAGGGACGAGTTATTGTTCCAGCGAAGTTTAGAGAATCATTAGGTGAAGAATTTGTAGTAACCCAAGGACTTGATGGTTGTTTATTTGTGTTCCCAAATGAAGAATGGAACGTTTTTGAAGAAAAACTTAAGACACTTCCTATGGCAAACAAAGATGCCAGGAAATTCGTACGTTTCTTCTTAGCAGGAGCAGCACAGCTTGAAGTAGATAAACAAGGAAGAATATTACTTCCATCAGTACTTAGAGAATTTGCAGGTTTAGAAAAGGATGTAGCACTAGTAGGTGTTGGCAGCCGAGTGGAAATTTGGGATAAGCAAAGATGGAATGAAAGTACAACGTTTGACGATATGGATGAAATTGCAGAACATATGTCAGAATTAGGATTAAGTATTTAGCAGTTACTAAAAAGAGAAAGGACGCATAAACATGGAATTTAAGCATAAGTCAGTGTTAATGAAGGAAACAATTGAGAGTTTAAATATCAAGCCTGATGGCATTTATGTGGACGGAACTTTAGGTGGAGCTGGACATGCATTTGAGGTATGCAAGCTATTATCAAATAAAGGTAGATTTATAGGCATTGATCAAGACGGCGATGCCCTTAAAGCGGCTGGGGAGCGACTATCGGTATTTGAGGGAAATGTAAATATTGATATAGTAAGAAGCAATTATTGTAATATAGCTTCTGTACTAAAGGATTTAGGGGTAGAAAAAGTAGACGGAATATTACTTGATATAGGAGTTTCATCATATCAAATTGATACTGCGCAGAGAGGTTTTACATATAATGATGAGAATGCACCTCTTGATATGAGGATGGATAGAAGTAATCCTATGACAGCGAAAGATATCGTAAACGATTATAGTGAAATGGAATTATACAAAATAATCCGTGATTATGGCGAAGACAAATTTGCAAAAAATATTGCAAAACATATTGTTTTAGCAAGAACAAACAAGGAAATTAATACAGCAGGCGAATTGATTGAAATTATAAAGGCGGCGATTCCAGCGAAGATGAGGGCTACGGGTGGACATCCTGCTAAAAAGACATTTCAAGCTATAAGAATTGAACTTAATAAAGAACTAGAGGTTCTTGAATATTCAATTGATACAATGATTGATTTGTTAAATGACAATGGAAGATTATCTATTATAACATTTCATTCATTAGAAGACAGAATAGTAAAAAATAAATTTAAAATAAACGAAGACCCATGTACATGTCCAAGAAATTTTCCAGTATGTGTATGTGGCAATGTATCAAAAGGAAAAATAATAACTAGGAAACCAATTGTACCAAGTGACAATGAAATAGAAGAAAATAAACGTTCTAAGAGTTCAAAGTTAAGAGTTTTTGAAAGAAGGTTTATTTAGTTACCAAGGATGGTAAAAGCCAACGTATGTGATTGACGTACCGACAAGGATGGCGGAAATGGAGTAAGTTATGGATAAGAGAAAATCTTATTATAGGGATTATACATCTCAGTATATATCAGGAAATGCCGCAAGAAAGTTGCAGACAGCTCCTGATTATGATGACAACAAAAGAAAAGAAAAAGTTGAGACACAAAGGCGTACTTATAGAAACGTAGATGATGCGCCAAGGATGGGCATAAAAATGGTTTTATTTCTTGCAGCAGCAGTTACGGTAAGTATATTACTATGTATAAATTATTTGAAAGTGCAGATGGGAATTACAGAAGCAAAATCGCAAATAATGGAGTTAAAATCAGCAGTATCAGTAGTCTTTGATCAAAACAATGCAATGGAATATGATATTGACAGTTTCATCGATGTTGATTATATTATTAAGGTAGCCAAAGAGGAACTTGGAATGGTAGTTCCAAATAAAGGTCAGATAGTACCATACCAAAATTCACGCAGTGAGTATATGAGTCAATATTCTGATATACCAGTGAAATAATTGATATATATAGAAAAGAGTATAAAGATGAGAAGAGAACAAAGAACTAAAGGTAAGAAAAAAGAAATAGTCTTTTCAAGAAAAATGCAGGAAAAACTAGCCATTACATTTATTATAGTGATAGTGGCTTTGTTTGCGTTGAATATTAGATTGTTGTATATAAATAGTACAAAGGGAGAAGATTATACAGTACAAGTGCTAGATCAGCAAAATATAAGTAATTTAATAGTACCGTTTCAAAGAGGTGATATATTAGATAGAAATGGAGTGGTTCTAGCAAAAAGTATAAAAGTATATAATCTTATTATTGATCCCAAAGTTATTTTATCTAAATCTGATTATTTAGAACCTACAGTCGAAGCATTAGTTGAATGTTTTGGATATGATGCAGGTGAACTTAGAAAGATTATCAATGATAATAGTACGAGAAGTTATTATGTATATGCTAAGAAATTATCCTATGAAGAGATAAAAGGTTTTTTGGAGATAAAAGAGAATACAAAGGATAATCCTTATGTAAGAGGTATTTGGTTTGAGGATGAGTATGAAAGAAAATATCCATATAGTTCATTGGCATGTCATGTGATAGGATTTACATCATCAGGTAATGTAGGAACATGGGGGATAGAAGAGTATTATAACTCATATCTAAATGGTACTGATGGGAGAGAATATGGCTATGTTAATAGTGATAATATAATGGAAAAAATAAAAAAAGAAGCTACAGATGGAAATACAGTAGTTTCAACTATTGATTTGAAATTACAAACAATGATAGAAAAATATATTGCCGAGTGGAAAGAAGAGTATAATCCAGAAAACATAGGTGTTATGCTTATGAATCCACAAAATGGAGAAATATATGCAATGGCTTCGGATGTTTCTTATGATTTAAACAAACCAAGAGATTTGACAAGTTATTACACGTCAGAAGAAATTTCTGCTATGAGTGATGAAGAATCATTGAATGCACTTAATAAAATTTGGAGAAACTATTGTATAAGCGATACATTTGAACCTGGTTCAACATTTAAGCCTATTACAATAGCAGCAGCATTAGAAGAAGGAAAAATCAGTGCATCGCAAACCTTTGATTGTGATGGCGCGGAGACTATTCAAGGAAAATTGATTGGATGTCATAATAGAAGTGGACATGGAAATATATCTATTTCTCAATCAATAGCTTACTCTTGTAATGATGCATTAATGCAGATTGGTTTTGCTCAGGGAGTGGATATATTTACATCATATCAATCGAGATTTGGATTTGGGCAAAAGACAGGAATTGACCTTTCAGGAGAAGCAAGTTGTGAGGGGTTATTATATACAGCAGATAAAATGATGAATATTGACCTTGCAACTAACTCATTTGGTCAAAACTTTAATACTACTATGATTCAGATGGCAGCAGCGTTTTCATCAATTATAAATGGCGGAAACTATTATGAGCCACATATAGTGAAGGAAATTCTAAACTCAAAGGGTGGAATAGTAGAAGAAGTAGGAACGAAGGTAATTAAACAGACAGTAACAAAGAGTACTTCGGATTTAATAAAACAAGGACTTAAAGAATGTGTGGAGTCTGGAACAGGAACGAAAGCAGCAGTAGAAGGGTATATAATATCAGGAAAAACAGGAACAGCCCAAAAATTACCAAGAGAGGATAAGAAGTATTTAATATCTTTTATTGGTTTTGCAGGATATGAAAATCCAGAACTTGTTTGCTATGTTATAGTAGATGCGCCAGAAGGGGAAAATCAAGCATCTTCAATAAGTTCTGTACTGTTTTCTAAGATTATGGAAGAGGCTTTACCTTATCTAAATATATTCCCAGAGGATCCAGATGGTACAGATCAAACGATACCAGATAATGTTACTGGAAATGAAAATCCTGAAAATGGAGAAGTACCAATACAATATATACCATAAAAAAACGTTCGACTAGCGTCGAAGTTTACAAGAATGCGAAGCATTCTTGTTAAAAATATGAATAACCTCATAAAAGAAGTAATAGATTATTATTAAGTACTTTTATGAGGTTGTATTATGTATAGAAGCAGGGTATATAATAAGAAAAAAATAATGATATTTTTTGTGGCAATTATAGTTATGTCTGTTGTTTTGATGGGAAGATTAGGATACCTGATGATATTTAAGTCTGAACATTATAATGATTTGGCAACTCAGTTACATGAGAGAGAAAGGCAAATAAAAGCGGCAAGAGGAAAGATTTTAGATAGAAATGGGACAGTAATAGCATCTAATCAAACGGTATGTACAATATCTGTAATTCATAGTCAGGTAACAGACCCTGAGAAGGTAATTGAGATATTGGTAGATGAATTAGGAATTAGTGAAGAGAGTGTAAGAAAAAAGGTAGAGAAATTCAGTTCTAGAGAAAAGATTATGTCAAATGTTGATAAAGAAATAGGCGACAAAATAAGAGAATATGATTTGGCAGGAGTAAAGGTTGATGAGGATTATAAAAGATATTATCCTTACAGTAGTCTTGCATCAAAAGTATTAGGATTTACAGGAAGTGATAATCAGGGAATTATTGGGCTTGAGGTTCAGTATGAGGAATATCTAAAAGGAATAGATGGTCAGATATTAACAGTGACAGATGCAAGAGGTGTTGAGATTGACTATGTGGTCGAAAATAGAATAGAGGCAGTAGCAGGAAATAATCTTTTATTATCTCTTGATGTAAATATACAGCAGTATGCTGAACAGGCAGCAAAAAAGGTATTGGAATCAAAACAGGCAAATTATGTATCGATAATAGTTATGAATCCTAAAAATGGAGAAATATATGCAATGGTAAATGTACCAGAGTTCGATTTGAATGATCCATTTACTCTTAATTATGAATTAGAAACATCTGTAGAAGGTAAGGAGTATCAGGATTTATTGAATAAGATGTGGCGAAATCAATGCATAAATGATACATATGAGCCAGGTTCGACATTTAAGATAGTTACAGCAACAGCAGGGTTAGAGGAGGGAGTAGTTACGCCTTCAAGCACATTTAGCTGCCCAGGATATAGAATAGTGGATGATAGGAGGATAAAATGTCATAAGGTTATAGGGCATGGAAGTGAAACGTTTGTACAAGGCACGATGAATTCTTGTAATCCAGTTTTTATTGATGTAGGACTTAAAGTTGGTGCAGAAAGATTTTATTATTATATGGATAAACTTGGTCTGATGAAAAAGACAGGAGTTGATTTGCCAGGAGAAGCAGGAACAATCATTCATAAGCTTGAAAATGTAGGTCCAGTAGAACTTGCAACGATGTCGTTTGGTCAGTCGTTTCAGATAACGCCATTACAGTTACTAAGAGCAGCAAGTGCGGTAGTAAATGGAGGTAATCTTATAACGCCCCATTTTGCAGTAGGAGTAAGTGATACAACAGGAAATGTTATAGAAACATTTGAATATCCAGTGGTTACAGATGCAGTTTCGAGTGAAACATCTGAAACTATGAAATATATATTGGATAAAGTAATAAGTGAAGGAACTGGTAAAAATGGTCAGGTAGAAGGCTATACAATTGGAGGAAAGACTGCTACGTCAGAAAAATTACCAAGAGGAAATGGAAAGTATATTTCATCATATATAGGGTTTTCACCATCAGAAGATCCAGAAGTTATAGCTATGTGTATAATTGATGAACCAGTTGGAATATACTATGGAGGTACGATTGCAGCACCGGTAATAGCAGAGCTATACGAGAATATATTACCATACTTGGAAATTCCTAAAAATACAATTGATTAATGGGAAAAAAAAGATTATACTATATCTGTATGCGATTTTTTGTAAAGTTGCATGGAGATAGGAAAGTGTGAGTAAATAATGAGTAAGGAAGTTATTAAAGTAATTGTTATGGCATTTGCCATAAGTGTGGTACTTTGCCCTATTATTATACCATTTCTTCATAAATTGAAATTTGGTCAATATATAAGGGAAGAAGGACCGAAAGAACATATGAAAAAAACAGGTACTCCTACTATGGGAGGACTTATAATACTAGCTAGTGTTGTCATAACATCAGTAGTATATATAAAAGATTATCCAGCAATAATACCAATATTATTTATGACATTAGGATTTGGTTTAATTGGTTTTTTAGATGATTATATCAAAATTGTGATGAAACGTAACATGGGACTAAAATCTGGTCAGAAAATGTTGCTTCAAATAGTATTTACAGGAATATTTATTTATTATTTATTTAACTATACAGACATAAGCACTACAGTTATTGTACCATTTACAAATGGTGGTGTGTATGATATGGGAATACTATTTGTTCCGTTTTTGTTTTTTACAATAATAGGAACTGTAAACGGAGCAAATTTTACTGATGGTTTAGATGGTTTGGCGTCAGGAGTAACGATTATTATTGCAGTGTTTTTTTCTTCTATTGCATTAGGCGAGGGAAATGGGATTGCGATTATAACATGTGCTGTAGTTGGAAGCTTATTAGGATTTTTATTATTTAATGTATATCCAGCAAAGCTTTTCATGGGTGATACAGGATCATTAGCATTGGGAGCGTTTGTAGCATCAACAGCGATATTCTTACGTATGCCATTATTTATTGCAATTGTGGGTTTTATATATCTAGCAGAAGTATTATCAGTTATTTTACAAGTAGCATTTTTTAAATTGACAAAAGGAAAAAGACTTTTTAAAATGGCACCACTACATCATCATTTTGAGCTGTGTGGTTGGTCTGAAACAAGGGTAGTAGCGGCTTTTTCTATTATCACAGCTTTATTATGCTTGGTTGCATTTGGAGCTTAGAGCGAAAAAACGTTGCCAGATGGTGACAGAATAGAGGTTATTATGAAACTTAAGGAACAAAGATTTTTAGTAGCAGGAGCAGGAGCCAGTGGAATTGGTGCTGTAAAGTTATTATTAAGTGTTGGGGCCTATGTGACTTTGTATGATGGAAATAAATCGTTACAAAGAGAACATTTATTAGATAAAATGAAGCAATCAGATATAAAAGATTTTGATAAGGTTGATACTATTATAGGTGATTTAATAGCTTCGGATGTTGAAAATATTGATGTATGTGTAATTAGTCCAGGTATTTCTTTAGAAACACCATTTGTAACACTTATAAAATCTTTAAATAAACCAATATGGGGTGAAATTGAGCTTGCATATAGATGTGCAAAAGGAAGAGTAATAGGAATTACAGGTACAAATGGAAAGACTACTACTACAGCATTAGTGGGAGCGATTATGGATAAGTACTTTGAAAGTACATTTGTTGTAGGAAATATTGGTACACCTTATACACTTATGGCACCGAAAATGACTGATGAATCAGTAACAGTAGCTGAGATAAGTAGTTTTCAATTAGAAACAATTGAAAACTTCCATCCAGTAGTTTCAGCAGTATTAAATCTTACGCCAGACCATTTAGACAGACATCATACAATGCAAAACTATAGTGATATAAAGATTAGTATTACTAAAAATCAGTCAAATGATGAGATTTGCGTACTTAATTATGATGATGAAGTGCTAAGAAAATATGCGCAGCATTTACCTTGTAAAGTTATGTTTTTTAGTAGTAGTAATGAGCTTTTAGATGGTGTATTTATGAAACCAAACGGAGATATTTATCTTGCAGATGGTGAGAAACAAAGAAAACTTATGAATACATCTGAAATGAAGCTTGTAGGTGTACATAATGCAGAAAATGTGATGGCAGGAATAGCTATTGCTGACGCAATGAATGTGCCAGAAGATGTTTACATAGAAGTTATACGAAACTTTGACGCCATTGAGCATAGAATAGAATATGTAGATACTATTAATAATGTAATATACTATAATGATTCAAAGGGAACTAATACAGATGCATCAATAAAGGCATTAGAAGCAATGAGCAGAAAAACAATTCTAATTGCAGGAGGATATGATAAAGGTTCTGAGTATGATGAGTGGGTAGAGGCATTTGGTGATAAAATTAAATGTCTTGTCTTGATTGGGAAAACAAAGGAAAAAATCGAAGCAACAGCAAGAAAACATGGCTTTGATAACATTATAAAGGTTGAAACATTAGAAGATGCAGTGAATGTATCTTTTGAAAATGCAAAAGAAGGTGAAACTGTGCTGTTATCACCTGCATGTGCAAGCTGGGATATGTTTAAAAGCTATGAAGAACGTGGTAAGCTATTTAAAGAGTACGTTAAAAACTTAAAAAGTGGCAAGATAGAAGAGTAAGGAGAGGTGTTACTATGGAGGTAGAAAGAAGAAGTCAGAGCCATAGAAAAACAAAGAAAGCAGCAGTAAGAAGTTACTTTGATTATAGTTTGCTTTTCATAATAATATTTTTGCTGAGCTTTGGTCTTGTCATGTTATACAGTACCAGTTCATATAATGCATTGATAAAATTTGGTTCATCTACATACTATTTATATCAACAATTGTTTGCAACAGCTTTAGGAATAGTAGTTATGCTGATAGTGGCAAATATTGATTATCACAAATTAGAATGGACGGGATTACTTGGTTACATAGTATCTATAGTGTGTTTAATATTAGTAAAGACTCCTTTGGGGTATTCTGCAAATGGAGCAACCAGATGGATAAGTATAGCTGGAATTAGTATTCAGCCAGCAGAAATTGCAAAAATATCAATAATAATGTTGCTAGCAATAGTAATAACAAAAAACAGAAGAACGATAGGAAAATTAAATAAAACTCTACAAGTGGGAGGTTTAGCTATACCACTTGTAGCACTTGTTTTAATTCTTACAAAAAATATGAGTTCAGCGATAATATTAGCAGGAATTGCAGTTGTAATGTTATTTGTTGCAAGTCCCAAATATAGTCACTATGTGATTATGGGAGTGACAGGCGTTGTTGCAGGTGTAAGTGTTATTTTGTTGGGTTCTGGTTTTAGAATGGAAAGAGTTCAGGCTTGGCTAAATCCAGAGATGTATTCAAGTGGAACAGGTTACCAGACATTGCAGTCTTTATATGCAATAGGCTCAGGAGGTTTAGTTGGTAAAGGACTAGGTAATAGTGTTCAAAAGCTTGGATATGTACCAGAAGCACAAAATGATATGATTTTTTCTGTTATTTGTGAGGAACTAGGACTTTTTGGCGGAATTGCAGTAATACTATTGTTTGTATTTATGATCTGGAGATTTATGATTATAGCAAATAATGCAAAAGATTTATTTGGATCAATGATAGTAGTTGGCGTTATGGCGCATATTGCAATTCAGGTTATCTTAAATATCGCAGTTGTAACAAATACAATGCCAAATACAGGTATTACATTACCATTTATAAGCTATGGTGGTACATCGATATTGTTTCTTTTGGCAGAAATGGGATTGGTGTTATCAGTATCAAAACATAATAAAAGAGTAGCCTAATGGCAGAATGGGGGTAAAATGGAGTGTATTTACGTTCGTAAAACACCTGCCCTTAAGGGCAGTATTAAAGTGCAAGGTGGTAAAAATGCAGTCTTACCAATTCTTGCAGCATCCATTTTGACCAATGAAAAAGTAAAAATATACAATTGTCCAGATATAGCTGATGTTAATCATACAATAGAGCTTTTAATGATGCTTGGCTGTAAGGTGGAAATTAATGATGGTTGTATTGAGATAGACCCGTCAGGAGTTGAAGATACAAGAGTATCAGAGGTATATACAGATAAAACAAGATCAAGTATTATCTTTTTAGGTGCAATGCTTGGAAGGCTTAAAAAGACAGTAATAACAAAACCTGGTGGTTGTAAAATTGGTGCAAGACCAATTGATATTCATATAAATGCGCTTAGAAAGCTTAACATAACGATATTTGAGAAATATGATGATATAATAGCTTTTTCAGAAGACATTAAAGGTGCAACTATTGAATTGCCGATGCCAAGTGTTGGTGCAACTGAAAATATAATTCTTGCTGCGGCAACAGCAAGTGGTGTTACCATTATTAATAATGCAGCTATGGAACCAGAAATTGTGGAACTAGCAGATTTTATTAATGCAATGGGTGGCAGGATAACAGGTGCAGGAACAGGTACTATAGTAATAGAAGGAGTTTTAGAGTTAAAAGGGACGCAGTATGTGGTAGAGGGAGATAGAATTGTAGCGTCTACCTATATTGCAGCAGTTGCTGCGGTAGGAGGAAAAGTTGAACTAAAAGGAATAAAAGAAGAAAAAATTAGTTCTGTAATCTCGACATTTTCATCCATGGGGTGTAAAATAAAGTGTAAAAATGATTGTATATGCATAAAGCGTAATCCTAAAAAACGACTTAAGCCAATTGGCGTAATTGAAACCATGCCTTTTCCAGGAGTTCCTACAGATGTTCAACCTTTGTTGGTTGCAGTACTCGCATATAGTGCAGGTGTAAGTAGGGTACATGAGAATTTATTTGAGAATAGATTTTTATATACAGATGAGCTAAATAAAATGGGAGCAGACATAAATATTAGAAGGAATGATACAGCACTTATTTATGGTAGAGAAAAACTTTGTGGCACAAAAGTAAAGGCAATGGATTTGCGAGGAGGAGCAGCACTTGTGGTCGCAGCACTTGGTGCAGAAGGGGATACGATAATAGAAAATCACGAATATATAAAGCGAGGATATGAGGACATAGTAAGAGACCTAAGAATTCTCGGTGCAGATATAAGAGAGGAAAAAATAATTGAGCAGAAGGAAAAAAACACATAGTAAAAAAGGACTAGTGATATTTTTAATAATAATAGTTTTACTGCTAATAGCATTATTTTTATATAATTTGAAAATAGAAAAAGTTACATTTGAAGGGAATAGCAGGCTATCAGAAGAGGAACTTAAGGAACAAATATTTTCGCAGGAAGATACAAACCCTTTATTGTTCTTAATTAAGTCCATGTTTTCTGAAATGCCTTCGATTCCTTTTGTTGAGGAATATGATATTGAAATGGAGTCATTGACATCATTTAAGATAACGGTATACGAAAAGAGTATAGTTGGTTATCTTGAATATATGAATTCAAATATGTATTTTGACAAAGATGGTATTGTAGTAGAAAATTCAATTACAGTATTTGAAGATGTACCATTAATTACAGGAATAAAATTTGATAGTATAGTTTTACATTCTAAAATACCAGTTGCCAATGATAAACTTTTTAAACTTATACTGGATGTTACTCAGTTAATCAAGAAAAATGATATTGATACACAAAGGATACATATTTCTGATAGTATGGAAACGACGCTGTATATAGGAAATGTTAGAGTCGCTTTAGGATATAATAAAGATTTAGGAGAAAAAATATCAACCTTATCTGACATTCTTCCAAGTATGAAAGATGTGGCTGGAGAATTGGATATGAGAGAGTATAATAAATCAGCTACGGGTTATACATTCAAAAAAGATTAATATTTAAAAAAAGATTAAAAAAAATGAAATTTGTAGTTGATTATTTTGCGATTTAAAGATATTATATAATAGTGTGAAATATAACACATGATTAATGTTTTTCATTACATATTTTTTGAGTGATTAAATATAAATTAATAAAATGCATTGAGTAAGTTGTGAAGGAGGACAAACCCTTGCTTGAAATTAGAACAAACGAAGCAGAGACAGCAGCAAAAATAATAGTAGTAGGTGTAGGTGGTGCTGGAAATAATGCCGTTAACAGAATGATAGATGAAAGTATTTGTGGTGTTGAATTCGTTGGAATCAACACAGATAAACAAGCCCTTAAACTTTGTAAAGCACCAACATCTCTACAGATTGGTGAGAAGCTTACAAAAGGACTTGGAGCTGGAGCTCAACCAGAGGTTGGTGAGAAAGCAGCAGAGGAAAATGAAGATGAATTAAGAGAGTCACTTAAAGGTGCAGACATGGTATTTGTTACATGTGGTATGGGTGGCGGAACTGGAACAGGTGCTGCTCCAGTTGTTGCAAGAATAGCTAAAGAACTTGGCATACTAACAGTTGGTGTAGTTACAAAACCATTTAAGTTTGAAGCTAAAACTCGTATGAATAATGCACTTGGTGGTATTGACAGATTAAAAGAAAGTGTAGATACACTTATCGTTATACCAAATGACAAGCTTTTAGAAATTGTTGATAGAAGAACTACAATGCCAGATGCATTAAAAAAAGCAGATGAAGTACTTCAACAAGCAGTTCAAGGAATTACAGACCTTATTAATGTACCAGCACTTATCAATCTTGACTTTGCAGACGTTCAGACTGTAATGAAGGACAAGGGTATTGCTCATATCGGTATCGGTACAGCAAAGGGTGATGATAAAGCAAATGAAGCAGTTCAGCTTGCAGTAACAAGTCCACTTCTTGAGACAACTATTCAAGGAGCATCACATGTTATTATTAATATTTCAGGTGATATCGGACTTATGGAAGCAAATGAGGCAGCTAGTTACATACAATCACTTGCAGGTGAATCAGCAAATATTATATTTGGTGCAAGATATGATGACACAAATCCAGATGAATGTACAATAACAGTTATTGCAACAGGACTTGAAAGTGTTTCATCACTTGGTTTTGCAGGAGCAACAGGATATAACTTCCGTAGTTCTTCAGTAAAGCCACTTCCACAGAAAACAGCATTTAATGCTACTAGTTCTGCGGTACAACCTAATAAACAAGTAAAGCCTATTGGGATTCAAAATCCAGGAACAATTGAAAGCAAGGTAAAAGAAAGATCAATTTCTATACCGGAGTTTTTGCAGAAAAACAAAAGAGATTAATAGATTCGACTTCGTCGAACTACGCAAGAATCCCAAAATGGTTGCGATAGCACAACGATTTTGGGATTCTTGATTGGTACGAAGCTAGTTTATTCGCTTTGGAGTTTTATTTGTTAGGCTTCGCCTAACTGAAAGGCTTGTATGGTGGGTAATAAAAGATTTGGGATTCGGTGATGGACGAATCTCTTTTGTATTATAGAAAAATATGTTGGATAAAATTAGAGGGTGAAGTAAAATATGAGGATATCGATAATTGAGGATGAAAAGGTACATAGAGATTTATTGGTTTCGTATATAGATGAGTGGAAAATCAGTAATAGGATAGAAACAGATGTGAGGCAGTATGAGAGTGCGGAGCAATTTCTGTTTGATTATGATGTGGATAATAATTTTGATGTTTTGTTTATTGATATTCAAATGTCGGGTATGAATGGGGTTGAGCTTTCAAAACTTATAAGAGAAAAAGATAAGAATATAGTAATTATATTTACAACAGGTATTTTAGATTATATTCAAGAGGGGTATGAAGTGGAGGCTATGCATTACCTGTTAAAACCGCTTAATAAAGAAAAGGTACATCATTGTCTTGAGAGGGTTGAAAAAAGGAAAAATAAGGATAGTTTTGTGTTGGTTCATATGGATGATGAAACTATTAAGATGAATATTGAGGAAATTAATTATATAGAGGCAAGGGCTCATAGGTGTGTAGTTGGGAAAAGTAATGGTGAGACTTTGGAAATAAAAGAAAGTATTACGGAGATGGAGAGTTTGCTGGAAGGTGAAGAGTTTATTAAATGTCATCGTTCTTATTTGTGTAGGATAGGAAGTGTTTATAAGATAGATAAAACAGATATTTACTTTGATAATGGAAGCAATATACCTGTAAGTAGGAGAATGTATACTTTGGTTAATAAGGCGTTTATAAAGTATTTTAGAAGATAGAGGAGAGTTTGGTGATGGGTATTTTTTCAAAGAGTGTAGATAAAAAGATAGCAGCTTATCAAAGTGATTTAGTTAAGAAGCATTTTGAAGAGGTTGAAAATATGTATCGACAGACTAGAGGGTGGAGACATGATTATCGGAATCATATTCAAACTATGAAGGCGTATCTTGCTATGAATGAACTTGATAAGCTTGAGAGTTATTTAGGAGAGTTAGATACAGATTTGACTACGGTTGATACTGTAATAAAGACTGGTAATATAATGATAGATGCTATACTAAATAGTAAGTTATCATTAGCAAAGGCTAAAAATATAAAGATTGAGGCTAAGGCTATAGTGCCAGAAACACTTGATATTTCTGAGGTGGATTTAAGTATTATTATAGGAAATCTTATGGATAATGCGATGGAATCATGTGGCAAGGTGGTAGAAGAGGATAAAAGATTTATAAGGGTGTATATTGATATATTAAAAGGACAATTATACATTTATGTTATAAACTCAGTAAATGAGAAGTTAAAGAGAAATGGAAAGGTTTACGTATCGACTAAAAGTAGCAGAGAACATGGATTTGGATTAATGCGTATAGATAAGGTTGTAGAAAAATATAATGGTTATCTTGAACGCCAAGACGAAGAAGGAGTATTTGCTACAGAGATAATGTTACCTTTAAGTAGAATTTTTTGATGCCGTTTGTGCGCGAATAAAACCATTCGTGCACATTTTTTAATTTTAAAATAAAAACGTGATATTATTGGTGATATAAGATAGGAGGTTAGTACAAATGGAAGATATTAAAGTGAAAAACTATTCTTTATTTAGTAATACAATGTATTGGATGAAATATTATTGGTGTCAGAATAAAATCATTATTTTAATGAGTATAGTGCAGATAGTATTAAGTTCTATTATACCTTTGGTTGGTATTTATTTACCTAAGATTACATTGGATATGGTTGAGGAAGGGGTAACAGCTCAAAAACTTATATTAACATTAGGAATTTTTGTTATATTGGCAACAATGCTATATAGTTTAAATAATGCAGTGAGTAGAGGAAAGTATTTCCTTTATAACGTTGAACGTGGATATATAATGGCAGAGCTTTTCTTGAAAAGTCTTAGAGTGAGGTATGATATAACAGAGTCAGGTAAAGGCAAGACTGCTTATCAGAAAGCAATTGGTGCAGCAGGAGGTGGAGATTGGTCATCCTCGTCGAGGACGCTTACAGCGACAGTATCAATATGCATAAATGTAATTTGCTTTTTGTTATACTCAACTGTTTTAGGAAGTTTAAGTATCTGGATAATTATACCTCTTATTGGGATGTCATTATTAAATTGTATCTGGATATCTTTAAATTTAAAATATAGAGAAAGTGTGCGTGAAGAAGAGGCTAACATAGATAGAAGATTTCAATACGTAAGAGCTTCTATGGGAGATACTACAGCAGCTAAAGATATACGTATATTTGGTATGAATAACTGGCTTATTGGATTGAGAGATAAAGCAATAGCTGAATCAGAACATCTTTGTGGGAAGATTAATCGCAGAAATTCATGGCAAGAAAAAATGAATTTTTTAACAGCGACGATAAGAGATATAATTGCTTATGGTTATCTAATATATGCGTCAACGATGGGAAGAATATCAGTAGGAGAGTTTATATTATATTTTGGAGCAATTACAGGCTTTTCAGAATTTGTTACGTCAATAGTATGGGATATAGGAAGTTTAAAGGCAGCAAAAAACTCTACAGATTATTATAGAACATATATGGAATTACCAGATGAAGATTTATTTAGTGGAGAAAAGCACATTAGTGAATTGAAGCTGCCAATATCAATAGAGTTTAAGAATGTAAGTTTTTCATATAAGTCATATACGGGGGAGCAAGATGATACTGATAAAAAGGTATTTGATTGTTTCAATCTCAAGATAGAAGCAGGAGAAAAAGTGGCATTAGTAGGAATTAATGGTGCAGGGAAGACAACACTTGTAAAACTACTATGTGGAATGTATGAACCTGATGAAGGAGAAATACTTATAAATGGCATAAAAAGAAGCTATTTTCCAAAAGGAGAATTATATGATTTATTCTCTGTAGTATTTCAGGAACAATTGATATTGCCATTTAGTGTAGGAGAAAATATAGCTATGAATAGAGCTAAAAGTGTAGACGAGAAAAGGGCTTGGGAGGCTTTAGAAAAAGCTGGCATTAAGAAGTTATTTATAGAAAAGGATATAGATTTAAACACCTTTATGAGTAAAAGAATATTAAAAAGAGGTGTAAGTCTGTCAGGAGGTCAGCAACAAAGATTATTGCTTGCAAGAGCTTTATATAAGGATGGAGATATTATGGTGTTAGATGAGCCGACGGCAGCACTTGATCCAATAGCTGAAAGTGAAATTTATGAAAGTTATAACAAATATACAGAAAATAAAACTGCCTTGTTTATATCACATAGATTAGCAAGTACTAGATTCTCTGATAGGATTGTAATGTTAGAGAATGGAGAAGTTATAGAAATGGGTACACATAATGAGCTTATGCAAAATGGAGGTACATATGCACAGATGTATCAAGTTCAAAGTAATTATTATAGCGAAAGCGAGGTGCAGGCATGAGTACAGATTTAACTAGCAAACTTCCAATAAAAGTACATATCCATAATATGAAAAAGATATTGGGAATGGTCTCTTCTATAGATAAGACTTATTTTCCGACAAGTTGTATAGTTCATATAATTAATGCACTGATACCATATGTTGAACTGCTTTTATCAGCATATA
This sequence comes from Lachnospiraceae bacterium, assembly GCA_031548165.1. Lineage (GTDB taxonomy): Bacteria > Bacillota > Clostridia > Lachnospirales > Lachnospiraceae > CAG-303. The sequence goes on from JAVBRI010000007.1 coordinate 42,365, forward strand.
TATTAGATTCATTAATTGTACATAAAAGTTTTAAAGAAATATTTATAGTGGTTGTGATAATAACAGTATCTATATTTATTTTTCGTTTTATAGCTAGTACGATTTGGAATAAGCTAGAGGTAAGATGCTGGAGTGTATTTAAAATGTATGAATGTATCACAGAAGAAAAGATGCTAAAAATGGATTATTCAAGGATAGATAGTCCAGAAGTAAAAGCATTAAAAGATAGAATAATAAAAGATACTAACTGGGGATCTGGTTTATATTCTGTGTTTTGGGATTTTAATAAAATATTGTATGGTTGTTTTCATTTGTTATTTGCTATTATAATAGGAGTACCTATAATATATCATATAGCAATATCTAAAAAGTTCGCAATTTATGCAGCAATCATTATAGCAATTGTATTTATGTTTATTACAAAAAAGCTATATGTACGTTTTAGGAAAAAAGTAGAAAAGATACAGTATGCTGATTGGAATACAGATGAAGAAAGATTAGAAAAAAGTAGTGTCACTTGGCAGTATGTATATGGAGATGGTTTTAGTTATAAAGATGGAAAAGATATAAGGGTGTACGGTGCATATGATATATTAAAACATTGGACACTGGGGCAGAGTAAATCAAAAGCAAATATTGAGGATATAAATGAGATGTCTAAAAATGAAGTATTTGCATCTTTTTGGGAAAATGCAAGTGATGGAATACTTGAAGTGGGTTCATATATGATAGTTGGTATTTTGGCACTTAAGGGAGCATTTTCAGTAGGAAATATAGTACGTATGGCAGGCTGTCTTAGAAGTATATTTAATGAAATACAGACTATATCAGGAAATATAACAAGATTTGCACTTACAGCAAGGAAGCATGCTAGTACATTAGAACTGTTAGAAGTATCGGATGATATGTATAAAGGTAAATTGCCAATAGAGAAGCGTAGTGATAATCAATACCAAATTGAGTTTAAAAATGTTTCATTTAAATATCCCGATACTGAGAAATATGCACTTAAGAATTTTTCTATGATTCTTAATATTGGCGAAAAGCTTGCTATAGTAGGTATGAATGGTTCGGGAAAAACGACTATGATAAAGTTATTATGTAGATTATATGATCCAGATGAGGGAGAAATATTATTAAATGGAGTAGATATAAGAAAATTTAAACAAGATGAATATTGTAAATTGTTTTCAGTTATATTTCAGGATTATCAGTTGTTTTCATTTAAGTTAGCAGCAAATGTGGCAGTGTCGGAAGAATATGATTCTACTCAAATAGAACGATGTTTAGCAGATGCAGGTTTAGCAGATAGGTTAAATAATCTCGAAGATGGAATAGAATCATATCTATATAAAGATTTTGATGATAATGGTATAGAGATATCAGGTGGAGAAGCTCAAAAAATCGCTATTGCAAGAGCAGTATATAAGGATGCTCCATTTATACTTTTAGATGAGCCTACGGCTGCGCTTGATCCATTATCTGAATACGAAATATATACAGGATTTGATAAAATAATAGGTGAAAAGACAGCAATATATATATCACATAGACTTTCATCATGTAAATTTTGTGAAAAGATTGCTGTATTTCATGAAGGTGAGCTTATTCAAGAGGGAAGTCATGAGGATTTATTGCAAAATATAGATGGTAAGTATTATGAGATGTGGAGTGCACAGGCACAGTATTATATCTAGGAGGAAGTAATAATGATTCTTAATATTGGAAAGCATGAATCAATTGGGGGAATTTTGCATGGTGTGTATTATTTTAATTTATGGGATTATCCAAATATCGATAAAATAGAATTAAAAAACATAGTTGCATTTATTAATTATGAAAAATCATATAATAGACATACAGAAATTGTCTGTGATGATGAAAAAGTTGTAGCAATCGTTGAAAATGCTGTTAAAAACCCGGAAACAGTTGAAAATATCTTATTTGCTGACACAACTGATTTTGTTTATCATGGCACAGGTTTATATGGTGCACAAAAAATATTATCAGGAGGTAAACTATTATCAGCTACTAATGTTTATAAAAAAACAGGTGAAGAGCTTGCATATGAAAAACGTGATAGCCTTTGGAATGACCCTGCGGATTTTTTTGAGTATATTATGTTTTGTAACGGAGATGATATGACTGGAGATTATGTTGTACTGTCTGAAAACTTTCCTAGTGAAGAGAATTTGGAAAAGGGGAATTTTAATGCAGGAGTACGTTTTTATTTTAAATCTGATGATATTATACGTCACCCATATCATGTGTTTGATGGCTATCATCCTGTAAAGGTGAAAAATGAAATTCTACTTTCTGACTATCTATTTTTATGCATTGTACCAGAACAATATAAAGTTGAACTTGAAAATTTGGTTTTATCGGAACTTGTACCAAAAGTACATTATTTATCTCAAAAAGGCATGGGGTTATCACAGTGGAATGACAAAGTAGTTGATTTTGTAAAGAATTATAGCGTGTAGAGAAATACATTGATTAATTATACTAGCTATGTTAATATGAAAAATATAAAGTAGCGTAAACAATTGTATTTTGGAGGGGTTAGTATGGGGCAAAAAAAGATATTAGCATATGTGATATGTGCAATTATACTAGTGGGAGTAGGGGCTATTTGGGTTCATTATGGTAGCAAGGCATCAAGAGAAGAGGATATGGCAATAACAGACGATAGTGCGTCAAACGTAGAAAAAAGTACAGTAGATAAAGTAGTAGAAAAGGCTAAGGTAGAAAAATATAATTCAATGGATGCGTTACAAGAAGTGATATATCCAGTTACATATGAGTTTGATTCAGATGATTATTTGGGCATTGCAAATAAGAATCCAGTAAAATATGATTTCTATAAAAAACTGAACGAGTTTTCATATGAAACAGCAGTACAAGTTTTATCAAAAAATAAGGGGAATGTAAATTATTCGCCATTATCATTATATTATGCGTTAGCATTGGTTGCCACAGGAGCTGAAGGAGATGCTTTAGATGAGTTGCTTGATTTGCTAGGTATATCTGACAAGGATGAGCTTTCGAAACAATGTGGAAATTTCTATAGACGTATGTATATGGATAATGAAGTTGGAAAGCTAAAAATAGCAAATTCATTGTGGATGGATAAAAGCATAGGCTGGAGAAGTGAGTTTATAAAAAATGCTACCGAAAACTTTTATGCGTCCTCTTTTAGTGTGGATTTTTCGAAAGAAGAGACTGCACAGGCGATGGCAAAATGGATATACGACAATACGAATGGTACACTTATTCCAAATATAGAAACTGATGCAGAACAACTTTTATCTATTATTAATACTGTGTATTTTTATGATGAGTGGCAAGATAAATTTAGTGAATCGGATACTAAAAGTGATATTTTTTACATGTCTAATGGTAATAAAGTGAATTTTGAATTTATGAACAGAATTGATAGTTCAAGGGGATTTTCGAAGGGAGATAATTATACAAGAGCATCACTTGGGTTAAAAAACGGGGGAGGAATGGTATTTATTCTTCCAGATGAAGGTGTTTTGGTAAGTGAATTGATTTCAGATACTGAAAAACTTAAATCAGCATTTAACGATGGAGAATCATGTTATGGTAAGGTTACATGGAAGATTCCAAAGCTTAATATGGATTCCAAACTTGATATTAATGAAACATTAGAAAGTCTTGGTGTGAAAACAATATTTAATCTTGATGCGGACTTTACTGGTATAACAGATCAAACATTATTTGTATCAGAGATAAAGCAAGAAACACATATAAACATAAATGAAAATGGAGTTGAAGCCTCAGCTTATACACAAATAATGTATGTAGGTGCTGCAATACCAAAGGACGAAGCAGAAATGATATTAAATCGTCCGTTTATATATGGCATTATTGTAAATGATACATTATTATTTGTTGGAGTGTGTGAAAATCCATTGGATTAAAAATCAAAATGAAAGATAAGAGATTATTAAATGGAATATAAATATTGTTTAAAGACCAACTTTGAAGATTTGGCTAGTGGTCGAGTGATTTATGGGAATGAAGGTATACCAAATTTTCCAGTAAGGCTAATTAATGAAATATATAGAAGGTGTCTTGAATATAAAACTTTAAAAGAAAATCTTACAATATATGACCCTTGTTGTGGAGGCGGCTATCTACTTACTGTTTTAGGATTTTGTAATGAGTTAACTATAAAAAAGTTAATTGGAAGTGATATAGACGAAAGCATGATTAAGTATGCGAGAAAAAATATTGAGTTAATAACACATCAAGGTTTAGATAAACGTATAAATGAGATAGAGTGTTTAATAGAGCAATATAATAAGCAGTCGCATATAGATGCAAAAAGAAGTGCTTTAAATTTGAAAACATTAGTTAAAGAAGATAAAGAGATATCAGTTTTTCAAGCTGATTGTACAAAGACATTACCAGACATAGGGCAGATAGACATTATCATAACAGATATTCCATACGGTAATCTTGTGTCGTGGAAAGATGATAGTAGTAACCCTTTAAATCAAATGCTTGAAAGACTTGCTGAAATATCAAATACTGAAACTATTCTGGCATTATCAATGGATAAAAAGCAAAAAATAAACAGTTCAAGTTGGGAGAGACTGGAAAAACAAAGTATTGGAAAACGTAAATTCGAGATTCTAAAAAAGGCTTAAAATTTTAAACTTTAAAAAAAGAAATGATTGCAAAATCATATGATTACAATTTAAGTCCATATACAGGACTTGCAAAAGATAGCTGGCTGGAGGCTTGTAAATATTTATTAAATCATTTACTCAGCCGAAATCTTTTTGAAGATTCGGGCAATAATTTTCGCCATTTCCTCAGGAGATTCCCTATCCTCATTATTAATCCAACGTTTCAACATTTGGAAAGCACCATAAAAAATCAAATCCTGCATGTAAATAAGTTCGTTTGCTTCACTGTCTGAAATACTTCTATTTATTCCTTGATAAACAGACGGCAGGTTAAAAAGACGCATAGGAAAATCGGGATCAATATTTGCATTAATCAACAATTTAAATATTTTTGAATTCTTCTGAGCATAAATAAGAATGTTAACTAAACATTCAAAATTGTTTAGCTTATTATCATTCAAAGAAAGCGTTTGCTCAATTTGTTCAAGTAAATCATTTTCAACTTCCATTAAAAGGTCATATTGTGAACCATAATACTTATAAAATGTGGAACGATTAATGTCAGCATGATTACACAATTCTCTTATGGATATCTTATGAATATCCTCTGTATTAAGCAGTTCTAACAAACTTTCTGCCAAAATTTTTTTTGTAATTTTAACTCTTCGATTATCCTTATGGTTCATGATTAATTTTACCTTTCTTTTTTAGTTAATACGAAATTCCTAAAAAAATATAAAAATCCAACACTATTATGGAAAATGTTTACTTTATAACCGATTTTTTAAATCAGTTGGTTGAAAAAACAACACATGTATATTATAACTTATTATATGGAAAAGTCAAATAAAGTCTGCCGCTGTGGCAGAATGGAGGTAAAGATGAAAAAAACAGCAAATTTTTTAGTAGAAAAAAGAAATTTTATAATGATTTTTGTTTTGATACTTACTATAATCAGTGTAGTATTAATGACAAAGGTTAATATAATAACTGATATGAAAGAATATCTTCCTAATGATTCATCAATGAAACAAGGTGTTGATTTGTTAGAAGAGGAATTCCCAGATACATCAGCAAGCAATACAATCAGAGTTATGTTTGATGATTTAAGTGGACAGCAAATAGAAGATATAATAATAAAGCTTGGACAAATCGAGTATGTTGATTCAGTTGATTATATAGCAGAAGATGAACATTACAACAAAGACAACCACACATTATTTGTATTAAATATCGCTTATGATTATGATACAGAAGAAATGGACAGTGTGGAAGATACAGTTTCATCTGATTTTAAAGCATATAATATGGTTTATTGTCTGGATAATGATAGTGGAGAAGGTCTGCCTTTATGGGTAATGGCTGCTGCATTAGGTATTCTGATGGTTATTTTATTCATAATGTGTAATTCATGGGTTGAGCCATTTTTGTTTTTGATCACTATTGGAATTGCAGTTGTAATAAATATGGGAACAAATGCATTTTTAAATGGAGTATCTAATACAACATATTCCATAGCAGCTATTTTACAGCTTGTTTTATCAATGGATTATTCAATAATTCTTATGAATCGCTACCGTCAAGAGTTGAAAATAAATGAAAACAGGCCAGAAGCGATGAAGGGTGCAATCAGGGGAGCATTTTCTTCTATAACAAGTAGCTCAGTAACAACGATTGTGGGTTTGCTGGTTTTATGCTTTATGAGCTTTAAAATTGGTGCAGATATGGGAATTGTTTTGGCAAAAGGTGTATTTATAAGTCTTTTATGCGTATTTACAGTACTTCCTGCATTAATTATTATTTTTGATAAATTAATTCATAAAACCAATAAGAAGGTTCTTGATTTTTCAATGAAAAGAATCGGAAACTTTAGTTATAAGGCAAGATACGTTATATTGGGAGTTTTCGCTGTATTATTTATAGTTCTTATGGCGACAAAAGGAACAACTAAGATTTCTTATTCCATGAAAAATATCAGTGAGATAAATGAAATATTTCCTAAATCTAACACGATAGTAATGCTTTATAATAATGAGGATGAAGAGGATGTTGCAGGTCTGATACCTTATTTGGAAAATAAAGATGGTGTAGAAAGTGTTATGGCATATGGAAATACATTAGGAAAGCAATACTCATCACAGGAAATGATGGCAGTAATGGGTGGAATGAGTAAACAGACTCAGATTGATGCTAGTATGATAAATCTAATATACTATGATTATTTCAAAGATGGGGAAAGTGGAACATTAAAATTATCTGATTTTATAGGTTTCCTTCAAAATGATATATTGACGAATGATATGTTTGCATCTGGCTTTGATGACAGCAGTAAAACACAAATACAAATACTTACATTATTTAGCAGCAAAGAAGAACTGACAAAGGCAAGAAGCAGTGAAGAACTATCAGGATTATTTGGTATTGATATTGAATCAATTAATCAGTTATATGCAATGAGTGGTGCAACTACAATGAGTATACAGGAATTGCTACAGCTTATTTCAGATAATCCGGCTATAGCAGCCTCATTGTCTGAGGATGAAGCTCTGGCTTCGCAATTTCAGTTGATACAGACTATTGTTGGTGCAGTTATGCAGGACAAGGAATTTACAGCTGCCGAAATGTCACAATTATTCGGTGGAATGTCAGATGCTATTAATGAGCAGACCATGCAAATACTTTATACTCTTTATTTTAGCAATTACAATGCAGATTCCACATGGACAATGTCAATATATGAGATTTTCTCTTATTTAGTAAACAGTATTGCTAAAGATGAAAAGTATGCAATGTTTTTTAGTGACGAAATGAAAACAGAACTTGAAAGTTCACAAAGTCAGCTTGAAAGTAGCTTAAAGCAGCTTAAGGGTGAGAATTATTCTATTCTTATGATTTCAACAAATTTACCTGAAGAATCAGATGAAACAAATGATTTTATAAGTGATTTTGAAGATGAATGTGAAAAGCTTGATAATGACTATTACCTTATCGGAAATTCGCCAATGATACATGAAATGACATCATATTTTGATGATGAACTAAATAAAATTACAATACTTACAGCACTTTCTATTTTTATTGTAGTATTAATAACATTCCGTTCACTTGTTATTCCGGCAATACTAGTTCTGATAATTCAAACAGCAGTATATGCAACTACAGTAATAATGGGAGTTCAAGGAATGAGCATTCACTATTTGGCATATTTAATTGTGCAAAGTATCTTGATGGGAGCAACTATTGATTACGGAATACTTTATACGAACTATTATAGAGAAAAACGTAGGAGCATGGGAATAAAAGAAGCGATTATACAGTCATATCATGGTTCTATTCACACAATCCTTACTTCGGGATTAATTATGGTAGTAGTTACTGCGATATTAGGTTATGCTTTTGAAGACCCAACTGTTGGTCAGATATGTCATACTATATCAAAAGGTGCAGCAACAGCAATTATATTGATTATATTTATTTTACCAGGAATACTTGCAGTATTTGATAAGTTAGTAGTAAAGAGAAAAGATGTATTGTTAGAAAAGGAGGCAGCAGATGAATAAGATAATTTGTATTGGAAGACAGTATGGCAGCGGTGGCAGGGCAATCGGTGAGTCTCTTGCTAAAAGGCTTGGCATTGGTTTTTATGACAAAGAACTGTTAGATGAGGTATTATCAAATACGGACCTGCCACAGGAAGCACTAAGAAATGCTGATGAAAGAAGAAAAAATCCATTTATGTATTCTGTTTATTATCAAGGAAAAGAAAAAGAATATTATGGAATGGATGCTAGTTCAATCTTATTTGAAATGCAGAAAAAAATCATTCTCGAAAATGCACATAAAGGTGATTGTGTTTTTGTAGGAAGATGTGCTGACTTTATTCTATCAGAGTTTAAGGATATAAGTGTTTTAAGTGTATTCATTGTAGCACCAATGAAAGATAGAATTTTACGAATTATGGAACGTGAAGGACTTGATGAAAAGTCAGCATCAGATAAGATAAGAAAGGTCGATAAAAAAAGAAAGTCTCATTATGATTATTATACTGGAAAAGATTGGGGTAAACCATCTGATTATGATATAATGATAAACTCAGCCCGTTGGGGAGAGCAAGGCAGTGTTGAACTTATTGAAAAGATAAAATTATATACTGAATTTATTATATCATAAACCCACCAAGAACACAGGTTTGACCATTATTTTTTATTCAAGAATTAAATAAGACTTAAAATAAATATTTTACATTACTTTACAAAAGATAAAGATGCTGCCTGCTTACGCAAGCAGTATTTTTAATGTAAAAATTAAATTTAAGAGCAAGAATCGGGTAGTAATGTATTCACAAGGAATACTCAATAAAGCGAATAAACTACTGTTTAGCCAATCAAGAATCCCATATTAGTTGTGCTATCGCAACTAATATGGGATTCTTGCAAAGTTCGGCCTTAGCCGAATCTTTTTTTACAAGGAATATACATTTCCTTGACACAAAATTTATCGCAAGATTGTATTATGTCAAAAGAACGAAGTAACACTTTGTTCAGACTGCAAAATCCAACAGCAGTAAGGAGAAAAGTACAAACATGAAGTATGTAATGTATATTGATGCCTTCTTTGCTATTAACTTTGTAATGGATTTGCTAATACTTGTCATTGCTAAAAGATTCATTAATCCACAAACCACAATAAAAAGGTGTGTCTTAGCAGCATTGGCAGGAGCCACTCTAACATGCATTATTATAATATGGAAATTGCCATTTGTAATATTGCAAAAAATTTTTACATATGTAGTCATTATAGCCGTAATGACGAAGATAGCGTACCGATTAAAGGGCGTAGTCAGGAACATAAAAGTAATAGGAATACTTTATGTTGTGACATTCACCTTATCCGGAGCAGTTGAGTTTATTTACTATTATACAAATTTTAGTTTGTATGTAAGAGAACTGCTTTCGTTTAATTATCTAAGAGGCATAAATTTCATCACCTTTATATGTATTACAGCAATAGCTTTTTTTATTACTGACTTTATAGGAAAATTTATAAGAAATAGAATGAATATGAAAAAAGCTAATAATGATATGTATGATGTAATGTTGGAATATAAAGAAAAGAAAGTAAACCTGAAAGGATTATATGATTCGGGGAATTCACTTATGGAGCCAATTGGAAATACACCGGTACATATTGTAGAATACAAGGCAGTATCAAATTTACTAGAAGGAGTTGACGCAGGAGAAGCCAAGATGAAAATGGTACCATTTAAGGCTCTAGGAACTGAAATGGGAGTAATACCAGCAATAGAGATTGAAAGAATGGCACTTCAAATTAATGGAGAGTATATAGAAATAGGGAAATCAATGATAGGACTTTATCAGGGGACATTGTCCAGTCAAGGAAATTACAATATAATATTAAATAGGAGTATAAACAAATGGTTATAAAGATGTCGCTTAATAATGGTTTTCATTTTAAAATGGTACCTACTATAAAAAATATGTTTTTCAGTAATGAAGGAGATATACATTATATAGGTGGAGCAGAAGTATTACCAGCACCATTAGAACCATACGAAGAAATGCAAGTTATTGAAGATTTGGGTACAGATAGAGACAAAGAAGCTAAAGCGATACTTATAGAGCATAATTTGCGACTAGTTGTATACATAGCAAAAAAGTTTGATAATACAGGTATAGGTGTAGAAGATTTAATTTCGATAGGAACAATTGGACTTATTAAGGCTACAAATACATATAATAAAGAAAAAAATATTAAGCTAGCTACATATGCATCTAGATGTATAGAGAATGAAATTCTTATGTATTTAAGGAGAAATAACAAAACTAAACTTGAGGTATCTATAGATGAGCCATTAAACGTCGATTGGGATGGTAATGAGTTACTATTATCAGACGTTTTAGGAACTGAAGAGGATGTCGTATATAAAAACATTGAAAATGAAGTTGAAAGAAAACTTCTAAATGGGGCAATAGATAAATTATCAAAGCGTGAGCGTACTATAGTCGAATTGAGATTTGGACTTAATAGAGAAGATGGAAATGAAATGACACAAAAAGAAGTAGCAGATCTATTAGGAATTTCTCAATCATATATATCAAGATTAGAAAAGAAAATAATTAAGCGACTAAAGAAAGAAATAGTAAGGTTCGAATAAAAATAGATTCAGCTAAAGCTGAACTATGCAAGAATACCATGTTCGTTGCGATAGCACAACGAACATGGTATTCTTGATTGGCTAATAGCTACTTTTTTCGCTTTATTGATTTTACGAATTTCTTACTCTTGATTGGAATTAAATTGCTTGTATCTATAATATATTAAATTTACGCATTGTAATATCTTATGGATAATGTTAAAATATAGATGATAATAAGTAGATAATTATTTTAAATAAATGGAAAGGAGCTGAGCAAAATGAAAAGAATAAGGCAAGATTATAAAGGTATTTCGCTTATACTTGTAATAATGATAATACTTTCGCTTATGCTTCAAGGTTGCGGTGGAAATATAACTATAGAAGATTTGGTAAAAAATAAAATTACGCGTATTGATGATAGTCAAATAGATAGTGATGATACTACTACAGGTGAGTCAGGATCAAAGAATAATAATGGTTCAAGTGGTGAAGACACTACAGATGATGAAGACACTACCAAAGATGGTGACACTACTAAAAAAGGTGACGGTACAACCAAAAAGGGTGATGATACTACTAAAAAAGGTGATGGCACAACCAAAAAGGATGATGATACAACCAAAAAGGGTGAGAACACAACTAAAGATGAAGGTACAACCAAAAAAAATGATGATACAACAAAAGAACCTTCGTCTCAAACCATAACACAAACCCAAGCACCAACAAAAGCACCGACAACTACACCAACACCAACGCAGGCACCAACGACGGCAAAGCCACAGACACCAACTCCTGACCCGATAAATATAGCAAGTGTGACAGCATCAGGAACGGCAGTGTCAAACAAAAATGGATTTACTATTGATTACAGTAATGCTTCAGATGGTTATGTAATGATAAAGAGTGATGGAGCTACCTCAGGTGTTGTTTATGTTCAGATAAGAAAAAATGATAAATCAGGTACAATACTTTGTCAGGAATTGTATGACACAGCAGGAAGTTATATGAGCTTTACATTAACAAATGGTAGCGGAACATATTGTATAAGGATACTACAAGGTGCAAGTACAAGTGCACTGGCTGAAAAGAATTCAGTAACTACAAGTGTAAATATAAAGAGTGAAACATCACCATTTATATATTCTTGCAAGAATGCAAGCTTTACAAGTACTACAAATGCTGTAAAGATATCATATGAGCAATGTGCAGGTATTTCGAGTGATAAAGAAAAGGTAACAAAGATTGCAAATTATATATATTCTAAATTGTCATATAATTATGATTTAGCAGCTCAAATAAAGAATAAAACAGTTACAAATTACACTCCTAGTGCAGATAGAGCAATATCAAGTGGTAAAGGTATTTGTAGTGATTATGCGTGTTTGTTTGCAGTAATGCTTAGAGCGCAGAGGATACCAACAAAAGTTGCATATGGATATGCGGCTAATGGTGTATATCATGCATGGAATTATGTATATTATGATGGCAAATGGAATTTGTATGATTTAACATATACTGATGATGGAGGGAAGCTATCATCAAGTTATACTGTAAGTTATATTTATTAAAGGAAGTCTATATTATAGCAGTAGTAGAATGGAGGAAAAGACAAATATGAGTATTAAGAAGAAAAAGCATCTTCCGGCAGGAGAAATAGCAACATTTTGCGGACAGATATCACTAATATTGGATGCAGGTATACCAATCCATGATGGTATGGAAACACTAGTAGAAAGCTGTGAAGATGAGAAGGCAAGAGCAGCGTTTGAAAAGCTTAGCGATATAGTAAGGGAAACGGGTTCATTGTTTAAAGCAGTAGAAGATGTAGGATTTTTCCCAGAGTATATGGTGAATATGATATACATAGGTGAAGAAACAGGTAAGCTAGATGATGTATTAAAGTCTCTTACAGTATATTATGAAAGAGAAGATAAGATTAAAAAGTCAATTAAGGCGGCAGTGACATATCCTATACTTCTTATTGCAATGATGGCAGCAGTTATATTGTTGTTAGTTACAAAGGTTATACCTATATTTGAAGATATTTTTGTTAATTTAGGAACAGAGATGTCACAGGTTAGTAGAGGTATAATGAATATGGGCATTACAATAGGAAATGGGGCGTTTGTCTTAATTGCCATTATTTTAGTTATTATTGTTATTTCTTCAATACTGATTAAGTTAGGAAAAGGTCAGGCAATTACAAGCTTTGTATTTAAATTGCCGATACTTAAAAGATTAAATAAGAGAATTTCAAGTGGAAGATTTGCATCAGTAATAGCAATGATGTTATCAAGCGGTTATTCACTTGAGAAATCACTTGAAGTAGCACCTACAATAGTAAGTGATAAGATGACAAAGAAGCAAATAGATGAATGTGCTGCTTTAGTAAAGGGAGGAATGTCGTTCCCAGAAGCACTTACAAAGATAAGTATGTTTACAGGCATGCAGTCAAGAATTATTAATGTAGGATTTAAAGCAGGTAAACTTGATTCTGTTATGGAAAAAATAAGTAAGACATATGAAGAAGAGATAGATGATAGCATTGAAAAATTAGTGGCTTACATAGAACCATGTTTAGTAGCGATATTGTCGTTAGTAATAGGTGGAATATTAATATCTGTAATGCTTCCGCTTGCAAGTATTATGTCATCTATTGGCTAAAAGGAAACGGAGGAGATTATGCATTTATATAAAAAGAATAAACTAATACCAAATAAGGGCGTAATTCTCATGATAGTTATATTCGTGTTCTTTCTAGCTTTCTTTTATAGCCAAATTGGAGATTTGTCAAAAGAAATGAGCAGTAGCAATGTGGATGCGGTATCACAGGCTATAGAAAATGCAGTTATAACCTGTTACGCAATAGAAGGAAGTTATCCAGAAAGCATTGAGTATATAGAGAAACATTATGGTGTAGTAATTGATTATGATAGATTTTACGTGGATTACAGTATTATTGCAGGAAATGTAAAACCAGCAGTGGCAGTTTATATAGTCAAAAGCGATAATTAGGAAGGAAAGGTTGATAAAATGGGAAAGAAAAAACATTCTATAGATGTAATATTTATGTTTGTCCTATTTACTTTTTTTGCTATATTATCAGTTTTGATTATAGTAATAGGTTCAGGCGTATATGAAAAAATATCAAATAATAAAGCTCTTAACGAACAGTCAAGAACAACTCTTTCTTATGTAGTGAATAAGGTGAGAGGTGCAGAAAGTGAATATTCTGTGCGTATGGAGCAAGCAGAAGGAAAAGATGTTCTTGTAATAGATAACGAAATAGAAGGCATGAAAATGAGTACTCTTTTATTTGTGAAAAATGGAAAATTAAAAGAGGCAACAATAATGACAGGCGATGAATATACATTGGATTTTGGTGATATAGTCATTGATGTAAATGATTTTTACTTTGATATAAATGAAGAAGATGGCTTGTTAACAGTGGGAATTATTGATACACAAGGCTATGAGAGTAAAACAAGTGTTTATTTAAAGAAAATGGGAGGTAGGTAATATGCAAAGACTAGAAAAAACAAGAGCCTTCCTAACAGAATTTATTATAGTAATATTATTTTTTACTATTTCATCAGTAGTTATTGTAAAGCTATATGTTGCAGGGAATGAAAAAAGTATAGAAAGTATGAATATCACAAGTGGATATTTAAAAGCAGAGGAAATAGCTGAAAAAATTAAAGCATATGTTGATTTTAGTGAAGATAAGGTTATATATAACTATATGACAAATGAAGCAGGTTTTACATATAAAGAAGGAACTAACGAGGAATATTACCAGTATTTTGATAATGATTATAATGTTTCAACGTATGAAGAGGCCGAAATTATAGGTTATGTATCCGCTAAGCAAAAAGAAACAAGTGCAGGTAAACTGGTATATTTTACAGTTGAATTTAAAGATAACAATAAGACATATGGTCATGTGGAATTTGTAGTATATGAGTCAGGAAAGATGCAATAATATAGTGAGTAGATGCGAAATGCATGGAGGTTAAAAGTGAGAGATAAATTTCAGTTTAAAGTAAATACAGGTATAACATCTATATTCATGATATTTATTGTGTTGTGTTTGACGGCATTTGGCGTATTATCTTATTCTTCTGCAACAGCAGATTTGAAATTATCAAAAAAGAATGTAGATAATATTGAGTCGTATTATAATGCAGAAAGTAAGATGGTTGAATTAGTAAGTTATATTGATGAATACCTTTTAAAGACAAGTAAAGATAGTTTGGGAGTGGATTCTTATTATGAAAGCATAAGTAAAGGAATTTTGGAAGTTGGGAAGGATACAAATATAGAGTTTTCATATGATGCACAGACAATGGAGTATAGTGCGGAATATGAGATAGACAGTAAAAAAACATTAGTAATGATAATGAAAATAAATTCACCAGATAGTGATTATAGATATGAAATTAAGAGCTTAAAAGTGAATTCAAAAGCAGGTTCGTATTCAGGAGAACCTATACCATTTTAAAGATATGAGGTGTGCATATGGATATGAAGGCAATTGACATATTGTCAAAAGCAATTAGTTTGGATGCATCTGATATATATATAGTAGCAGGATGCCCACTGGCAATGAAAATAAGTGGTGAAATTATTAATTTCACTGAAGAAAAACTAGATCACCATGATACATCAAGATTAGTTCATGAGATATATTCTATTTATGAGCAAGGTGATATAAGAAAGTTAATAGACTTTGGAGATTCAGATTTTTCTTTTTCAATAAGCGGATTAGGTAGATTTAGATGTAATTCATATAAGCAAAGAGGTTCTTTGGCGGCTATTTTAAGAGTTGTAAAATTTGATTTGCCATCATTTGATAATTTAGGCATTCCAGAAACCGTTATAAATCTTTCAAAGATGCAAAAGGGATTAGTTTTGGTTACAGGGCCAACTGGTAGTGGAAAGTCAACAACTCTAGCATGTATTATTGATGAAATCAACAGTACTTCAAACAAACATATTATAACAATTGAAGATCCGATTGAGTTTATACATAAGCATAAGAAAAGTATAGTTACTCAAAGAGAAGTAACACAAGATACATCTTCTTATTCTATAGCACTTAGAGCTGCTCTAAGACAATCTCCAGATGTTATCCTTATGGGAGAAATGAGAGATTTTGAAACAATCCAAAATGTTATAACAGCAGCAGAGACGGGACAACTTGTTTTTTCAACATTACATACTGTAGGAGCTGCAAAGACTATAGACAGAATTATTGATGTATTTCCAGCAAATCAGCAACAACAAGTACGAGTACAGTTGTCTATGATATTACAGGCTGTAGTTTCTCAGCAGCTTATTCCAGCAGTAGATGGTGGTCTTGTTCCTGCTTTTGAGATAATGATAGTAAATAGTGCAATTAAGAACATGATAAGAGAATCTAAAGTGTTCCAGATGGATAATGTGATTTATTCAGGACAGTCTGAAGGTATGAGAACTATGGATGGTGAAATATTTAGGCTATATAGCGAAGGGAAGATAACAAAGGAAAATGCCCTGTTGTATTGTACAAATGCAGAGTTAATGCAAAAAAAGATAGGATTATAGAAAGTCTCGCCTCTGGGCGAGACTTTCTATATAATAGGAAACTGCGCGAGCCAAGTAGTGTAATCAAACTATTTTTGCAGTATTGTTATATATTTGGGTACTTAATAGTTAAGAAGTAAATTACGGAGGTAAAAATGGAGGATAATGAAATAATTTCACTTTATTGGGAGAGGAATGAGCAGGCGATTGTCGAAACCGATTTGAAATATGGTAAATTGTGTGGGTATGTCATTAAAAATATTCTTGATAATGTAGAGGATAGAGAAGAGTGTATAAATGATACGTATATGTCAGTATGGAATGCTATACCTCCAACAAAACCTGATATACTCTCAAGTTACATTTTGAAGATTGCTAGGCATCTAGCTTTAAAGAAAGTACGTTATAATACTGCAATTAAGCGAAATAGTAATTTGCAGGAATCGCTTGATGAATTGAACACGACAATTTGTGGGAAGGAATATATTGAAGAAAAACTTGATGCTCAAATAGTAGAAAAAGCAATCAATGCTTATTTATCAACGTTAAAAGAGCTAGATATTATTATTTTTGTGAAAAGATATTGGTATTTAGATTCAATAACTAAAATATCTAAAGATTTATCAATGAAAGAAAAAACTATAACATCAAAATTAACAAGGTTGCGTAAAAAATTGAAGGATTATTTGATAGAGGAGGGTATTGCAATATGAATGAGATGTACTTATTAGAACGAATAGGGAACATTGATGAAAAATATATAGAAATAGCAAACAAGACCGTGCAAAGAAATTCTCACTCAGTATTTAATTTGAAAAAAAGATGGTATATTCCAGCAATAGCAGCCTGTGTAGTACTTCTATGCTTGTTTTTAATAACTAGAAACTATAATGTGGAGAATAAAATAGTATTAGAAAAATCAAAAGGGATACAAGCAAGTTTTACAGATGAAGCAATAAATATAATATCAAGTGCTGATTTGGTTGAACTTACAGAGGAACAGATATTTAATGATTTTAATCTAATAATAATAAGAGGTACCGTTAAAAATATACGAAATATAGTTATTGATACAGGGAGTTTTACCGAATATAATGCATTAATAACTATTGATATAAGTAGTGTAATAAAAGGTGATTGCAAAGTAGGAACAGAAATAGATATATTGATACCATGTCCAATTAATGAAGATATATGGGTAGAAGATACAGGAGTGATTTCAGGGGTAAGGATTGGAATGGAAGGCATATTTATGCCAGTTATATATGATGAATCTTCTTATGCTGATTACGGAGATGGACATATTCTATATATGACAGATATAGCGGCATATGGGTTAATGGATGGGGAAAGATTTGCATTTCTTGAAGATGGAAGGAAACTGTCGTTTTTTGAATGGACTTTTACTAATATTTCATCACATTTTACGCTTGACGATGTAGAGCGATACATTGAGTCAAGAATAAGATAAAAAATTTTATCTTATGTATATAAAAAATTATTAATATTCAGGGCCCCAGCGCCTTGAATATTTTTGTTTTTCTTTAAGTCAGTAGCACTTTCCTTTAGGTTTATTTTAATACTTTTAGGTTTTAAATCTGGATATTTGCATAGAAGCATAGCAGCAGCACCAGTTACTATAGCAGTAGACATAGAAGTACCGCTTTTTGTTGTATAACCGAATTTATTATTTGCACAACTTAGTATATTTGCGCCATATGTCACTATATCTGGCTTTATTACACATTCCTGAGTAGGTCCTCTCCCAGAATAATCTACAATTCTTCTTCTATTTCCGCCATCAATTGGAATATTATCATCAACACTTCCGATAGTGATAACTTTCCTACTGTTTCCTGGTATAGTGACACTGCCAACTCCAGGACCATTATTTCCAGCGGCAACACATACTAATAAATTTTTATCCCATGCCTCTTCAACAACATCAATTAAAGGCTTGTATTTTAAATATTCATTTTTATCTCCACCTATAGATATGTTAATAATTCTAATATTGTATTTATCTTTATTCTTTATTATATATTCAATTCCTCTTACTACTTGTTCTATGGAACCACCACCACGATGGTTAAGTCCCTTTACTGCGACTATCTTTATATTGTTAAAAGCACAAACCCCTTTGCAAGAGCTACCAGTTCCACCGATAATGCCTGCTATATGAGTTCCGTGCCCGTTATTGTCGTATGCAGAAATTTTATTATTTACGCAATCATAAAAATCAACTATAGATCCAGAAAAATCACTATGTGGAAATATTCCAGTATCTACTATCCCTATTGCTGGCTTTATGCTTGAAATACTACTTTCTAATTCCCATTCCCTCCATATTTTATGTGCATCATTTAGTAACATTCTATATTCGGTATTCATCTATATTCACCACCATTATAATGCATATATATAATATTATTCTTTATTAAGAAAATAGTTACAAAATAATAAATACTAATGGAATTTTTTATGGTATTGTGGTAAAATAAGTATCAAATAGTGTACGGAGGAAAAGGTATATGGAATTTAAAGGGAGAGTTTTTAAATCAATACTAGATAAGGATGTAGAGAAGTATCCTATCTTCTTTGCAATAAGAAAGAGCCTAGTTATGATGATTCCTATTATTTTAATAGGCTCATTTGGAACTTTACTTCAATCACTTCCAATAGAAGCATATCAGAGTTTCATTAAGGGTTTTTCAGATGGAATTATCTATGATATTATTTATATGATTCGTGCATGTTGCTGGGATTATTTTTCATTGTTGTTGATTATTTCCATTTCTATGTGTTATTCTTCAGAGTACACAGATAATATTGATGAGATAATAATTTCAGCAGTTATAGGAGTAGTAAACTTTTTGATACTCTCAAATGTAGGTAGTTCTAATTTTGATATGGCTTCATTTAATGTAGCAGGTACTTTTACAGCGGTATTTATTGGAATGACAATAGGGCCTATTTACATGAAGCTTCGTATGTCTTTTGATAATAAGCTGACGACAGATGGACTTTTTGGAACTTCTTTTTCTAGAGCGGTTAATACATTGATTCCAGCTATAATTGTTTTTGGTATATGTTTATCTATATCATTTTTATTATCTATAATATTTAATGTTTCTTCATTTACAGAATTGATTTCAAAGGTTTGCTTGATGATTTTTAATAATCTAGGTACAGGATTTCTTTCGGGATTTATTTATACTATGTTGATACATGTATTATGGCTATTTGGTATTCATGGCAGTAACGCATTGACAGATGTTTCAAATACATTATTTGTTGAAGCACCAGCAGATCAGATATTTAATAAAACTCTATTTGATGCATTTATTATAATAGGTGGTTGTGGAGCTACACTAGCACTTGTTATTGCTATTGTTTTGGTTTCAAGAAATCGTTCTATACGTAATGTTGCAAAACAAGGTTTTATTCCTGTTTTATTCAATATAAATGAGTTGATAACATTTGGATTACCAATAATATTTAATCCAATTATGGCGATTCCGTTTGTTTTAGTACCACTAGTGTCGATGACAACTACTTATTTGGCAGTTTACTTTGAAATAATTCCTCGTGCAATAAATGAAGTTGGTTGGACGACCCCAGTTATATTAAGTGGGTATAAAGCAACAGGATCAATTGCGGGAAGTCTTTTGCAAATAGTTAATATTTGTTTGGCTATACTTATATATATACCATTTTTAAGGTTATACGAGGAGAAGCTTAATCAAAGACTAAAAGTAAGAGTGAAGACACTTGTTGAGTTTTTAATGAATGCAGAAAATGAAGTTAGAGATGTTGAATTGTGTAAGAGGAGAGATGTATATGGAAGTACAGCACAAGTAATTAGTAATGATTTGAAGAAAGCTATTACTAATAAGGAATTATATATGGAGTTTCAGCCTCAAGTGGATAATGATGGCTGCTGTATTGGTGCAGAAGCTTTACTTCGTTGGAGTCATCCAATTGTAGGTTTTATATATCCGCCACTTATTATACAGTTGGCGAAAGAAAATAATGTATTGGCAGAATTAGAAAACCTTATTTTTGATAATTCTTGTCGTGTAACAGCGCAGGCTAGAGAAGTTTTAGGTTTTGAAATAAAGGTATCAATTAATATAACTGCAAAATCTCTTGCAAGAAAACATATTATTGAGGAAATACAAGCAAGCTTGGATAAATATTCGCTTGATGCAGATAATATATATTTTGAACTAACTGAAAGTGAAATTTTGTCAACAAATAATAATATATTAGAAAAATTAGCTAAATTAAAGAAACTTGGTTTTCACTTGTTAATAGACGATTTTAGTATGGGTCATACATCTGTAAAATATTTGCAGACAGATTGCTTTAGTGGAGTTAAGCTTGATGCAGCTATTACAAAAAATGTAACAGATGACCATGTAGGTCGAGAAATTATTTCTTCACTTGCAGCATTGGGAAAGAAATTAGATATTGGTATTATTGCTGAATATGTTGAAGATACCGAGCAACGTGACATATTATCAAATCTTGGATGTACTTTATTCCAAGGTTGGTTATATAGTAAAGCATTACCAGAGGATAAGTTCTTAGAATACATTCAAAATAATAAAAAAATCTAGGGTGGTAGTATGAAGGGACTTACAAAATCAGAAGTAGCTAAAAGGGTAAAAGAAGGAAAAGTAAATGGAAATTTTGCAGTACACACTAAGACCATTTGGCAAATAATATTTTCAAATGTATTTACTCTTTTTAATTTAGTAAATTTAACGCTGGCATTATGCCTTATATGGGTTGAGTCATATAGAAATATACTTTTTATGGGTGTTGTATTTTGGAATATATTGATAGGAGTAGTTCAGGAGATTCGTTCAAAAGCTATTATTGATAAACTGTCATTATTATCAACATCAAAAGCAACAGTACTTCGTGATGAAAAAGAAAAGCAAATAGATATTGAGCATATTGTAATAGATGATATTATTATGTTTAGAAATGGCAACCAAGTTAGTGTTGATTCGTGCATAATTGAAGGCGAATGTGAGGTTAATGAGAGTCTTTTGACAGGAGAGAGTGATCCTGTATATAAAAAGCCTGGTGATGAAGTCTTATCAGGTAGTTTTTTGATATCTGGAAAAGTATACGCAAAGGTTATTCATATAGGTAAAGAAAACTATGTAAATAGAATAACAAGTCAAGCAAAATATGTTAAAAAACCAAATTCTCAAATGTTTTCATCTATTAGAACTATCATAAAGATTATTTCAATTGTATTGATACCCATGACAGCATTATTGTTTTACAATCAATATCAAACTAGGGGATTTAACGAAGCAGTGGTTGGAACAGTGGCAGCAGTAATAGGTATGATTCCATCAGGGTTGGTTTTGCTTACTAGTATGGTGTTAGCAGTAAGCGTTATTAGGTTAGGGAAGCAAAGGACATTGGTACAAGAACTATATTGTATAGAAACATTAGCAAGGGTAGATGTTTTATGTCTAGATAAAACAGGAACTATAACGCAGGGAACTATGTCAGTAGAAGATGTAGTAGTAATAGATAGAAATGTTGATGAAGAAAGCGACGCTAAGAAAGTCAAAGTTTCAGAGGCTTTGTATGAGTTTACAAGATGTCTAGAAGATGATAATCCAACTTTTGAAGCTATATGGGATTATGCAGGAAAGAATTTAGATATATTTAGAAGCAACAGAGAAAAATTTGGAGAGGCATTAAGTAAAATTCCTTTTTCCTCAGATAAGAAATGGAGTGCAGTAGATTTTAAGGATAAAGGGTTATATGTTATAGGTGCATTGGAGTTTATATTCAAAGAACCAAGCTTATACGTTAAGTCAATTGTAGATGAATATGCTAAAAAAGGAATGAGAGTTTTAGTTTTGGCTCATAGTAAGGAACATATTAATGGTAATACTTTACCAGAAGGGCTAGAGATACAAGCATTAATATTAGTTAGTGATAAAATAAGAAAAGAAGCACCTAAGACTTTTGAATATTTTAAAAATCAAGGTGTTACAATAAAAGTTATATCAGGAGATAATCCTGCAACGGTGGCATATGTGGCTAAAAAGGCAGGGTTACTAAATACAGATAAGTATATTGATGCAACCTTACTTGATACAGATGAAGATATAAAAGATGCCGCAGAAAAATATACGATATTTGGAAGAGTAACGCCAATGCAGAAGTTTAAACTGGTAAAGGCATTAAAAGAGTTTGGACATACTGTAGCAATGACAGGAGATGGAGTAAATGATGTTCTTGCACTTAAAGAATCTGATTGTAGTATAGCGATGCAATCGGGAAGTGATGCAGCAAGAAATGTATCACAGCTTGTACTTATGGATTCTAATTTTTCAGCGATGCCTCATATAGTGGCAGAGGGAAGAAGAACAATTAATAATATACAAAGGTCAGCGTCGTTATATTTAACAAAGACTATTTACTCAACAATACTAGCATTTATATTTGTTGTGTTTCCAATGGCATTTCCATTTATTCCTATTCAGCTTACGCTGGTTGGAAGCTTGGCAATAGGCATTCCATCTTTTGTATTAGCAATGGAGCCAAACCTTAATCGTGTTAAAGGGAACTTTCTAGTAAATGTACTTAAGATGTCTATACCTGGAGGGACTTTAGTAGTAGCCAATGTAGTAATATCACAAGTATATGGACTAATATTATCTGCTGGTGTAGAAAAGACTTCAACATTATCCTTATATGCTCTTGCAATGGCAGCACTTATTCAATTGGTAAAGATTTGTAAGCCGTTTAATAGAATAAGAAGAGTGATGTGCTTAGGCTCAATAATAGTATTTGTTACAGCAGCAGTATTTTTTAAAGACTTATTTGTATTTGCACGTCTGGGAATAATTGATTCAATGTTTTTATGTGGATTATTTATTGGAAGCATAGCTTTATATAGAATTTTTAGTGTAGTTGTTGAAAAGGCAATGGGAAACACACCAAATATATATAGTTTAAATATGCTTTATTCAGAAGGTACTGGAATAGTATTAGTAGAAGATGACGTAGATGAAAAGGATTATATGGATGTAGCGTCCCAAATGAAAGGTGTTCGTTTGTTAAACGCTGATAAAGTGGCATATATAAAATCTCCTAAACAAGGTGGAGACATAAGAATAGAAAACTCAGATAAAATATTTGATATAAATTCTCTTATAGGTGCAGCAAGATATTATTTAAAAAAGAAAAAAATTAAAGATAATAAAGCAGAGGTTTTAGTAGAAACATTGGGAAGAGAAAATCCTATAAAAGTAATTATAGATAAGAAAGAACATATGTCATATGTGTATGCAGAAGGAAATACTGCTAAAAAGATAAGATACCTAAAGAAAATTAAAATTACATTTTAGTTGTCATAGTATGGTTATTATGTTAAAATAGTAACGATAATTTGACGAGAAAGGAATTAGTAAAAATGGAAAAAATAAGAATGACGACACCATTAGTAGAGATGGATGGAGACGAAATGACAAGAATTCTCTGGAAGTGGATTAAGGATGAATTAATCATTCCGTTTGTTGATTTAAAGACAGAATATTATGATTTAGGCTTAGAATATAGAAATGAAACAGATGATAAAGTAACTGTAGACTCAGCAGAGGCTACAAAGAAATACGGCGTTGCTGTTAAGTGTGCTACTATTACTCCAAATGCAGCAAGAATGACAGAATATACACTAAAAGAGATGTGGAAGAGTCCTAATGGAACTATTAGAGCAATTCTTGATGGTACAGTATTTAGAGCACCTATTATTGTTAAAGGAATTGAGCCATACGTAAAGAATTGGACAAAGCCAATCACAATTGCAAGACATGCTTATGGTGATGTTTATAAGGGTGTAGAGATGAAGGTTCCTGGTGCTGGTAAGGCTGAATTAGTATTTACAGCAGAAGATGGAACACAGACAAAAGAAGTTATACATAACTTTAAGGGTGCTGGAATTATTCAAGGACAACATAACATTGAAGAATCTATTGAAAGCTTTGCAAGAAGCTGCTTTAACTTTGCACTTGATACAAAGCAAGACTTATGGTTTGCAACAAAAGATACGATTTCAAAGAAGTATGACCATACATTTAAGGATATTTTTGGGGAAATTTATGATAATGAATATGATGAAAAATTTAAGGCAGCAGGAATTGAATATTTCTATACATTAATAGATGATGCTGTTGCAAGGGTTATTCGTTCAGATGGTGGATATATATGGGCTTGTAAGAACTATGATGGAGATGTAATGAGTGATATGGTTGCAACTGCATTTGGTTCATTATCAATGATGACTTCTGTTTTAGTATCACCAGAAGGAAATTATGAATATGAAGCTGCTCATGGAACAGTTCAAAGACATTATTATAAGCATTTAAAAGGAGAAAAGACATCTACAAATCCTATTGCTACAATATTTGCTTGGTCAGGTGCTTTGAGAAAACGTGGAGAGCTTGATAATATTAAAGAGCTTTGTGATTTTGCTGATAAGGTAGACGAAGCTTGTATTAAAACTATTGAAGATGGCGAGATGACAAATGACTTAGCTATTATTACTACAATGGATAATCCAGTTGTATTAAATAGTGAAGAGTTTATAAAAGCAATAAGAGTAAATTTAGAAAAATTAGTTTAAAGGAGAAGTATGAGACCACAACCACAGGAAATTTACAGACACTTTAAAGATAAACTTTATCAGATACTTACAATAGCAAAACATAGCGAGACAGGTGAAGAACTAGTTATTTATCAGGCTCTTTATGGAGATTTTGCAGTATATGCAAGACCTCTTAGCATGTTTGTTGGTGAGGTGGATAAAGAAAAATACCCTGATGTAAAGCAAAAATACAGATTTGAGAAAGTTGAAAATTCTAATCAAATAAGCGTAAGTATTCAAAGTACAGATGTATCAGAGAATAATGAAGAAGAAATGATAAACAAAGACTTGTTAGCATTTCTTGATGCTAAGACATATGAGGAGAAGAGAAACTTACTTGTTCATATGAAAGATAGAATGGATGATAAGCTTATTGATGGTATAGCTGCTTCGATGGATGTAACTGTAGATGATGGTGAGTTAGACACAAGATACAGAAGTCTTTTAAACTGCGTTGAAACAATGCACAAATTTGAGTACAATAGAATCTAATACTACATGTAGTGTTAAAAAATAAAAAAAATCAAAAAAATAACAAAATATACTAATATAATTAAAAAAGATGCCGATAAAAATCTTGTGTAAGAAGATTTTATTGGCATTTTTGCCACGTTTTTATAAACTAAGAAAAGCAGAGAGGTGCGTTATGGACAGTATTTTAATGAATATGAAAAGATATTGGAAGCAATTAACAGCAGTAGTAATTATAGCGATTGGAGCAGTAGTAGGCTTGTCGGCAGTATTGGCGGCACAGGTTACAGTAGTAGTGGGCTCATCAGAGGAGGCTCCAGTTAATATAAGTCAGTGGACAGTGGATCATATTGAAGAATGGACTGCAAGTATTGCTGGTATCGATCAATCAGAGGTCGTGGCGTCAAATATTTCATGGGAAAGTTCAGATCCAAATGTTGTGATGGTAACAAACACTACTGGATTTAATTCAGATATCAAAGCAACAGGAGCAGGAACAGCTACAGTTTCAATAAAGTATACATACCTTGATGCAAATAATAATACTCAAACAGTTACAACAAAGAAAGAATTTACAGTTCAATTACAAATAACTTCAAATATACCAGACGGATTCATTTTCTTAGCTAACCCAGGTGATACATTTACTGTATATACAAATTATTCTTCAGATGCTAAGGATTTAATTTGGGAATCAGAAAATGCAAGTGTAGCTACAGTAGCAAAGAGTACAGCAGGTACAGCAGTAGTGACAGCAGGCAATGCAGGTGGTTCAAGTATTATTAAGGTTAGTACACCAAACAAAGATCAATACTGTACAATATATGTGCTTACAAAGGTTAAATTTACAGATTATACAATGTTAGAGCTAGGTCCAAATGAGTATTTAAATGTATATACTAGTGAGTTAACAGGTGCAGCGATGACAAACGGATCTGCATTAGATAGAGTAGCATTTGCAAGTGAAAGTGATAATTATTTTACTATAGATGGTACAGGTTTTATATATGGTATAAATGCAGGTATTAAGTCGTTGTATGTATATCCAAATTTTGATTATTCGGTTACACCTTATGCAAATTATACATCAGCTCAACTTGCAGGATTATTTGGAGATTCAAAGAGTGTAAAGGTTGCATTTGGTATAGCAAATGGAAATCTTACAGCAGCCGTTGGGGATACAATATCAATGAGAGTAAATACAACAGCTGTAGATCAAAAGGGTGTAAACTGGACATCAGATAATACAAAGGTGGCATACATAGCAGCAGATGGTACAGTTACAGCAGTTTCTAGTGGTGTAGCACATATCACAGCTATATTAGATAGTACAACATTGTTCCCAGGTCAGAGAACGCATACATCTACAGTGACAATTACAGTTGTTGATAGTTTTTCAGTAAACATGACAGAAAAATTAATTAATGTTGGAGATACATTTGAACTTTCAGCATTGGTTACAGATAAAGCAGCAAAGGTTTCTTGGTTATCATCAGATGAAAGTGTAGCATCTTTCAAAGAAGATATGACTGATGGAACAAAGATTACAATAACAGGTAAGAAAAAAGGAACTGCTACTATAACAGCTATTCAAGAAGTAAATGGTGTTAAGAAATATGCTACATGTGTGGTTAGTGTAAATGAACCAGTTCAAAGTATTACTCTTTATCCTACTGAACAGCAGATAGATAAGGGAGCGCAGTATCCATTAGTACTTACATTTACTCCAAATAAACCAGATAATACAGAAGTTTTATGGGTATCATCAGATACTAATATTGTAAAGGTATCAGATACAGGTGTAATAACAGGTGTTGGCGGTGGTGATGCAACAGTGTCAGTTATTACATTAGACGGTATAAAAGTAGCCTCATGTAAAGTACATGTACGTGTTCCAGTAACAGGTATAACATTATCGAAACAAAAAGTTGAAGTTAGTATGTCTATGGAAAACTACCAACTTTCATATACAATAACACCATCAGGAGCTGGTGTTGATAGAAATGTTACATGGAGTTCTTCAAATGAACAAGTATTAAAAGTTAATCAAAATGGTTTTGTTACATTTGTAAATCCAGGTAAAGCAACAGTAATTTGTCAAACAATAGATACTGGTACAGATGGAACAAACTTAATTGCAACTTGTGAATTCTTTATAAATGAACCTGTTATCTCTGTAGGTCTTGATTATACAGATGTAACACTTAAGATAGGAGATACATTTAGACTTACAGCGGAAGTGTTACCAACTAATGCAAACGATAAATCGGTTACATGGATTTCATCTAATGAATCTGTTATAAAGGTAGATGCTAACGGTTTGTTAACAGCAGTTGGAAGTGGAAGTGCAGCAGTATTGGTGCAATCAAACGATAGTGGTGTAACGGCAATGTGTAACGTAAGCGTTTATCAGCCAGTTGAAAAAGTTACTATGAATAGAAATCAAATAAGTGTTAGAAAGGGAACTGTTTTTTGGCTTAATGCAGTAGCAGGACCTGATAATGCAGTAAATAAGACTATTATATGGTCTTCATCAGATAAAAGAATTGCAACAGTAGATAATTCTGGTATGGTTACAACATTACAACCAGGTGAATGTAATATTATAGCAACTAGCCAAGATACAGGAGTTTTTGCAACTTGCGTATTGACAGTAACAGAACCAGTAACAGGTATAACTCTTAATTATACAGAAAATACAATTTATGCAGGCGAGAAGTTTGTATTAATACCTACAGTAACGCCACTTGATGCTGATGATAAGTCAGTAACTTATGTTTCAAGTGATGCTAGTGTAGCAACAGTAGATGAAAAAGGTATTGTTACAGGTGTAAAGGGTGGAAGCTGTATTATACTTGTAACTACTAAAGAAAGAGGATTGATAGCAAGCTGTAAGGTTACAGTATACGAATTTGTAACGTCGGTTAAGATAGGAGAAACGCCGAGAAATATTAATCAAGGTGCATCAAGGTCGCTGACAGTTACAGTAACACCAGATTCTGCAACAAACAGAGGTGTTACATGGAGTTCTAGTAATACATCAGTGTTGACAGTCAATCAAAGAGGAATTGTAACAGCCGTAGGCTATGGTACAGCAACTATTACAGCAACAGCATCAGATGGAAGTGGTATTTTTGATACATGTATTATAACATCAATAAGACCAGTACAGTCGATTACAGTATCACCTTCATATGTTACATTAATGGAAGGTTCGTCACAAGCAGTGACCGCAACAATAACACCAAATAATGCAACGATTAAAGATCTTGATTGGAGTTCATCAGATGAGTCTATTGCAAAAGTAGATTATAATGGAGAAATAACAGGTGTTAAATCAGGTATTTGTTATGTATATGCCAAATCTACAGATGGTAATAATATAGTAGGAACGGTAAAAGTTACAGTAAAACCAGCAGTTCCAGCAACAGGTATTACGATTAATTCATCAAGCTTAACAATGTTACCAGGTCAAAGCGATACATTAACATATAGAATAAAACCAACAAAAACTACAGATGGAGTTACTTGGTACTCATCAGACAAATCAGTAGTGACAGTATCAGCAACAGGTGTAGTAACAGCTAAGGGACAAGGAAATGCAGTTATTTATTGTGTGACTAGCTCAGGTGTTGAGTCACAATGTACAATAAATGTATTATCACTTAACTCATCAAATATTACTGTTGAACAGTATGATTCATATATTTTGGATGTATTTGGTGCTACGGAAAATATTAAGTGGTATACAAATAACGCAAGAGTAGCGACTGTATCAGCAAATGGAACTGTTATAGGAAGGTCTGTTGGAACAACGACAATAACAGCAAAGGTAAATGGAAAGATACTTTATTGTAAGGTAACAGTAACTAAAATAAAAAAATAATAATTTCCAAAAAAGGTGTGCAAGTCACACCTTTTTTTGTTAGTGGATTTGACTTAATGGGACTTGTCTTGTGTATATTTTCTTGATATAATAAGAACGTTGGAAAATTATTTTAATATTTTAAATAAACACTTGACATAGGTGTTGTCGGTGTGGTAAACTATCAAAGTTGAAAAACAAAGCAGAGTATCCACTCTCACCCAAGAACAAATGAGTGCTTGGTGTTTATATTGATAAATAAGATATTATTATTTTATTTGGTGTATATTGTGGATAGCTTGCTATTCATTTTTTTATTTTAAATAATTATATTTCAATGGAGGTGCACTACTATTAGCGAATTAATGATTAACGAACAAATCCGAGATAAAGAGATTCGTTTGGTTGGAGAAGATGGAGAACAATTAGGTATTATGTCTGCAAAGGATGCGTATAAGATGGCGAAAGAAGCAAATCTTGATTTAGTTAAGATAGCTCCTACAGCACAACCACCCGTATGTAAGATTGTTGATTATGGCAAATACAAGTACGAGCAAATACGTAGAGAAAAAGAAGCAAAGAAAAAGCAGAAGGTCGTTGACATCAAAGAGGTTCGCTTATCACCTAACATTGAAGCTAATGATCTTAACACCAAAGTAGGTATGGCTAGGAAGTTCATATCAAAAGGTGACAAGGTAAAAGTTACACTTCGTTTTAGAGGTAGAGAAATGGCTCATATGCAAAGCAGTAGACATATATTAGATGAGTTTGCTGAACAATTAGCAGATATAGCTGTTGTTGAAAAACCTGCAAAATTAGAAGGTAGAAGTATCATGATGTTTTTAACTGAAAAGAAATAGTTAAAATAAAGAGTTTTTTAAGGAGGAAATTATAATGCCAAAGATCAAGACAAACAAATCAGCTGCAAAGCGTTTTAAAAAGACAGGAACAGGAAAGCTTAAAAGAATGAAAGCTTATAAGAGCCATATCTTAACAAAGAAGTCTACAAAGAGAAAGAGAAACTTAAGACAGGCAACTATTACTGATGCTACTAATGTAAAGGCAATGAAGAAGATTTTACCATATTTATAAAATTCGAATATATAGGAGGAAACCAAAATGGCAAGAATTAAAGGCGGATTAAACGCTAGAAAAAAACATAATAGAGTTTTGAAGCTCGCTAAAGGTTATAGAGGAGCAAGATCAAAGCAATACAGAGTAGCAAAACAGTCAGTTATGAGAGCTTTAACATCATCATATGCTGGTAGAAAAGAAAGAAAGAGACAGTTCAGACAGTTATGGATTGCAAGAATTAACGCAGCAGCTAGAATGAACGGTTTATCATATAGCAAATTTATGTTTGGCTTAAAGCAAGCTGGTATCGAAATGAACAGAAAGATGCTTGCTGAAATGGCAGTAAATGATGCACAAGGATTTGCACAATTAGCAGAAGTTGCTAAGAAAGCAATTGCATAATAGAAAACCTTGACTAAAGTCGAAGTTTGAAAGAATAATAGATTCAACGAAAGTTGAATCTATTATTCTTTTTAGAGGTTTTTTGTAATGTGATACAATAATAAATCAAATGTGAGTATCCATTTACGAAGTGAATTTGATGTGCGGTAGAAATTAGCCACTTTTATTACACAAAGCTATAACACAAATCCTATATCACATAAGCACTGAGGTATAACAAAGTAAGTGGAGAAAACATTTGCTTGACATAATTGCATTATATGATAAACTATTATTAGAACAAACGATTTGATTTTTGTTAGAAGTTCTTAACAAGTGGCAACATGGCTAGTTGCTAAAAGTATAAAATAGAAATAAGCATCTGATTTATCAGGTGCTTATTTCTATTTTGGAAATACAAAAAGGAGAAAATTTTTATATTCTCAGCAGATCAGTTTAATTAATAAATCATCATAAATTTCATTAAGTGTATTGATGATTTCTTCATTAACCTCAATAGTTATATCATTAAAAGTAGTTCCACGTTCTCCCATGAAATCAACACAACATAGAAGGGAATAAAATAAAAATACTTTGTATTCCATTTTATTAATTTTCATTTCTTCAAGTAAATAATCAATATAAACGGTGTCATAATTCATATTGAGTAAGGCCATATTCGTGAGAGCAACAAAAGTTAAAGGGTCACCATAACCCATCCAGTCAACATCAATTATTCCGGAAACACGGTTATTATATATGAGTAAATTTTTTGTGCTTATATCATCAAGATATGCAACAGGAATAATATTTTTAAAGTAATCTTCAAATTGTGGTAATAGAGTTTCTAAATAATCAACCTTTTTTAGATCAAAATATCCATTTGCAGATATTCTTTCTCTAGATCTATTCAAGCTTGATTGTACCCAAGCATTCCAATCACATTTATTAGATATCTGGAGCTGAGAAACTTTATGTTGAATTTGAATAACATCTTTGGCAATTTCTTTTTTATCATTATCAGATAGTGTATGATAAACAAGACCTATGTCTTTTCCTTTTATATATGAACAAATCATATAGTACATATCCTTATATATTCCTGTATTTAAAATCTCTGAAACAGGTATATCAATCTTATGGAGTTCATTAAGCCAATGAATAGTTTCAGTATATGGGTTTTCACTGCAACGTATAACATATTCTTTTTTTTGTGTTTTAACATAAAAAACATAGTTACCGTGACCAACTGTGAATCGCTTGATTTCACTTGGTAATGTATTTAATTCTTGTTTGAAGATTTCATTAATATATTGTTCTTTCACACTAATCTCCTTTATATACAATAAAAGCTCTGATAAAAATCAGAGCTCTTACATATTGTCAGTGCGGAAAAAGGGACTTGAACCCTCACGTCATTGCTAACACTAGATCCTTAGTCTAGCCTGTCTGCCAATTCCAGCATTTCCGCATCAGATAGTCGTTTAACCGACTTTAATATGATAACAAATTGTGTGAGTATTGTCAACAATTATTTTTAGATTATTGAATTTATTATTAAAAAAATAATTGACCATAAATTTAGTATTTGCTATAATACTATCTATGCGGATATGGCGGAATTGGCAGACGCGCTGGCTTCAGGTGCCAGTCGGGGCAACTCGGTGCAGGTTCGAGTCCTGTTATCCGCATTATTAAAATAAATAGTATTTTACTGTGATGAGATAGAATTAGGGAGAAAATAATGCTTTTCAGTATTGCTTTAATTATTCTTTGTAGCCTTGTATTAAGTGGAATTATGCAAAAATTAAAATTACCAGGTTTAATAGGTATGCTTTTTACAGGAATAGTATTAGGACCTTATGTACTTAACTTAATAGCACCGCAAGTACTTGGTATTTCAGCTGATTTGAGACAATTAGCTTTAATTGTGATTCTCACAAGAGCAGGACTTGCATTAGATATAAATGATTTAAAAAAGGTTGGTCGTCCAGCGATTCTTATGTGTTTTATCCCAGCAACTTTTGAAATAGTGGCAACAACAATATTTGCACCAATGTTTTTTGACATTTCATACTTAGAAGCAGCTATGATGGGAGCTGTTTTGGGAGCTGTATCACCAGCAGTAATAGTACCTAAGATGTTAAAGTTAATGGAAAGTGGCTATGGAAAATCTAAGAGTATTCCACAGCTTATTTTAGCAGGAGCATCAGTTGATGATATTTATGTGATTGTACTTTTTACATCATTTTTAGGGATGTATAATGGAAATAGTTTTGATGTTATGAGTGTTGTTAAAATTCCAATATCTATAGTGATTGGCTTATTGGTTGGAGTTTTAGTTGGTATTATATTAGTGGAAATGTTTAAAAAGATTCATATGAGAGATACAGTTAAGATTTTGATTGTATTAAGTATAGCCTTTGTTTTAGTTTCACTTGAAAATGCAATTAAAGATTATGTTCCAATGTCAGGTTTATTAGCTGTTATGGCATTGGGGGCAACAATATTAAAACAATATAACGTTTTAGCTAAAAGACTGTCTGTCAAGTTTTCCAAAATTTGGGTGGCGGCAGAATTGATATTATTTGTATTAGTAGGCGCAACTGTAGATATAAACTATGCGGCAAAAGCAGGAGTTATAGCTGTGGTTCTTATATTTATAGCGTTGTTTATACGTATTTGTGGAGTATTTGTGTGTCTTTTGAAAACTAATTTAAGTGCAAAGGAAAGATTGTTCTGCGCTATAGCCTATTTACCTAAAGCAACTGTTCAAGCGGCGATAGGTGGAATTCCCTTAGGGGCAGGTGTTGGGGCAGGAAATATAATCTTGACAATAGCTGTGTTAGCAATTTTAATAACAGCACCACTAGGGGCTATTGGTATAGAGGCGACATATAAGAAGTTGCTTGATGTTTAGGAGATATGATTATCCAATTGAAAAATGATTCTTTACTCTGACACCGTGTCATGCTGTATATTAGTATACAGAAGGAGGGAATTCAATGCAAAAATCTATTAATGATATGGCGAAATATATAAAGAATATAATACCAGCAGATATACCAGAAACATATACTATCAAATCTATGTTTACAAATATCTCAAGTGAAGAGAAGATAAGGAGTGGTGTACAAGCTTTTAGAGATTTTATCTATTTAGTTTGCGACCATTTAATCGTAGATGGTAGTTTATACGATAAACCTATAAAAGAAACAAAGAATGATGTTTCTCATCCAAGTTTACAAGCGAGTTATCCATTCTTAAATAATGTTAAAAGTATATTGTTTAGTATAGGATATCATGGAGTACTTGAAGAAAATGGGTTATCAATATTACTTAGTGACCTACAAGTGCTTACTTCTGTGATAAATGCAGATGGTTGGCCAGTAAAAACAAAAATTTCTGTTCCCAAAATAGTAGAAGCTTTAAAATTTTTAACCTGTTGTGGAATGAATTTTGAAGGTATTGATTTAGATGAGAAAAAACCTGATATATCAAAAGCTACATCATTGGTAATCACATATCCAAAAGATAATATTATGTTGACAGGCATGAAGATTATGTCAATTGCGCAAAGAGAATTATGTGCAAAAGGTAATCATGATATTTTCATTAGGTGTGATTATAGAATATTAAAAGAGGAAGATACAGAAGCTACATTTGTTTTAAAAGATTTATTAAATCCATTCTCAACAGAGGTACAAAATTTTATATTGAAATTACATCAACAATATTTGAATGAGGGATTGACATGTAGAGTGGATATATTTTATTTAAGTATTAGGTTTATATATTCGTATAAAAATAAAGAGATATGGACAGTTTTGGCTTCACAGGATTCATACTATATCTTAATTAAAGCACAGAATACACAGAAATATGCTGATGTTATTGAAGGTTTTCCAGAGTGTATGCAAGAAAAAATATCTAGAGGTTATGGATGCAATAAAAAGTTATTTGGTGAACCTTGTCAGAAAGGTTGTCATGGATTTAGCTTTCCTTTGGATGACAAAATACTTGATATAAGTAAATACATTGAAGCGTGGATTGAACTAGAGGTGAAAAGCCTTGTGAATTTATATTTGAAATAATAGAATAAAAAGAAAGTTTATTCCATATTAACCAAAGCAGAAGCTTTCCAAACATTGCCATTAATTGATGTTTTTGAAAGTCCATCATATTTTTCGCAAATTGCTTTAACACTAGAGATACCGATACCTTCATGTACATTAGTATTATCATTTATATCATTAATTTGTTTGCGTGATAAATATTTACCTTCTTTTTCAAGCCATAGTCCATCAAAGCTATTTGTTACGCATACAGATAATGAATTTCCATCAATTTGTGTACGCACATTTATAAACTTGTTGCCAGATATCATTTTAAGACATGCTTCAATGGCATTTTCAAGAAGATTTCCCATTATAACACATAAATCTGATGCTGGTACATGACCTGTATTTTCAGGAATATATATTTTTATATTAACAGGAATATTATTATTATTAGCAATATTAATATAGTATGCTAAAACTGCATTTACAGCAAAATTTTCACATAATATTTGTTCATCAATAAGAGGAATACCAGTCGAAATTTCGTCTAGGTATTCATTCAATTTTTCAATACTACCCATATTATTATAACGTTTAATTACTGCAAGTTGATGGCGTATGTCATGAGCTGTTTTTTTTGTATTATTTACATGTTCAGTTATTCCAGCAAAATATTCACGCTGCATTGATATTTGCTGATTCATAAAGCTTATTTCACTTTCAAGCTGTTTCTTTTCCTCTGCTTCACGAATTGTTTCTGTCATATATTGAATGCCTATAATTCCAAGTGTAAAAGTAAATATAAGAGTTCCAGTGAGGAAGAAAAAGCTTAGAATATTCGTTATTCTTATGCTGTAATTTAGAACTTCCATAACCGCAGCTAAAAACAAAATAACTGAAGGAATAGCAAAACGCCTTGCATGAATATTATGATTTTTAAAATGCTCCCATATGGTTGTTACTACAAAAGTTGCTAATCCTAAAGGTGTCAGAAAATGAAAAATAAAAAGAGTCTTTGAAAAAGATGTTATTCCTGTAATCTGTAACAATAATACAACAATAACAGCAATTCTGATAATCATAGCAGATGATTTCATTAATAAAGGATTTTTTGGTGCTAAAACAATCATGCCATATTGAAGCAAAGGCAATGATAATGTAAATAATCCGATACAAGCTATGCAATAAAGCAATGAAGGATACGGTATTAACAATGCGGTTGCATTACATTCACCAACACCCCAACAACCCACTGAAAATGAAAATAAACCAAGCCAAAAAAATGATTTTGTTCCAGTATTCTTAAATAGTGACGGAAGTGATATAATCGAAATACCAATTCCCATGAAAAGCATTATTATTGATATTATCAGTAGTGCACTGTTCTTTTTAAGAACACTCATAATAATATTATATTCATCGCCAGCCATAATAGAGGGGATGGATACAATATTACGCTGTGATGGTGAAACATATTCAAAACGTAAGGTGGTTGTATTATTAGGTAAGGATATTATTTTAAGAAGTGTTGGAGGATCAAGCATCCAATCAGGATAACTACCATCTTTGCCACACTCATAAATTAAAATATCATCTGCGTAAAGCTTTAATTTTGTATAAACAGTTTTTACTAGAATACTATCATACACACCAGCTTGAATTTCTGTTGTAATAGTAAATGGAGTATTTGGAGCGATTTCAAAGTTTTTAGAGATGTCAAATTCTCCTGTCTTGTCACCAATTGTATAATAAAAGCCTTTTAATTCTGTTGCTGAAGATAAACTTGATTGAGAATTAAAGTGCATCTTCAATGAATTGGTTAAAAGCAATATAGTAAGCAAGATAAAAAAAGCAATAAAAACGGTATAAAAAATTGTATAAAAATATTTAAACTTCAAAATCATCACCTCCGATATTGTTCAAACGCCATTCATTTAGCAAGTCCTTATATATAGTATAACCACCCCTACGCATATCAACTCTGTCACCATTTTTCATAATAAAGGAATTTAGTTTTTTATCAAATTTATTAACATAATTTAGATTGACAATAAAGCTTCGGTGACAACGTATAAATGGTGGAAAAGAAAGTGATTTTTCTATCTCTGCCATTTTAACAGACTGACTAGTTGAAAGTATATGGTCGGTTAGATGAATTTCTATCATATGTTGTTTTTGCTCAAAATACATTATCATATCAGTATGAATATCTGCATAACCGCCACCTTTTATTTTGAATCTGAGGGTAGGAAGATTTTTTTTCTTAGCAATTGAAAGCTCCAAAACTTCTTTGATATTTTCAAATATAACGGGTTTTTCAATATATTTTATTGCACCTAAACGATAGCTATCTAAAGCATGCTCACAGCTTGAGGTAGTAAATGCAATCAAAACATTGGTGTCTGACTCACGGATTGTTCTAACTGCCTCTATTCCATCAGCGGTATTTGTATTATTTAAATATATATCCATGAATATGATGTCATATTTACCAGGAAAAAAAGAATCAAGTAGTTTTTCGCTGCTTTCAAAGATAGCTAAATCACATTTTAATCCTGTTTTTTTTATGTAATTCTTTAAGTTAATTGCGTCATCTTGTAAATCCTCACAAATAGCAATGTGTAGGTTTAATATATTGTCCATTATCGTCCCAACCTTAAATTTAATAAAATCATTTTATCATATTATTTTTTTTTATTCAACTTAAGGAAAGTCACCATTTTTTGAATTTGTATATATTAAAATTATTTGCAACGTAAATATGTTGCATACACATTTTGATTTTTTTGTCAAGAACAGTTTGTGTTGATTGGATAACACAAACTGCTCTTTCGGTAACCATAAAAATGCTTTATAATGCAATAAATGAGCATTATATGCGAATAAATTAACATACAAATGATGGAGAATATATGAAAAAAATATTTAAGACAAGCTTATTTAAAATGATGGCTTTATCTAATTCGAATGTAACAGTATATAATATTAAAGGTCTAGAAAATGCAATAGCTACATTTAATAGTAGCCGTACAAATTGTGAGATTAAGATTTTGGGTGAAATTGAAATTGATTCAACTCTAGTGATAACCAATAATACGAAAACTCTGACATTATCAGGTTCTGGTACATTAAAGCGAGCTGAAAGATTTAACGGTAATTTGATAAAAGTAAACTCTAGTAGTACCTTAATAATTGATGGCATTAATCTTGATGGTAATAAAGTTATGGGTACTGGTTCACTTGTAGAAATAGACTTAGACAGCAAATTCACTTTGAAATCAGGTACATTGTGTAATAACATGACATTAGGTAATGGAGGAGGCGTGAATAATGCAGGTATATTTACGATGATAGGAGGTACTATAAGAGATAATTCCTCTACGCATCTCGGAGGAGGCGTAAATAGTTCAGGTACATTCACAATGACAGGTGGAAACATACGAGATAATATGTCTAAAACAGGTGGTGGTGTATATTCTCAATGGACATTTACGATGTACGGTGGTATAATAAGCGGAAATACTGCTATTAGTGTAGCAGGTGCTTATATCAACTCAGTGACTTCTGTTGTTGCTTTGGGTGGTGGCGCTGTAATATCAGGAAATACGGACATAACGACTAATTCTAGTAATCTTCTTCTTGTTACAGATAAATATATTACATTAGGAACAGGTGAAAACGCACCTATTCCAAGCATGCGTATTGTAATTAATAATACAACAACAATGAATGGTACAATTGTTAGTACTGGCGCAACTGATGAAATTGCAAGTTATTTCTTTACAGATGATTACACAAAATATGTTAAATGTATTGATGGTGAACTGAGGATAATGGATAAATAGTTGGTGTAGTTTTTTATTATAAAAACATACAAAATTTATATGGGTTATGGCGTTTTGTAAATGACAAATAATTATTAAAGTTAAAGGAGATATTACTAAATGATGTATTTAAAAGAAAAGAGATTTTTAGAGGAGATATTACTATTGTGTTGTATATTGATAGGAGTAATATTATTACAACCGCAACAGGTAGATGCAGCAGCTCCACAAAGTCTCTCAGGCACTCATGCAATTAACGAGGTGTTTGAGGATGAAGCATTGGCAGCAAAAGTGGCTGATTTACTAGATAAATCTGTTACTGATATGATTACACAAAGTGATTTGGATGGTATAAATATATATTCTAATTGGTATCTGAATGATTGTGGAATTTCAAGTCTTGAAGGTATACAGTATCTGGATTTGACGAACTTGACGATGCTAGATATAGCTAGAAATAATATAAGTGACATAAGTGCGTTAAGTAATTTGACGAACTTGACGGAGTTGGATATGGTTGGAAATAATATAAGTGACATAAGTGTGTTAAGTAATTTAACAAGCTTGACATGGGTGAATTTAATGGATAATAGAATTACAGATTTTACTCCTATTGCATGGATGGATTCGAATAATTATAATATATCAAATCAAAAAAAATCAATTAGTGTATGTAATATTATATTAAGCAAGAATACGTATGTTTATGATGGAAATCAGAAGAGACCATCAGTTACGGTTAAGTATGGTGATATAATATTGATTGAGGGTGTGAGTTATACATTAAAGTATCCAGAGAACAGTATTAATGTAGGAAATTACGACATTATTATCGAAGGTATGGGATCTTATTTTGGTTCTTCGACAAAGAGTTATACGATTGGAATGCAGGAAACTACTACAAACGAAAATTCAACTGAACAAGGAACTACTATTGAACAAGGAACTACTACTGAGATAGTAAATACTGGTGATAGTAATAATGTTTATATATTATTAATGCTACTATTTACGGCAATAATTGGTGTAATTATTGTTGGAAAGAAAGAAGTAGAGACAAAATAAGTGTTGTATTTTGTAACCTAGTGTAAAATCAGTAATAAATTGATTTTACACTAGGTTTTTGTTATACTTAAAAAAGATAAAATTGGTGAAAGATAAAGGTATAAAGATGGCGTACTCTGAGCTTATTAAAAATTTTGAACGTATTCGTAACTATATGAAGGAATTTTATATTTATGGTTTTAAAACACGTGATGAGTACAAAAAGAAAAGCGGACGTTCTTATGATAATGAAAAAAGAAGAATAGAAGGTTATCTTAGTGAGTATATGGGATTTAGGCAGACATCCGGTGGAAAGAATGTTTTTATTTCTATTGATAGTAGAAGTACATATCAAAACCCACTTTATATGGCATTGAAGGCAAAGAGCTTTACCGATGGAGATATTACAATACATTTTATCTTGTTTGATATCTTATATTCTCCAGAAATTAGTATGTCTATATCAGAGATTACTAAGATAATGGATACAGAGTATCTTAGCGATTTTCAGGCACCGATTGTCTTTGATGAATCGACTGTACGAAAAAAACTTAAAGAATACCAAGAGTTAGGATTAATAAAGTCACAAAAAAGTGGTAAGCAAGTATATTTTAGTCGTACAGAAAATATTGATTTATCAAAATGGAATGATGCAATAGAGTTTTTTTCTGAAAGTAGTGCATGTGGCGTAATTGGGAACTTTCTGCTTGATAAAAATGTTCAAAGTAATAATAAACATTTTTCATTTAAGCATCACTATATTACACATGCACTTGAAAGTGAAGTACTTTGTGAACTTTTTAAGGCTATCCATAATAAATCAGCGGTGAAAATAAATTATGAAACAAATAGAACACAAAGAGAAGGAACAATAGAAGTTATACCTTTAAAGATATTTGTTAGTGTTCAAAATGGAAGACAGTATTTATTTGGATATTACGCAGAATTTAAGGTTATTAAGTCATTTCGCCTTGATTATATTAGTAATGTTAGCATAAGTAAAGAAGTAGTTGGTTTTGATGATTTACAATTACTTTTAGAAGAAAAAAGAAAGTTTATGTGGGGTGTTTCATTAGGAAAAGGGAATAAGACAGAGCATGTTGAGTTCACAGTACATATTAATGAGGATGAAGAATACATTTTTAGACGTCTTAATAGGGAAAGGCGTTGTGGAAGTGTTACACGAATTGACAAAAATACTTGTTGTTTTACTGCAGATGTTTATGATACTAGTGAGATGATTCCATGGATACGAACTTTTATTTGCCGTATTACGAAGCTAAAATTTTCAAATAGGACTATAGAGAATCAATTAAAAAGGGATATGGAATTAATGTATTCTTTATATGATGTCGGAGGAGAGGAATAATGTTGTTTCATGAAATATATGGAAGTTATTATAATGCAGTAGCATCATTGTTAGAGCTTGCAGTAAATGAAAAATTAACAGCCCAAAATATGAAAGCAATTATAGATGATAAAGCATTTTCTGAAAGCTATCTTGAGATTATTCCTGCTCTAACAAATGAAAGATGGCAGCTTATTAAACCAGATTTAACTACAGCTGTTAAAAACGAACCGACTATGCCCCTTACGATATTGCAAAAGCGTTGGCTAAAGGCAATTACTTTAGATAAGCGTATTAAATTATTTAATGTAAATGCTGAATTTCTAAATGATATTGAGCCGTTATTTAAACCAGAAGATTATGTTGTGTTTGATAAATATAATGATGGTGATCCGTATGAAGAGGAAAGATATATAAGTGTATTTCATACGCTTTTATATGCTATACAGGATTATATGAAAGTGAGTATTGAATATAAAAATCGTAAGGGCATTTATAAGAGTATTACTTGTACTCCATATGAAATGGAATATTCACAAAAGGATGATAAGTTCAGAGTTAATGTATCAGGATGTAGATTTGCAAAAACTTTAAACATAGCTTGTATCAAGAAGTGTGAGATTATAGGTAAGTCAAAAGACATTATTAATAAGGAACATAAACATTCTACAGAATATTTTGTTACAGAGCTTGTAGATGAACGTAATGCGATGGAGCGTTTTTTATTACATTTTGCTCACTTTAAGAAAGAGGCAGAATGTATAGAGGATAACAAATATCAAATTAAAATATATTATGATAAAGATGATAGAACAGAGATGGTAATTAGGTTATTGTCATTTGGACCATTTGTTAAGGTTATTGAACCCAAATCATTTATAAATTTAATAAAAGAAAGATTAATTATGCAAAAAGGTTGTGGGCTTAAATAAGAGTTCGCAACTTTTTTTCCGTGATAAAGGTAAAAATTTCCATTATACTACGTTTACAAGATTACTTTTTGCGAGTGTTTAAGCTCACTGCGGTGCGTAAGGAGATTCCAAAACGTATGCCAAAGTAAAACTTGTCCATGGTTAGGGCTTGATATTATTGTCAAGTAAATCCATTAAATCGCAGGTTCGAATCCTGCTCAAGTACAAAGTACTTGACCAAGTGGTTTTGGTTTAGCTAATAATAGCTGATAAGTCGTGTTTAGTATGACACTAAGTAAGAAGGCAATCATCGTATATCTTACTTTGCCTAAAAAAGGATATCGAGTTTGAGCAATAAAAGTCAGAAGAAATATTTCCCGCTTTTATGAAACAACTCTAAATTTTTTAGCCGTAACTTATGCATTGATGATTGCTTCAATTAAAAGAAAGGTAAAGGTATTATTATGAAAAAAATTATTAACGAAAATGAAAGAGGACTTCTTTTTAAAAACGGAAAGTTTATAGATATGCTAAATCCAGGAAAATATCGTACTTTTGGAAATAAAAGAATTGAGGTATTGAATTTGAAACAACAAGTTTATTCGGATGCATGTATTTTAGATATACTTATGAAAAATCAAGAGATAGTATCGCAAACAACATCAGTAGAAGTATTAGACCAGCAACTTGCATTACATTTCATAAACAGAAGTTTTTGTGAGGTACTAAAGAAAGGCAAATATGCTTTTTGGTCAGTATATGATAAGCATGAGTTTATTCTTATTGATACATCTACACCAGAAATAGGAGATAACGTACCAGAATATATATTTGCACAGATTCCTTCACATTTTTTCTTAAAGATTGAAGTAGAACAATATCAGAAAGCAAGACTTTATTTTAATAAGAAACTTGTTAAAATTTTGGATGATGGAACTTATTATTTTTGGAAAACAGATGTTAAGGCGGATTATGACTTGGTAGATACAAGACTTACACAAATGGATATTACAGGACAAGAAATTTTGACACATGATAAGGTTTCTATCCGCATTAATTTTGTTTGCAATTATCGTATTATAGACTATGTGAGAATTATTACGGAAATCGATAACTACGAAGAACAAATGCATGTGGCAGCACAGCTTGCATTACGTGATTATGTAGGTAAATACCGTATTGATGAGATACTTGAAAACAAGGAAGAAATGTCAAAATACATTTTCGAGCGTCTTAAGGAGAAGGAAAAAGAATTATATGTTGACATTACTGATGCTGGTGTAAAAGATATCATTCTTCCAGGTGAGATACGAGATATAATGAATACTGTGTTAATAGCTGAAAAGAGAGCACAGGCAAATGTTATTACTCGTAGGGAAGAAGTAGCTTCTACGCGTTCATTACTTAATACGGCTAAGTTAATGGATGAAAATAAAACACTTTACAAATTAAAAGAATTAGAGTATGTTGAACGTATCTGTGAAAACGTAGGTAATATCACTGTGAATGGAAGTAGTGATTTGCTTTCACAATTAACAACAGTTTTGCAAAATGGGTAACAAAGGCAATTCTTGCCCCCAAAAAGTCGGATGCGTTTAAATTGTTCCTGTTAAAATAATAATCGGGAGGTGAAGCAGTTGGATATGCTAAAACAATTAAATGAAGCAATTTCTTATATTGAAGAGAATCTTTGTGAGGAAATTAATTTAGATATTGTTGCAGAAATAGCTTGTGTTACGAAAGATAGCTTCATAAGATTTTTCAGTTACATGACAGGTATGACATTGAATGAGTACATACGTCGCAGAAGATTGACACTTGCTGCAGGTGAGTTACAAAATAGCAATTATAAAGTGATGGATATTGCAGTTAAGTATGGATGGGACAGCGCAGATGCTTTTACTAAGGCGTTTATACGTCAGCACGGTATCACACCAACAATGGCACGAGATCCACATGAATCATTAATGATATATCCACCGGCTTCCTTCTACATTATGATAAAAGGAGCAAGAAAAATGGATTTTAGAATTATTGAGCTTGAACAAACGAAAGTTTATGGTGTTTCAAGAAAATTTGATGGACAGGGGTACAATATAAGAGAAGAATTGCGACATATTATGTGGGCAGATAATTGTGATGATGTTCCGGGACAAATTTGCGAGGGACGATGGAATGAACCATTAAATCATTCGTATGATGGCATGTGGTACGGAATTTGGCAGGGAGGTAATTATACAATTGCACGTGCAAAATCAGATACAAAGAATGATAAACTTGAAGAGCATATTATTCCGTCAGGAACTTATGCAGCATTCAAGACTGAGTGTGGAGGGCTTGCATGGGAGGAATTTCCTAAGCTGTTTGAACTTATATTTGATTCATGGCTGCCAAATTCAGAATATAAGCAAAAGGGTGATATTATAATTGAAGTACTACATCTCTGGACAGATCATGATATGAGAAGTAAGAATAAATATTACGAGGTTTGGATTCCAGTTGAAAAGAAATAACATAAGTTCTAATAAGCATCCTTTTTCATATATTATGTGAAAAAGGATGTAATATTAAATTATGGATCAAGAAACGAAAAATATATATGAAAGATATCGACGTCCGAGCTGCTCTTGTCCTTTTCCTAACCCATATTCATTTGATGATTTT
This sequence comes from Lachnospiraceae bacterium, assembly GCA_031548165.1. Classification (GTDB taxonomy): domain Bacteria; phylum Bacillota; class Clostridia; order Lachnospirales; family Lachnospiraceae; genus CAG-303. The sequence goes on from JAVBRI010000007.1 coordinate 87,074, forward strand.
GAACAGACCGATGGAAGCGCGCCGATTGTAACAAAGAAATTCCATAAACCAGAAAATGTTATTCTTGCTTATTGGGGGATTCTTAATCAGGCATCGAATATGCTTGGCTACTCTGGTGGTTGTGGTTCTATAGGGGTAGGGTTAAATGCATATCCTTATGCCTACGATTTATTTACACCTAAGATGAAATCAAAAATGAGTTTAAAGCAGTTTATTGATTTATTTAAAGGAATAGGATATATAACATTACTTGAACTAATGCCTGCATATTTTGCGAATGAAATTACATTTATGGTAGAGATTGAAACAATTCAAGGTGAAGAAGAGTTTGAAGATAGACCTATAAGATTAGGGAGTCAATTTGTATATTATTATGGCATTATGACTGTAAGGAATACAGATAAAGGCTATCTTATAAATAGAGTAGATTTAATTCCAGAAGATTTTTTATGTGCTCCCGAGCATAGCTGGTTTTATATGGCGGATGCAGTAGTTGAGATTGTATATAAAGATAACTTGAAAATTGTTGATAGAATTGATAAAATAGAACAAAGAGGTAAGATGACTTATATTTATGCATCTGGCTGTGGAAAGCAGTATCGCTTTGATTTCGTGAGGATTACAAATGGATATGATATCCTTCTTCATGAAAATATTTTAGAAAACTGTTTATGGAAAGAAATTAATATTCCAACTAATGATTGGAATTTAAAATTACAATAAAGAAAGGACGTGGCTGTATGGCATATATTAGACCTCCCTGTTAAGATTTAGATTTAGCTAAGGCACGAGCACCCCCAATCTATTTTTCAAAAAATATTATTTTGAGAGGAAAGATAGATATGGGTTACTTAAGTAACATTAAAAAGCAATATTGTATTAATTTTTTTCAGTCACTGATTCCTGCTTATGTTATAGAAAGACTTTTCTGGCAGGAGCGAGGTATGGATGTGCAGATGGTGGTGTATTGCGAGATTATATATGCATTTACCGTTGTTTTGCTTGAAATTCCATCAGGAATATTGGCGGATTATTTTGGAAGAAAGCGTTTACTTGTTATAGATGGAGCTTTGTCAGCAATTGAAATGATTCTTCTTTTGTTTGCCAATAGTTTTTGGATGTTTGCATTTGCTCTTATTTTATCAGGTATAGGAAAGGCGTTTTCAAGCGGAAGTAATAATGCACTTTTATATGATTCGTTGTTAATTGAAAACAAGCAAAGTGATTTTGAAAAGATACTTGGTAGGTTGACAGCAATCGACTTCACAGGTTCTGTAATTGCTGCATTATCAGGTGGTGTACTTGCTAACTATTTTGGTTTTGAATTTAATTATTTTATATCGTTTTTGAGTATGGTGTTGGCATTTTTATTTTCGATATCACTTAAAGAACCTCCAATGGTGACTAAACCTGAAAGCGAATTAACAGGCGTTATGCAATATACAAAGCAAGCTGTATTATTATTTAAGATGAAGCCGTTGGTTTTAATTTATTGCTTATCAGGAGCTGTTCTTGGAGCATGCCTTATTTATCTTGATGAGTTTTGGCAACTGGTTTTAGAAGATATAGGTATTCCAGTTTTGTTCTTTGGCATTGTAAGTGCTTTACAATTATCATTTAGAATTCCTGGAAACTTATTTGCATACAAGCTCAAGGAGAAGTTTGGTTATAAGACCATTTTAACAGCAATTATAGTTATAAATGCCATTGGGTATTTTGTTGTTTTCTGCACAAGAAACGTACTTTGTTTAATTCCGATGGTTATAATTTCAATGGTTGCAGGAATAACAGAACCACTTATAACAGGATATCTTCATCATCAAACAGAAAGTCATATACGTGCTACAGTGGAATCATTCTCTTCATTGGGATTAAGATTTATATCAATGCTTGTCGGATTGCTTTTTGGATTTGTCAGTGCATGGTTTTCAATATTTGCAGGATTTGCAGTATTGTCAATTATATGTACAGGATATTTAATGATTTTTAGGGTATACAAAAAGATTTAAACTCAAAAAATGTCATACTGTAATGGTATGGCATTTTTTGAATGCATATGGTAAAATTATTCTATTACTATATTGAGGAGAACGTGAATGAGTTTTATTTTATTAGAAAATCAAATAGAAAAGATAACTAACCACTTCGGTAATGAGTTTTATGAAAAGGTAGTTAAAGACATTGATAGATATTCAAAAGAGTGGGAACTTGAGATACTAGAATTTGTTGAGTATTATTCAGCTAACTTAATTCTTATATGTCATTCAAGGCAATATGGAGATGCAGTACTTAAAATAGGGAGAAATAGTGAAGCCTTTTTTACTGAAACTCAATTTTTAGAAGAATATAAAGGTAATGGATTTTGTAAAGTATTTAAATCGGATATTGAAAATGGTGTTATTCTTGAAGAATACATAAAACCAGGTACTAGATTAAGAGATGAAGAAGTACTTGAAAAGAGATTATCTGTTTTTGTAGATTTATATAATGGATTACATATTAAACCTGCTAGAGATGAAATATATCCAACATATCTTGGATGGGTGAGTAGGATAACAGAGTATATGAGTAAAAGGGATGATTATAAAGAACTTTATGATTTAATGAAAGAGGCTGAAGAAGTTTGTTTGGATTTATGTAAGCAATATCCAGAAAAGGTGCTGTTGCATGGAGATTTCCATCATGACAATATTTTATTAGGAAAAGATAATAAGTATAAAATAATTGATCCAAAAGGTGTAATAGGTGCATCAATATTTGATGTTCCAAGATTTATTTTGAATGAATTTGAAGTCGATATTTCTTTTGAACATTATAGTAAACATATGAGAAGGATTAATGATTTTTTTGTAGATAACTTAAATATACCTATAGATGTTATAAAGAAATGTGTATTTATTGAAACTGCAATGGCTAATTGTTGGATGGTAGAGGATAATGAAGTTCCTGATATTGGGAGTGTTATATATGCTAAAGTTTTAATGGATTGAAAAAGAGGAGGAAGAGTATTACATATGGATAATAACATAATAAGAAAAATGACGATAGAGGATTATGATGGTGTATATAATCTTTGGATAAATACACCAGGTATGGGATTGAATGATATTGATGATTCAAGAGAAGGTATAAAGAAATACTTAGATAGGAATCCCAATACTTGTTTTGTTGCAGAAGAAGATGAGAAAATTATTGGAGTTATATTGAGTGGACATGATGGACGTCGTGGTTTTATACATCATACAGCAGTAGATGTATCTAAAAGAAATCAAGGAATTGGAAGTAAGTTAATAAATAGTGCGATGGATGCATTAGAAGAGGAAGGTATAAATAAAGTTGTTCTCGTAGTTTTTTCAGAGAATAAAATCGGAAATGATTTTTGGGAAGCGAAAGGCTTTATAAAAAGAGATGATTTAAACTATAGAAATAAAAACATAAATGAATTAAAAAGAATAGATACATAGGGGGGATAAAATGTATTATAAGACAGTTTGTATATCACCAATGGGTAATATTACACTTGCTTCTGATGGTGATAATTTAGTAGGATTGTGGATAGAAGGACAAAAATATCATGGGGATAGTATACTAGAGGAAGTGCTACAAAAAGATGATATACCAGTATTTGAAACTACAAGAAAATGGTTAAATAGATATTTTGCAGGTGAAAGACCTATAATTTCGGAATTGCCACTTTATCCTATTGGCGGTGCATATCGCCAAGAAGTATGGAAAATCTTATGTGAAATACCATATGGAGAGGTTATCACTTATGGAGATATAGCAAAAAAGATGGCGATAAAGATGAACAAAGAAAGTATGTCAAGCCAAGCAGTAGGAGGAGCAGTGGGGCATAATCCTATATCTATTATAATACCATGTCACCGTGTTGTGGGCTCAAATGGAAGCTTAACAGGTTATGCAGGAGGAGTAGATAAAAAAGTAAAATTGCTTGAGTTAGAGGGTGTTGATATGTCAATGCTATTCATGCCAAAGAAAGGAACAGCTTTATAGATTTGTAGTTGAAGGCTTTAGGCTTAGCACAAAGTAAACAGAGATACTTGAAAATACAGCTAGACATCCACCTAAGACAAAAGGAGCTGCCTGTCCGATAGAATCCCAAAGAAATCCAGCAATAAGTGAGGCTGGTAGTAAACCGATACCTACAATTGCTGAATGAAGTCCAAGCGCACTGCTTTTTAGGTGTGAAGGAGCAATCTCAGCTATTAAAGCTCTCTCTCCACCTGCGGTTAATGCAGTATATATTCCATACATAACAAATAATCCCCAAAAGGCGGTTCTTGAACTTAGTAAGCCAATTCCTATGTACACGATTCCATATACAAAATAGCCAGTAGTCAATGTATATTTACGACCAATTTTATCAGATAGTCTTCCGATTGGATAAGATAAAATAGATGCAACGAGATTAAAAACAAAATAAAGCAGTATTGCTTCACGAGAAGAAAATCCTGCACTCGATGCACGTAACAGTATAAAGGCATTTGATGAGTTACCAAGTGTAAAAATGAAGATAATAACAAAGAATAATTTTAATCTTATATCAAAGGAATTCCATTTGAAATCCAGCTTTTTAGGTGCGGATTTCCTTTTTGAATCTTTTATAAATAAAACGCATAAAGGACCAATAAGTGCAGGTATCATGGAAATAATAAAGATTTTTTTAAATCCAGAAGAACCAGATGCTAAAAGGAAAAAAGCAAGTAATATACCGATAGATGAGCCAAGCATATCAAAGGCTTTATGTAGTCCATAAGCTTTACCAAGTTTACCGTCGCTTGCTGATTCAGCTATAAGAGCATCACGTGGTGCGGTTCTTATACCTTTACCAAAACGGTCAACAATTCTTGCAAACAAGACACCAGTCCATGATGAGGCAAATAAAATAATTATTTTGTTAAAAAATGACGCAAAGTATCCAATAAACGCCAATTGTTTTTTGTTATTATATTTATCAGCAATCATACCAGAAAAGAGTTTTAAAATAGCAGCAAGACTTTCTGCAATTCCTTCAATGGCTCCAACTATTGTAGGAGAAGCACCTAATACTGTTGTCAGATATAAAGGAAGTATAGGGTATACCATTTCAGTACCAATATCTGTAAAAAAGCTAACTAAGCCAAATATAACAATATTTGATACTATAAGTTTTTTATGTGGTTTCTTCTTAGTCATAAAATGATTCTCCCTATACAAATTTAAGAACTACTTTTCGATTTTATTGATAAAAAATACAATAATAAAGAGATTATAGTTAAAGTAACCCCAACAATCCAAAATACAATTAAAAGATTATTTGTTGTTCCGTATATATTGATAATTCCTTGCATAATGCATCCAACAGTTAATGTTGCAATGCCAGAATTATAAAGATTAAATGTTAATCTTTTTGGTAAACGTTTACTTTTATAAATAGACATAGCAGTAAAAGGAAGTGCACCGCCCATTAAAGGAAATGCAAAAGCATAAATCATATAGTTTGAATATACTCCATGACTATAATACTCATATATTAAGCCGAATATCGCACAAAAAATTGATATTAGTAAGTAAAAAAGTCCTGTTTTTGCAAGATATTTCTTTGGTGCATTAGTATCCGATATAGACAATGTCACTCACACTCCTTTCTTTTATTGAATTACCGCTAGTTGTAGGATTATTAAGAACTTTACCATTGAAATACATGGTTGAAGAACCACCACCATCAAGGTTATAGGCGTTTTTTACACCTAATGATTGCATAAATTCAGCTAACTGATAAAGTGAAACGCCTTCACTGTCGTCAGTTCTTCCATCAGAAACAACAAAAATGTAATGAAGATTATCAACGATACCAACCGCAGTTCTAGGGTTGCTTGCCCATTCCTTGTCAACAATAGTATCAGTAGAAACTGATATATTACTATCTTTTAAGAGTTCAGGCCCAAATGAAAAAACGTGAAGAGCACCATTATCAAGTAGAGTATTAGCAGAAACATTCTTCTCTTTTATTACTTCAAAAGAACCATCGTCCCATATAACTAAATCTATTCGGTCCTCTCTTTTTACATCACGATGAAGTATGCCGTTTCTGATAACATAGCCAGTAGTGTGTACACCGTAAAAATCACCATTAATTGCAAAGATTGCATTTTTTCTTTCTGCAATATCAGAAGTGGTTTCTGTTATATTCTTACCAAAAGAATCTTTTGCAAATGCAGTTTTAAGGTAGTCAACAGAAGAAATTCTAATGTCAGCTACATAGATTATGGTGTCATATCGTTTATACGTATTAATAGTAATAGCGATATTATCATCAGTATATGTATTATTTGTTTTAATTACATTGGTAGGTTTCTTTGATGAGTTATTATCTGGGGTAACGACAGTATAAACATCAGTGATTATAAAAGTGTCGAGTATTACGTAAATAGTAAAGGCTGTGAGCAAAATCATATAAATAATTGCCCATGCAAATTTCTTTTCTAGAAATTTTTTTCCGTCTTTCAAAATGTAGGCCCTCCTGAAGAATAATTATTAAATTTATTATATCAAAGAATTGTGTTCTGTAAATGAAGATTTAATTAATTAGTTCTAATCTGGTCGGATTTGGTTAATGGTTCATAGGTTAAATGAAAAACTAAATTCTAGTTAAAGTGGATTTAACCTCGTATTTTACATTTTGAGAAACTTTTTTGCCATATCCTATATAAAAGTACATTAAAAAGTGTTATAATCCATTCTGTAAAGTCTGTTTGTTTGCA
>JAVBRI010000039.1:0-8257 GCA_031548165.1 Lachnospiraceae bacterium
ATTCAATGACCGCTATATTATCAATCATGATTATTATAAGATTGATACCTTGTTTATTGTAGAGGGATGGGCGGATGCATTAAGTATTGAGGAAGTAGGCTACAATGCCATAGCATTAAATAGTGTTGCTAATATACGTAAGTTTATTAATCTATGCATTACATACAGATCTAAAATAAAATTTATTATTTGCTTGGACAATGATGTAGCAGGAAATGAAGCCAAAACTAAATTGCTAAATGAATTAACAAAGCATGGGTATTCTGCTGCCATAGGGGAAATAATGGGCAATTGCAAAGATGTAAATGATTTTCTCTTACAGGATAGAGAATCCTTTGTTAAGGCAGTAGAAGATGCCATCAAGGATACTAAGGCATTAAATGAAATTAATTCAACAGATAAAACAGGAGATATCATTGTAAATCAAGGGGATGAAAACACAACTCAATTCATTGGATCACCTTTGCAATTATGCTGTGGAGGTTGGGTTTGTAATAAAGATGGGATTGTTATGTGCATTAATCAAAGTGACAATAAATGGATACGTGCATCATTTCAACAAATTTTACCTATTGGCGTTATTGAAAATATGGAAACTGGAGAACAAAAGTACATGATAGCGTTTAGTCAATGGAGAAACCAAAGTTATGTATGGAAAACAATCAATGTCAGCCCTGTGACATGCTCAAGCAGTAGACAAATTATAAATCTGGCTTCCTTGGGAATATCCGTAACAGATAGCACAGCGAAGCACCTTGTATTATACATAGCAGATATGTACCGTCTTAACCCAAATACGATACCTGTATATAAATCAATCTCACATATGGGATGGATCCATAATTGCTTTTTTCCTTATACAAATGACATTATTTTTGATGGAGATGCAGAGCAAACAAAAATTGTGGAATCGATGAAGCAGCAGGGCGATTTTAATTTATGGAAAAATGAAGTTATAAAGTGCAGAAAGAATCTTGCAGTACGTTTAATGATGGATGCTAGTTTTGCATCTACTTTAATATCAAAAATAGGTGGATTATGCTTTGTTGTGCATTTAAGAGGTTCTTCAAATGCAGGAAAGACAGTTGCAATTATAGTTTCTGCATCAATATGGGGAGTACCTGACAGACTATATATGTCTGTAGATTCAACAATGAATTATTGTACAAATAGAGCAGCATTTTTAAAGAATCTTCCTGTACTTGTGGATGAAACACAGCTTGCCAAAGGTAGTTTGGATAAACTAATTTATTCATTATCTGAAGGAAAGACCAGGGGTCGACTTGACCGTAATAGTCAGGAGAAGGATGGAAAGTCATGGGAATGTGTATCTATCTTTACAGGTGAAAATTCCATTGTGAATAGCCAATCAGGAGCAGGAGCTATAAATCGTGTTATAGAAATTGAAACAGAGGGAGCACTATTTGAAGACTTTGCACATATCTTGGATGTTGTACGTAATAATTATGGACATGCAGGAAAGCAGTTTATAGAGTACATTCAGAGTTCGGATATCAAGGTTATAAGAGAAGAGTATCGTTTAATTTGCAAAGAGCTAAAAGAAAAGACATCAAGCACAGGAAAGCAAATACAGAGCCTAGCGTTTATCTTATTGGCTGATAGAATAGCACAAAGGTGTGTGTTTTTATCAGAAGATGCCTTAAATTTAGATGAAATTTCAAAGTTACTTAAAAATGAAAAAGAAATTTCCCAATCAGAGAGGGCATATCAGTTTATAATTGATTGGATCGCCCTGAATGAGAATTATTTTTCTGAAAATAGTCCAAAGATTTTAGGAAAAGTAACAAAAGAGTTTTGTTTAATTAATCAGAATGAATTAATTTCTACTCTGTCAGAGAAAGAATTTGATTTTAACTCTATCAAAAAAGAATGGGCAGAAAAGAAATATTTGGAAAGAAATAGTCAAGGGAAGTACTCATTTCAGACAACTGTTGGGAATAAAGAGACAAAGGCAAATTATATTAAGATATTATTCCCTGTAGAGAAAAGCTTTATTGATTATAAGGATATAGCAATTAATGAGTCGGATATTCCCTTTATGTAAGAATATCTTAAAAAGTAAGAACTATGTAAGACTTAGAAACATTGATTATATAAGGGTTATATATATATAATCTTACATTCTTACAGTTCTTACATAATATATAGATATATATAGGGGTATCCTATGCCTCTATACCTTACTAAATATTACTATAAGGCTCTACAATCAAAAAACGGGTAAGAATGTAAGAACATTGCTAAGAGTCTCTATTTACAAGGGTTTGAGTGACTTACCACACTGTTTTTTGGGATAGATGCTCTTACTTAAAAAGGTAGAACTATAATTTTTCTTAAAGGGAGTGGTTATAATGACAAGATTTGTATATTTAGAAAATGCTTATGTCAATGTTGATACCATTGATAGGATGCAAAGAATTAATCAAAAAGAAGTGAGAGTGTCCTTCAAGAATGGTAGATCATATGTTTGTACTACAACAGAATGCAATCCGGAAGAAATAGCAGGAAAAGACCATATTGTTCAATTAATTAAGTGCAATGAAGCTATAGAAGCACATTACCATGATAATGAAGTAGAAGGCGGAATTTGGACAAGTAATATTCCTTACTTGGCATTATGTGCAGATGGTACTATTAGAGGATTGGCCTATTGGGATGGTGAGCTTGATTTTGTGGATGATGTTGAAACCTTTATAGGGATATTTGAAAAGAAATAATAAAATACCTTTAGCAATGCTGCCACGTTGAAAGTCAAACTTTAATTTTATAAATATTTTAATGGAGTACTTTTTAGGATTTTACGAAACAACTATAGTCAATAACAATGGTCAATAGTATCTTAAAAAACAACTGATATCCCATGAAATCACGGCTTTGCAGTGATTTATTATATGGAGTACTTTATCGGAGTACTATACGGAGTACAGTTAAAAGTCTATGGTTTATTGTAGTAAGCAGGAAAGGAGCAAAATGATAGTAGATTGTAAATTTACATTAGAGCAGATAAAAACATTATCTAAATCAATGGTTATCTTAATAGATAAAAGAGAAAAGGAAAATAAACATATCATTGATTATTTTACAAAGAACAAAATCAAATACGAAAAGCGTACCTTGGATTATGGAGATTATAGCTTTTACATACCATCAGGTGCAGCAGTTGACAAAGATATATATTTTCATAAAGAGGTAGTCATTGAACGTAAAAACTCACTGGAGGAATTAAGCGGAAACCTTGGCAAAGATAGAGAACGTTTTGAAAAGGAATTTTTAAAAGCATCTAAGGATGGATGTAGGATATATTTAATGGTTGAAAATCCAAGGGGATACAATGACATTATGGAACATAAGTATAAGACTGATTTTAAACCTCTGCCATATGTGGCCAGTTTGAAAAGCTTTGAAAATCGCTATGGCTTAAACATCCAATTCATTGATAGACAGTACTCTGGTTATATTATCTATTCAACATTTTATTACTATATGCGTGAGAATATGAATTGAAACAGTAGGCCCTATTGATTTAGTATAAAATTTGCTGATATAGCAAGAAAGGGGTGGCTATGAATAATATAATTGATTTTTTAACAAGAACTACAAAAAGACAAGAATTGTTTTGCCTTTATTACATAAGGACACATAATGCAGCTCTGGCATATTCACAAGCGTATGAGTGTGATATTGCATCAGGAAGAATAAGAGCAAATGAGTTACTTAAACGTAGCAATATACAATACTATTTATCAACTTTAGTAAAAAATGATATGGATAGTCAAACTAGGGATATTGTAGAGCTGTTTACTGAAATTGCTTTTTCTAGTATTTCAGATGTTTGCGAATTTGGTACAGAACAGGGAGTACTAATGTATAATGGTCAGCCCATTAGATCATTATCTGCAGTAGGAGAACAAAAAGAAATAACACTAATGAGCCAGTATTTCCGACTAAAAGAGGATTTTCAATATTATTCTAAGGGTGTAAAAACAATTAAGTTTAACAAGGATGGTTCTTTAAAACAAGTAACAATGGACTCAAAAGAAATATTTAAAGCAATGGAGTTTTTGGAGGAACATTTGGAACTTGTGAATAATGCTTTTGCATTTGATATTTATATTGAGAATCTTATTAGTGATAATTTGCAAGGATTAACCAGGAAGGAAATTGACTTCAAGAAATATAGAGAAGATATTTATTGTCTATTGACAGCATAGGAGGGTTAAATGCCTGTTAAAAACAAAGGAGGAGCACCTAGAGGGAATAAAAACGCAGCAGGACATGGTGCACCAAAGAAAAATAAAAACGCTGTCAAACATGGGTTATATGAAAAACTTTGCATGGATGATATGACGGAAGATGAAAAGAAATTATATCTTTCACTATTGGATGCATCCGGCCATCATGAAGAACTTGCAGAATTACGCTATAAATATATTCGTATTATGAAATCAGATGATCACAATAAACATTTGCTAAAGCAGATAATAAGCAAGATAAGGCATATTCTTATTAATGAGTGCTATTTACATACTGAGAATGAGGACAAACAGTTAAAAAGAATAGAAGTTGATGAGGTGATTAAAGAATTATTAAAAATAGTGTAATGATTTTGAAAAAAGCAACCTCTAAGAATAAAACAAACAACTGCTGCCAACTGCAAAGCGTAATTTGACCCAAACGGATGTTTTTAATTAATAGCCATACAAAGTTACCATAAATGGATTTTAATTCAAATATGACGGAAATAGGCAGTACGTGGCATGTATGAATATTATTGACTAAACAAAGATTAATATTTTACAAGGCTTTTACCTTAAAGGTTTTATATCATACAAGGATGTGAGGAATTTATGGAAAAGAAGAAAAGAGGTGCACCCTATGGGAATAAGAATGCTGTTGGTCATGGGGCACCTATAGGTAACAGGAATGCGGAAAAGCATGGGTTTTATGCTACATTTATCTATCCAACTAAGTTTAACGAATGTGTGTTCAAACTATTAGAACTTAATAATATCAAACCAACCAGGGCGAATTTTTTTAAGGGTAGGGATGAACTGCTAAAGATTATAAGGGATAGGGGGTAGCAGAATACTTAAACAATCCTTACGCATTTATCTTAATGAACAATATATACACATAGGTTTCCCCAATTTTGGGGAGGGTCATATCTTATCTATGATAGACTATATAGCATTAATTTTCAAAACAAACAATTCAGTTAAAGAGTGTTCGTGTATGGGAAAAAGCATGATATCTACTGCTGTGTAAATAACCAATATAATAGTATTTCTCTTACAGGTACAACATAAAACGTTTAATAAATAATGAGCGTTCAGATAAATTAAAGCGAACGTTCGGAATAAAAAGGTTGCACCCTCAAGATGCACCCTGTATCAAAAAGATGCACCCTATTTCAAAAAGGTTGCACACAAAGTTGCACCCTATTTCAAAAAGGTTGCACACAAAATCAAAAAGGTGTGCACACAAAAATTACTTAAATACTGTGGAAAAAATGAAGTAAATGCCTGTAATAATGGGTAAAGTACAACTTTCAAGTACAACAATAAATTACAACAAAAGGTTGCAACCAGTGGGTTAAAATACTCTGAAAAATCGAAACAACTATGGTCGCAAGTGCAGTGTTTTGGCTACAAATAGCACACAAAAATAAAGCAAAGTATGGTAATAAAATTATTTGGAAAACAAACATGAATAAAATTCAAAAACAAACACGAATAAAAAAGGTTGCATCTAAGAATGAAATTAAATATTTCAAAACAAACGAATACTTATAGTGAAAAATTAAAGGAGGATTTTACAATGGGATTATCATTAGAGGAACAAGAGGTAAATATAGGATTTGGAAGAACAGAGGATATGTGTACCCTATATGCATCAGATTCCACATGGGTTACAAAAATGGAAAATCTATGTAGGAGAACCCAGAACAATTCAAGAGGACAAGACAGACCCAGAATGGCAATACATACGAGTTTCCTAAGAAGCTAATTACTATTAGGAATAAAGACAGACAATATATATTTTCAGAAGAAGAAAAGAAACAGAGGTCAGAAAGATTGAAGAAGTACCATAATAGAAAGCAAAATCAATTATAAGGCTAGTAACGTGTATTACAATACATATTTTAAAAACTGAAATGTGCTAGTGGTAGTTTTATACCCTTTAAGAGAAAAGCATTCTAAAAACGCTAATATAGATGTATTTTAAAAGTATAGGTTTGGCAATGGAAAAGATATTATTGGATATTTCCTTATAGTGTTAAATTTTAACAAAGAAACCAACGTATGTGTGAGATGCAGACATTTAAAATCTGCTACCATAGAAAAAGGCATATGCAGCAGCATACACCTTTAAGAATTATGAATTTTGTAATTGTAGGTCAAGATTTTGTTTTAGTTCTGCAATACGTTTGGTAGGTAAATCCGTGAATAACTGTACTTTTTCTATAGGTTCGCCTGCCTTGAGCATTTTAATAGCAGTCTTTTCCAAAGTTTCATATTCTCGTACTTGTAAAGCAGTTTCAACGTTATATTCTTCAAATAACATGTTATACACCTCCGATCCATTTTCTTTGAGAAATTTACTTAAAATATCGTGTTGTATGCACCATTTTATTGATTCTTTAATAGCTTCATCCCTGTTGAGCTGCTGCTTTAAAAACTCTCTTACTTTGTCAACAAATAAGCTGTATTGATTTAGTGTGGTGCTTTTGCTTAATATACTATGTTCCTTGCACTTATTAATATTAATAATTTTTACTTCTAGTTCTAATGGTATTTTATCAGGTTTAACAATAAATAAATCTGATAATTTTTGAGTAGATTCCGCCGGAAAATCCTCAGTACCGTTGTAAAGTACAAAAAACTCTGGGGTAAGAAGTTTTACAGGTGTATTGGAATAGATAAGTTTATTATCAACTGTTTTTTCGTATACCCTTGGTACATAAATCAGAAACCTTAAAGCCATATTTGCACATATAGAACTCTGGTGTTCTGCTAACACAATAAATCGGTTATCAATAGAAAAAGCTAAATCATTCTTTCGCACTGAATATAATACATCTGATAATGTTTGAATCTGTACATCAGTATCAGAACCATAATTAGTATTATTAAGGGCATTGAATAACTCAAGTATTTTTTCTTTATCATTAAATAGTGTGGTAAATACACCATCTTTGTAGTTGCGGTTTGATTCCAAAGAGTCACCTTCCTTTCATAGTATGGGATTTTAGAGTTAATTTATTCCTTATAGGATTCTCCATCTGGGATATATTCTATTAAATCACCAGGTTGACAATTTAATGCTTCACATAATGCAGCAATTGAATCAGTTGAAATTCCTTTACCTTGCCTTATACTTTGTAGTGTACCTTCAGATATGATTTTTTCTTTTCTTATTCTGTAGGTGGTTAGCCCTTTTTGTTTCATTAACTCTAATAATTTGTCATAGATGATTTTACCCAAGTATTTCGCCTTCTTTCTATTGGTGGTGATTTAATTTAAGATACTATCCCCACTATAATTTATATTATACAATAAATATACACATAATTCAATGTACAATATATACACATATTTTGATGTATGTTTGTGCAATGTGCCAATAGCCTATACACACTTTTTGATGTATAATGTAATTACAAGATAAGCAATACACAAGCAACCGAGTAAGCCGAAAGCCCTCAATAAACTTTAAGCCATATACCTGTGAGTGAGCAATGGAGCAAGACCAATAGTCAGGAAGATTCTTAAAGGGTTGCAAATTAAAAAGTGGAGGTATTTATACATGAGCAAAGAAGAATTAATAATCAAGGTAAGAGAAGTTAAGGAACTTAAGTTAATGGTTGATGAACTTGAGCATGAAATTAAGAGTATTGAAGATGAAATCAAAGCAGAAATGGTATTAAAGGGTACACAAGAAATGGTAGTTGATGTTTTTGAGGTAAGATATACACCAGTAGTAAGTAACCGTTTTGATACAAAAACCTTTAAAGAAAAATACCAAGACCTTTACAACCAATTTACTAAGGTTTCAGAATCAAAAAGATTTTCAATCATATAAGTAAGTGCAAATAATGATTTGAGGTGATTACATGACTAAAAATGAAAATGATGGAAGTGTTAGACTGAGCTATAAAGACGTTGATGAATTAATAGGCTCGCTCTGGTTTCTACAGGACAAAATAGAAGAATGCTACAAAAGAGAAACAAAAGCA
>JAVBRI010000026.1:0-65583 GCA_031548165.1 Lachnospiraceae bacterium
TAAAAAGGAAAGGCATAAAAATAGTGCACGCTATGGTTGGCATTATTATGAAACCCGTTTTGCAATTCCTATTTACCATGAAGATTCTAAAGAAATTACATATAACAAATATTCAGCATTGCTGCTTGTACAGCATTCCCATGATGGGGAATTGTATTTATATGATATTCAGAACATAAAAAAAGAAACGGGTACCCCCGCCTAAGAAATCATTCCCGGCCGGTAAATTAACTCGCTTCTTACATATATAGTTTACTATATAAATATGTAAGAAGCAAGCATAAATTTTAATTTTGCACAATCTCCAAAAATTTGGTGTCTATATAAGTGAAGAGCCTTTAGTTCAAATCAGCAGATTAGCAAAATAAATATTTTGAAAGGGTATAATTGACATGAGTATAGCATTACGCATTTTAGAAAATATTGAATGCTGTGAGGAATGTGTAAATGACACATGGCTTATCACATGAACTTAAAAGCAATAATATTTAATTATATAGTACTGTTGTAAAATTAAAATTTACAACAGTACTATTTTTTTGAAAGAAATCTTAATTTTTTTTATATTAAGTAAAAATATGTGTATAATGCAGATGAAGTAAAAAATATAGAAAGGAAAAGGCTAGGAAAAATATGAACTCAATAGTAAAAAAAATAATAGTTGGAGTTATTGTTGTGGCTATTATATGTATGGGCGTGTTTATTGTAATTAAAGCAACACAATCAAAAGATTCAACTAAAGATGAGTCTACAAAAAAGAAAACGGAGACGTCAAAGGTTGATTTAAGTGACTATGTAGAACTAAAACCTGAGTATTTAGGTGGCAAGTTAGCTCAGACATTGCATGAAAAAATATATCCAAATGATCAAAAGGTTACATTTGATAGTTCGGTAGCGAAATATACATTAGGTGATGGAGCTATTGAAGTAGGGGAATCTGATGCACATGATGGATATCAAGTTTGGATGTTTAGTAAAGTGGATAATTTTAGTATTTACGGTGTTCAAGTAGGAATGACAGAAGCAGTGGCAAAAGAAAAACTTGCAGAACATGGACTTGAAAAGTCAGAATCAGACATATATATGATAACAGATAATACATATGTTAGACTAAATATATCAGATGATGGGATTGTGAACTGGGTATGTTTCAATTATTACTTAGGTAATTAATAATTCCATAAATTACCAATTATTTTTTTGATATTTAAGAGAAAAATATGGAAAATAATGGTATGATTCCTTCAATAGGAAATTTAAAGGAGGAATCATAATGATACTAGAAGAAGAAGTAAAAAAGTATTTATTTTATTGTCAATATCAAAGGTTGTTAGAAGAAAAAACAGTACGTGCTTATAGAATAGATTTGAATCAGTTCATTGAATTTGCGACAGAAGCAGATTACACAAGTGAAAAAGAAATGATAAATAGTTATATTATAAATTTACATACGAAATATAAACAAAAAAGTGCAAAAAGAAAAATTGCTAGTGTAAAAGCTTTGTTTTCGTATCTTGAAAGCGAAAATATAATTGAAAATAATCCTTTTCATGCTATAAAAACAAAATTCAAGGAAGAATCAATATTGCCAAAGACAATTCAAAAAGACAATATTGAACGCCTATTAAGCTACTTGTACCGATTAGAAAAAGACAACGAGATGAAAGTATTAAAAAGCAAGCTGATTTTAAGAGATATTGCAATAATTGAGATGTTATTCGCAACGGGATTGAGAATTTCAGAGTTATGTAGTCTAAGAGATGAAGAGTTTATTATTGATGAGGGGGTATTGTGCATTAAAGGCAAAGGTGCAAAAGAAAGATATTTGCAGATTGCTAACGAAGATGTTCTTGTTATATTAAAACGATATAGAAAGCGATTTGAAGACAAAATAAAAAGTACAGGTTATTTTTTTATTAATAGGTATGGAGAAAAAATTTCAGAGCAATCTGCAAGGCGTATGATTGATAAATATGCACATGCATGTCAATTAGAGCAGCACATAACACCACATATGTTTAGGCATTCATTTGCTACATTGTTGTTAGAAGAAGATGTGGATATTCGTTATATTCAAAAAATGTTAGGGCATTCTTCTATTGTTACAACTCAAATATATACATATGTTACGTCCGAAAAGCAAAAGCAGATACTTAGAAATAAGCATCCAAGAAATAAAATGCATATAAGATAATTGTCAGTTTTTGGAAAAAGTGTTTGAGCTTGCTAATTAAATGAGTTATAATAATAATGGTAGCGATAATTACAAATTATCAGCTGCTAATACTCGCAAAATTTCCTATTCAAAGCAGAAGCTGACTATCTATTATAGATAATCAGCTTCTCTTTCAATTTATGATTTTTCCGTCTATAATAATGTTCTTTATTGCAATACCATCTTTATTAAAATCAACAATAATTATATTTGCTATTTTATTGCTTTCAATTGAGCCATAATCATTATGTATACCTAAAGCCTTCGCTGGATTAGATGTAACCAATCGCCAGATTTCATTAATTGATATAGTGTTAGTAGTAGAAATATTAAACAGTGATTCTATCAATTTGTCTGAAAAGTTTTCTAAAATGATATTTGAAGTTAACTGCATTTTAGGTAAATTCTGTTCATTATATACAATGTTTACATTTTTTTGAATAGCCTTTTTTGATATTTCTATTGTTGAAGGAAATCTGCATATATCAATGTTACTTTTTTTCATCCATGCTAATTTAACGTTGTCTTCAAGTCCGTTGCCCACAATTACAACATTATGCGCAATAGCTAAATTTACTAAATTATTTATATCCCTAACTGTAATAATTGATTTTTTCTCGTTATCGTAATCAATATAATTTGTGCTTTTTATTGATAATTCATGTATTATACGAGACTTTATTAACGTAGACAATTCATCAATAATATCAGTAGAATAAACATCTAGTATAACATGAAGCCTATGCGTTATTAACAAATTAGACGAATTTATTATTTTTGATATTTCATTAATTTGTTTGAATTTCAAGTGATAATCACTAATATTTAAAATAGAAAATGAATGGTATATTATAGAAATCCCTTTTTGGGCTAATGCACCATCTATTGACTTTAATATTAAACTATAATCGATACCTTTATCATTAGTAGAATAAATAGTATCTTCAAATGTTGTTGAATTTATGTCAATTATGCTCGGAAGGATAAAACCTCCATTTGCATCAATAATATCGCATTCTTTATAATCGGTATTACTAAAAGACTCAACAATATCATTTATTCGCCCATTTTCAATTATTAAATCTTTTCCTTTTACGATATCATTTTCTGTAATGATTTGTCCGTTTTTTACGACTAGCATGGTTGTCTCCTCAAGATATTTGTAGACTTCGCTAATGATAATTTGTAATTATCATTACCAAACTTTTACTTGAAAGCAGTTGCAAAAAAAAAGGTTATAGTATATTATATAATAGCGAATAATATACAAATATGTACTATAGAGGAGTAGAATGGAACTTAAAAATAAAAGAGTAACGGTTATTATCCCTTCGCTAAATCCTGATGAAAAGTTGACGCAGGTTATTGATGCGTTGATTGAAAAAGGCTTTGAGAATATAATAGTGGTAAATGATGGAAGCGATAAGCAACATCTACAAGTTTTTGAGACAATTAAGAGCTACAAACAGTGTGACGTTATAACCCATAATACAAATTTGGGAAAAGGCAGAGCATTGAAGGATGCATTTTTATATGTCTTAAAATATTATCCAAATACAAAGGGAGTAGTGACAGTTGATGGTGATAATCAACATGGAACAAAGGATATAGTTAACTGTGCAAATAATTTAATAGAACATGAAAATAAAGTTATACTTGGAGTAAGAGATTTTTCAGGAATAGATGTTCCGTTTAAAAGTAGATTCGGAAATAATGCTACAAAAAAGATATTTAAGCTTGTATCAAGAATGGAAATATCAGATACCCAAACAGGACTTAGAGCAATTCCAATGCAGTATTTAGAAACGTTTGTAAATGTTAAGGGTGAAAGATTTGAATATGAAACCAATATGCTGCTTGAACTTAAAAGGATGAACATAGATTTTTGTGAAGTAAAAATAGAGACTATATATATAAACGAAAATGAAACAACACATTTTCGTCCGATAAGAGATTCATATGAAGTAATAAAAATGCTATTAGGGTATACATTGAACTCACTTAAGGTTTTATTTGGATTTATGTTAAGTTCTCTTACAGCATCAATTATAGAATTACTATTATTCTTTTTAATAACAGCACTATTAACGGATCATATCGGAAAGTCAATGAGTATATTGATAGGAACAGTTCCACCAAGAATAGTATCATCTATTTTTAATTATTTAGTAAATAGAAAAGCAGTATTTAAATCTGATGCATCACTAAAGAAGTCAGTATATAAGTATTATTTTTTATGTGCAATTCAGATGTTAATTTCATATGGATTGGTATTTGGAATATCGTGGTTCTTAAAACTAGGAGATGGTACAACAACATTAGCAAAGGCTATTGTAGATACTACATTATTTTTTATTAGTTTTAGAATACAAAAATTATGGGTGTTTAGATAATAGGAGAAAGGAATTATAATGGAATGAATAACGAAAAAGAAACAAAAGATACACAAGAAATCAAAGATGATTTTGATGATATTGAAATTGTGTATGAAGATACTGTAGACTATACTGTTGCAGAAGAAGAGGATACAAAAGAAGATATTATAGAAGATTGTAAGTTAGATGATGAAGTAAATGTAGTTGAAGAAAAAAAGACAAGAAAAAAAGACAAGAAAAAAGGCAGAATAAAAAGATATATTGTAAGAACATTAGTTACACTGTTATTGACAGTTGCATTATTGTGCGGAGGTCTTTATGCAGTTATGTTTATGCTAGTGCATGGACCTTCAGAAGCGGCAGCAGATTTATTTGTAATGTCAGTTAAAGAAACTAGTGCAATTGGATTTTTGGCTAATTGGTTCTACTCTGAAGATGAAATTAAGGAAATACTAGAGAGAAATTCAATATCTGATACTAATGAAATATCAAATACAGATTTAGTTGTTATTAAACCTGATGATCCAGATGATCCGGATGATAAGAAAGATGAAGAACCTATAGAAATTATAGATATAAAAGGGGCTACTTATAGAGGTAAGCTAATGATAGTTAAGGATCCGTCAAGGGTATTCGTTGGAACTGTTCCATCATTTACATTGGCACAGGGGCAAGTGGTATCTGATATGGCGAAAAGATATGATGCCATAGGTGGAATCAATGGTGGAGAGTTTGTAGATGGTGAAAATACATATACAGCGATGCCAATTGGTTTAGTTATGGTAGATGGAGAGATTAAAAACGGAGATTTATCGACAACATATCATGTAACGGGAATAACATTTGATAATAAACTTGTGGTAGGTAACATGAATGGACAGCAAGCAAAAGATATGAATATTAGAGATAGTATTAGTATTAATAACAGTATAGGACCATTTTTAATTGTTAATGGAGAACCGACAGAAGTAAACGGGACTGGTGGCGGTCTTAACCCAAGAACAGCGATTGGTCAAAGAGCAGATGGAGCTTTCCTTTTACTTGCAATTGATGGCAGACAGGCAAATAGTTTAGGTGCATCATTTGCAGACTTACAGTTGATAATGCAAGAATATGGAGCAGTTAACGCATCTACTATGGATGGAGGAACATCTACACAGATGTATTATAATGGAGAGGTTATTAATACACCATATTCACCATATGGAGCAAGAAATTGCCCAACAGCATTTTTGGTTAAAGGAGAGTAAAAATGGAAAAGAAGAAAAAAATAGGTTCATTTGGAATCTTTCTTATTGCATATTCAGCGATTATTTTAGTTGTGATTAGTATAGGCTTAATATATCTTAATGGTTTATTAAAGGATTATGATACAAGCCTACCTAATAATGTTATGAAGGGTGTGGTAGAAAAATTTACTTCAGATAATATTGGAAGTTTATTAGAAGAAAGCAAAGTTGAACTTTCAAGATTTGAAAAAATAGATGTTGTCGTTGAAAATTTACAAGAAACTCTTTCTAAAGGTAAAGCTTCGTTTAGGAGAAAGGCTGGAGAGTATACAGATGCTAAGCCGGTTTTTGTTGTTAGCATTGATAAAACAGTAATAGCTAAGGTGAGTCTTGAAAAGACTGGTGAGAATAGTCATGGTTTTGATGAATGGAAAGTGGGAGATATTTCATTTTCAGATTCAGTAAAGGCTGATAATAAGGTTACTATTGTAGCACCAGAAAAAGCGATAGTTACTGTTAATGGTGTATTGGTAAGTGATGAATTTAAAAAAGGTGATGATAAGCTTCTTGATGAAAGTAAGAATATATCAGAATATACAGATAATATATATTTTAGAGAATATGAAATAACAGGACTTATACAAAAACCTGAGATAGAAGTATCATTAGAAGATAAGGTTCTTAGTTTTGAAGAAGAAGATGGAGAATACTTTTTTGATTTTCCAGCTAATGATGAATTGTTAGAGTCTCAGAAAGAACATATAGAAGAAATTAATAGACATTATGGAATGTATATTATTAACAGAGGAAATCTTGATAAGCTTAAATCATTTATGGTAGGAAAAGCTAAAGAATATATTAGTGATATACCAGCAGTATGGGCTTACTTATGGGGAGATACATATACATATGAATTTCAAGATATGACTATTGATAATATGAAGATGTATTCGGAAAATTGTTTTTCGTGTAAGACTTATTTCAATTTGTATGTGGATTATCATAAAGATGATGTTAATTATCCTACAGATATGGAGTATATATTTGTAAAGATTGATGGAGAATGGTTTTTAGCTGATTTTATAATAAACTAAAAAAGAGGATGACTTAATGAGTAAAATAAGAACAAGATTTGCACCAAGTCCAACAGGAAAGATGCATGTAGGAAATTTAAGAACAGCGTTATATGAGTTTTTAATCGCAAAGCATGAAGGCGGAGACTTTATAATAAGAATAGAGGATACTGATCAAGAAAGATTAGTAGAAGGTGCTGTAGATATTATATATAGAACTATGGCAGGAACAGGTCTTGTACATGATGAAGGTCCTGATAAAGATAAGGGTTTTGGCCCATATGTTCAAAGCGAAAGACAAGCTACAGGTATGTATCTTGAATATGCGAAAAAGCTTGTTGATAAAGGAGAAGCATATTATTGTTTTTGTGATAAAGAAAGACTAGAATCTCTTAAGCAAGTAATTGGAGATAAAGAAATATCTGTATATGATAAACATTGCTTAAGCCTCACTAAAGAAGAAGTAGAAAAAAATCTTGCTGCGGGAATGCCTTATGTTATAAGACAGAATACTCCTAAAGAAGGAACAACTACTTTTGTAGATGATATATATGGTGAAATCACAGTTGATAATAGCGAATTAGATGATATGATTCTTATTAAATCAGATGGTTTTCCAACATACAATTTTGCAAATGTTGTAGATGATCATTTAATGGAGATTACACATGTAGTAAGAGGTAATGAATATATATCATCATCACCTAAGTATCAAAGATTATATGATGCTTTTGGTTGGGAAGTGCCAAAATATGTACATCTTCCACTTATTACAGATGAGAGTCATAAAAAGTTATCAAAACGAAGTGGACATTCATCATATGAAGATTTAATTGAACAAGGCTTTATTTCAGAAGCAGTAGTGAATTTTATTGCATTATTGGGATGGAGTCCAGAAGATAATCAAGAAATTTTCACACTAGATGAATTAATAGAGAAGTTTGATTATCATCATATAAGTAAATCACCAGCAGTATTTGACATCGTTAAACTTAGATGGATGAATGGCGAATATATAAAGGCAATGGATAATGAAAAATTCTATGAAATGGCTATGCCTTATTACAAAGAGGTAGTAAAGAAGGATTTGGATTATAAAAAGATTCTAGACTTAGTGAAAACAAGAATAGAAGTACTTCCAGATGTTAAAGAACATATTGACTTTTTTGAAGCTCTTCCAGATTATGACATAGAAATGTATACTCATAAGAAGATGAAAACAGATGCAGTTGTTTCACTTGAAATACTTAAGGAAATGCTTCCTTTACTCGAGAGTATAGATGATTATTCAGTAGAGAGTCTTCACGATAAAATAATGGCTTATGTTGCTGAAAAAGAAATAAAAAATGGAACAGCTCTTTGGCCAATTAGAACGGCGGTTTCAGGTAAGCAGATGACACCTGGTGGTGCATTTGAGATAATGGAAATAATAGGCAAGGAAGAAACTATTAGTCGTATTAAAAAGGGAATAGAAAAGCTTTCCTAAAGAGGAATAATAAAAAATAATGGCATTCAATGAATCTCAAAATAAAGCGGTGGATCATTTAAGCGGTCCACTGCTTGTTTTAGCCGGTCCCGGCTCAGGGAAAACAACGGTTATAACCCACAGAACAAAAAAATTAATATTAGAACATGGCGTGAATCCGTCAAATATTCTTGTAATTACATTTACAAAGGCAGCAGCAATAGAAATGCAGGAAAGGTTTTATGAACTTACAGGGGGAAATAGATACCCTGTTTCTTTTGGTACTTTTCACGCAATATATTTTAAGATATTAAAATATGCTTATAATTATAGTGCGGCAAATATATTGGCAGAAGATAAGAAGTATGAGATTATCAAAGAAATAACAGCAGATTTAGAGCTTGAAATAGATGACGAAACAGAATTTATCCAAGGAATATTAAGCGAAATAAGTCAAGTGAAAAGCGAGATGATAAATCTTGATTATTACTATTCAAAAAACTGTGCTGAGGATATTTTTAAGAAAATATACAAGAGGTATAATGATAAGCTTGTAAGAAGTAATGTAATTGATTTTGATGATATGCTGGTTATGTGTTATGATTTGTTTGTAAAAAGACCAGATATACTTAAAATTTGGCAGGATAAATATAAGTATATATTAATAGATGAATTTCAGGATATAAATAAAGTTCAATACGAAGTAATAAAAATGCTAGCAAGTCCTGAAAATAATTTATTTATAGTGGGAGATGATGACCAGTCTATTTATAGATTTAGAGGGGCTAAGCCGGAGATAATGCTTAATTTTCCCAAGGATTATGAAGATGCTGGTATTGTTACGCTGGATACAAATTATCGTTCTACAAATAGTATCGTAGAATCTGCATTACGACTTATTGATTATAATAAAAGTAGGTATGGTAAGGAAATAAAGACTGTTCATGAGCAAGGAGAACATATTCTTATTAAGGAATGTAAAAATAGTTTTGATGAAGCAAAGCAAGTAATAGAGTTTATTAATAATCATATAGAACTAGGAGGAGAGTACAAGGATATAGCAGTTATTTATAGAGCTAATATTAATCCAAGAGTATTGGTTGAAAAGCTTATGGAATATAATTTACCATTTAAGATAAAAGATGCTCTGCCTAATATTTATGAGCATTTTGTATCCAAAAATATTTTGTCATATATTAATATTGCCATAGGAAATGGAAAAAGAAGTGATTATCTTCAAATTATAAACAGACCGAAACGTTATGTTTCAAGAGAAGTTTTTAGAAGCACAGATATAACGATAGATGAGATTATGGATGCTTATAAGGATAAAGATTATGTTGTTAAGAGACTAGAAAAGTTGCAATATGATTTAAATATGCTTAAATCAATGAATCCATATTCTGCAATTAATTATATAAGACATGGTATTGGTTATGAAGAGTATGTTGAGGAATATGCTAATTATAGGAGAATTAAGCCGGAGGAGCTTTATGAAGTACTAGATGAATTGGCTGAAGCATCGAAACCTTTTAGAAGCTACGAGGAGTGGTTTTTGCATATAGAGAACTATGGTAAGGAGCTTATAAAACAAAATAAGGAACGTATGCAAAAGAAAAACTGTGTAGAGCTTTCTACAATGCACAGTTCAAAAGGTTTAGAATATGAAAAAGTAATAATAATAGATGCAAATGAAGGTATAACACCACATAAAAAATCACTGCTTAAAGAAGATATTGAGGAAGAAAGAAGATTATTTTATGTAGCGATGACTAGAGCAAAGAAAGTACTTCATATTTATTATTGTAAAGAAAAATATGGTAAAAATTCTGAAGTGTCTAGATTTGTAGAAGAAATCGTGGAAAATGATGCATCTATAAAGATAGGTGTAAGAGTTACTCATGTAAAATATGGTGAAGGTATAATAAGGAAAGTGGATAAAGAAAGACTAAAAGTTTACTTTCCTGAAATAGATAAAGAATTAGAATTTGATAAAAAGACTGTACTTTCTAAAGGTATTATTACAGTATCAAAGATTACTTAAAAAGTGATTGTATTTTAAGGGTATATTTGGTACATTATATACATAGAACGAATGCATATAATTTATGCAGATAAGGAGGACCATAATAATGGGAGACAATAACGAAATGAATGAAGTAGACGACGAAATGTTTGTTACACTTACACTTGATGATGATACAGAGGTGGAATGTTTAGTAGTGACAATTTTTACGGCAAATGAGAAAGATTATATAGCTCTTCTTCCAACAGAAGGTGAAGAAGCAGAAGAAGGTGAAGTATATCTCTACCGTTATTCAGAAGATGCAGATGGTAATCCAAACTTAGATTCAATCGAGACAGATGAAGAGTATGATATGGTAGCAGATGCTTTTGATGAATGGCTTGACGAACAAGAATACGATGAAATAGCAGAAGATGACGAAGACGAAGAAAATTAATTATTTAAGCATGATTCTATTTAGTTTTCTTGTTAATGGGTTATAAAGCATACAGATAAGTATGGAATTAAAAATACCATGTGAAATATTAAAAGCAATTCCTGTAATAAATATTACTATGGCAGAAGATATGCTTAATGTATTGCCCAAATATGAAATGGTTAAAGTATCTGTAGTTATACTATATATTATTGCAGAGGTAAAACCGTATACAATAAAGACTATCAATTCAAATATGGATTTGCTAGTCTTTTTTTGTTTATTATAAGTTTTAAATAATTTTCCAATTATACCTGCAATAAATCCAACCATGCCCCAAGCAGTCATCTGAAATAGAGTCCAAACTCCTTGTCCAAGTAACATATTTGAAAAGAGTGCAGAGGCAGAGCCGGTGATAAAACCATAAACAGGGCCAAGAGAGGCACCAGTAATAATAACAAGGGTAGTAACAGGTTGAACTTGTGGAATTATACTAAAAACTAATCTGCCAAGGCAAGCAGCACTACACATAACGACTATAGGTAAAAAATCTTTTGGTGTAGGTTTACTTCGCTCAAATAAAACAAGAAATATTAGATTTATTATGCAGTTTATAGATATAGCAATTATAAGATAATTATTCAATATTTGACTCCTTAAGTGTTTTGATTAGTGAGTTAAGTGTAGGTGTGTTATTAATATAGCCACGAGTGACTTTAGCAATGTCTGTTGTATAAAAATTGTTATTACTAAAGAAATATTCTGGGGTTTCAAGTGCTGTAATATGACCTTTAAAAAGCATAGCGCATCTTGTAGCATTTAAAGCTGCAAACATTAAGTCGTGCGTGATAATAATGATTGTAATACCATTTTTACGCAACTGGCTAATGAGATTTGAGAGTAAAAGCTTTTGATTGCCATCTAATCCCTTAGTTGGTTCGTCCAATAAGAGAATATCTGGTGAAAGTAGTAGTGTTTTAAAAAGTGCAGCTAATTGCATTTGTCCACCTGAAAGGTCAAGTGGATTATAATCAAAAAATGTAGGAATGTCTTTGAAAATAGGATACTTATTTATTAACGTTTCAATGACAGATTCGTTATTAATACTATTTACTTTCAAAATATATTTTAAGTCCTCTATAAGAGTATCTTTTATAAATGAAAGTGCAGGATTTTGAATCAATAAGCCGACTTTTCCAGATACGCCTAGTTTCCCTTTATAAAACTTTCTGTAACCACTTATTACTGATATAAGTGTAGTTTTTCCAGTGGCATTTCCACCTAGAAGAAAAAAACATTCAGATTTTTTTATTTCAAGATTTAAGTCGGATATAACGTCGCTATCAAGTTTGTTATACTTAAAATATCCATGCTTAATTGATATAACAGTGTCATTATTTTTAGTGTTGACATTTTCAGAAACTAAAGCGTTATTTTTTAAAAAATCTTTGTCATCTAAATAGGTTTTGAACCATTGGCGACAATCATTTACTAGTATTGGATAATCAGTTGAAAAATTTTTATTAAGAGTATTATAAAGCTGTATAGTAGCAGGAAGCGAATTATAAAAAGTGGAATTATTTAATGTATAACTAATAAAATCGTTTGTTGTTCCATCAAACGAAAGTTTACCATCTTCCATATAAAGCACTCGATTGGCTATATTTAATGTCATATCAAGATTGTGTTCGCAAATGATAACAGTAATGCCGAGTTCAGAATTTAAACGTTTAATAATATTTAAAAACCAATATGAATTTACAGGATCTAGCTGTGACAATGGTTCATCAAGTAACAAGATATCTGGATTACTAATAAGTACAGAAGCTAAATTAACAAGCTGCTTGCTACCACCAGAAAGAGTATGACATTTTTTATCAAGAAGATCTTCTATACCAAGAAAAGCACTAACTTCGCTTAGGCGTAGATTTATTTCACTTGTAGTCATACCGATATGTTCGCAACCAAAAATAATCTCATCAAAAACATTATCCATAACAATTTGACTATCTGGGTTTTGGAAAACATAGCCAATATTTAGATTATCTTTTAAATAAATACCACCATCAGTTTTTCCAGAAGGGGTAAGTTCTTTTTTTAGATGCTTTAATAAAGTTGTTTTACCACAACCAGAAAGTCCACATAAAAGTACTAACTCACCTTCATTAATTGAAAATGAAATATCTTTTAAAATATTAGATTGTGACTTTGTATAAGAAAAGTTTAAATTTTTGACTGATAGTACCATAAAACCTCCGAATAAATGTTGTATATTATAGGCAAGACAGTGATTAAATATATAAAAGGTATAAAACCTATAATAGTCATGAATGTAAAAAATAAAGCAGCAATTATCATTATAAAATCATTTGCTTTAAATGAATATTTTTTATAAGTTTTTTTTGTATGACTTCCATAACCTCTTGCAGTCATTGAAAGTGCAGTGTCTACGCTGTCTTCTAGTAATACTGAAATAAGTACAGTAAAAACAGTAGAAGCATATCTTATTTTGGAAAGTAATCCTAAAGAAGAACGTATTCCTTGAGTGAAAAGTGCTAGCTTTATTGTATCAAGTTTGTTTTTGAAACGTTCAAATATACTAAAAGACATTGATATTATAAGACCAAATACAGGTAAATGTCTTGAAAATAAATAGTTTATTTTTCCATTATCAACAGATTTATTAAAACAGTTAAACAATAGAATAAAGCAAGAAATCATTATACCTGAATATATACCATATATAAATGATTCTATGGTAATGGGAATACCGTTTATATATAAAAATGGTGTGTCACCAGAATGATTAAAAATAAGGTTAAATATTCCCATAAATATAGTTAATAAAATAAAATAAATAAAAGATTTTAAGAACTTTTTTGCACCTACTAAAAGCATATATTGTACGCTAAGTATTGCAAAGATGAAAATCAAGTATTTACTATATTCTAAGCTTAAAAAACTAATTAGTAAAAGAATAAAATAAATCATTAAGCTTATAGGATGAAAATTATAAAAATGATTTGCAATTCTTGTATTTGTTTGCATATATCCTCCTTGCACAGCATTTTTAATCAATTGTTAAAGAGTAGTAAAAGCAGATGCAGTCACCTTTATCTAGTTTATAAGCACCGCTGCCCACTGATGGTGAAATATCATTAACAAGGTATTTCCATCCGCTTGTACTACCATAATCTTTTTCACAAATGTTATTAATAGAATAAATATAAATGGTTTGTCCGTATCCTGTAGTAGCATAAGGAATAGCATTTTCTTTAAGAGCAGATTTTAAAGCATAAAAAGCAGTGCTGTCTCTAGGAACTTTGATAGAAGTTTCTAGGATAACATAATCTGTAATTTCTTTATTTAAATCTTCCGTAAGAAGAACATCACAAGTGACAAGAAGGTTTACTTCTATAAGGTCGGATAAACCTTCTTCTTCAGAAATTCTTTTTTCGTATTCATCGACTGTTTCAATTTTACAAGCAAATAAAAGGGGAAGTATAAGTAAAATTAAAATAGTAGATATAAGAAATTTTTTATATGCTTTAATTTTCATTAGTAAACCTGCCTATTTTCTCTTGTTTCTAATAATTATAGCGCCAATAGCTAAAATGGCTACTACAGCCACAACACTAATAGTAACTATTAATACATTGTCAGAATCATCAATATCTGAACTATTATCAGATGTTGTGTTAGAAGTATCTGTTAGTTTATAGTACTCAAGTAATCCGTAAAGTGCATCAAAGGAAGCAAAATCACTGGCCTCACCGTTATAAGTATAAGCACCCTTTACAGTTTCAGATTTAAATGTTAGTAATCCCTTATATGCTAGATTTGCTTTTTCTGTAAGTTCATATATAGATAAAAGTTTTAATCCAAGTCCAGTAGAATCTGCGTTAACGGCATTATATTCACTACTTAAATTATAATTAAATGTACCATCAGGAAGCATTTGTTCTATAGTCCAAGAAATAGCATTGTCAACCTTAGATTTTACGTCTTTATTATCTTTATAATATTTTACTAGAGATGATAATACAATAGAGTTGTTATCTACAGATACTCCATAGAAATCTATACCAGTACCATTTTCATCTGAAACATATAATGAAAGTGCACCTTCTATTAACTTGTCTTTAAGAGTAGGAGTATCATTTAAATCACCATTATGGTTATCAATGACCTTTGCGATAATAGGATAAACGTATACAGTTACATCTTCTAGTTTATCGTTAATAAAGCTATCTTCCATTAGTTTAACATAATTTATATTATTAAAGCTTGTTGATTTTTCGCCTGCTTCATCTAGGAATAGAACTAAAAGTGCATAAGTATAAGTGTTTTGATAACTTCCGTAACCACTGTTGCTTATTTCAGTAGTGCCATCTTCTGCTACATTATTTTTTATGTGGTTTAGCAAAATAGTGGTAATAGATTCGTCAGAAACACCAGCTTGTAAAATACTGATGTATTTTGAATAGTCATCATAATTTATAGTGTTTTCACTATCACTTAGTTTTTCTTTAAGAATAGATAAGCAATAATTAGCAGTGGATGTTAGTTCTGATTTAACGTCAGAATCATTATTTGATGCTGCAAGAGTATTAAAACTCGGGCAAGAAAAAAGAAGCATTACTATTAATGCTGTTGAAATAATTTTTTTATACATGTTTTCCTCCGAATCACTTCTCACCAAATGATTAAATTATAGTTGCAATATGATAGATATCCTGACTTTTAGCTTCAAACCTAATCCTTCGCCTTCCCAAATTTTTTTCAGTGGCACTAAAGTTTCGTATCTAATTACAGTAGAGTGAGCTGTTATGGAGTTTCACCATATTCCCTTACTGAGTGGGCATAGAATGCATTAAAATGCATATGAATCAGCATGTGACGAAAAATGTCACAATCAAATTGCTACTTGATTATAAAATTGAACATTTAAAAAGTCAAGTATTGTTATAAATTTATAAAAAAAAATCAAAAAAGTAGTTGACTTTAGCGGTTCAAGACCATATACTAAAAAATAGTAGATTTATCGCATACATACAGGAGGAATATTCACGTGGCTACAACGAATGCTGGAAGCAGTCAGAGCAGAGAAAACAGACAAACGACAAGAACAGGCGAAAATAATTATAGGTCTTATGGAAACAGAGATCAAAAGCCAAGAAGTGACCAAAATAACGGAGAATATAAACCAAGGGGTGACCGAAGTAACGGAGAGTATAAGCCAAGAGGTGACCGAAATAATGGAGAGTATAAGCCAAGAGGTGACCGAAATAATGGAGAGTATAAACCAAGAGGTGACCGAAACAATGGTGAATATAAGCCAAGAGGTGACCGAGAAAATGGAGAGTATAAGCCAAGAGGTGACCGAAACAATGGAGAGTATAAGCCAAGAGGTGACCGAAATAATGGTGAATATAAACCAAGGGGTGACCGAAATAATGGAGAATACAAACCAAGAGGTGACCGAAATAACAGTGGTGAATATAAACCAGGTGGCTACAAGAGAGATGGTTTTAAGCCAGGTGGTGGACAAAAGAGTTTCAACAGAGGCTTTGATAAGTCTATGGGCTTTGGCAAGGATAAAGATGATGATGATCAGCCAATAAGAAGACAAAAACAGGTTAAGCCAGATAAACCAAAAGAGCATCAAACTGAAAAAGTAGAAATAATAAATAGATTAGAAAAAGAAAAAAAAGTAATGAAGAAAAAGCAGGAAGAAGTTAAAAAAGATGTAAGACATCAAAAACCTGCAGCAAAACCAAAAAGAGTCGGAAACGTTGATTGGACTAAGGAATATGAAAATGGTTCATATGATGATGACGATTTAGATGTATATTATTAATATAAAACATGAAGCCCTGTAAAAGGGCTTTTTGTATATAAGGAGGATAAAGATATGAGAGAAAAAGAAAAATTATTAGAATGTGCTAAAATCGCAATGAGAAATGCCTATGCACCATTTTCTATGTTTTGTGTAGGAGCGGCAGTGTTGACAGAGGGTGGAATTATTTATACTGGATGCAATATAGAAAATAGTTCATTTGGTGCTACTATATGTGCAGAGAGAGTTGCAGTATTTAAAGCTATAAGCGAAGGTCATAAAAAGATTACTAAAATAGCTATTGTGTCTTCAGGAAGGGAAGCAACATATCCTTGTGGGATGTGTAGACAGGTGCTTAGTGAATTTATGGACAAAGATGGAATAGTAATCATTGAAGATAATGCAGTGATAAAGGAATATACATTAGAGACATTACTTCCATTTGCATTTGAGCTAAAATAATAAGGAAAAGATATGGGTACATATATGAGTAAAAAAATTACAAAGATTCTTGCAATAATGAGCTTAATTTTAATTTTAACAGCATGTGGTAGTGAAGAAGAAAAATCCACAGAATCATTAGTTGCAACAACAAAGAGTGGTGAAAATGATACAAAAGAAACAGATACTACTATAGAAAAAGTGACTGAGGAAGAAACAACACTACAGGTAGGAATAGCCAATTCTATAGGCATATATATTTATAATGATGCACAGGGAATAAGACAGCTAGTTAAAGAACATTATTCTAAGTGGGTGCAAGGTCAGGATATTGTATGCTATGAAGTGCTAGCTTCTAAAGATGAACAAGTTGTAGGAACTTATTTTAAAGATATGTGGGAGTCTTTATGGAATGAGTGTTTTGATTCTAAAGACTATAAAATAGGATATTTCTTAGAAATAGAGCTAGAAGATGGTGAGAAGATAAGTAAAATGATTCGTACTCCAAATGACATAGATGGATTTACTGACTATGTAGAAGCATATATGTATGATGACTACCATCAAACAAGAGGGGTGTGGTATACTCATCTTAGTGAACCAGATATGAATGAGGATACGATGTGTACATCAATCAAATTGACAGCAGGAAGTAAAATATCACAGATAAAACAAATGTGGCTTACAGCTTATGTATATACAAGCGATAAGGATTTTGATAATTTAACAGGATTGTATGTTGGGAATAATAGTTATAAGATATTAATCGGAAAAGAAGATTAAAAAGCTAGCAACGGGAATCGAACCCGTGACCTCCTCACTACCAATGAGGTGCGCTACCGTCTGTGCCATGCCAGCTTGTGTTTTGTGCACTTAAATAATATACTTTGAAAAGCTAAAAATGTCAATTGAAATTTATTAGTTGGCATTTTTCTTTTTAAAAAGTATATGAAAATATATTGACGTTTATGCTTAAAAAATATATAATTTAAGCATAAACGTCAATTAAGTTGGAGGTGATTTTTTGAGTGTAATGGATGATATATTACTAATGGCAAAACAAAATAATGGAATTGTTACAACAGCTATGGTTGTAGAAGCAGGGTTTTCGAGAAGTAATCTAAATCATCTAGTGGATAAAGAGAAACTTGAGAAATCATCTAGAGGAGTTTACATTCTTCCAGAAGTATGGGAAGATGAGTTTGTTAATTTACAAAAAAGATTTAAACGTGGAATTTTTTCACATGAAACAGCACTCTTTTTATATGATTTAACAGATCGGACACCTAATTATTATTATATGACATTTCCGTCTAGTTATAATCTTACTATGGTGAAAAAAGAAAATGTAAAATGCACACAAGTAATTAAATCATTATATGAGATTGGCATAGAAGAAAAAATTTCACCAAATGGAAATACTATTAATGTATACAATCGAGAACGTACGTTATGTGATATTTTAAAAAAAAGAAATCAAAAGGATATACAAATTGTAACAGATGCATTTAAAAGTTATGCAAAGCAAAACGATAAAAACATTCCTAAATTATCAGAATATGCAAAATTGCTTAAAGTTGAAGATAAATTAAGGTCGTACTTGGAGGTGTTATTTTGAAAAATGCAATGCAATTAAAGGCTAAAATTAAAAATTTAGCAAAAGAGAAAGATATTTCTGCACAATTAATAATGCAGAATTTTATGCTCGAGAGGTTATTAGAACGAATTTCAATTTCAGAGTACAGGAAAAACTTTATACTAAAAGGGGGATTTTTGATTGCAGCAATGGTGGGATTGGATAGTAGGGCGACTATGGATATGGATGCAACTATAAAAGAAATGTCAGTAAATGAGCAGACAATAAAAGAGATGATTGAGAATATTTGCATGATTGATTTAGATGACGATGTTCAATTTGTATTTTGTAATATGAGTGAAATTAGAGAGAGCGACAAATATGCGGGTTTTCGACTATCTTTATTAGCTAACTATCCTCCAATGTCCATTCCGTTAAAGTTAGATATAACTACAGGAGATATAATAACTCCCAAAGAAATTGAGTATAAATTTAAAGTGCTTTTAGAGGATAGGGTTATCTCTATTATGGCATATAATATTGAAACAGTAGTTGCTGAAAAATTAGAGACTATTTTATCAAGAGGTGATCAGAATACAAGACCAAGAGATTATTATGACATTTATATATTAAAAAAAATGCTTTATAATAGAATTAATATTATGGATTTAAAAACAGCTTTATTGTCGACGGCTGAAAGACGTGGTTCAATTAAATTATTAAGAGAACATATGAAGATAATGGAAATTGTAAGGAAGAGTATTGTTATGCAAAAGTACTGGGAAAATTACCAAAAAGATTTTGGATATGCATCAGATATTAAATTTGTTGATATATGTAATATTATAGAAGGAATAATGAGTGATTTAAAATTATAATAAGGCTTTAAGGAATAACTTATGAACACAAATAGACTAGTAATAGGAATATTGGCACACGTAGATGCCGGAAAAACAACATTAGCAGAAAGTATATTGTATCATAGTGGCAGTATAAAAAAACTAGGAAGGGTGGATCATAAAGATGCATTCTTAGATACTTATGCCCTTGAAAGAGAAAGAGGAATCACTATTTTTTCAAAACAGGCTGAGCTAATGCTAAAAGAAAAAGAAGTTACTTTACTAGATACACCAGGACACATTGACTTTTCTGCCGAGATGGAAAGAACATTAAGTGTACTTGATTATGCAATATTAGTTGTTTCAGGTTCAGATGGTGTACAAGGTCATACACAGACCTTGTGGAAGCTACTAAAGCACTATCAAATACCAGTATTTATATTTGTAAATAAAATGGATCAACTAAGTAATGATAAAGAAAAATTATTAGAAGAACTTAAAAAAAAATTAGATATAAATTGTGTATACTTTGGTGAAAATCAAGGTAACGAAGAGTTTTTTGAAAACGTTGCTATGTGTGATGAATCATTGATGGAAGGCTATTTAGAAAACCTAAAAATTGAAAATGATAGTATTTGTGATTGTATACAAGAAAGAAAAATATTTCCTTGTTACTTTGGCTCAGCTTTGAAAACACAAGGAATAGAAGAGTTTTTAGATGGAATAGAAAAGTATTCAAAATGTCAAAACTATGGTGAAGAGTTTGGTGCGAAGGTTTATAAAATAGGCAGGGATATAAATGATAATAGGATTACTTATATAAAAATCACTGGAGGAAGTCTAAAGGTAAAAGATTCTTTATCTAATAATAGTGATGATGAAGATAAACTATGGAAAGAGAAAGTAGACCAAATTAGAATATATTCAGGAGAACAATATAGTGCAGTAAATGAGGCAAAGGCAGGTACAATATGTGCAGTTACAGGTCTTAGTAAGACATATGCAGGAGAAGGTCTTGGAATAGAGAAGGAGTTAGAAGTACCAGTGTTAGAGCCAGTGCTTACCTATCAGATAAAATTACCAGAGGACTGTAATGTACATTTAATGTATTCAAAGCTTTGTTTATTAGAGGAAGAAGAACCACAGCTACACATTGTATGGGATGAAATAAATAATGAGATACGTGCTCAGGTAATGGGTGAAGTGCAAATAGAGATATTAAAAAGAATGATTTTAGAGCGTTTTGATGTAAATGTAGATTTTGGTAAAGGGAGCATTGTATACAAAGAAACGATAGAAGATATAGTTGAAGGTGTTGGACATTTTGAACCATTGCGTCATTATGCAGAGGTTCATTTAATTATGGAACCAGCAAAGCGTGGAAGTGGATTAGAGTTTAAAAGTATTTGCAGTGAAGATATGCTTGATAAGAGTTGGCAAAGACTGATACTTACTCATTTAGAGGAAAAGAAACACAAAGGAGTTCTTACGGGTGCATATGTTACTGACATAAAAGTAACACTTGTTTCTGGTAGAGCACATCAAAAGCATACAGAAGGTGGAGATTTTAGACAAGCCACTTATAGAGCGATAAGACAAGGTCTAAAAAATGCAAAGAGTGTGTTACTAGAGCCAATATATGAATTTAAGTTAGAAGTACCATCTCAAATGGTGGGTAGGGCATTATCGGATATTCAAAGAATGCATGGAGATTTTGAGCCACCTATAGTAGAAGGTGATATGGCGGTGGTGATTGGAACAGCACCAGTATTAACTATGCAAGATTATCAAACAGAGGTGTTATCATATACAAAAGGTTGTGGTAAGTTGTTTTGCTCATTAAAGGGTTATGAAAGATGTCATAATGAAGAAGAGATAATAGTTGAAAAAAATTATGATAGCGAACAGGATTTAGAAAATCCAACTAGTTCGGTGTTTTGTGCACATGGAGCAGGATTTGTAGTGCCATGGAATGAGGTTTATAGTTATATGCATATTGAGGCGTATAAACAAAAAAATGCTAAGCAAACAGAAGATTTAGAGATAAAAAGCATAAATAGTGCCAAGATACAAAGCGTAAGTTTGGGTGTAAATGATAAGGAATTAGAAGAAATATTTACGCGCACATATGGAGCGATAAAGCAAAAAAGAAGTTCGTGGAGTAAGAACTTAGGCGATGCTGAATATAGTTCTAAAAGAGTAGTACATAGTCAAAAATCATTAAAGCAAAAAGAAAATTATCTATTAGTAGATGGCTACAATATTATTTTTGCATGGGAAGAACTAAATGAACTATCAAAGGTAAACTTTGGTGCAGCAAGAGAAAAACTAGCAGATATACTTTGCAATTATCAAGGCTTTAAAGATGTTAAATTAATACTAGTATTTGATGCGTATAAGGTCGAAGGCAGCAAAGGCGAGGTTTCAAAATACAATAATATTTATATTGTATACACTAAGGAAGCAGAAACAGCAGATGCATATATAGAAAAAGTAACGCATGATATTGGAAGAAAGCATAATGTAACTGTGGCAACTTCGGATGCATTAGAGCAGTTGATTGTATGGGGACAAGGAGCGAACAGAATGTCTGCAAATGATTTGAGAATAGAAATAGAAAGTACCAGCGTTGAGATTAGAGAAAGCTTGCAAGAAATTAAAAAGGACAAGAATCGTCTTTTTGATAATTTGACAGAGGATGTGGCAGATTTGATGGAAGATGTAAGGCTTGGAAAAAAGAAACTATAAGATTCGTTTTTAGACGAATCTTAGCAAGAATGCAAAGCATTCTTGCTTCTAAAAGAATTTAGAGATTTCTTCAATAGCCTTTCTTTTTGGCATACTTGGGTTTTCATCCTTATAGCCAACAGCTAAAATAGATACAACTACCTCTTCATCAGGAATGTTAAGAATAGGGCGAATCTTATCTGAGTCACGAATACC
Organism: Lachnospiraceae bacterium; assembly: GCA_031548165.1. GTDB lineage: Bacteria > Bacillota > Clostridia > Lachnospirales > Lachnospiraceae > CAG-303. The sequence continues at coordinate 22,437 of JAVBRI010000026.1, forward strand.
TATTACAAGAGTATCAAGTCCCAGATCCTTTGCTTTTAACATTAGATTTTGATTTTGTAAGCCTAGATCATAGCAAGCCCAGCCTTCGCCGACTTCGTTATTGAAACTGCCATCAGGGTTGCAACCAGAAAGTCCCTTTACAAAGGTAGTAACAATAAGTGTTGCATTTTCACTACGCTCAGCATTAAAAGATGGAAGGCAAGTTCTAATTTCAGAGCATATATCTTTTGACATAACTACATAGTAGCGGCTTGATTGGCAATTTTTCCATGAAGGAGCCAAAATAGCAGCATTTAACATTTCTTCTATCAGAGCCTTATCTACAGGTTTATCAGTATATTTACGAATACTACGACGTTCTTTTATTAGTGTATCTAACTCCATTATTTAAATCCTCAACTTTCTGAAAAAAATTTGTATTGTAACAATGAGATTTTAACATAATTAGTATTAATTTACTATAAAAATCTATTTGGGAATAGTAAAAAATGGTTTAATATGATAAAATTATAACTATAAATTTCATGGAGGTAGATGTGGGAGAAGTAATTGCAGAAGTTTTAGGTGAGATTTTAGCAGAAGTGATTGAATTAGCATTGTCAAGGTTTATGCCTAAATGGATTAGAATAGTTGTATTGACTATACTTATTTGTATTTTAGAATTAGTTGTATTTGTGCTTGCACAGGAAAATAATGTGTTATTTGTGATACTGAGTATATTTGTTTTTTGTTTATGGCTATTTTTCGTAAACAAAATACTAAAAGTAAAGTTTAAGAAGATGCTTTATGCAAAGATAGATGAGGATAATGAATTTATTGGAAAGAGGAGTGCATCAGGGGAAGTGAGTGGAAGGGTAAAGCTATCAAGCCTAAGCTTAATGAGCGAATCAGTTATGATTTATTTTAGAAAAGATGAGATGCTTTTTAAAAGCTATAAAAAAGAATCAGAAATATTTATTGATGAGCAAAAGATAGATTTTATGAAAAAACTTATAAAAGATGAGGATATGTTTCTTCAATCTATTGTAAATAAAGCAAGAAAGAATATGCCAGATGGCAGTCATATGATATTAAAAAGAGTAATATGGGATGAGGGGAAAGATATAACTATAAGCTATGTATTTAAAGAAAGAGATACACGAAAGAGCTATATTGTAAAAGAAAGTTTAAGTTATAGTTGAGTAAAAAAGGTTATTATTATGTAAAGTGAGTATTTTTAATAAAATAAATATGATAACATATTGAATGTGAGGATAAAATGACAGATTTAAACAAAATAAGAGAAGAAATTGATAAAGTAGACAAGGAGTTGGTTGAACTATTTGAGGAACGAATGAAACTTTGTATAGATGTAGCGGAGTATAAAATTGCTAATGGAAAACAAGTTTTAGATGTAACAAGGGAAAAAGAAAAGATAGAAAAAATAGGAAATCTTGCAAAAGAAGATTTTAATAAAAATGCATCAAAAGAGCTTTTTAAACAAATAATGTCAATGAGTAGAAAACTGCAGTACAATGTACTAGCAGAACATGGGATGATTTCAGAGATAAAATTTGATGCGGTAGATAGTATTCTTAAACCAGAAGTAAAGGTTGTTTATCAAGGTGTTGAAGGAGCTTATGCTCATGAAGCGGTTTTACAATATTTTGGTGAGAATGTAGATACATATCATGTTGAATCATGGCGTGATGCAATGCAAGAGGTTAAATCAAAAAGAGCAGATTATGCAGTATTACCTATTGAAAACTCGACAGCAGGACCAGTTAGCCAAGTATATGATTTATTAATTGAATATGATAATTATATAGTTGCTGAAACATATGTAAAAGTACAACATGCATTACTTGGAACTAAGGATGCCGAAATATCAGATATAAAAACAGTTTATTCACATCCACAAGCACTTATGCAATGTGATAAATTTTTAGCGGGATTTAGGAATTGGAAGCAAATGAGCTATCCAAATACAGCAGGCTCAGCTAAAAAGGTATTTGACGATAATGATAAAACACAAGCAGCTATAGCAAGCGAGGTAGCAGGCAAGATACATGGCTTAAAAGTATTAGAATCAGGTATTAATGATTGTGATACAAATACAACAAGATTCGTCGTTGTAGGCAGAGAAAAGATATATACTAAGGAGGCAGATAAGGTAAGTATTTGCGTAGAAATATCACATGAGAGTGGTTCACTTTATAACGTACTTTCACACTTTATTTATAATAATTTAAACATGACAAAGATAGAATCAAGACCACTAGAAGGTAGAAGTTGGGAATATCGTTTTGTTATGGATATAGAAGGAAAACTTGGTGATTCAGCTATGAAGAATGCACTTCGAGGTGTTAGCGAAGAAGTAAATAAATTTGTAGTACTGGGAAACTATTAAGAGTGTGAGGTGAGTATAAGATGATAAATATTGAACAACTTATGTTATATAGAAATTTTGAAGAGAAAAATATTGATGAAAGTAATAGCTTAAATATTTTAGTACATATATTTGAAACTATTAATATTGCTCTTTATAACAAGGAAATGTATTATGCCATGAATGAACTAGATAAAAGGTGTATGATTGATTCACTATACAACTGTGTGAATGTATTGATAGAAAAAGCAGATACATTCGGTCTTGAAGGCAATCTTTTAAATTCATATGTTGCATTGCTAATTGCAGATAATGAGAATGCATTTTCAAAGTCTTGCGAAAGAGCTGGTGAAATAGATGGTTCAATTAATAAAATAGCAATACATGATTTGTCAATACTTAAAAAGATATTTGAGGTAGAGTTAAAGGATATAGATAATATTCTGGAAATAAAATGTTTTTCATTTCTATTGGAATATAAACATAAAGATGCAACAAGTAAGATTTTTAATAAGCGTATACGTGATAGAATTTGTAAATTGGCAGTTGACCTTGAAAGAGCAGGAAATAATATAGAATTTTATGCAACAGTGGTTGACTTTTATAAGGAAAATGGTGTAGGAAAACTAGGACTTAATAAGGCGTTTAGAATTAAGGAAACTGAGAAAAGTGGAAGTATGGTACCAGAAATAGTTCCAGTTACAAGTATTGAACACGTTTATCTTGATGACTTGGTAGGGTATGAACTACAAAAGAAAAGATTAGTGGATAATACAGAAGACTTTATACATGGAAGAAAGGCAAACAATGTTTTGTTATTTGGTGATAGTGGAACTGGTAAGTCTTCTAGTATAAAGGCAATATTAAATCAATACTATGATAGCGGACTTAGAATGATTGAAGTTTATAAACATCAGTTTAAGTGTTTATCAACTATTATTGAAGAAGTAAAAGATAGAAATTATAAGTTTATTATTTATATGGATGATTTATCTTTTGAGGATTATGAAGTGGAATATAAGTATTTAAAAGCTGTAATAGAAGGTGGTTTGGGTAAAAAACCAGATAATGTTCTTATTTATGCGACCTCAAACAGAAGACATCTAGTTAGAGAAAAATGGAGTGATAAAGAGGACAGAAGAGAAGATTTACATGCTTCTGATACTGTTGAAGAAAAATTGTCACTTGTAAATAGATTTGGTGTAAGCATATTCTATTGTGCACCAAATAAAAAGGAATTTGAAAATATTGTTAGCGAGCTTGCAAAAAGATATAATGTTTCGATGCCAAATGAAGTGTTATTTGCAGAAGCAAATAAGTGGGTAATGCGACATGGAAGCCTTTCGGGAAGAAGTGCTACACAATTTATAAATTATATCTTGGGACAAGAAGAGAGGTAGATATATGGCTGGAACAAAGTATGCTGCAATTCACATAGGTTCATATGAATTACAACTAAAAATATATGAGATGGCTTCAGATAAAAATGTTAAAGTACTTGAAAATATTCATTATGCAATGGAATTAGGAAAAGAGACCTATACGTATGGTAAGCTAAGCTTTCAGTCAATAGATGTACTTTGTGATGTGTTGTTTAGGTTCACACAAACAATAAAAGAGTATAAGGTAGTAGAATATGATGCTGTTGCTACGACATGCATAAGGGAAGCTGATAACATGTCAGTAGTACTTGATAGAATAAAAGTAAAAACAGGACTTAAAGTTAGAGTGCTTAGCAATTCAGAGGAGCGTTTTATAAATTATAAGGCATTGTTTTTATATGAAGAGAATTTTAAGAAATATGTTAATGATAAATGTGGTGTAATAGATATTGGTTCTGGAAGTATTCAAATTTCACTTATGGATAAAAATGCATTGATTGCAACTCAAAATATACTACTTGGAACAATGCGTATAAGAGAGTTACTTTTTAATTTAAGTGATGATATAAAACATTTTTATAATCTTGTTGATGAACTTATGGGTAATGAATGGCAGACCTTTAATAGAATGTTTTTAAAAGATAATGAAATTGAACATATTGTAGCTGTAAATATGCCAATAGCTATATTTGCAAAAAAAATATGTAAAAGCACAGATAACATAATGACAAAAGAAGAATTTCTAAATATGTTTGAATCTGTGTCTTCAAAGTCAACACTGCAACTAGTTAAGGAATATCAGATTTCAGAAGAGCAGGCAATTATGATTGTTCCATGTCTTAGAATATATGGAAAGATATTAGAAGATACTAATGTTAAGTCTTTATGGTTTCCAGAAATTAATCTATTAGATGGATTGGCTGTGGATTTTGGTATAAAGATTAAAAAACTGAACATTTCACATAGTTTTGAAAATGATATTACAAATACTGCAAAAAATATAGCTAAGAGATATAAGGTGGATCAATCTCATGTTCAATTATTACGCGAAACTTCTGCAGCTATATTTGATGCAACAAAGAAAATTCATGGGATGGGAAAAAGAGAAAGACTTTTACTTGAAATAGCAGCATTATTGCATGATTGTGGTAAATATGTGAGTCTTACATCTACATCACAATGTTCATATGATATTATTATGGCAACAGAGATAATAGGATTATCTCATGATGAGAGAGAATTGGTAGCCAATATTGTAAAATACAATACATTTGATTATACAAAGCTTAGTGATTTGACTATGCTAAAACTTATTGCGATATTAAGAGTTGCAAATGCATTAGATAGGAGTCATAAACAGAAGTTTAAATCGCATAGTATACAACTTAAAGGGAATGAACTTGTTATAGCGGCAAGGGGAAGCCATGATATAACGCTTGAAAGAGGACTGTTTGTAGAAAAGGCAGATTTTTTTGAAGAGGTTTATGGTATTAGACCAGTTCTAAAGCAAATGAAGGAGGTTTAGCAAGTGGATAAAAAATATATAAATAGAGAATTAAGCTGGTTAGACTTTAATTATAGAGTATTGTCAGAGGCAAGAGATAAGGCAAATCCTTTATTTGAAAGGCTAAAGTTTTTGAGTATAACAGCATCAAATCTTGATGAATTTTATATGATTAGGGTTGCATCACTTAAAGATATGATTAATGCTGATTGTGATAAAAGGGATATTGCAGACCTTACACCAGTTGAACAAATAAAACTTATTGATGGAAAAACGCATGATTTTTCAAATTTACAATATTCAACATATAACCGTTCACTTATACCTTTATTGAAAAATGAAGGATTAATAGTAATAGAGGGACATGAGCAATTATCAAAAGAGCAAGAAGAGTATGTTGATAAATATTTTTATGACATTGTATATCCAGTTTTAACACCAATGGCAGTAGATTCATCAAGGCCTTTTCCGCTTATTAGGAATAAAACATTGAATATTGCAGCGTTGTTAGAACATCTTGATGAAAGTTCAAAAAAAGAAGACGAAAAGAAAAAGGATAAATCAGATAAATCTAAAAAGAAATCGAAAAAGGAAGAGTTTGAATTTGCAACAGTACAAGTTCCATCAGTTATTCCACGTATTGTAAGAATTCCTTCTGAAAATGAAAACGAAACTACAGTAATATTGTTAGAAGAAATAATAGAAAGACATATGAATAGTCTTTTCTTAAATTACAATGTGGTATGTGCATATCCATATAGAGTAATGAGAAATGCAGATTTATCAATTGATGAGGATGATGCAGAGGATTTATTAAAAGAAATTGAAAAGCAGCTTAAAAAGCGTCAGTGGGGCGAAGCTATAAGACTTGAAATCGAAGACAAAATGGATGAAAGACTGCTTGAAATTTTAAAGGCAGAATTAGCAGTTGAGGATAGTGATGTATTTAAGATAAATGGACCAATTGATTTAACATTTCTTATGAAGTTATATGGTACAGATGGTTTTGAAAGACTTAAGGCTAAGAAATATATTCCAAAGCCTAACCCATCTATTAATCCAGAAGAAAGTTTATTTAAGCAAATTTCTAAATCAGATATTTTACTACATCATCCGTATCAATCATTTGATCCAGTGGTAAATTTTATAAACGAAGCTGCTAATGATGAGAATGTACTTGCTATAAAGCAAACTTTATATAGAGTAAGTGGAAATTCGCCTATTATTGCATCACTAGCAAATGCAGCAGAAAATGGTAAGCAGGTATCAGTTTTAGTTGAGTTAAAAGCAAGATTTGATGAAGAAAATAATATTAACTGGGCAAAAATGCTTGAAAAATCAGGATGTCATGTTATTTATGGACTAAAAGGTTTAAAGACACATAGTAAGATAACATTGGTGGTAAGACAAGAAGAGGAAGGCATTAAAAGATATGTTCATTTAGGAACAGGAAATTATAATGATGCTACAGCAAAACTTTATACTGATATGGGTATGTTTACTTGTAAGAATTCTATAGGTGAAGATGCAACAGCCGTATTTAATATGCTTTCAGGTTATTCTGAACCAGAGGCTTGGAATAAGTTAGCACTAGCCCCTTATTGGCTTAGAGATAAGCTAGAGTATCTTATTAATAGAGAGAAAAAGAATGCTAAAGAAGGTAAGGAAGCATCTATTATTGCAAAGATGAATTCTTTATGTGATAAAGAAATAATAGATTTATTATATGATGCATCGCAGGCAGGAGTTAAAATAGAGCTTATAATCAGAGGAATATGTTGTTTAAGAGCTGGAGTAAGCGGACTTAGTGAAAATATTTCAGTAAGATCTATAGTAGGACCATTTTTAGAGCATAGTAGAATATTTTATTTTTACAATAATGGAAATCAGGATGTATATATGGGAAGTGCAGACTGGATGCCACGAAATCTTGATAAGAGAGTGGAAATAATGTTCCCAGTAGAAGCACCAGAGTTAAAGCAAGAAGTTATTCATATTCTTAGAGTGCAATTAGATGATACTATTAGAGCGCATGTAATGGCTGATGGAGTATATGAAAAAGTTGATAGAAGAGGTAAGATTTCACTTGATTCACAAGAATATTTTTGTGAGGAAGAGCAAGAGAAAATGAAGAAAAAAGAGACAAAGAAGGAAAGAAGATTTGAACCACGAGAAAGAGACAAATAATGAAAGATTATATATCGACTTACACGTTCATTCGAATGCTTCGGACGGAACTTATACACCTAAAGAGCTTGTTAAGTATGCAGACGAAAAGGGCTTATACGCGTTTGCACTTACAGATCATGATACTGTTAATGCAGTTGAAGAAGCTTTGGAAGTAGCAAAAGGTTATAATGTTAAAGTCATACCAGGTATAGAGCTATCAGCCGATTTTCATGGAACAGATTTACACATATTAGGGTTGAATGTGGATCATAAAAGTAAAGGCTTTCTAGAAATGGTAGAGCATTGTAAAAAGATGCGAGATGAAAGAAACTTTAAAATGATAGTAAAGATGAATGAACAAGGGTTTCCGTTAACTAAACAGATTTTGGATGAAAGATTTGGAGCGAAAGCAGTGATTACAAGAGCACATTTTGCGAGGTATCTTTTAGAAGAAGGTTATGTAAAGGATAAGCAAGAGGCTTTTAGTAAATATCTTGAAAAAGGACGTCCTTGTTATATTTCAAGGCAATTAATTACTCCTAAAATGGCAATTGAACTTATTTTAAATTCAGGTGGGCATCCAGTGATAGCCCACCCATTGTTGTATCGATTTAAAGATGATAGATTAAAAGGAGTTTTATCTTACTTAAAAGGACTTGGTTTAGAAGGAATAGAAGCTATATATTCACTTAATAGAGCAGAAGATGATGAAAAACTATTGAAATATGCTAAGAATTATGGTTTATTTATTACAGGTGGCTCGGACTTTCATGGAAGTAATAAGCCAGATATAGATTTAGGCGTTGGAAAAGGTAATTTAAAAATTCCTAAGGAGCTTTTAAAAAATATTGGAGGTGTAAAATGAACGCATATGAGAAGTATAAAAAAGTAGAAGATTTACCAGTGGCAGTTAAGGTTACATTACCACCTGAAGGTATGGTGAGAAAAGGAATAATACAGTTACATCATGGTATGAGTGAGCATAAAAATAGATATGCTGAAATTATGCAGTTTTTTAGTGAGAGAGGTTATATTTGTGCTATTCATGATATGAGAGGGCATGGAGAAAATACGGAAATAGCTAATGATTTGGGATATTTTGGTGAAGAGGGATTTGATGGGGTAGTAGAGGATGCATACGCAGTAACAGCATACCTTAAAAATAATTACCCAGATCTACCGCTTATATTTATAGGGCATAGTTTTGGCTCTATAGTAGCAAGAGCATATTTGAAAAAATATGATGTAGAGGTTGATAGGGCGTTTATAGTAGGAAGTCCATCAGATAATAAAATGAAGTCTTTAGGGATGTTATTAATCGAAATGCTTACGATATTTAGGCCAGATAAAGAAGTAAGTGAGCTTGTTCATAATTTAGTGATGGGAAGATTTGATAAGGTTTATAAAAAGAATAATCCAGATAAAGTGTTAGAAGGTTACACTGAAAATATGTGGATTTGTTCAGATATGGATGTAGTGAAGAAATATAATAAAGATCCAAAAAGTGGATTTAAATATACAATGAATGGGTATTATACTATTTTAAATGGTATGGTTAAGATTTATTCAGGAAATAAATCTCGTTGGGCTATGAAAAATAAAGATTTAAAGATTACTTTCTTATCTGGTGAAAATGACCCTTGTATGATAAGCGAAGATTTGTTTTTGAAAGCAGTAGATAAGATGAAGGAAATGGGATATAGAAATGTCGACTATAAATTATATCCCGAGATGCAACACGAAATCTTTAATGAACCAGGGAAATACGATGTTTATGAAGATATATATAAGATGATAAATGAGTAATGAATGTTAAAAAACATCTAACCTTTTAACACCTATACAATACAAAATGATATTGCTTATACCTATTAGATATAATAGTATTATATATAATATTATTATATCTAATAAGATAAAATCATCAAATGATATGGAGGTAGGTACGATGAAAAGCAATAAAAATATTGATTTAAAGAATTTTAAAATTGAAGATAGTTTTTTAGGAAAATATCAAGAATTAATTAGAAATGTGGTTATACCTTATCAATACGATATATTAGAGGATAGAGTAGAAGGTATAGAAAAAAGTCATGCAATAGAAAATTTTAGAATAGCAGCTGGTGATATAAAAGGCGAGTTTTATGGAATGGTCTTTCAAGATTCAGATGTTGCAAAGTGGATTGAGGCAGCAGCATATTCTCTTACAGTAAGTCCAGATGAAAAGCTTGAAAAGACTGTAGATGATTTGATTGATATAATAGAGCGGGCAGCTAGTGAAGATGGATATTTAAATACATATTTTACTGTAAAAGAGCCAGAGCATAGATGGGAAAATTTACACGAATGTCATGAACTTTATTGTGCAGGCCATATGATAGAAGCAGCAATTGCATATTATGAGTCAACAGGAAAAGATAAATTACTTAATGTAATGAAGAATATGTCTAATCTTATTTATGATACATTTGGTTATGGTAAGAGAGAAGGATTCCCGGGTCATCCTGAAATAGAACTTGCACTTATGAGACTTTACCATTTAACAGGAGATGATAGATATAAAGAGTTAACAAAGTTTTTTGTTGATGAGCGAGGTAAAGAGCCAAACTTTTTTGAAGCCGAAACTAAGAAAAGAGGCTGGGAGCATTTTCATATGAATTATGATGATAGAAAATATGCTCAAAATCATGCTCCTGTAAGAGACCAAAAAGAGGCAGCAGGACACGCAGTAAGAGCTGTATATTTGTACACAGGTATGGCAGATATGGCAGGAGAAACAGATGATAAAGAACTATTAGATGCTTGTGATACTTTGTTTGATAATATTGCAAACAAGCAGATGTATATTACAGGTGGAATAGGAAGTACACATCATGGCGAAGCGTTTACTGTTGATTATGATTTGCCTAATGATACAATATATGCTGAAACATGTGCAGCAATAGGACTTATGTTTTTTGCAGATAAAATGCTTACATTAAATGTAGATAGTAAATACTCAGATGTTTTAGAAAAAGCACTTTATAATAATGTATTAGCAGGTATGCAGTTAGATGGAAAGAAGTTCTTTTATGTTAATCCATTAGAAGTAAATCCAGGTATATCAGGTGTGTTGGGAAATTACAAACATGTATTGCCACAACGCCCAGGTTGGTTTGGATGTGCTTGCTGTCCTCCAAATGTAGCAAGAATTTTATCATCAATAGGAAAATATGCATATCATCAAGATGAAAATACAGTGTATGCTCATTTGTATATTAGTGGTGAAGCTATTTTAGATAATATGAAAATAGTGACCGATACAAAATATCCATTTGAAGGTGTGGTAAACTATAAGTTTTCAAATGTGGCGGATAAGGATATTGCATTTGCAGTAAGAATACCAGCATATACAAAGAATAACTTCCTAGTAAAGTTAAATGGAGTAGAGTTAAGTAAGGAAGATATGGTAATTGAAAAAGGATATCTCTATATAAAAGGAATTAAGGAAAACTTTGATTTAACTCTTATATTTGATATATCAGCAAAGAAAGTGTATTCAAATACTGCTGTAAGATATAATGCAGGATGTGTAGCGTTAACTAGAGGCCCATTAGTTTACTGTTTTGAAGGTGTAGATAATGATATGGACAATGTTCTCTTACAAGAATTAAGTATAAAATCAAATGGTACTATAGAAGAAGAAAAAATAAGTGATGAAGTACTTGGAGATATAGCAAAGTTAAAAGTAGAGGGATATAAAAAGACAGGAAGTAATGATTTGTATTCTTTTGAAAAACCAATTAAAGAGGATGTTAAACTTACAGCAGTGCCTTATTATACATGGGGAAATAGAGGATTGAATCAGATGAGAGTGTGGATGTTGGAGGATTAGTATGGGGCTGATAAATAATTAGCTATTTTTTATAGAGCAGTTGAGCATTTTGGCTGCTCTTTTTTTGAAGAGCAAACTGACATTATACAAATATAACAATCTGGTATTTTACATATAGTCAGAACGGTGCTAATATAATCTAAATTGATTTAGTTATATGGAGGAATAGTGATGAAGGCTAGTACAAAAAAATTAACAATTACAGGTTTGTTTATGGCACTTATATGTCTATCAACTATGTTTTTTAAAATACCAATACCAGGGGGATATGCACATATAGGAAATGCATTTATTTTTTTAGCGTGTGCAGTATTAGATAAAAAGGGGTCGGTGGTAGCATGCGGAGTAGGTTCTGCGTTGGCTGATTTACTTGGAGGATGGTATATGTGGATTATACCAACACTTATTATTAAGAGCATAATGGGATTTGTTATTGCACTTTTAATGCCAAAGATATTAAATATAAAGAGTGTTAGAACAGGAGTGGCACTTGCTATAGGAACAGTAGAGATGGTAATAGGATATGTTGTTGCAGGAATAATTATTATGGGTACTTTTGCAGCAAGCTTAACACAAGTACCAGGATTAGTACTTGAAGATATAGCAGGAGTTGTGATATTCTATATCGTGGGAGCTATGTTAGTGAAATCAGGAGCAATAAAGATATTAGGAGTTAACAAGTATGTCGCATAATAACCAGAAAAAAATTGCTACAATAAATGATATTTCAGGTTTTGGACGTTGCTCGATTGCAGTGTCTATGCCTATTATATCTTATATGGGTATTCAATGTTGTCCAGTACCAACTTCGATTTTTTCAAATCATACAGGATTTTCGGAATTCTTTTTTGATGATTACACAGATAAAATGCAAGATTACATTGATAATTGGAAAAATCTTGATTTGCATTTTGAAGGAATTATGACTGGATTTTTAGGATCAAAAAGGCAAATCGAGATAGTAGAAAAGTTTATTAAAGATTTTAAAGATGAAAAAACAATTGTTATAGTAGACCCAGCTATGGGAGAGAACGGAAAGCCTTATCAAACATATACAGACGAAATGTGCATGGAGATGAAGAAGCTTGTTAAGTATGCAGATATCATTACACCAAATATAACAGAGTGTTGTATGCTTACAGATACGCCATATAAGAAGGGAGATTGGACAAAACAAGAGTTATTTAGTATGATAAAAAAGCTTAATGCGTATGGAGTAAGTAAGGTAGTTATTTCTGGTGTTGATATGGGGAAATATATAGGAAATATTATTAGTGAAATTGGAAATGAACCAAAGATTATTAAACACGAGAAGTCTGGAGATTATAGGTCTGGAACAGGTGATATTTATGCAGCAATAATAGCTTGTGATGCAGTTAAAGGAATAGGTTTTGAAGAATCAGTTAGAAAAGCATCATTATTTGTTAAAAAATGTATAGTAGCTACAGAAAAGCTTGACATTCCTAAGACAGATGGATTATGCTTTGAAGAGGTATTATATACACTAAATAGAAGTTAAAAATAAAGGAAGTTAAAAATGATTAGAGAAATGACAATATTATATGAAGTTCATAACAATTTATATGTTAATATAACAAACAGATGCTCAAGTGCATGTGTATTTTGCTTAAGAAATAGCAGAGATAGAATGGAAAACTCAGGAAGCCTTTGGTTAGAGAGAGAACCATCTGTAGATGAAGTAAAGAAAGAGTTTGAAAAATTTGATATGGAAAAATACGGTGAAGTTGTATTTTGCGGTTTTGGAGAACCAACGCAGAGAATAGATGATTTAATAGAACTAGCAGGATTTGTAAAAGAAAAATACAATAAGCAAGTACGTGTAAATACAAACGGTCAAGGAAGCTTAATAAATGAAAAGGATATTGCACCAATGTTTGAAGGTGTAGTAGATACAATATCTATAAGCTTAAATACACCAAGTGAAGAAAAATACAATGAAATAGTAAGAAGTATTTTTGGAAATAAGGCTTATAAGGCGATGCTTGATTTTGTTAAAGAAGTAAAAGAATATGTACCAAATGTAGTTTTATCTACAGTGGATACAACTATAACAAAAGAAGAAGAAACTCAGTGTCAGAAAATTTGTGATGATTTAGGCGTAACATATCGTGTGCGTCCATTTGAGGATTAAAAGGACGAAAAGAAATACTAAGGCATAAAAAACAATGCCTAAGGATTTCTATAGTTTCGTCCTGAAGAAGTCTCGGGGAGCCTTCTTCTGCAAATTATATACCACAAGGAGGCACGTTTGAAAGGAGAAATATGAAAATAATTTTAGCATCGAAGTCACCAAGAAGAAAAGAGCTCCTTTCACAGATAGGCTTGGAGTTTGAATGTGTGGTGAGTGATAAAGAGGAAGTTATATCATCAAGTATACCAAAGGATGTTGTAGAGGAGTTATCACTACAAAAAGCTGAAGATGTATTTGATATTGTTAATGTAGATAGTAAAGAAGATGTATTAATTATAGGTGCAGATACGGTGGTTTCACATATGGGAAGGATTATGGGTAAGCCAAAGGATAAAGCTGATGCATGTGATATGCTAAGTCAGCTTAATAATCAGTGCCATGAGGTGTGGACGGGTGTAACCATGGTTAGCTTTATTAATGGAGAAAAAAAGACAGAGACATTTTCAGAAGTTACAAAGGTTTATATGTTTGATATGTCAGAGATGGAAATAAGGCAGTATGTTGAAAGCGGTGAACCGATGGATAAGGCTGGAGCATATGCAATACAAGGACTTTGTGCAAAATTCATAGAAAAAATAGAGGGAGATTATAACAATGTAGTAGGTCTCCCAATATCATCAGTATATAAAAAAATCAAGACTATGATTTATTAAAGTTTTGTCTAAATTGTTTTGGTGTATATCCTGTAACATCTTTAAATTGACGTGTGAAGTGTTCTTTGTTTTCATAACCGCATCTAGAGGCAATATCAGTAATTGAGTCGTAATTGTTTTGAAGTAAATGACGTGCAAATTCAATACGACTTTCTATGATGTCACGCATTATTGAAACACCAAAAAGTTGTTTATAAATATGTTGAAAATAAGAGGTACTTATGTTTATAGTTGCAGCTATGTCATCTACAGACATATTGCTATCAAAGCTACTATAATTATATATTCTATTTCGTATTTCGTTAAATGACTGTCTGTATCTATTCATTTTATCAGAGAAATTAATTTCAATATTATAAATATCGCTGAATTTATAAAAGGTAGAGCGTAACATAGAATCGATTATTTGCTCATGATGAATTCCATCTTGTCTAACTTCTTTATATAAGTTAGCAAGCATAGAAGATATTTCATTTGCATCTCGTATAACCATAGGTGTGTTAAATGGTATATTGAGGCTGTTTAAAAACTCAGCAGCACAGTTGCCATCAAAATGCATCCAATCGTCTATATATGGACCAGTATAGGTGTAATAGCATTGAGGGACATCCTTATCAAATAATACAAAAGCAGGTTCTGTTATGTCTACATATTCTCCATCAACAAGGAGTTTTAGATTGGATTTTATGTACAGAAATAGATAGGTATCAATTCCGTTAGTTCTCTCAATATAAATTCCATTCGGGTGAGTTGTATTATAGCCAATGCTATGAATTTTAAGTAAGTTGCTCATTTAAATGTTCTCCGTATAAAAGTGTAATTGCAGTTACTAAATTTATACCATAAAATTTTTATGATATAAAATATTTATATCATAAAAAGCAGAAAAAATCAATTATGAAACAGTTATTATCATTGAAAATATAGATAGGTATATTATAATTGTTATACCGACAAACACATAGGAAAGGTGCGATAGAATGAAGAATAAGCGTAATATGACAGCAATGAAATGGTTTTATTCATATCTAAAAAAATACAAATTAAAAATGTTTTTGGGACTATTAATGGTTACAGTCTCATCAATACTTGCAATAGTCAATCCGAAAATTTCTAGTTATATAGTAGATGACATTATTGGTGATGGAAGTGATATAAAGACAAATTTATTACCTAAATTTATAATTATTATGATTGCGATAACTGTAGTAAGGGCTGTTTTGAGATTTTTGTTTCAATGGTTTTTTGAGCAGGCATCACAAGGAATGCTATATGATATGAGAGATGGTGTATATAGAAACCTTCTTCAAAAAGACTTTGCATTTTATAATAAAAATAGAACTGGTGATTTAATGAGCAGGCAGACAGGTGATATGATGGCGATTCGCCATTTTGTAGCGTTTGTAATATACGTTATTTATGAATCTGTTTTATTATTCTGTATAGCACTTGGAATGATATTTTCTGTTGATGCAAGAATAGCACTTTGCATGATAGCGGTATTGCCACTTACAGCGTTAGTTGCATATAAGCAATCTAAACAAATCAAACCAAAGTTTGCAATTATAAGAGAAAAATTTTCAAGCTTAAATGCATTTACTCAAGAAAACATCAGTGGTAATAGAGTAGTAAAGGCATTTGCAAAAGAGGATTATGAGATAGAAAAGTTTGAAAAAGAAAATGAAGGCTATAGAAAGTCAGAATTAGATGCTACTCAGGTTTGGGTAAAGTTTGTTCCGATGTTTGAATTTTTATCATCAGCACTTATATTTATATTGATGATAGTAGGTGGCATTATGTGTATAAAAGGTGCTATGTCATTGGGCGAGATGATTATGATTAATGGATTTTTATGGATGCTTAATAATCCACTTAGAATGGCGGGATGGTTAATAAATGATGTATTTAGATTTACAACATCCGTAGAAAAGATTTATGCAACGATACAGGAAGAACCAGAAATATCTACTCCAAGATATCCAGAGGATATGATGAAGATAAATGGTGCAATAGAGTTTAAGAATGTATCATATAACTTACATGATGATGTGATTTTAAAAAACATTAATTTTAAAGTTGAAGCAGGACAAAAAGTCGGAATTATCGGCGCAACGGGTTCTGGTAAATCAACCATTATGAATTTAATGTGTAGATTTTTTGATCCAACAGATGGAGAAGTATTAGTTGATGGTGTTAAAAAGGATAATGAAAAAGAAATGCTTGTTAAGGGTGTAAGCTTAAAAAATATTGATTTACATACACTACGAGATGGAATAGGAATGGCAATGCAAGATGTATTCTTATTTTCAGATACAGTAGAAGGAAACATTGCTTATGGTCAGCCAGATTGTTCATTTGAAAGAGTGGAATGGGCAGCGAAGGTAGCTAATGCAGATGGTTTCATTAGAAAGATGCCAGAAGGTTACGATACAATAGTTGGAGAAAGAGGTGTTGGTCTATCAGGAGGTCAAAAACAAAGGATTTCTCTTGCGAGAGCATTACTAAAAGAACCAGCAATAATTATTCTTGATGATACAACATCAGCAGTTGATATGGAAACAGAAACACAAATTCAAGATGCACTTAATTCTTTGGAAAATAAAGAAACAGTATTTATTATTGCACATAGAATTTCATCAATTAAAGATTGTGATATGATATTAGTGTTAGATGATGGTCAGATTATCGAGAATGGTAATCATGATGATTTGATGGCGAAAAAAGGATATTATTACACTGTATTCTTACATCAATATGGTGAGTTTAACAAGATGATAGCGAAAGGGGGAAGATAATATGGCTAGAAATAAATATGATGTCGATGAAAGTTTAGAGACTAAATTTGATGCAGGTCAGTTAAGAAGACTAGCTCATTATGTAAAACCATATAGTGGCAAAATGGCATTAGCTATTTTTATTATGATAGTATCTAGTGCATTGTCGATGTTGCAACCCCTTTTCTTTAAGGATGTAATAGATGTAATAGATGAGTCGGTTTTGAAAGGCACAATAAGTGAAAATGATGCTATCTTTAGAATTGTGATAGATAGTATTCTTATGATGATTGATGTATTTATAGTTGTCCTTATTTTAAAAGTTAAGATAAATCTTACTGCACTTGTTGGTCAAAATATAATTAGGGATTTGAGAACGGATTTGTTTGTACATTTACAAGAATTGCCATTCTCGTATTATGATGATAAGCCACATGGTAAGATTCAAGTAAGAGTGGTAAACTATGTAAACAATTTAAGTGATTTATTATCAAATGGTATTGTAAACACAGTTACAGATATGTTTAGTCTTGTATTTATTGTAATAATAATGTTTTTACTTAATGTAAAATTTGCACTTATGTGTTTATGCGGTTTACCAGTACTTATAGCAATAGTATGGATAGTAAAGACAAGGCAAAGAAAAGCGTGGCAATTACAAAGTAATAAACAGTCAAACTTAAATGCGTATATTGCAGAAAGTATAAATGGCATAAGAGTTACTCAATCATTTGTAAGAGAAGATGTGAATGTAAATATATTCAATAAACTTAATGCAGATGCAAGAAGTGCATGGTTAAATGCAGTAAGATATAACTTTGTATTAGGTCCAGTAGTAGATAGCATATCTGTAATTACAACAGCTATTATTTATGTGTTGGGAGTACAGTGGATAATAGGTGGAAATGCAGCTATAAGTGTATCGTTACTTATTACTTTTATTGGATACATATCTAGATTTTGGTCACCTATTACGACACTTGCAAGTTTTTATAATTCATTACTTACAGCGATATCATATCTGGAGAGAATATTTGAAACGATTGATGAACCGGTATTGGTTAAGGATGCACCTGGTGCAACACAGATGCCAGAGATAAAGGGTGAAGTAGAGTTTAAAAATGTAGAATTTAGTTATGAAGATGATGTAAAAATACTAAAGGGAGTGAATTTTAAGGCAGGTGTAGGTCAGTCTTTTGCAATAGTAGGACCAACAGGTGCAGGAAAATCAACAATAGTCAATCTTATAAGCAGATTCTACAATATAGACTCTGGTCAAGTGCTAATAGATGGAGTTGATATAAATTCAGTAACAATAAAGTCACTTCGTACGCAGATGGGTGTAATGATGCAAGATAGCTTTATATTTGCAGGAACTATCATGGACAATATTAGATATGGCAATATGAAAGCAACAGATGAAGAAGTTATAAATGCAGCGAAGACAGTATGTGCACATAATTTTATTGTTGATTTAGAAGATGGTTATATGACAGAGGTAAATGAGCGTGGAAGCAGATTATCAGCAGGTCAAAGACAGCTTATATCATTTGCAAGAGCGGTATTAGCAAATCCTAAGATTTTAATACTAGATGAAGCTACATCTAGTATTGATACAGAAACAGAAATTTACTTACAAAGAGGTCTAAATCAACTGTTACAGGGTAGGACTTCATTTATCATAGCACATAGACTATCAACAATAAAAAACTCGTCATGTATTATGTATGTAGATAAAGGTAATATACTTGAAATGGGAACGCATGATGAACTTATGCAAAATGTTAATGGAGAATATTACAAGCTTTACATGTCACAATATTCATTTTTAAGTGCATAAAATTTTTATTTCATAAAATATAATTTTTATTTCATAAAATCCTTTGATTTTGTTGAAGTTTACAAGAATAGAAGTTCGTATAGCGAATCTTCTATTTTTGTTTATAAAAAAGAAAAATTGTGGTATATTAGAATGAAGAATTAATAAATGATTTTTTTAGATGGAGGATTAATAATAATGTATGATAAAGTATGTGCAACAACTTTTTTAAAAGAACAAGGTAAGCTTTTTGATGAACCAGTGGCAAATACAGTGGATGAGGCTAGGGTATTTTTAGAGGAGTGCATGGCAGAGGTATTTGATTCTATAGAAGAGGTAAGAGAATATTTAGATGAGAGTATGGATATTTCAGATTTGAGTGATGAGGAGTTAGTGGAGGAGGCAGAGATATTTAAGCTGCCTGATGGAAGATATTTGATAGTTGAAGCATAAAGAGGTATATTAATGATTAATAAGAAATATTATCTTGTAGCAATGGTATGTATATTTGTGTTTGTACTTATTGGATGTGGTAAGAATGTACGAGTGACTACAGGGTTTGACAAGGATGTTATATATAAAATATCAAACAAAGAGTGTAAGTTATCAGAGATTTTATTGGTGCTGGCTAATGAGAAAAATAAGTATGAAGCCAGCATTGGAAGTGGAATATGGGATATTACTAATGAAGGAATAGGAATGGAGGAGAATGTTAAGTCGTTAGTAAAGAAACAGATGACAGAGTTAGAAACAATTAGCCTATTTGCAGAATATAAAGGAATAGAGCTATCTAGGGAAGAGGAAAATGCTATAAAGGTATTGGCAGAAACTTATTTTGCTACTTTATCAGAAGAAGAAATAGAGCTATTATCTGTATCCGTAGATGATGTAATTAATTTATATACTAAGTTTTTGTTATCAGAAAAAGTGTATAATTATGTGTCAAAGAATGTAAGTGTTGAAGTGAGTGATGAAGAAGCAAGAGTTATTAAAGTTATGTATATTCTAAAAAAAGACTATGCTGAGGCGCAAAGCCTTCTAGAACAAGTAAATTCAGGTACTGATTTTTATTCACTTGCACAGAAAAACTCAGAGGATACAAATCTTATTTATGAGTTTGGAAGAGGACAAGTGTATGAAGAATTTGAAAATGCAGCATTTTCATTAATTGCAAATGAAAATTCACAAATAGTTGAAACTCAAAATGGTTATTATATTATAAAATGTGTGGAAGATTATATTGTAGATAAAACGCAGCAAAATAAAGAAGCTATTATTGAGGAATATAAAAATAAGTTCTTTTTAAAGGAATATGAACCATTTTTGGAAAAGCAAACTTTGATTTTTAATAATAAAGTTTGGGATGAAATTAGCATAAAGGATTATGAAAAGGTAAAGACAGATAGTTTGTATAGTATTTATGAAAACGGGAGGTAGGGAAAAATGGCAGAATATTTATCACCAGGTGTGTATGTAGAAGAATATAATAGTTCGTCAAACTTTGTAGATGGAGTTGGAACAAGTACAGCGGGCTTTGTTGGGTTTGCAGAAATGGGGCCAACTATCGGCGCGCCATTGTTAGTAAAAGGATTTAATGAATTCACTAGACTATTTGGTGGATTTTTAAGTGAAACGACACATGGAGAGTATCGTTATCTTTCAAACTGTGTGGAGCAGTTTTTTGTGAATGGAGGAACATGTTGCTATGTATCTCGTGTTATTCCAGAAGGTGCAAAAGCGGCAAGAGGAACATTTGGAAAACTTTCTTTTCAGGCAGTAAATGAAGGAAGATGGGGAAATGATTTAAAGATAACGATAGATATAAAGCAAGAAGAATTGGATATACAACTTAAATATAAAGAAAATGTTGAGCAGTATATAGGAGTAAACTTAAGTCCAGCTTCTCCTAAATTTTTAGTAAGACAGATGGAAAAAAGTAAATTGATAAAAATAGAATTAGAAGAAATCTTGGCAGAAGGAGATTCTTTGAAAGCTATAATAGGTATAGAAGAAACAGAGGATAATAAGATAGCAATTATCATGGAGGGTGGAACTGACGGAGAGCTTAATAAAGTGACAGCGAAAACCTTTATTGGAAAAGATGATGGTGAGGGTAAACGTACAGGGATTCAATCATTTCTAGAAAATATTACTGTGAACACAATGGCAGTTCCAGGAATTACTATGCCAGAGGTACAGTTAGCATTGGTATCTCATTGTGAGAAATTGAAAAATAGGTTTGCAGTACTTGATATGCCAAGAGATATGAAGGATACCAATGAATTGATAAGGTTTCGTGAAACAATAGACAGTACATATGCGGCAATGTACCATCCTTGGATTCAAACATATGACAGATCTATACATAAGCCTACATATATCCCACCATCTGGAGCGATACTTGGTATATATGCTAAGACAGATAATCAAAGAGGAGTACATAAGGCGCCAGCAAATGAAACAATTGCATGCACAGGATTAGCAATTAACTTTGGACAAGAAGAACAAAATAGTTTAAACCCAAAGGGTATAAATTTGATTCGAGCCTTCCCAGGACAAGGCATTCGCGTATGGGGAGCAAGAACAGCAAGCAGTGACGCTACATTTAAGTATGTTAATGTTCGTAGATTATTTATATTTGTGGAAGAGAGCATCAAGGCAAATACAAGCTGGGTGGTATTTGAGCCAAATGATGCAACACTTTGGAGTAGAGTATCTTTGACAATATCAGGATTCTTAAACACACTTTGGAGAAATGGAATGCTTATGGGAAGTGCATCATCAGAAGCATTTTTTGTAGATATAGGACCAAGTACCATGACAAAGGATGATATTATGAATGGAAGATTGATATGTAATATCGGAATTGCACCTTCAAGACCAGCAGAATTTGTTATTTTTAGAGTGCAACAATATACAGCAGAAGCTTAAGTAGGTATATCATCCAATGTAGGTACAAAAAATATATGATTTCCATGATTACATTCATAGATGAAATCAGATAAGGCTTTGCTTTTATAATGAGAGAAGTCACCAATGATTGCAAACTGGATATGATAGTTAACAAACTTTTGAAGGATTTCGCCAGCAATACCAGTGCTAAGTTGGAAGAATTCTTCTGAGATGGCTTCTTTATTTATAGCAATAAGTTCACAATCGGTTTCGTATTTTATTGTCATCATTAAATCAAGTGCAGTTCCAGCATCCTTGATTAATATTTCGTTGCTTTCGATAATAGCAATGATAGTTTTGTTTTTTGTAATAGTAGTAGTTCTCAATTTAATACCTCCAATCCAATCTTAAATTTTTTTATCCAATCTAGTTCTGCAAGATAGGAAAAAATGATGTTTTCATATAACATTTCCCATATAAAAGTTTTTTTCTTATTATGATTAGGAAAGTATTCTTTCCTTCTTTTTTGCTCCTTATGAAGAACAATCTGTGTTTGTATATTGTTTTCATATTCATTGAGCAAGTTAATTAGCTTTTCAGGGCTAATATTTTCAGAACAGGCTAATTGAACTAAAAATAATTTCTTTAATTCAGGCATTTCAGGCTCAGTGGAAATAACCCATTCTTGTAATGAAGCACGTCCTTTTTCAGTAATGCTGTATATCTTTTTTGAAGGTGAATTATCTTGATGAAGTATTTCGTTAGTTACTAAATCATCTTCCAGTAATTCAACTAAAACTTTATATATCTGATTATTGTTTCCAGACCATGGGAAAAAGGGTAAGTATTGTATAGCCTTTTTTAGGTCGTATCCACTCATGCTAGCTGATTCAAGCAATCCTAAAATGGTATAATTAATGTACATATTTTTAATCTCCTTAATTTTATAGAGCATAACATTTTCCATAACATATGTTAATGATAACATATGTTATGGAAAAAATCAACTGTAAATATTAATAAAGTAATTAAAGTATTTGTTAAACAATAAATGTATAGAAAAATCTTGATTTTTCTATTAAAGTTAGTATACTATAAGTAGAAACATTAAGAATTTGTTTACAGAATGTGAGCTTGATGAGAAAGATTGTTTTCATAATGCAATTTGCTTTTTGCCAAACTATGAGTGGCAAGATATAAATGGTTTTACAAAAAAGAGCCAAATCCTCAGTATGATTGGCTCTTTTTACGTGCACCTACTAGCATGCATAATATTATAATCTAAACTTCATGTTCTTCAATTATTTCTATTTCTGTTTGCTTCTTCTTGAAATTCTTTGTTATAAAATCCCATTTAACTATTTTCTTTTCTGTTAGTATTATCAGTACTAATACAGCAATACTTAAGATACATAATACAATACCTGTAGGCAGACCTTCTGGGAAATAACGAAGCTCTATCGTATGTTCGCCGGCTGTAACTGGAACGGTGAGTAATGCGCCTTTTATTGATGAAATCTCAACTTTTTCGCCATCTACGTAAGCACTCCAACCTTTGTCATATATTATAGATGTATATAAATCACCATCTGAAGTAGCATTTAGTGTTCCTTTTATATAGTTATCATCATACTCACTTATTATTAAAGATTGAGAGTTTAAAGAGTTATAAACATTATCAAAAACATCTTTATCAAATGCATAAGCATATACTTGAAGAGTAGTAGCATCACTATCAGATGTTGTTATGGTAATGTTTGCACCTTCAGGAAATTCTCCGAAATGACATATCTGTCTATGCTTGAGTCCAGAGAAGGATTTACCACCAGGAATTGAGTTGCCATCTTCATCAGTTACAGAAAATGAAATTGATTCTACATAAGTAGTCACATAAACATATACATCTGAGTCTTTAGAAAGTGTAAAGTTACATTTTGCTCCTGTAGATGAAGCAGGTATATAATTAAACATATCAGCATATCCAGTAGTAAGCTCGGCAAATGAATTTTGAAGAGCAAAAGGATTGTTTCCAGTCATTTCCCAATTGTCATCAAAACCAGAAGGAATCATAAATCCAAGTGGAAGACAATAGTTTACTCTATATAAATATTTACTTTGAGTTTCGTCATATTCTGTTAAAGTCAAATAATCATCATTGTCAAGGAAAGAGTTACTAAATACATATTTTACATCAAGTAAAGCAGATGTAAATGGAGTATATCCATAATAAGAATATGCATTTGTTGACTTTTCAAAACCAAGTGCACCTAAATATTCAGTAAAAGAACCATTTGCCATAGATGAAAAGACTGAAACACCTTGATAATCATTCCAAGCGGCATCATTCTTTGTTCGTCTTGAAAGCTTTTCAATTCTAAAAAATTCATTTTCATCAGTTGAAACCTTAGCAACTAAATTTTCAATTGCTTCATTGTCTTCTATATAAGAAGAATAGGTAGTAAGCTTATATGAGTCTTCATGGTTTGAGTTAAGAGTAGCTTCAGCAATGCAAACAACAAAGAGTAAGTAAATAATAAAATTCTTTTTTACATTACCATTGTAATAAGCCATGATAATAACCATATAAAACACAATGAATGCAAGACTTATATATATTATTTCAAATGAATAGGAATCACTAACGTATAACTTTTCAATCAATAATATAATTCCAATTGCTCCAAGGAAAGAACCATATAACTGTTTTTTTGTAAAGGAACGAATATTCATAACTACTTCATATCCAATAGTAATCATAATGAAGATATAAATAAAAGATTCTCTAGCTGGAAGGCTATTTGGAAAATGTAATCCGTGCCATATATAGTTAGGAATATTAGTATTAAAGCTTATTAAGAAAAGAGCGATAAGAGCTAGTTTTCCAACTTTTTCACGTGGATTAACTTTGTTACATAAGCAATAAAGTGGCACCATAAGGAAAACTGCAACAGTACAGTATATATTAGGGTCGTGTGCAGAGAAAATGGATACAGGCACATCTATTAATGAGCGTGAGAGCATATCAAGTATAGAAAAATAGTTTGACCATAGTTCAGGGAAACTAAAATCACCTGATACAGTATAACCTAATGCATATAGCTCAGGAATAAACATAATAGAACCAAGTCCGCCAGCTAAAAGTGAGAAAAATGCAAATTTTCCACATCTATTGAAATAGTAAAGTTTCTCTTTTTTGTATGGGTTTGTAAATAATAAGAATATAAAATATAAAACCATAAATATACAAAGCATTATGGCAATATAGTAATTTGTAAATATCGCTATACCTAAACTAATAGTGTAAAGTTTATATTTTCTTTCATATACAAGTTTTTCAAGACCCAAGACAATAAGTGGAAGAAGCATAATACAATCAAGCCACATAATGTTCCAACTGAAAGCTGCCATATATGATGAAAGTGCATAAAATACAGAAATAGCAGCAGTAGCAGTGCTTTTTGTATTAAAATGCTTAGAAAGATAATATGCGCAAGTAAGACCAGCAAGTCCAGTTTTAAATATAATTAAAAAGTCCATTGCATGTATAACGGAACCTTCAGGAAGAAGTCCGAGTAAAAGATTGATAGGACTTGCAAGATAATATGCAAAAACAGCAGTAAAGTTTACACCCATACCAATATTCCATGAAAATGTAAGGCTTCCGCCATTAGTTAGTTTGTTATATAATTCTTTGTAAAATGGAGCATATTGATGATAACAATCACTCCTTAAATACATGTTATCGCCCCAAGGAATAATCTCTTTTCCAATGAGTATTCCAGTAAGAATGATGACTGGAACTAAAAACCCAAGTATATATGCTAAATTACGTTTACTCCATGCTAAAAATTTGTTGTTCAAAATAGATACCTAATCCCTTCTTGATGTTTTTTTGAATATAAATAATTTACTAAATACATAATTCATTATAATGACAACTACAGATATTAATAACTTTGCAATTGTGAAGTTTATTCCTATGTGAGATGTAAGCAAAAGGAATAAATCTGTTACTAATAAAGATGCAACTCTAGCAAGTACAAAAGGTGGAAATTCTTTTAATAATTGCTTTGGAGCAAAACTCTTAGAATCAAATACAAATAATTTATTCGTTATATAAGCAAATAATACAGCGAATACCCATGCAATATTATTTGAGTTAATTTCACCTAACTTGGTAGTATAGAATAGTGCATTAGCAACAGCGAAATCAACAGCAGTAGTTAAAACACCAAATATAAGGTAGGAGATAGTCTCTTTGTTTAAAAATTTATCAATAAGATTCTTAAATTTTGTGTTTTCCAACTGAGTTTTCCTCCTCAAAGTTTTTATGAGCTATGAGATCAATATTTGTGTTTTTTAATATAAATATTGGACGGTCTTTTACCTCTAGATAAATATTAGCAATATATTCACCAAGTATACCTATAGATAATTCAAGAATTCCACCAAGGAATAAAACAGCTGATAATGTAGTAACGTATCCAGGAACTTCTATACCAGATATTAGAGTGTGTATTATTGTAATAATAATATATACAAAAGCAAAACCAGATATTAATGCACCCATACCAGTTACCATTCTAAGCGGAGCAACAGAAAAACCAGTAATGCCACTTAGTGCATATTTAAACAATCCCCAAAAGCTCCATTTAGAAACACCAACAGGACGTTCAACATTTTCATATGGAATCCACTTTGTTTTATATCCTACCCAAGCAAATATTCCTTTTGAAAAACGTTGGTTTTCAGATAATGATAAAATAGAATTCACCATTTGACGTGTCATTATACGATAATCTACAGCTCCTTGCACAAGATCAACATCAGTTAGTTTATTGCTAAGTCTATAAAATGTTCTAGAAAACATGCTTCGTATTTTTGATTCACCTTTTCTGTCTGTTCTCATAGCAGCACAGCAGTCGTAACCTTCGGTAATACCTTCAAGCATAGTTGGAAAAAGTGCAGGAGGATGTTGCAAATCTGCATCCATTACAATTACATAATCACCTTCTGAATATCTAAGTCCAGCGTACATACCAGCTTCTTTTCCAAAGTTTTTTGAAAATGATATATATTTTACATTGTCATATCTATTTGCAAAATCAGTTAGAATAGATAATGTTTTATCTCTACTTCCATCATCAACAAATATATAATTAAAAGAATAGTCATTAATTTGACTAATTACCTTATTTGTTTCAACAATAAACATTTCAAGTACATCTTCTTCGTTATAACATGGTACAATAATGTCAATTATTTTCATAAGTCAACCTCGCTTCTGCCACAAAATATATGGCTGATATTTATTAAATAGTAGTTAGTAATGTATTGCGAAAAAAACGCACACATTATTTATTTTACAACAAAACTTTAAAGAAGTAAAGATATTCAAATAACAAATTCCTATAGCTAAAATTTCATTAAAGTGTTATAATAGTTATAATATATATCGGTGCATAAGTGAGGTGATAAACAGGATGTGGAAGGCTAGATTATGTAGAGGTCGTATTGGTGCAAAAACACAATACGAAAAGGATTATCTTACAGGTTTTGCTAATAGAAATGGGTTTTTGCATTATTACAAAAAGCTAAAAAAGACAAAAAAGGTGCATATTGCTTTTATGGATGTAGATAACTTTAAAAGAGTAAATGAGTTATTTGGCCATAGTATGGGAGATTGGGTACTAAAGACAATAAGCAATGTTATAAGTAAAAATGCAAGAGGTGAGTTTGTTGCCAGAATTGGTGGTGATGAATTTATTTTAGTGTTTAAAGATGATTTTGAAGCGCAACATGTAATTGATATAGTTGAAGAAATAATGAGTGAAGTTTTTTCTATAGATTATAGAAAAGAAATAACCTCATTAATATCATTAAGTATTGGAATACTATTTGACCAAGATGTTAATCAATCAGTAGATGATTTGTTATATAAATGTGATGCAGCAATCTATCAAGCAAAGATAGAAGGCAAAGATAGATATGTTGTGTACAAGTCACAAGAAGAGGATAGTGAGACTAATAAAAGAATTGAAACAGAAATGGAAAGTGCATTAGAAAAGGGAGAGTTTAAAGCATATTTACAACCTAAAATTAATATGATAAATGGAAAAATAGTGGGGGCAGAGGCTTTGGTTAGATGGGAACATCCCACAGATGGACTGCGTACTCCTATTCAATTTATCCCTCTATTTGAAAAAAATGGATTTATTGTACAGCTTGATTTATATATGTTTGAGGAAGTATGTAAGTTTAAAAATTCAATAAAAGGAAAGCCTTATGGTGACGTGATTATATCTGTTAATATGTCAAGATTACATCTATATGATAAGTCGTTTACACAAAAGCTAAAGTCTATTGCAAATAAATATAATGTTAATGCAAGTGAGCTAGAATTAGAAATAACGGAAAGCGTATTTTTAAGAGATAGACAAGAACTTATAGATACAATAGTTGAACTTAGAAATATAGGCTTCTATGTTTCTATAGATGATTTTGGTTCAGGATATTCAGCACTTAATATGCTAAAGGATATTCCTGCAAATACTATAAAAATTGATAAAGAGTTTTTAAGATTGACATCAGATGATAGTAGAGGAAAGAAAATCTTAAAAAACGTTATAAATATGTGTAGGGATTTAAAGTTTGATGTTATTACAGAAGGTATTGAGACTGAGGAGCAAGTAGAATATGTAACTAGGTGTGGCTGTGAGTTGGCACAAGGTTTTTATTATTCAAAACCACTTACTGTAGCAAAATTTATAGAATTTGCAGAGGATATAACAAAAGAAATAAAAGATGTAGTTGAGTTTAGTTTTAATAATACCTTAGAATCGCAAGATGGAAGATATAAGTGTGAGTTTGTAGCACAGGCAGAAGGAGATACATATCTATTTGAAACAGGTGTAAATAAAAGTACAGGCTCTGTATTCTTGCCAGGAGGCGATACTCAGTACAATGTATTGAAAATGCCTATTGGAGCAATTAAGAGTGAAAGTTATACAATAGCATTGTGGGTAAAACCGAAGGTACTTGTTGAATGGAGTAGTGTTCTTTATGTGAAGTTTGAAATGGGATTTGCAGGAATGGTTCCGTTAGCATGGGAAGGCCGTTGTGATTTTAGAATAAGGGATTCAAAAGAAGTAGATGGATGGTATGATACAAGAACTAACAATATAGAAGAAGGTGTTTGGACGCATATGACGATTTCGTATGATTCAAAAAGAGAAACTACAAAGCTTTACATAAACGGTGACTTAAAGGCAAGTAAACAAAATGTTCCAACAATGCGTTATGTAAAACTTATATATGTAGGAGGAGATGTTTTTAAACCATCATTTATAGGAAATATATCAGAATTGAAAATTTTTAGTGAAGTAAAGGAAGATATGGAAATAAAGAAGCTTTATGATTCATATGGAGTTAATTAGGTGGATTTAATGGAGAAAATACTATCAGTTTTAATTGTAATGATATCAGTGGTGTGTTGTGGGTGTGGATTTCAAGAAAAAACAAATCCTCGTTGGTAAACTCAACGAGGATTTGTTTTTAATTTTTGCAAAGTTCGGCTTTAGCCGAATCTTTTTTTACTCACCAAGTTCAGCTTTTTTCATAGCACGAACTTTAAGTGAAAGTCCAAATAAGTTTATGAATCCTTCTGCATCATGGTGGTCATATAATTCACCAGTTGTAAAGCTTGCAAGTGATTCACTATAAAGTGAGTAAGGAGAAGTAGTACCAGCTTTGATAATATTTCCCTTGTAAAGTTTCATCTTAACTTCACCAGTTACATTTTCCTGTGTTGATTCAATGAATGCCTGAAGAGCTTCACGAAGTGGTGTAAACCATTTTCCTTCATATACTACATCAGCATATTTATTTCCAATGTTTTTCTTATAAGCAATAGTATCTCTATCTAAGATTAATTCTTCAAGTTGTGCATGAGCTTCCATAAGAATAGTTCCACCTGGAGTTTCATATACACCACGAGACTTCATACCAACAACACGGTTTTCAACGATATCAACAATACCAATACCATGTTTTCCACCAAGAACATTTAACTCACTGATGATTTCAGAAGCTTTCATTTTCTTGCCATTTAATGAAACAGGAACACCTTTTTCAAAAGTTAATGTAATATATTCACCTTCATTTGGAGCTTTTTCAGGAGATACACCAAGAACTAATAAGTGATCATAGTTTGGTTCATTTGCAGGATCTTCAAGTTCAAGACCTTCATGGCTTATATGCCATAAGTTACGGTCACGGCTGTAGCTTGAATCTGCTGAGAAAGGAAGGTCAATTCCATGAGCCTTACAATATTCAATTTCATCTTCTCTTGATTGCATATTCCAAGTTTCATTACATCTCCAAGGAGCAATAATCTGTAAATCAGGAGCTAAAGCTTTAATACCAAGTTCAAAACGAACCTGATCGTTTCCTTTTCCTGTAGCACCGTGACAAATAGCAACAGCGCCTTCTTTTCTTGCTATTTCAACAAGACGTTTTGCAATACCAGGTCTTGCCATTGAAGTACCAAGAAGATATTTGTTCTCGTATACAGCATTGGCTTGTACACATGGAATAACATATTCATCAACAAATTCATCAACGATATCTTCTATATATAATTTTTCTGCACCTGAAAGTCTTGCTCTTTCCTCAAGTCCATCAAGTTCATTTCCCTGTCCTACATCAATACAAACACAAACAACATCATAATCATAATTCTCTTTTAACCAAGGAATAATTGCAGTAGTATCAAGACCACCTGAGTACGCTAAGATAACTTTTTCTTTCATTATACAAACCTCTTTCTTCTATATTATTAATTGTTTTAAGAATCAAACTGTATTATTCAGTTGACTTAAGAATAAATATACATCATCTTCTATAAAAAAGCAACATAATTTTAAAAAACCTATTGCATAATATGCAAAGAAGATGTATAATTACACAATAGTAAAATAGAATAAGTTTATGATAGAGGAGAATTTATATGAAGCAAATAGAAGGTGGCGTAGTTGCCGCAAAAGGTTTTAGTGCAACTGGAGTTGCAGTAGGAATAAAGGCAAGTCAGCCAGATAAAAAAGATATGGCGATGATATACAGTGATGTGCCATGTAAAGTTGCAGGAACTTTTACGACAAATGTAGTAAAAGCAGCGCCAGTAAAATACGATATGGATGTTGTGGATAATAGTCCATATGTGCAAGCAGTTATAGTAAATAGCGGTGTAGCAAATGCATGCACAGGTATTGAGGGAATGAACGATTGTAAGACATTAGCAGACGCAGTGGAAAAGGAATTAAATGTTCCAGCGAATGCAGTGTTAATTGGTTCGACAGGAGTAATAGGTGCAAGACTTCCAATGGATAAGTTGGTAGCAGGAGTAGAAAAATTATCAAAAAATCTTGGAAAAGAAGTTAAAGATGCGACATTGGCAGCAGAAGCAATTATGACTACTGATACAATATCAAAACAAATAGCATACGAAGTAGAAATAGGTGGAAAAACAGTAAGAGTAGGTGGAATGTGTAAGGGTTCAGGAATGATTCACCCAAATATGTGCACAATGCTTGCATATATTACAACAGATGTGGATATTTCAAAAGAAATGCTTACAGAAATAGTAAAAGAAGATGTAAAAGATACATTTAATATGATATCAGTAGATGGTGATACATCAACTAATGATACAATGTTAGTAATGGCAAATGGTTTAGCAGGAAATGCTACTATAACGCAAAAGAATGAAGATTATTATACATTTGCAAAGGCTCTTAAAGAAGTAAATACTTTTCTTGCTAAGAAGATGGCAGGTGATGGTGAAGGTGCAACAGCTTTATTTGAAGTAAAAGTTATTAATGCAGATACAAAGGATAATGCAGTAATAATGAGTAAGTCAATTATTACATCAAGCCTTGTAAAAGCAGCTATTTACGGACATGATGCAAACTGGGGAAGGATTCTTTGTGCAATGGGTTATTCAGGTGTAACATTTGATCCGGAAGTAGTAGATATTGTTTTTGAAAGTAGGGTAGGAACTTTAAAAATAGTTGAAAATGGTGTTGCAACAGATTATAGTGAAGAAACAGCGACAAAGATTTTATCAGAAGATGAAGTGAGTGTTATAGCAGATATAAAAATGGGAAGCGAAAGTGCAACAGCATGGGGATGTGATTTGACTTATGATTATGTAAAAATAAATGCAGACTATAGAAGTTAGTAGAGAGGACAGGGAATTAAGATGACAATAGAAATGGAAACATGGCAAGAAAAAGCAAACGTATTAATAGAGGCATTGCCTTATATTCAAAGATTTAATAGGAAGATAATAGTTGTTAAGTATGGCGGAAGTGCTATGGTTGATGAAGAGCTTAAGAAGAATGTTATAAAGGATGTTACATTACTAAAATTAGTAGGATTTAAACCAATTATTGTTCACGGTGGTGGAAAAGAAATAAGTAAATGGGTAGCTAAATCAGGGATGGAACCTAAATTTATTAATGGTCTTCGTGTTACAGATGATGCTACGATGGAAATCGTTGAAATGGTTCTTGGAAGAGTTGGAAAGCAACTTGTATCAATGGTAGAAGAAATCGGTGTTAAGGCTATAAGTATTAGTGGTAAAGATGGAAAGTTTTTGACTTGTGAAAAGAAACTTTCAAATGGCGAAGATATAGGATATGTAGGTGAGATAACAAAAGTCGATACAAAGATACTATTTGATTTACTTGAAAAAGACTATCTTCCAATCATAAGCCCTATTGGAATGGATGATAAATTTAATTCTTACAATATCAATGCAGATGATGCTGCATGTGCAATTGCGAGAGAAGTAAATGCAGAAAAATTAGCGTTTTTAACAGATATTGAAGGGGTTTATAAAGATCCATCAGACCCATCAAGCCTTATTTCAGAGCTTAGAGTAAATGAAGCAAAAGAATTAATGAAGTCAGGAAATATTGGTGGAGGAATGCTTCCAAAAATAAATAATTGCATAGATGCTATAGAAAATGGCGTTTCACGAGTGCATATTTTAGATGGAAGAATTTTGCATTGCTTATTACTTGAAATATTTACAAATAAAGGAATTGGAACAGCTATATTAAGCGATAAAGAAGAAAAATTTTATAGCGAGAACTAAACGCTTCGGAGGATTAGCATGAATAAATTTGAATATATGGAAGAAGGAGATAAGAGCCTTCTTTACACATACAATAGATATAAAGTGGTACTTGATAAAGGTGAAGGTGTATATCTTTATGATATCGAGGGTAAGAAATATTTGGATTTTGCAGCAGGTATAGCGGTATTTGCATTAGGTTATCATAATGAAGAGTTCAATGATGCTATTAAGGCTCAAATAGATAAGCTTATACATACATCGAATTTATTTTATAATGTACCAGCTATCGAAGCAGCTACAAAGATTACTAAAAAAACAGGCTTTGACAGAGTGTTTTTTACAAACAGCGGTGCTGAAGCAATAGAAGGTGCTATAAAGCTTGCAAGGAAGTATTCTTTTAACAAGTATAAAGGCGAAAGAAATGAGATTATAGCAATGAATCATTCTTTCCACGGCAGAACAATGGGAGCATTATCTGTTACCGGAAATACTCATTATCAAGAAGCATTTAAGCCTCTTGTTGGTGGTGTGAAATTCGCAGAGTATAACAATCTTGAAAGCGTAAAAGAGCTTGTTAGCGATAAGACTTGTGCAATTATACTTGAAACTGTGCAAGGTGAAGGTGGAATCTATCCAGCATCATCGGAATTTATTAAGGGAATCAGAAGGTTATGCGATGAAAAAGATATAGTAATGATTTGTGATGAGATTCAATGTGGTATGGGACGTACAGGTAAAATGTTTGCGTTTGAACATTATGGAATAAAGCCAGATATTTTTACATCGGCAAAAGCACTTGGTTGTGGTGTGCCTGTGGGAGCTTTTATATCGACAGAAAAAATTGCATGCGAAATGGTACCTGGAGATCATGGAACAACATATGGTGGAAATCCATTGGCATGTAGTGCAGTATCAAAAGTATTTGACATGTTTGAAAAAGAGAATATACTAGAAAGAGTAAGCAAGGTTAGTGAATATCTGGAAGAAAAGTTGGATAAACTTGTAGAAAAGTATTCATTTGTTTTAGAAAGAAGAGGCAAGGGTCTTATGCAAGGTTTAGTACTTGATGAGAACACTCCTGTCGGTGATGTTATTACCAAAGCAATGGATAATGGTCTTATAGTTATTTCAGCAGGAGGAAATGTACTTAGAATGGTACCGCCGCTTGTTATAACCGAGAAGGATATTGATAATATGGTAGAAATACTCGAGAAGGTATGGGCATAATATGATTAGAAAGTATTTAAATGTATTTGTAGGATTAATAGTAATTATTTTATTAACAGTTGTGTTTATCAATGTAGCAGACAAATATAAGAAAGACAAAATAAGTGAAGATGAAAAAAATGCAGATGATGCAGAGGAAACTACAATTGATATTTGGTACACATACAAAGGATATGAAAGCTATTTGAAGGAATTGGCAGCACAGTATGAGAAAGAATGCGGATGTAAAGTGCGACTTACTTATTATACATCAATAAATTATCTGGATAAAATAAGTGAAGCAAGTAAAAACGGAAATGGACCAGATTTATTTATCGTAAGCAGCGAGCATCTTCAAAATGCAGTGTTACTAGGAATAGCTGAACAAAATAATTATCCAGATATTTTTACTACAGATAATTTTTATACTAAGGCAATTGATAATATGACATATTTAAATAAAAAATATGGCTATCCATTAGGGTTTGATACAAGTGTATTGTTATATAATAAAAAGTTTGTGAATACAGTTCCGACATCTTTTGATGAAATTGAAGAATTTGCAAATAATTTTAATAATACAGAAGAAGATACGAATCAAGAGTTTGCTAATATAGAGGCTATACTTAGATGGGATGTTTCTGATTTCATGTATAATTATGGATTTTTTGGCAGCTATTTTAGCATTGGAGGTTCATATGGTGATGACCCAAAAGAACTTAGTATGAATAATGATAATGCAATTGCAGCAGGAGAGTATTATAAATCACTTTCGCAATATTTTTATGCAGAAATAAGCTCTTCAAATTATTTGTTAATAATAGATGACTTTTTAAATGAAAAAATCGTATATACTATCGCTTCGTCAGATATTATTTCAAAACTTTCAGATAGAGAAGAGGCGATAGGAATGATGATATTACCAAGCCTTACAAATGAGCTAGATACATCAGCGATATCAGTTACTGATTTAGCTATAGTTAATCCATTTGGTGATATGAAGGATGAAGCCAGAAAATTTGCAAAAATGATAACATTTGATAAAGCAGAAGAGATGTATGAAAAATGTAATATAATTTCTACAAAACGAATTGATTATGATAACAGTTATATCAATATATTTACAGGTGCATATGATAAATCGTCGTCATTGCCAAAACTGATGACAACAACAGATTATTGGTTAAAAGTAAACAATGTTATGTATAATATATGGAATGGAAATGATGTAAAAACAGAATTAGATAAACTTAATAGTGAGTTAGATATACAAATGCACTGAAAATCTTCGTCTTTCACTTCTTTGGATAAAATCTCTCAGAATGGTTAAAATCTTAATGATACAGTAGATTAGAATCAGTTTTGGGAGGTTTTTTAATGGGATATATTATAGCATTAATTTCAGGTGCACTTATGAGTGTACAAGGTGTTTTTAATACTGAGGTTACAAAATCGGCAGGAATGTGGCTAGCTAATGGATGGGTTCAGATAACAGCATTTGCAGTTTGCTTAGGTGCATGGTTTATTACAGGTAGAGAAAATATTATGAACTTATTTAACGTTGATAATAAATATATGCTTACAGGTGGATTAATTGGTGCATTTATAACATTAACAGTTATTAAAAGTATAGGTAATTTAGGACCAGCAAAAGCAGCTCTTTTAATAGTAATTGCCCAATTACTGATTTCATATATAATTGAATTATTTGGAATGTTTGGTGTTGAAAAAGTTACATTTACGTGGCAAAAACTCATAGGAATGTTTGTTGCAGTTATAGGATTCATAATATTTAAGTGGAATAATTAAAAAAATTAAAAAAAATTTAAAAATGTATTGTAATATTTGAAGAAATTAGTTAAAATATGTATGTATTGTATTTGTGGAAACTTTGAGAAGGGAAATACGTGAAACTACAAAATTCTACAAAATGTATTTTGGTTATTACATGTTTTCTATTTTCAGGAGTTCTATATAGCTGTAGTCATAACAAAAATAAGGCTACGATTCAAAGTGACGTGGCTACTACGGGTTACGCAGAAACCGAATATGTTACAGAAGATTTTGTATATGTTCATATTACAGGGCATATAAAAAATCCTGGGGTATATGAGGTTTTGGAAGGTATAAGATTATATCAGGTAGTTGAACTTGCGGGCGGCTTTTTAGAAACGGCAAACACAGAATATATTAATCTTGCAGAGCGTGTTGTTGATGGTATGCATATAAGAATATACTCTAAGGATGAAACAGCTGATTTGCCTATTCAGATTGAAAACGCTGAAGTAAGTATGCTTGTTAATATTAATACAGCGAGTAAAGAAATGCTTATGACGCTTCCGGGAATAGGAGAATCCAAAGCAGAAAGTATTATAAAGTACAGAGAAACTAAAGGTGCATTTAAGAGTCTAGAAGATTTAATGAATGTTTCAGGTATAAAACAGGGAGCATTTGATAAAGTAAAGGATCTTATTACACTTTAGGAAGTAGCTATGAAAAAGGCATAAAATAATGTCGGAAAGAGGTAATAATGGCAAACAAAGTATTAGTAGTTGACGATGAGAAATTGATTGTAAAGGGAATTAAGTTTAGTCTTGAACAAGATGAAATGGAAGTGGATTGTGCATATGATGGCGAAGAGGCAGTAGCTATGGCAAAAGAGAAAGAGTATGATATTGTACTTCTTGATTTAATGTTGCCAAAGTTAAATGGTCTTGAAGTATGCCAACATATCAGAGAATTCTCAGATGTTCCTATTGTTATGATTACAGCTAAAGGCGAAGATATGGATAAGATTCTAGGTCTTGAGTTTGGTGCTGATGATTACATAACAAAACCATTTAATATATTAGAGGTTAAGGCTAGAATTAAAGCTATAGTTAGAAGAAATAATAAAAATCACGCTAAAGATGAAGAGAACAGAATAATTGAAAAAGGTGATTTGAAACTAGAGCTTGATGGAAGAAGACTATTTATAATTGAAGAAGAAGTTAATCTTACTGCAAAAGAGTTTGACCTATTAGAGCTTCTTATAACAAATCCTAATAAAGTATATTCACGTGAAAGTTTACTTAATACAGTTTGGGGCTATGAATATCCAGGCGATGTAAGAACTGTAGATGTACATATTAGAAGATTAAGAGAAAAAATTGAAAGCAATCCAAGCGAGCCAAAGTATGTTCATACAAAATGGGGAGTAGGATATTATTTTCAAGGATAAAAGGGAATGATTGTCATTAACTC
Source organism: Lachnospiraceae bacterium (assembly GCA_031548165.1). GTDB lineage: Bacteria > Bacillota > Clostridia > Lachnospirales > Lachnospiraceae > CAG-303. Next base: position 59,673 of record JAVBRI010000026.1, read on the forward strand.
AAATGTGAGAAATTTTTTTAAGAGCTTAAAGTTATATGTTTTTTTAATGATAGTGATTATTGGAGTAGTACCTGTAACAGTATTTAAGTTCGTATATGTAAGTAATTATGAAGATAGATTAATTGACCAGCGACTTGATAGAATTAAGTCGCTGTCGTTGATACTCAAAAATAATATGATAAAAGAAGGATACATGGATTCGCATGCATCAGTTGCAGTGGATACAGAGATATTCCAGATAACATCTACGTACAATGGTAGAATTATGGTTATTGATCCTAGTTTTAAGATAATAAAAGATACATACGCTATTGATACAGAAAAGATATGTATGTCTGAAAGTGTAATAAGATGTTTTTATGGACAAAATATTATTAAGTATTCAGAAGAAAAAGCATATATAGAAATAGCAACGGCTCTGGCAAGTTCAAGTGATTCTCAGCAAGGAAGCACTATTGACGGAGTTGTTTTGATGACGTTTTCACTTGAAGATATACAAGCAGAGGCAGCAGAACTAGATTATGTATTTGGAATTGTTTTATTAATGATTTATTTGATGGTAATACTCATAGCGGTATTATGTGCTATGAAGTTAGCTAAACCATTTAAAACATTTGAAGAATCCATAGATAATATAAAATTGGGACAATTTAAAGGTAAATTCAAAGTAGGTGGATACAGCGAAATGACTAAGATAAGCAAAGCTGTAGAACAAATGATGAAGAGAATGAAGACATTGGATGATTCAAGACAAGAGTTTGTTTCTAATGTATCGCATGAGTTAAAAACACCTATGACATCTATAAAAGTATTGGCCGATTCACTTTTAATGCAAGAAGATGTTCCAATAGAAATGTATAAAGAATTTATGACAGATATTGTTGCTGAAATTGATAGAGAAAATCAGATAATATCTGATTTACTTACACTTGTTAAGTTAGAGAAAAAGACAGAAAGTTTAAATATTGAACCTAAAAATATTAATGAGCTAGTTGAATTAATATTAAAAAGATTGAGGCCAATAGCAGCTCAGAGGAATATTGAGTTGGTTTTTGAAAGCTTTAGACCAGTAATTGCAGAAATAGACGAAGTTAAAATGACAATAGTTATTTCTAATTTAGTTGAAAATGCAGTTAAGTATAATATATTGGATGGCTGGGTAAGAGTATCACTGAATGCAGACCATAAGTTTTTTTACTTAAAAGTATCTGATTCAGGCGTTGGCATTCCAGAAGAATCTCAAAGTCAAGTATTTGAGAGATTCTATAGAGTTGATAAAACAAGATCAAGAGAAACAGGTGGAACAGGTCTTGGACTTTCTATAACATATAATACCATTCTTTTGCATAAGGGAGATATAAAGCTTCATAGTAAAGAAGGCGAAGGAACAACATTTATAGTTAGAATTCCACTAACTTATGTACCATAGGAGGAAAACATAATGAAAAAGTTTAATTATTTAGTATTACTTATGTTGCTGCTTCTTCTAATGGCATTAATCGCAGGATGTAAAAGTAAAAGTAGCAGCAGTGAGGAAGAAATATTTGAATTATATTATCTTGATAAGGATTCAAATAGGTTAGAAACTGTAGAGTACAATTTTGTCAATGTTACAAAAGAAAATCAGGTAAGAGAAGCCTTAGAGGCTATGAATATGCAACGCAACGGAGTGGTGGTTGCAAAGCCAGAAAATGTGAAACTGGTTAAGCAAGAGATAATTGATAATACAGTGTATTTAACGTTTGATAATACATATAATGCTATGGATAATATTTCAGAGATATTTGTACGTGCATCAATAGTACTTACATTGACTCAGATAGAAGATATAGACTATGTAGGTATATATGTAAATGAGCAACCACTAAAAGATGCTTTGGGCTATACGGTTGGGAATATGAAGTCATCTGATTTTGTAGATAAGATAGGAAATACTATAAACAACTATGATGTTACAACAATAACATTATATTTTGCTAACAAATCAGGAAATAAGTTAACATCAGAGATTTATGAAGGAATATATCCAAGTAACGAAACTTTAGAAAGATTTGTTGTTGAGAAATTAATTAATGGTCCAAGATCATCAGATAACTATAGAACATTACCAGTAGGTACGCAGGTTTTAAGTGTAAATACTAAGGATGGTATTTGTTATGTTAATTTAGATGGTGCATTTGTTGATAAAATAACATCTGTTAAAGCGGATGTTATGGTGTACTCTATTGTTAATTCTTTGGTTGAATTATCGTATATTAATAAGGTTCAGATAAGTATTGATGGTGAAACTGATTTTAATTTATATGGAAAGATATCTTTGAATCAGTTATTTGCAAGAAATTTAGCGTTATTAGAAAAATAATACGGAGGTAAAATTGAAACGACCTATAGTATTGGTTGTTATGGCGATATTGCATGGAGAGCTTACATCGTCGGAAAAGTCAGGATGGTTGCTGACTTTTGTTTTGGTAATTATTTTTCTAGGAATAATGGCATATGTAGGCATGAAAAAGAAATTTCTTTACATGTTGGCATATGCTATTTCTTTTCTTTTTGGAATATTTCTAATGAAAAATGAAGAACAGTTATTTGATGTATTAGATAGTATTCCAGAAGGAGAAGAGGTTTTTGTAGAAGGAAAAGTGAAAAGCATTGCCAAATCAGAATATGATTATAAAGTTATTTTAAACATTGATAATAATGTTGATTATTTGATAGTTTTTGAATGTGAACCTGAATTTGCTATTGGAAATAGTATAAGTATAAAAGGTGTAAATAAAAAATTAAAAACTCCTGCTAATAAAGGGAACTTTGATGAAAAGTCATATTATTATAGGTTGGGTATAGGAATAAAAGTAAAAGCAGAAAATTATGAAGTGTTTGATGATAGTCAAAATAAAATAATAAGTAGTTTGTTATCATTAAGAGATAATCTAATAATTAATATTAAGAAATCTTGCGATGAAGAAGAAGCTGGTTGTTTTATAGCAATGCTTTATGGTGATAAGGCAAGCCTTGATAATGAAATAAAATCACTTTATTCAGATAGTGGAATAGCACATATTTTGGCCATATCAGGATTACATATATCTTTAATTGGGATGTTTTTATATAAGGGGTTAAGAAAAGTTTTGGGTTATAAGGTGTCGGGAATTGCATCTACTCTATTTATGATTGCATTTGGAATAATGAGTGGAGGAAGTGTATCTACTATAAGGGCAATTATTATGTTTGGTGTAAAACTTTTTAGTCAGGTCACAGGAAGAGTATATGATACAAGAACATCTCTGGCTATTGCAGGAGGTTATCTAATTATAGATAATCCGTATAATATATATAATACGGGTTTTCAACTGTCGTTTGGTGCAATAATAGCAATATTGTATTTAGTGCCAGCTTTTGAGATGATTATAAACACAAAGAATAAGATTATTGAAGCATTTATAGTGAGCATTTCAGTGAATATAATTACAATGCCGATATTATCATTTACATTTTTTGAGATTCCAAGTTACTCTGCTATTTTAAACATAGTAGTTATACCTCTTATGTCGATAGTACTTATATCGGGATTGCTATCGTCAATTATTGCTGTAGTGTCAGTAGGGTTAGCACAATTTTTTATAGGAGCAGGTGTATATGTGTTAAGATTATACAAGGCTTTATGTAGCATATTCACAAGAATTCCGCAAAATAAGATTATAGTGGGGAAGATGGAAATATCAGAAATATGCTTATACTATGTATTGGTGGTTATCTTTATTGTACTTTTAAATATTACTGGAAGAAAGATATATGAGCATAAGAAGATGAGAAAGATGAAGGGAGAAGTGAGAAAAGGCTTTTACAAATATATTATTGCAAGCTTAATAATGATAATTTTTATATATTTTAATGTTTATAAAGATAGGTTAGGAAAATCTTATGTTACATTTTTAGATGTGGGGCAAGGTGATAGTGCTTTTGTAGTAAGTAATAATGGAGGGACGTATTTATTTGATGGAGGAAGTTCTTCAGTTAAAAATGTTGCAAAAAATAGAATAATACCTTATCTAAAAAGTATGGGATGCTCTAAACTGGATTTTATAGTGCTTAGTCATAATGACTCAGATCATATAAATGGGATTATTGATATTATAAGTGAAGGAAGTATAGAAATAGGAACAGTTGTAATACCGTTAACTAATGAAGGGTTTGAAGACATTATTAGTCTAGCAAATGAAAGTGATATTGATATTGCATATGCAAAGCAAGGAACAATAATAAATGAAGAAGGTTTTAGTATAGATTTTATTAGTCCAAATACTTATGTAGATGCAAATGAGTCATCGTTGGTAGCACTTATTAGATGTAATGATAAAAAGCTTTTATTTACAGGTGATATAGGTATAGAGACAGAAGAAGTGTTATTACGAAATAATATGCTAATGAAAGTGGATATATTAAAAGTTGCACATCATGGTTCTAAATATTCAAGCAAAGAAGAATTTATAAAAATGGTGAATCCTATAATTGCAATAATGTCTTGTGGTGAAGGTAATTCGTATGGTCATCCACATAAGGAAACATTAGATAGATTTAATGGCTTAAATATTGAATCGCTCATAACGTATGAAACTGGCCAAGTAACTATAAATCTTGACTTTTCAGAAACCATATCATACAATATCTTTAGATGACGAAAGGATACAAAGGTTGAAAAATGAGAGTAATTGGAGAAGATATAAAGAAAAATGAATTTAAAAAAGTATATTTAATCTATGGCGAAGAAACCTATCTAAGAAAGCAGTATAGGGATAAGTTAAGACAAGCAATAGTCGGCGATGATACTATGAATTATTCTTATTTTGAAGGCAAGTCAGCAGATGTAAATAGCATTAAGGAAATGTCAGAGACACTTCCTTTCTTTGCAGATAAAAGACTTATTGTAGTTGAAAATTCAGGATGTTTTAAAAGTGCAAATGATGCTTTGTGTGAGTATATATCTGTTATTCCAGATACTACAACTATTGTATTTGTGGAAGAAGAGATTGACAAAAGGGGAAAGCTATTTAAGAGAGTAAAAGAACAGGGATATGAGACAGAGATGGGAGTGCAAAATACGGCAGTCCTTGAAAAGTGGGTACTTAACATATTAAATGATAATAATAAAAAGATAACAAAAGATACAATGGATTATTTTATATCTGCGGTCGGAAATGATATGACTAATTTATCAGGAGAGATAGAAAAGCTTGTTTGCTATTGTTTAGATAAAGAAGTGATTACTACACAAGATATACACGAGATTTGTACAGAGCAAATAACTTCAAAAATATTTGATATGATAGATGCACTTGGAAGCAAAAACCAAAAGAAGACTTTAGATATATATTATGATTTAATATCTACAAAAGAGCCTCCGATGAGAATTTTATTTATGTTAGCAAGACAGTTTAACATAATGCTACAAGTAGAAGAACTTACAAAACTAGGCATGAATCAAAAAGATATAGCATCAAAAGCGGGATTGCAACCTTTTATAGTGGGTAAAACAATGAAGCAGAATACTAATTTTAAGAAAGGTGATATTGTAAATGCACTAAGAGAATGTATTCAAACAGAGGCAGATATAAAGTCTGGAAATATGGATGAGAAGATAGGGGTAGAGATGCTTTTGATTAAGTATTCGAGTGTAAAATAAATATTGTAAAAAGTGTTTCGGCTAAAATGAGATTGGTTTTGTGTAGAGGTTAGTATTTAAACTAAAATCCGCTTTTTTAGATTAAGTTCCATTGTGAATGAAGAAAATTAAAAAAGTGGATGTTTTTTTGTTTAAAAAGGTGTATAATTATTATAAATCCGTGGAAATTACAGTAAAAAGGGTATGCTAATAGCAAGGTCGGTTTTTCATTGTTTTTTCTCAAAGAAA
>JAVBRI010000021.1:0-101815 GCA_031548165.1 Lachnospiraceae bacterium
CGGAAAGTAGCAAGTAAAGGAATGACAACAGATTACTGTAATCAAGAAAAGGAAAATTTTAGAAAGCTGCAATCAGAAAGTCTTAATTCATGTACGGGACATTATTCTCCTGTGACACAGATATATGATATAGGAATCTCAATTTTGTCAGGTTTACTTGGGCTTTTTATATACTGTGGTATACTGGTAAAATTCAATATTTTTATTGTATTATTTTTGATTTTAACAACATTTATAAGTTATCTTTTAAACAAGCGTATTGTTAAATGGGTTTCAGATAATAATAGCGAAAAAATCGGTTATGGACAAAAAACACATTATATTAATATTGTATCAGGTGATTTGAAGTCCGCAAAGGATATAAGACTTTATAATATGTTTCCATGGCTTGAAAAGATTTATCTAAATAATGCTAACGGCATTGCAGGGTGGTATAGACGCTACACAAAAAAGATGTTTGGTGTTTCTTTTTTTGATGGGATTCTTGCTATGCTTCGTGAAAGTGTTGCATACGTATATTTGTTATATCTCGTTATAAATTTACAGATTAGTGTATCTGATTTTGTGTTATATTTTGGAGTTATAACAGGATTTACGGTTTGGCTTTCAGGTATTTTGGGGCAAATAAATATTCTTAACAGTGTTGGTCTTGCATTTAATTATCTTCGTACATACCTTGAATATCCTGATAATTATTTACGTGATGGAGGAATTGATACTTTAGATATCATGGATTTGCCAAAAGAGATAGAACTAAAAAATGTTAGTTATCGTTATGACGGAACGGAAACGAATACTTTGAAAAATATCAATTTAAAGATAAATCCTAAAGAACGTCTTGCAATTGTTGGTCTTAATGGTGCGGGAAAGACAACTTTAATTAAATTAATATGCGGATTGATTGACCCTACAGATGGAGTTGTATTGTATGATGGAATTGATGTGAAAGAATATAATCGTATAAGCTATTATAAACTTTATGCCGCGCTATATCAGCAATTTTCTCTTATGCCAGTAACTATTGCTGAAATTGTTGCTGAAAAACCATATGAAGAAATAGATATTGATAAGGCAGAAACATGCTTAAAACAAGCAGATTTATGGGGCAAGATTTCAACTTTATCAAAAGGCATAGACAGTCAATTTGGTAAGACCGTTCATGATGATGGAGTGGAGTTTTCAGGTGGAGAGATACAAAAATTACTCCTTGCTCGTGCTTTATATAAGACAGCTCCTGTTTTAGTTCTTGATGAACCAACAGCGGCACTTGATCCTATATCAGAAAGCAAGCTTTACCAGACATATAGTGAATTGACAAGAGATAAATCAACAGTGTTTATATCTCATAGGCTTGCTTCCACAAGGTTTTGCAATCGTATATTGCTTATTGAGAATGGTGAGATTTTAGAAGAGGGTACACATGAAAGTCTTATTTTAGGTAAGGGCAGATACTATGAGATATATGAAACCCAAGCAAAATATTATCGTGAAAATACAGGGGATGGGGAGGTGAAAGTATGATTAAAATGTCTTTAAAAGAACGAATTTCCATAACTTCCCGTGGCTATGGTATTTTGAAAAAGTATTGTCCAGGCCTTGCGGGAGGGAGAGCATTGTCAGCTCTTTTTAGTTCTCTGCAACCATTTGCAACAATATGGTTTTCAGCACAGATTATTAATGAAATTTCAAATAAAAGAAGGATTGATATTATAAGCATCTATGTTATTTTAGTAGTAATAATTAATTTTGTGACTTCTTTGATACGTAGTATTGTTGATAAATTATGCAATGAGAAAGAATCACAGATGTGGATTTTTTTGGGAAAGATATTTGCTGACAAAAAACTGACAATGGATTATGTTGATTTAGAAGATGCTAGGATTCAACAACAAGAGAACGAAGCAGAAGAAGATTTGTATATGTTTGGAAATGGTCTTGGACAGCTTGTTTGGGGTGTAACAGGACTTGTACGTTCCATTGTAACCATTATTGTATCAATATCTATGACAGTTACATTATTTACACTACAATCAGGCAATTTAATAATAGACAATCCTTTATGGATAGTGGCGTTATTGCTTTGCATTATTATTGGAGGTAGATGTAACTCAAAAGCTTCAATAAAAGAAAATGATGTTTTTGTTAAATGGTGTAAAGAAACTGTTTGGTTTAATCGTATGTTCAGTTTTTTTGGCAAGGATTTATATATGGAGCCGGAACATGCAAAGGATATACGAATATATGAACAGAATTATATTGCTGACAAAGCACTTGGAAAGCTACTTTATGGAGATAAATCAGCAGACAAGTCTGTTTTTAAAATGTCATTGTATCAATCTGTTGCGACTGTCATTGTAGGTATTGTGAATGCACTTTGCTATATATTTGTAGTATTAAAAGCAGTATTTGGAGCTTTCGGGGTAGGAAGTATTGTTCAGTATGTTGGTGTCCTTAATTGTCTCAGTCAAGGTATACAAGAATTAATGTTTGTAATATCTGACAATGAAGTATATTGCATGCATTTAAAAAGCTTATTTGAATATCTTGATATTCCTAATAAAAAGTATCAGGGTACAATTCCTGTTGAAAAAAGAGCATTTTGTGATGGTGGTGATAATGATTATGAGATAGAATTTCGAGGTGTAAGCTTTAAATATCCATCGTCAGATACATTTGCTCTGCGTAATGTGTCAATGAAGTTGCACATCGGTGAGCGGCTTGCTGTGGTAGGTATGAATGGTAGTGGAAAAACCACATTCATAAAACTGCTTTGTCGATTATATGACCCAACAGAGGGAGAAATCCTCCTTAATGGAATAAATATTAAAAAGTATGATTATGATGAATATATGAGTATTTTTTCAGTGGTTTTTCAGGACTTTAAGCTGTTTTCATTTTCTCTTGCTCAAAATGTTTCAGTGTCTGTAGACTATGATGAGTCTCGTGTGAAAGAATGTCTTGATGAAGCTGGATTTGGGTTACGACTTTTAAATATGCCTGACGGTATTGAAACGTATTTGTATAAGGATTTTCATGAAAAGGGTGTTGAAATTTCAGGTGGAGAGGCACAGAAAATTGCACTTGCCAGAGCATTATATAAGGATGCACCATTTATGATTCTGGATGAACCAACGGCGGCTCTTGATCCTATTGCTGAGATGGAGGTTTATTCCAAATTCAATGAAATTATTGGCAATAAAACGGCAATATATATCAGCCATCGCCTATCATCTTGCCGTTTCTGTGATGATATCGTTGTGTTTGACAATGGAAAGGTAGTACAGAGGGGGAGCCATGATGTACTTGTTGCTGATACAAATGGCAAGTATTATGAATTATGGTCTGCTCAGGCACAGTATTATACGTAAGCTTTGGCACTACTTTTTAATTTACTATTAGGTGCGGGATCTCGAATAGGAGAAGTAATAGGATTGAGATGGTAAGATGTAGATTATTTATGTACTACACAAAATGAACGGAATCAAATATAGAAAGCGAGGAAATAGGCATTGATAGGTATTTATTTTAGCGGAACAGGAAACACAAAACACTGTGTTGAAGAATTTGTAGAGAAGTATGATAACAGTAGTATTGCCATTTCAATTGAAACTCCTAATTGTAATAAATTACTTGCAGAGCATAATATGATTGTCTTTGGTTATCCGATTTATTTTAGCAATGCACCCAAAATAGTTAGAGATTTCATTTCAGATAATAAAGAATCTTTTCATAACAAAGAAATATTTATAATTGCTACGATGGGATTGTTCAGCGGGGATGGCACTGGTTGTACTGCTCGACCGTTTAGAAAAAGTCATGCAAAAGTAATTGGTGGGTTGCATTTAAAAATGCCTGATTGTATTGGAGATGAAAAGGCATTGAAAAAAACGCTGGCGGCAAATAAAGAAATTGTTCGTAAAGCTGATTCCAAAATCGCACGATCTGTTATGAAATTAAAAGAAGGAAAACCTACAAAAGAAGGATTGAATCTCATATATCATATTGCGGGATTGTTTGGGCAGCGCCTTTGGTTTTATGGAAAGACTACATCATATAAGAAAAAGCCAAATGTAGACAAGCAAAAATGTATCGGTTGTCGACGCTGCTCTGAATTATGTCCTATGCAAAATATTGAAATTGTAGACAACAAAGCTGTTTCTCATAATCAATGTACCATGTGTTATCGATGCTTTAGTCATTGCCCAACGAAAGCACTAACTATTCTAGGAAATAATGTTCACGAACAATGCCTATTTGAAAATTATAGATAAAAATAGTGTGCAGTAATATAGGAGATAAGCATAACATGGAGTCGAAAATTCGTATATATTCGTATAAAACAGGAATTTAGAATTGTGAAAGTATTGAGAGTAAAGGAATTATGCTTTTCTTTTTGAAAGTAAAGTTATGGTTTTTTGTAAAGATATTATCCTAAACAGCCGATATACCAAGTAGAAAACTATGTTTATGTCAGCACCAAGGAGGGTGAAAACTATGGGACTTAGTATTGGTACAAATTCTAACTTAATAAAAATAGCGCTAAAAAATGCCAACGAAACGGTGTATGGAACTATAACGAAAACTAAACCAAGTAAGGTAAAGAAAAAGAAATTACAATACAATTTAAAAGAGATTTCATCACAACTTATGCGAGCTAAAACAGCAGGAAATGCTAGTCGGATAGTATCTAAGGCACGTACCACGGTAGCAATGCTTCGCAAAAAACTAAAATCAGGTGAGTATGATGAGAAAGATTTAGAGGCTGCAATAATCCATGCCGAACAGATGGAACGAGTTGCGAAAAAACGTGTCAAGCATTTGCAAGAGGAAGAAAGCATTAAGACAAATGGTGGTGTATGTGCAGCAGAATTGGAAGAAGATGTTGATATTGATTGGGAGTCATTTGAAAACCTTGAAAGTACGGAACTTGATATGGAAGAAAGTACGAAGGAAATGCAAGAATTGATGCAGGAAATGCAAGATTCGATGCAGGAGTTTCAGGAAATGATGCAGGATACCACTGAGTTAATGGACGAATCTAGTGGACTAGATGAGTTATCAGAAGAATTGTCAGTAAGTGTTTCAAAGGAAATGGATCCAGCAGATTTAGAGTTACTAAAGAAAAAGCATCGTGCAGATGAACTTCGCAAAATAGCAGAAGCCGATATGAAATATTTAAAAGCGGTATTTGACCAATTAGAGAAAGAGAAAAGTGATATTGCAAATGGAGTATCATTAGAACTTGGTGGGGTTGAGATGCCAGTTACGGTTGGGACTCAAGTGATTACAGAAGGTGCTGCTATTGACGTGACAGTATAAAAGTATAATAAAAACATATAATACTTGACGTACGGTTTTATGTACGTTATAATGAAAGTACAAAAAACTGTACGCAATAGGAGATGATTATATGTTAGCTGTTAATTATACAAACCTTCGTGATAATCTAAAGACTTATATGGATAAAGTGACTGATGATTATGAAACAATGATTGTTACTAGAAAAGACAATAAAAATGTTGTAATGGTATCGGAAGAGGCTTATAACAATCTTATGGAAAACGTTCATGTCATGGGAAATAAAGCAAACTATGACTGGTTAGTGGAATCAAAGGCACAATTAGAAAATGGGAAAATTTCTGCACATAAGCTTACAGAGGTGGAAATTGATGAATAAAGTTTTTACTGAAAATGGTTGGAAAGATTATATATATTGGCAAACAGAAGATAAAAAGACACTAAAGAAAGTAAACCAACTTATAGAAGATATATGCAGAAATGGAAATATAGGAATAGGTAAACCAGAACCTTTAACAGGTAATTTGGCAGGATTCTGGAGTAGAAGAATAAATGATAAAGATAGGCTTATATATAAATTAGATGAAGAAAATGTATATATATTGGCTTGTAGGTACCATTATAATGACAAATAAATTATTAAATAAGTGTTGTATCAATATTTGGAGTGGGTTTAAAACCACTCCATTATTATTTTTTTGGTTGATATACTATAAATGATTGTGGTATAATAGATTGAAAAATCGCCTCAACAAATGAGAAGAGATTTTAAATATTATGAATGGAGCGTAATTATGCTAAACGAAGATAAAATTAGACTTATGACAAAGCTTGCAATTTATGAGCAAAATAACGGCAAAAAGTCAATACCAGTAAGCAAATATTATCGTTCAGACTATATGAGTCTTAAACTTATAAATTCATCGATTACAGTCACAGTTGCTTATGTTATATTTTTAAGCTTGATAGTGCTTGCAAACGTAGAGGGTTTTGTGGAAAGTGTAGTATCTCCGGATATGGACATCTTAGAACTGGGGATTAAAATAGTAGTTGGTTATGGAGTGGTATTTTTAGTTAATTTTGTGGTATCATATATTATATACTCTAAAAGATTCAAGGGTATAAGAGAAGATCTAAAAAAATATAATGCTGATTTAAAGCAGCTATATCAAATGTATAAAAACGAAGAAGCATATAATGAAAATAACTTTTTTAGCGATGAGTTTGATATAAGATTTTCAAGAGGAAATGAATTAAATAGCGATACAAGGGAACTTGGAGGAATTTACGATGACGAAATTATTGACGATTAGAGAAGAACTTAAAAGGTTATATGCATCATATAATACATATATAAGACCAGCAATAAAGGCACTTATAGCACTTATATCAATTATTATTATTAATTCTAATATTGGTCAGATGAGTTTATTAAAGAATCCAGTGGTTGTAATAATATTATCATTGGTGGCAGCATTTTTACCAAATACACTATTAACAATGATGCTAATGGCAGTTATTTTAGGTCATGTGTCAGCCATATCGATTGAAATGGCAGGATTTTTATTTATAGTGATATTTGTTATGTACTTATTCTTTTTTAGATTTACACCTAAGGATAGTGTAATATTACTATTAGTACCACTATTATTCTTTATGAACATTCCATATGTTGTGCCGATTATGGTTGGCTTAATATTAACACCAGTATCTATTATATCAGTGGTATTTGGTATAATAATATTTTTCTTTTTACACTATATAAGTTCAAATCTTGATGCAGTAGTAGCAGCGGCAGCAGAAGATGGATTAGGGCAAATGTCAAGTATGGCAAACTCTGTATTTAAGTCAAAAGCATTATATCTTACACTAATAGCATTTATTCTAGTGATATGCGTAGTATACTTTATAAAAAGGTTATCAATTGATTATTCATGGATGGTTTCAGTATTTGCAGGTGGTGTATTATGCATGATAATAATGTTAATAGGCAATTTGAAATTTGATATGAATGAAATAGTATCAATAGTATCTATTTTCTTAGGAGGAATCATAAGTATAGTAATTGCTATAATAGGGCAGTTTTTTGTACATTCGATAGATTACTCAAGAACAGAATTTACACAATTTGAAGATGATGATTACTATTATTATGTTAAAGCAGTACCAAAAATCAAAGTAACTTCAGCCCAAGTGAATGTAAAGAGAATTAATGCAAGAAAATTAAAAAAGAAGTAAAAGGAGAAGTAGGAAGTGATTGCGACAATACAAGAGTTTTTCAGAACTTATATTCCATTAAAAATTGAATATTCAGATGTCATAGAAATCATTATCCTCTCATTTTTATTCTATAATGTATTGGTTTGGATAAAAAATACTAGAGCATGGGCTCTTTTTAAAGGCATTTTAGTTATTTTATTATTTGCATTACTGGCATTTATATTGGAGCTTAATACGATATTATGGCTTGCTGAGACATTATTAAATGTTGGAATAGTAGCAGTCGTGGTAATATTTCAGCCAGAACTTAGAAAGGCACTGGAACAATTAGGCAGGAAGAAATATTTTGCAAATCTATTTGGAGACGGATATGATGGCACGGCTAGATTTAGTGATAGAACTATAAATGAAATAGTAAAGGCAACTTATGAACTTGCAAGAACAAAAACAGGTGCCTTAATGGTAATAGAACAAGAGATTAGTCTTTCGGAATATGAAAAGACAGGAATCGATATTGATTCAGCAATTAGTAGTCAATTATTAGTAAATATATTTGAAAATAATACTCCTTTACATGACGGAGCAATAATAATACGCGGTGATAGGATTGTATCAGCAACATGTTATTTACCACTTTCAGATGATATGCAAATAAGTAAGGAGCTAGGTACAAGGCATAGAGCAGCAATAGGTGTCAGTGAAGTAACAGATTCGTTTACAATCATTGTATCAGAGGAAACAGGTGCGGTATCAGTTGCTATTGGTGGAAAAATAATAAGAAACCTCGATGGAGATAAGTTAAGACAACATTTAATTAAGATACAAAATAAGCAAGTAGATGTAAAGAAGTTTAGACTTTGGAAAGCAAAGAAATAATTGAGAGGTTTATAATGAAAAAAACAGGCTGGAAAATGGTAAAAGAAAAGCTATCAAACAACTTAATATTAAAAGTAGGTTCGATTTTGTTTGCTGTTATTTTATGGCTTGTTTCAATAAACATAAACGATCCTCAAAAAACTGTTACAATTAAGAATATACCTGTAGAAATATTAAATGAGGATATTATTACAGGAAATGATATGATATACAAAGTTGTGTCGGGAGATACAATATCAGTAAAGGTTACAGGCCCTAGAACGATAGTGGATTCATTAAAGGCAAAAGATTTTACTGTTACAGCAGACTTTAAAGAAATATCACAGACTAATGCAGTACCGCTTAAAATAACATTGAATAATGAAAACTATGAATCAAAAGTTGTTATAGGTGAAAAAAGCAGTAATACTTTGAGACTTGAGCTTGAAGATATTCTTACTAAAGAGTATACAATAACGCCAGAGTTTGTTGGTAATGTAGCAAGTGATTATACATTATATCAAAGTGCTTTGGAAGAGACACTTGTAAATGTAAGAGCACCAGAGTCAGTTCATAAAATGATACAAAAAGTAGTAGCGGTAGTTACACTTAATAATACAGAAACAGAAGATTTCACCTATTATGGAAATCTTGTAATTTATTCGTATCAAGGAAGTGAAATTGATAAACTATCAAATAATATTATACTGAGTGAAGAAACAAAGAAAGTTTTTGGAACAGTATATTATAAGAAAACGTTACCGTTAAAATATACGGTGGTAAATAGACTTGGAACAACAAATATATTAGGTGAGACAACAGCTTCGCCAGAAGAGATAACGGTTGCAGGTAGGAAAGAATTATTAGATGAGATATCGCAAATAAATGTTCCTGAAGACACAATAGTGGTAGATGACAGTAATACGGAATTTGTACTTGATATTCAAGGCATTTTGCCAGAAGGTGTGTATCTAATAAGTAGTACAAAAGAACTTACGATTAACGTATCGCTTAATAAGGTGACAACAAAGAATTTTATTATAAAATCAAGTGAAGTTGGAATAAAGAATATACCAGAAGGATTAAGTGGTTCTATTATCAATAATGGAGATATAACAATACAAATCTCAGGGCAAGTAGATATAGTAAATAGTATTGCTGTAGATGACATGTCACCAGAAGTGAGTTTAGAGGGATTGGGAGAAGGAAATCACATAGTATCATTACTAGTATCATTACCAGATGGTATTAGAATGGTTAATACTGTAAGCATAGAAGTAAACTTGAATGATAAAAACAAGCAGACAGGAGAAACACCTACGTCAAGTGAGACGGAAACACCTACACCAGAGGAAACAGAAACTACAACGCCACCAACAGGGGAGACACCTACACCAGAATAAAATGGCGATGATTTAATTGAATAATAGAGTAATATTGATGAATTATGGAGGAAAAGTTAATGGTTAGCCAGAAAGTGAAAATTAATAATATATCCGGATTGCACCTTAGACCGGCAGGGAATTTGTGCAAGATGGCAGTTAAGTATACATGTAAAATTACATTTACAAAAACAACAGCTTCAAAAGAGATAATTGTAAATGCAAAAAGTGTAATAAGTGTACTGGGTGCATGTGTAAAATGTGGAGATGAGATCGAACTTACCTGTGATGGTGAGGATGAAGAAGAAGCATTAAAGTGTCTAGTAGAAGCAATTGAATATGGATTAGATTAAGAAAGGTTGGAAAAATAATGGGTAAATATTTTGGAACTGATGGATTTAGAGGAGAGGCAAACGTTTCACTTACTGTGGAGCATGCTTTTAAAGTAGGAAGATTTCTTGGATGGTACTATGGACAAAATCATAAAGCCAAAGTAGTGATTGGAAAGGATACAAGAAGAAGTAGTTATATGTTTGAATATGCACTTGTTGCAGGTCTTACAGCTTCAGGAGCAGATGCATACTTACTTCATGTTACTACCACCCCTAGCGTTTCTTATGTAGTTAGATCAGAAGGATTCGATTGTGGAATTATGATATCAGCAAGTCATAATCCATTCTATGACAATGGAATTAAGATTATAAATGCACAAGGTATGAAATTAGAATCAAGCATAGAAGATAAAATAGAAAATTATATAGATGGTAATATAGGAGAAGTACCACTTGCAATTAAGGAGGATATAGGTAGAACTGTTGATTATTCAGCAGGCAGAAATAGATATATTGGTTATCTTATATCTATAGCAAGCCGTTCATTTAAAGATAAGAAGGTAGCACTTGATTGTTCAAATGGTAGTGCTTCTGCAATTGCTAAAAGCGTATTTGATGCATTAGGTGCGAAAACTATTGTTATAAATAATGAGCCTGATGGTGTAAATATTAATACAAATTGTGGTTCTACTCATGTAGATATCTTAGCAGAGTTTGTTAAAAATAATAACGTTGATGCAGGTTTTGCATATGACGGTGATGCGGATAGATGTATTGCAGTAGATGAAAATGGAAATATAGTGGATGGCGATGCTATTATGTATGTATGTGGTACATATATGAAAGAGCAAGGGCAGTTAGCAAATAATACAGTAGTTACTACTGTAATGTCAAATCTTGGACTTTACAAGGCACTAGAAGCAAAGGATATTCTTACAGAAAAGACTATAGTAGGTGATAAATATGTATGTGAGAATATGATGAATAATGGTCATTGTCTAGGAGGAGAACAATCAGGGCATATTATATTTAGCAAGTATGCAACTACAGGAGATGGAATACTAACATCAATAAAAGTGATGGAAGCTATAGTAGAGAAAAAGACAACACTTTCAGATTTAACAAAAGAGTTAAAGATTTTCCCACAGATACTTATAAATGTAAAGGTTGCAGATAAGAAGATAGCAATGGAAGACAGCGAAGTATTAAATGCAGCTAAAGAAGTTGAAGATGAATTAGAGGGTAATGGTAGAATTTTATTAAGACCAAGTGGAACTGAAAATCTTATAAGAGTAATGGTAGAGGCTCCAAGTGATGAGATATGTAAAGCTCAGGCACAAAAGGTAGTGGATATACTTAATAAAAAGTATAGCATATAAGAATCGAGGATAGGTCAATGAGTAAAGTGGAAGTGGTTTTATTAACATATAAGCCAGATGAAAAACTTAAGACTATAATAACAAGACTTCAAGCACAGACAATAACACCAAATAGAATTCTAATTATGAATACAATGGTAAATGAGAATGAATACACTGTTGTAGACGAGATAAGAAACTATGAAAGTGTTACGGTGGTTGATATTGATAAGAGTGAATTTGATCATGGTGGAACAAGAGATAGGGCAATGAGTCTGTGCTCATCAGATTATGTTCTTTTTATGACACAAGATGCAGTGCCAAAAAACAGGAAATTAATAGAAAGTTTACTTAGTACATTCAATGAAGGAATTGCAACAGTGTATGCAAAGCAAGAACCTGATAACAGATGCAATATAATAGAGCGTTATACAAGAGGATTTAACTATAGCGATGAATCTTATTCTGCACTGGAAAAAGCAGCACAAACAAATAATAGTATAAAGTCTATATTTTTATCAGATGTGTGTGCTATGTATGATAGAAAGATTTATGAAGAGGTGGGTGGATTTCCGTTAAGAGCCATTTTCAACGAGGATATGGTATATTGTGCAAAAGCATTAAAAGCAGATAAGGATATAATTTATCAACCAGAAGCGAAAGTTATTCACTCACATAATTATTCAGGGGTGGAATATTTTAAAAGATATTTTGACTTAGGCGTTTCACATGTGGAGTTTAAATACATTTTCAAAGACTATCATTCAGAAGATGAAGGGATAAAACTTGTAATACAAACAGCAAAGTACTTGCAAAGACGAAGAGAATATATTATGCTAATACCACTTGCTTATTATAGTGCATGTAAATTTATTGGTTTTAGGTTAGGTAAACTATACAAAAGATTGCCACATAAGTTGGTGATGAAATGTACAATGAATAAGGATTATTTTATATAAAGAAAAGAATCGAGGTTATTTATGTTGAATTATAAAAGATATAAAAGAGTGCCAGTAGTTAGTCTTACAGATAGAGAGTGGCCTTCAAGAGAAATAAGTAAAGCACCAATTTGGTGTAGTGTAGATTTAAGAGATGGAAATCAAGCACTTATAGAGCCTATGGTGGTTGAAGAGAAAATTGAATATTTTATGCTATTACTTAAACTTGGATTTAAGGAAATTGAAGTTGGTTTTCCTTCAGCATCGCAGATAGAATTTGACTTTTTAAGAGAGTTAGTAGAAAGAAAGCTTATTCCAGATGATGTTACAATTCAGGTTCTTGTTCAATGCCGTGAGCATCTTATTGAAAGAACATTCGAAGCATTAAAAGGTGTAAAAAAAGCTATTGTTCATATTTATAATTCAACATCAACACTTCAAAGAGATGTTGTTTTTAATAAATCAATGGAAGAAATCAAAGCTATTGCTGTAGAAGGAACAAAACTTGTAAAGAAACATGCGAGGAACTTTGATGGAGAGATTATGTTAGAATATTCTCCAGAGAGTTTCACAGGAACAGAGCTTTTATATGCACTTGAAGTATGTACAGCAGTTCAAGAGGAATGGGGGGCTAATCCTGACAATAAGATTATCTTCAATCTTCCAGCAACCGTTGAAATGACAACTCCAAATGTTTATGCAGATCAAATAGAGTGGATGAATAAAAACTTTATCAATAGAAATTGTATTATTTTAAGTGTTCATCCTCATAATGATAGAGGAACAGGTGTGGCAGCAGCAGAGCTTGCAATTTTGGCAGGTGCAGATAGAGTTGAAGGAACTTTGTTTGGAAATGGCGAAAGAACAGGTAATGTTGACATATTAAACATTGCATATAATATGTTTTCACAGGGTATTGACCCTAAATTATACATTGACAATATAGGTGAAATAATAGAAACATACGAAAGATGTTGTAAAATGAGTGTTGGTATGAGACATCCGTATGCAGGAAAACTCGTATTTACAGCTTTTTCAGGTTCACATCAAGATGCTATAAACAAAGGCATGCAGGCAATGAGCCAAAAGGGAAGCGACGTATGGGAAGTGCCATATTTACCAATTGACCCAAGCGATGTTGGTCGTGAATATGAGCCTATTGTAAGAATAAATAGCCAATCTGGAAAAGGTGGCGTAGCATTTATTATGGATACCTATTATGGATTTAAGTTACCAAAGGGTATGCATAAGGAATTTGCAGATGTTATTCAAGCTATAGCAGAAAAGCAAGGCGAAGTGGCACCAGAATCCATTATGGAAAAATTCCGTGAAGAATATTTGACTTATAAAACAGATAGAGAATATCCATTTACATTTATAAGTGGAAAAATGGCTGATTTGGATGAGGACGAAAATGGTGATACGAAAATCACACTTAGCTTTATCTACAAGGGCGAAGAAATGTTTGTAGAAACTACAGGAAATGGCCCTATAGATGCTTTGAAAAATGCTCTCCATGAAAAATTAGGCATTAATGTAAAAATAAATGATTATACAGAACATGCGTTAAGTCAAGGCTCTACAGCTAAGGCGGCTGCGTATATAAATATAACAGATTTAGATGCAAAGAAATCAACATATGGTGTTGGTGTAAGTACAAATATAACAAGAGCATCTGTTAGAGCTGTGTTTAGCGCACTTAATAGGTTGGCAAGATAGTAGACATGAAAGAGAGAACTTTAGTAAAATTGAAGCTCTTTCTTTTTTGCGTAAATAAAGAGTAGAAGGAAGAAATTAAAATGAAAACACTGAAGGAATTATCTGTTGGTAGAAGTACTAATATTCAATTGATACGTTTTATTGCTGCTTGCATGGTTGTATTATCGCATGCGTTCGGATTAGGGAATGGTACATTGGATGCATTACAAAGGATTACTAGTGAGCAAATAAGCTTGGGAAGATTGGCAGTAGATATATTTTTTATATTAAGCGGATTTTATTGTACAAAGTCTATTTTGAGGATAAGTAATACAAAAGAGTACTATAAGTCAAGGATTAAGAGAATTTTTCCTCCTTTAATAGTGGTGGTTGTAGCATGTGTATTTATTCTTGGCCCTATTGCAACAAATCTAAGTGTAGTAGATTACTTTTTAAATAAAAAAACATATTTATATCTCCTTAATGCATTACTATTACCTGTACACAATTTGCCAGGTGTATTTGAAAATTCATTATATAATACTGCTGTAAATGGAGCTTTATGGACCCTATCGGTTGAATTTGTATGCTATGTAGCATTATGGATATTGTTTAAGTTAAAGCTGTTAAATAAGAGGAAGATAATTATTTCTATACCTATTTTAGGATGTTTTTTTGTTGGGATATATATGACTTCGAGCATATTAGGTGTATCTATACTTAAAGCAATGATTTCTCCAATGTTTTGTTTTTATATGGGCATAATATATTTTTTATTTCAAGAAAAAATATATTTTAGTAGAAAGATTGTTACATTATCAGTTATGTTGATTATAATATCCTCTATATTGGGAGTAGTTAATTATGTGATTCCCTGCATTTTGCCTTATATTATGCTGATGTTATTATTAGGTACAAAACAGGTGCCTGAAAAGATGGGAAAAATAGGTGATTACTCATATTGCATATATTTAGTAGGATTTCCAATACAACAGTTTATCATAAGTATAAACGGAGGAAGCATGTCTCCTTATTTGAATTTTATATTATCATTGCCAATAATTCTTGTACTATCGGTAATCATTCATAATATAAGCGAAAAAAGTTAAGTATTGTAAAAAAATGTATATGATGTTATAAT
Organism: Lachnospiraceae bacterium; assembly: GCA_031548165.1. Taxonomy (GTDB): domain Bacteria; phylum Bacillota; class Clostridia; order Lachnospirales; family Lachnospiraceae; genus CAG-303. The sequence goes on from JAVBRI010000021.1 coordinate 15,223, forward strand.
TACATGATTAATTATAAAGGAAATTAGTACCAAGTGCTGATTTAGGGTGATAAAGATGCCAATAACAAAAAGAGAATTTGAATTATTAGTATTAATTGAAAAAAAAGAAAAAAAAATAGAAGATAGTTTATTAGTAGATATAGAGGAATTGTTAAAAAAAGGTTATGTATGTAAAATTGACAATAAATATGAGATAAGTCCATTGGGTTTGGACGAGCTTGAGCCATATAAGGTGAAAAGGGCGATTATATTAGCAGCAGGTTTTGGTTCAAGAATGGTTCCTATTACACTTAATACGCCGAAACCATTAGTAAGAGTTAAAGGGAAAATGATAATAGATACTTTACTTGAGGCAATTGTAAAGGCAGGTATAGAAGAAGTTGTTATAGTTAGAGGATATTTATGGGAACAGTTTGATTTGCTTAAATATAAGTATCCAAATATAAAGTTCATAGATAACTTTTTATTTAATAAAGAAAACAATATATCATCAGCATATTCAGTAAAGCATTTGTTGAAAAATGCATATGTTATGGAAGCTGATTTATTGTTAAGTAATTATAATTTAATAAGGAAGTATGAATATCATACTAATTATTTAGGAATGTATAAGGACTATACAAATGATTGGTGTTTTAAGGTTGAAGATGGGATAATTAAGGAATTAAATACAAGTGGTGATGATTGTTATCATATGTATGGGATTTCTTATTGGACAGAGGAAGACGGAGAAAAAATGGAATCTTCCATAGAAAAAGTATACAATATGCAAGATGGAAAAAGTAAGTATTGGGACGAAGTTGCATTACGAATATGCAAAGATGAATATGAAGTTAATGTAAGAGAATGTAAAGAAGGTGATGTTATAGAGATAGATACCTTTGAAGAATTAAAAGAAATAGATGATATATATGGTAAATAAGAAGGAGAAACAAGCTATGAATATAAAGAGAAATGTGTTATTGAATCCTGGCCCAGCAACAACTACAGATACAGTTAAGATGGCTCAGATAGTTCCAGATATTTGTCCAAGAGAAAAAGAATTTGGAAGCATGATGAAACAGATGCGTGAAGATTTGGTAAAGATTGTTCATGGTGATTTGGATAAATATACATCAGTTATGTTTTGTGGCTCAGGAACAATTAATATGGATATATGTTTAAATTCATTATTACCTGAGAATAAAAAAATATTAGTAGTAAATAATGGAGCGTATAGTAGTAGAGCAGTAGAAATTTGTGAATATTATGGACTTGCTCATATTAATTTAAAATTTCCAATTAATCAAAGGCCTGATTTGGAAATAATAGAGAAAACTTTGAAAGAAGATAGTGATATTGCATTGGTATATACAACACACAATGAAACAGGTACAGGTATTCTAAATCCAATAAAAGAAATAGGGGCATTAGCACATAAATATCAAAGTATATTTGTGGTGGATACAACTTCAACATATGCAATGCGTCCTATAGACATTGAAGAAGAAAATGTAGATTTCTGTATGGCATCAGCACAAAAAGGAATAATGTCAATGACGGGATTATCATATATTATAGGTAGAAAAGATATAATTGAAAAGTCAAAGGATTATCCAAGACGTTCTTATTATTGTAATTTATATTTACAATATGAATTTTTTGAAAAAACAGGCGAAATGCATTTTACACCTCCGGTTCAAACTATTTATGCTACAAGACAAGCTTTAGATGAATATTTTAAAGAGGGTGAAATAGCTAAATGGGAAAGACATACAAGAGTTTTTGAGGCGATACATGAGGGGATTAATAGTCTTGGTTTTAAAGATGTCATAAAAAAAGAATGGCAAGCAGGTTTAGTGGTATCTGTCATATACCCTGACGATGAAAATTGGGATTTCGAAAAGATACATGATTATTGCTATGAAAGAGGATTTACGATTTATCCAGGAAAAATATCTAATACAAATACATTTAGATTATGCGCATTAGGTGCAATTGATGAAAATGATATTAAAGAATTTTTTAAAGTATTAGAAGCAGCCTTAGTAGATACAGGAGTAGCAATCCCTATTAAATATAACAATTAGTGAGGTTAGAATGAAAGCAGAAATATTCGTTAATGAAATAAAAAATATAGGAATAAATACTTTAATTGGTGTACCAGACTCAACATTAAAGCAATTTTGTGATTATATAAATACAGATGGAAAAGGACAATTAGAACATTATACAACAGCAAATGAAGGTTCAGCAATAGGAATGGCAATGGGAGTATTTCTAGCTAATGGAAACCCCTCATGTATTTATATGCAAAATAGTGGTTTGGGAAATATTGTAAACCCGATTACATCATTGGCAAATAAAAAAGTTTACGATGTTCCAATGCTTTTGGTTATCGGTTGGAGAGGTGAACCAGGAGTAAAGGATGAACCTCAACATGTTTTTATGGGTGAAGTGACAGAAAAACAACTTCAAATACTTAATATTAATTACTCAATTATTGATAAGGATACAGATAACGAGCAAACCCAAAATATATTTATGGAAGCAAAGAGACATTTAGATGATAATTTGCAGTATGCAATAATTGTAAAAAAGGATACATTTGAAAAGAGAGAAGAAACATTAAATGATAATGGATATACATTAGTACGAGAAACTGTTATAGGAAAAATATTAGAAAATATCAACGAAAAAGACTATTTAGTATCTACAACAGGAAAGATATCAAGAGAGGTTTACGAGCAGAGTGATATAATACTAGGACAACATGCACAACATTTTCTTACAGTAGGAGGAATGGGACATGCTTCTATGATAGCATTTGGAATTGCTAAAGAAAAATGTGATTCAAAGGTATATTGTATCGATGGTGATGGAGCGGTATTAATGCATATGGGAAGTTTAGCATTTATAGGGAATCAAAAACCACAAAATTTATATCATATATGTTTGAATAATGACTCTCATGAGTCAGTAGGTGGAATGCCAACAGGTTCAGTAGGACAGGATTTTTATAAGATAGCTGAGCAATGTGGATATGAAAAAGCTTATCTTGTTAATGATAATGAAGAATTAGAACATGTATTAAAAGATATGAAGCTAAATAAAGGACCTGTATTTATTGAAATAAAGGTATCCTTAAAATCAAGAGAAGATTTAGGAAGACCAAAGGAAACTGCAGTAGAGAATAAGGTTAATTTTATGAATTATCATAATAACAGTAATAAAGGAGAGTAATTCAATGAAGACAGTATATACATGTTTTTGCACAGATATTATTCATGAAGGACATTTAAATATTATATCAGAAGCGAAGAAATATGGTAAAGTTATAGTTGGTGTATTATGTGATTCTGAGATGGTACGTTTTAACAGATTTCCAACTATTTCTTTTGAAGAAAGAGTTAATCAAGTAAAAGGTATAGAAGGCGTAGATGAGGTTATAATTCAAAATACAATTATGTATGATAGTGTAATTGAAGCTATTAAGCCAGACTATGTAATACATGGAGATAATTGGAAAAATGGGCCAGAATCTGCTATTAGAGATAATGTAGTAACCTCATTAAGTAGCTATGGTGGAGAATTAATTGAAATTTCTTATACTTATAACGAAAAGGTAAAGAAAGCCGAAGAAATTGCAAAAGAAAAGCTAGCAATGCCTGAATATAGAAGAAAAAGACTTAGACAATTAATAAATATGTGTCCTACAGTTAAAACAATAGAAGTACACAGTGGCTTAACAGGATTAATAGCTGAAAAAACAGTAGTTGCAAATAACGGTGCATTAGACCAGTATGATGCAATGTGGGTTTCAAGTTTATGTGATTCAACTGCAAAGGGAAAACCAGATATAGAGTTAGTAGACATGTCATCAAGACTTAGAACAATAGATGATGTTATGGAAGTAACAACAAAACCAATTATTTTAGATGGAGATACTGGTGGTCTTGTTGAGCATTTTGTATATAATGTAAGAACTTTAGAGCGAATGGGAGTTTCGGCAGTAATAATAGAAGATAAGACAGGACTTAAAAAGAACTCATTATTTGGAACCGAAGTTGAACAGACACAAGATACTATTGAAAACTTCTGTGAAAAGATAAAAGCAGGAAAATCAGTGCAAAGAACTGAAGATTTTATGATTATTGCAAGAATCGAAAGTTTAATATTAGAACAAGGAATGGAAGATGCATTAAAAAGAGCATTTGCCTATGTTGAAGCCGGTGCGGATGGAATTATGATTCATAGTAGAAGAAAGTCACCAGATGAGATATTTGAGTTTTGCGATAAGTTTAGGGAAAAGATAAAAGATACACCAATAGTAGTAGTTCCGACATCTTTTAACAGCGTAACAGAAAGTGAGTTGGCAAGCCATGGAGTAAATATAGTTATTTATGCTAATCAGCTTACAAGAAGTGCATTCCCTGCAATGGAACAGACAGCAATAGAAATTCTTAAGAATCATAGGGCATTGGAAGTCGACTCTAAGCTTATGCCTTTTAAAGATATTATTACTTTAATTGATGAGATATAATCGGAGGTTAATATGAAGAGAGTAATAACATATGGTACATTTGATTTACTTCATTATGGCCATATAAATTTATTGAAAAGGGCAAAAGAACTAGGTGATTATTTAATAGTGGTGTTGTCTACAGATGAATTTAACTGGATAGAAAAGCAGAAAAAATGCTATTTTACATATGAAGAAAGAAAGTCTCTTTTAGAAGCAATTAGATTTGTTGATTTGGTTATTCCAGAATGTTCATGGGAACAAAAAAAAGAAGATGTAAAATTATATAAAGTTGATACATTTGTAATGGGAAATGATTGGGAAGGCAAGTTTGATGAATTGAAAGAACTTTGTGAGGTTGTGTATTTAGACAGAACGCCAGAAATCTCAACTACAAAAATAAAAGAAGATTTGCTAAATAAGTAATTAACGGAGAAAAAGTATGAGAGAATATGATGACATCACTCTGAAAAATGTACAAGAGTTAGAATTAAGAATACTTAGGGACTTTTTATCAGTTTGTGAGGAACAAGGTCTTACGTATTTTGCATTAGCAGGAACGGGAATAGGGGCTTTACGACATAAGGGATTTATCCCATGGGATGATGATATTGATATTGGTTTACCAAGAAAAGATTACGAAAAATTGATCTTAGTTTTCAAGGAAAAATTTGGTGACAAATATATAATAGGTAATGCTGAGCATATGAAGAACTATCCTCTTATGACTACGAGAATTATGATTAAAGGAACTAAGTTTATTGAGGAAACGTTGAAAAATGTAAAATGTGAGCTTGGAATATTTTTAGATGTATACGCATTTGATAATGTTTCTAATGATGATAAAAAAATGAAAAAGCAAGCACATAGCGCATGGTTTTGGAGCAAAATCTTAATATTGCGTCATATTTCATTTCCAGTACTTCCATTTTCAGGATTAAAGAAAAAAATAGCTCATTTAATTTGTGCTATAGCACACTTTGTTTTGGTGTTGTTTAGAATTTCTCCACAATGGATTTATAAAAAGTGTAAGTCAGCTAGTTGTATGTATAATGATATTGATACCGACAGAATGGCGTATTTATGCGATACAAGTCCATATATAAACATGATAAGTAGGAAAAAATCATTTCCATTACAAGAACTGGAATTTGAAGATATAAAATTAAAGTTTCAAAAAGACTTACATGAACAATTAACTTTTATTTATGGGAATTATATGGAAATGCCACCTGTTGAAAAAAGGAAAAATCATTTTCCTTATTGTTTAGATTTTGGAGACGAAATTAAAAATGACTAATTGCTTAATGAATTTCATGGTTGGCAAGACAAGTACAAATACAAAAAGTAAATATTTTTGGTACTCTTTAGGAAGTGCTATATTTGCTATTTCGACTTTACTTATGACTATGGTAGTCAGTCGATTTACAGGCGAAAAAATAGGAGGGATGTTTTCTTTAGGGTTGTCAGTTGCACAATGGTTGGTAACAATTGCATATTATGAGATTAGAACATATCAAGTTACGGATACAAAAGGTGAATTTAAATTTAAAGATTACTTTTCGGTTAGAATGCTTATGTGTATCTTGACATATTTTGTATGTACAATGTTTGCTTTCGCCAATGGTTATTCACTAATTAAGATAGAGATAGTATTATTATTATGTCTTTATAAGGTGTTTGAAGGTGTATCAGATGTATTTGAAGGTGAGTTTCAGAGAATGGATAGAATAGATATGTCTGGTAAATCAATGTTTATTAGAGTGGTATTATCTATGTCAGCATTGTTTATCAGTTTGATAGTTACAAGAGATATAATTATTAGCTTAATAGTAATGAATATTATTTGTATAATCTGTATTTTAATTTTGGACTTTTTTATATTACAGAAATTAGAAAGATTTGCCTTTGGAGTAAGCTATGACAATTTAAAAAAGATTCTTATATATTGTACTCCGTTAGCCATTAGCACCTTTTTAAATACATTTATTATTAATTCATCAAAATTATCAGTGGATAATATGATGGGAGATGAATATCAGTTATATTATACTGCTGTATTTATGCCAAATTTAGTTATTAATCTATTTAGTGGAATAATATTTAAGCCAATGCAGACGACTATGGCAATAAGATATAATAATGGAGAGAAGCAATTATTTAGAAAGATTGTTTTCAAATTATGTACATTGATTATGTTATTTACGTTTGTGTGTATATGTGGAGCTTATTTATTAGGTATTCCTGTTTTATCATTATTGTATAATGTTGAACTATCAGAATATAAAATAGTATTATTAATATTACTATTTGCAGGTGGATTAAATGCGTTAAATATTATACTGTATTATATTATGACCATTATGAGAAAACAAAGATATATGATACCAATATATGTAATTGCATCTATTATGGCATTGATTATAATGGATCCGATGGTAGGATCAAAAGGATTACTAGGAGCAGCACTTGGATATCTTCTAGTAGTAGTAACATTGGGAGTGCTTTTAATTATAGGTACGCTTTATAAAAAGGAGAAAAGTAAAGAAAATGAATGATCAATACGAACCAAAAATACTTAGAAAGCTTCAATTAGCTCAATGTAAAATATTTGAAGATTTTATAAAGATATGTGAGGATAATAATTTAGACTATTTTATATTTGCAGGTTGTGCTATAGGTGTTGAAAGGCATGAAGGATTTATTCCATGGGATGATGATATTGACATAGGTATGTTAAGAAAGGACTACGACAAATTTCTTGAAATAGCAAAAAGAGATTATAGTGATAATTATAGAGTTCTAGATATATCTGTTGATGATAAATTTCCTTTTTATAATGCAGAATTTATAAGAAAGGGTACAAAAAATGTACCTAAAATTTTCAAAGAAGCAAATGTGGAGATGGGAATAGATGTTGCAATATATCCGTTTGATAATGTTTCTAATGATAAATGGAAGAGAAAAAGACAATTGTTTTCTGTTTTTGTATGGCATAAAATAAGAATACTAAGAGACTTTGGAAATCCTGTGTTGTTTATATCAGGTTGGAAGAGAAGTGTAGTTTCAATTAGTTGCAAGATTATTCATAAGTTGTTAAAATGGATGCATATATCAAGAAAATTTATAAATAGACATTATATGAAAAGTGCTATTAAGTACAACGGGCAAGAAACAGAATGGGTATCTTGTTTCTTTGGAACAACACCTATGGAAAATTCAATGAAGTATGACGAGATTTTTCCTTTAAAAAAGAAAAAATTTGAATACTTAATGATTAATGTACCAAATAAAAATCATGATTGTTTAACAAGAAAATTTGGAGATTATATGATTATTCCTCCAGTAGAAAAGCAAAAGAATCATGTACCATATGTATTAGAATTTGGAGAATTTGAAAATATTCAAGTAGATAATGAGTAAAATTACATGTTATCCTATATACTAAATAATAAAGGAGATTAACTATTATGATAAAACATACATTTGCTATTTGTGCTTATAAAGAAAGTATATATTTAGAAGAATGTATTAATTCATTAATTAATCAAAAAAGAAAATCTAAAATTATTATGTGTACATCAACTCCAAATGAATATATTAAGAGTATGGCAGAAAAGTATGAAATTCCGTTATTTGTTAATAATGGAGAGAGTGGAATAACACAAGATTGGAATTTTGCTTATAGTAAGGCAAATACAGAATATATAACAATAGCACATCAGGACGATGTTTATGATTATAATTATAGTGATTATGCAGTGAGTTTAATGGAAAGAGAAAAGAAACCATTAATATTTTTTACAGACTACTATGAAATAAGAAATGGACAAGTAGTAAAGAAAAATAAACTACTAAAAATTAAAAGACTTATGTTACTACCTATGAAATTTAAACCATGGTGGAAAAGTAAATTTATAAGAAGAAGAATACTATCCCTTGGCTCACCCATATGCTGTCCATCTGTAACATTTGCAAAAAGTAACATTACGAAAGTTGTTTTCAATAATCACTTTAGAACAAATGAAGATTGGGAAGCATGGGAAAAGATTTCTAAGATAAAAGGAAGCTTTATATATTGTAGTAAGTCTCTTACTATGCATCGTATTCACGAAGAATCAGAAACTTCGGCAGCAATTGCAGAGAGTGGTAGAGCAGATGAGGATTATGAGATGTACAGAAAATTTTGGCCTAAATGTATTGTTAAAATTTTAGTGAAATTGTATGGAACTAGTGAAAAATCAAATCAGTTATAGAGGAGAACAAGATGAAGAAATTAGTTATAATTCCTGCATATAATGAATCGGCAAGCATTGTATCAACTATAGAAGATATAAAGAAAAATGCAGAAGGTTTTGATTACGTTATTATAAATGATCGTTCTACAGATGATACATATAAAATATGTTTGGAAAATAATTTTAATGTTTTGAATTTAACATTGAATCTAGGAATTGGTGGAGCGGTTCAAACGGGATATTGGTATGCATTGGAAAATGACTATGATATAGCGGTACAGTTTGATGGAGATGGGCAACACGATGCAAGTTTTTTAAACTTTATGGCGAATCATTTGGAAGAAAACCAATGTAACATGGTAATAGGTTCAAGATTTATATCAAAAGAAGGCTTTCAGTCATCTTCCACAAGAAGAATTGGAATAAAATACTTTTCATTATTAATAAAAGTATTGACAGGGAAAAAAATCACAGACCCTACCTCAGGATTTAGAATGTGTGACAAAAAAATAATAGGTTTATTTGCTAATGAGTACCCTAAAGATTATCCAGAACCTGAAACAACTGTGAAGGTATTATGTAGGAAAATGAAAATAGAAGAAGTACCAGTTATAATGAAAGCAAGAACAGGAGGAGTATCATCAATATCTCCTAAAAAATCAATATATTATATGCTAAAGGTTTCTCTGGCAATCATTATGGAGAAGATAAGGAGGCATAAATAAGATGAACATAAAAATACAAATTATAATAGCGTTCGTAGTATTAATAGGCTTATTCTATATAATAAATCTTGTTAGAAAAAATAGGTTGGAACTAAAATATGCTTTATCATGGATTGTTGTTGCAGTTATGGTGCTTATTCTTGATTGCTTTTCGGGTTTAATGGAAAAACTTTCGCATGTATTAGGAATCTATTCACCAGTTAATATGATGTTCTTTTTGGGATTTTTATTCTCATTAGTTATTATCTTGATACTAACAGTTACAGCTTCTATAGCTGCTGGAAGTATTAAAAGACTAAATCAAAAAGTGGCATTATTAGAAAAAAGAATAAGAGATTTAGAGGAAAAAGGTAGGTAGATAAATGAAAACGATATTTGTAACAGGAGCAAACGGACAACTAGGAAGAGCAATTAATAAAAAATATGAGAATAACTCAGAAATTGAAATATTTAATACAGATGTAGCTGAATTAGATATTACAAATGTAGATGATGTGATAAAGATGATAGAGGAAGTTAAGCCATATGCAATCATTAATTGCGCAGCGCATACAGGAGTTGATGCTTGTGAAACTGATATTGATAATGCATACAAAATAAATGCAATAGGACCAAGAAATCTAAGTATTGCAGCAGAAAACGTTGGAGCAAAAATGGTACATATATCAACGGATTATGTGTTTAGTGGAGATGCTGCGAAGCCATATGTTGAGTTTGATGCACCAAATCCACAGGGGGTTTATGGAAAGACAAAATTAGAAGGTGAAAAGTTTGTTAAAGAATTTTCTAAAAAGCATTTTATAATCAGAACAGCATGGTTATATGGAGATGGAAAAAATTTTGTAAAAACTATGCTTAGATTAGCAGAAAATAATGATACAGTAAGAGTAGTAGGTGACCAAATTGGTTCTCCTACAAGCACAGCAGTATTAGCTGACATAATTGATAATTTACTATGGACAGATAATTACGGAACATATCATGGGACTTGTGAAGGATATTGTAGTTGGGCGGACTTTGCAAAAGAGATTTTTAGATTATCAGGAAAAGTGACAAAGGTAGATAGTATTACTACAGAGGAATATCCAACACCAGCCAAGAGACCAGCGTATTCTGTATTAGAAAATTATATGTTAAAAATTAATACTGGTTATGTGGCATTAGATTGGAAGGAAGCTATAAAGGGGTATATAGATGAATCTGCTTTATAATGTAAAAAGTAATAAAAAAAATATTATTGTTATTTTTACTTTACTATGTTTCTTTATTGTAATAGGGATAGTATCATATTGTTCATTATTTAACAAAAAGTACGAAGAAGTTATAATTACTTTTGATGAAGAGTTTGCTTTCCTAGAAGAGTTTAAAGAAAATGATGTAATTGAGCAAGAGTTACTAATTAACAAAAAAAGTATTTCATCAATATCAGTGCAATTTGCAACCTTTGCAAAGGCTGATAATAAAGGAAGTTTATTTTTTGAGTTGATTAATAGTGAAAGTGAAGAAATATTATATAGCACAGACTTGGATATAAGCTTAATTGGAGATAACTCATTTGTTGATTTTATTTTTGATTCTCCTCTTTCTATAGAAAAAGATATAAATTATATATATAGAATAACAATAACTGATTTGGAGGAAGACGCAAAACTTACTTGTTTATTATCAGATAGGAATAGGTATAGTAATATTGATTTGTATGTAAATAATGAAAAGAGCGAATATGATATAAGAACTAAAGTATCGAGCGAGGACTTAGACAATACATTTTACGTTTATTTTATCACACTTGGTATGTTTGTGATAATGTCTATACTAGCATATTTTCTTATTTTTATTAGAAAGTCAAAGATAGAGAATATATATTTATTAATGGCATTATTTTTAGGGTTAATTTATATGTTTTATATTATGCCGAGGGTAGCACCAGATGAAAGTAGCCATATAGCTACATCGTATTATATTTCAAATTGTATTATGGGAACTGAAACTGTGGATGATGAAGGTTTTGTCTACATGAGAAGTATAGATAAGTTCGGTGGAAGTGTAAGGTTTCCAACAAAGACTAATTTTAACAAAATGGTAGACTCTATAACATACAAATGCAATAGTAAGGATCTTAATATTGTAGAAACGAAACAAAAACCTCTTAATGTAAATGCTTTTCCTTATATATTTTCATCATTAGGAATAACGATTGGAAGAATACTAGATTTAAATTGGGTATGGACATTTGGGTTAGGAAGAATAATAAATTTACTAATCTTTGCATTTGGAGTTAGATATGCAATTAAAATAATTCCAGAGTTTAAATCCATAATATTTCTTATTGGTATGTGGCCTATGGTTATACAGCAAAGTGCATCATATTCATATGATAATTTTGTAAATTTGGGAGCTATATTTTTCACTACAATTATTATTAAATTGCTTTATGAGAATGAAAAAATCAAGATTATAGATGCTGTATTATTTGTGCTTAGTATGTATATTTTAATAGTTATGAAGTTTGGTGCATATATGCCTATAATAGTGCTCAGTGTTTGGTGCTTATATAGGATGTATAGGAAGAAAAATGTAAACTTAAAAAGCTTTTTATATATAATATTAGCTACAATTGCCCTTGTTTTATTATCTTACATTATTGGCAGTAGTATTACAACACAAAGTACTGCAACAGCAGAGTTAGAAAATATTCATTACTCAATATCATCTATTCTAACTCATAAAGGTAAAATAATAGGAATGATTGGTAACACATTATTTGGTAAAATAGATTTTTATTTATTTTCAATGGTGGGTTCTGGGCTAGGATGGTTGGATATTGAAATATCAAAAATTGTAATAATTATGTTTTTTGTATTGGTTATACTTGCGTCAATAAAACGAAAAGATGATAAAATCACTATTTTGAAAAAAGATAAATATATGATTGGCTCAATGTGTTTACTAAGTGCTATGTTTGTTGTTGGTGGAATGTTATTATCATGGACAACAATATATGATACAGCGATTGAGGGTGTACAAGGAAGGTATTTTATACCAATTATATTTTTTGTAGTTATTATATTGAGAAATAATATAATAGAGATAAAGAGAAACATAGATAGAGAATTAATATATTTCTCTTTATTATTACAACCTTTTGTAGTATACTCAATTTGTAATTATTTAGTTAGATAATTTGGAGGATAAAATAATGAGAACATATTTAGTAACAGGAGGAGCCGGATTTATAGGTTCAAATTATATTCATTATATGTTTAAGAAATATAATAATGAAATAAGAATTATTAATGTAGACAAGTTAACATACGCAGGAAATCTTGAAAATTTAAAGAGCATAGAAGATAGAGATAATTATACTTTTATAAGAGCTGATATTTGTGATAAAGATGCCATTATGAAGATTTTTGAAGAAAATGATATAGACAGAGTGGTACATTTTGCGGCTGAAAGTCATGTTGATAGAAGTATTAAGAATCCAGAAGTTTTTGTTCAGACGAATGTGTTGGGAACAGCAGTAATGCTTAATTGTGCAAAAGCTTCATGGGAATTAGCAGATGGAACATTTAAGGAAGGTAAGAAGTTCCTTCATGTATCAACAGATGAAGTCTATGGTTCATTGCCAGATGATCCGAATGCTTACTTTTATGAAACTACACCATATGATCCTCATAGCCCATACTCAGCTAGTAAGGCATCATCAGACTTTTTAGTAAAGGCTTACATGGATACTTATAAATTCCCTGCAAATATAACAAACTGTAGTAATAACTATGGTCCTTATCAGTTTCCAGAGAAGCTTATCCCACTTATTATAAATAATGCATTACAGGGAAAGAAATTACCAGTATATGGTGATGGTAAGAATGTAAGAGATTGGTTATATGTAGAAGATCATGCAAAAGCTATAGACATGGTTCATGAACAAGGTAAGCTTTTTGAAACATACAATGTTGGCGGTCATAACGAAAAACAAAATATTGAAATTATAAATATTATTCTTGAAACATTACAAGAAATGCTTCCAAATGACGATGAAAGAAAAGCATATATTAATCAAGAATTGATAACATATGTAGAAGATAGAAAAGGTCATGATAGGAGATATGCTATAGCACCAGACAAAATCAAAGCTGAAATCGGCTGGTATCCAGAAACAATGTTTAAAGAGGGTATTAAGAAGACAATAGCATGGTTCTTTGAAAATGAAGAGTGGATGAAAAATGTAACAAGTGGTGATTACCAAAAGTATTATAATGATATGTATAAATAAAAATTTTGTCAAGGAAAGGCGACACATTATGTGTTGCCTTTTTTAAGAATTCGATATATATATTAATTTTCTGGGTAAGTATGGACTTTTTGGAAGTAAATGTGATATAATAAAGCGCTTATGTGAATTTTGAATAATATATATTAACATAATAGAAATTAGTAGGAGGCTTTAAATATGAAGGGAATTATTTTAGCAGGCGGTTCAGGAACAAGATTATATCCATTGACAAAGGCAGTATCAAAGCAGATTATGCCAGTGTATGATAAACCAATGATTTATTATCCATTATCAACACTTATGTTAGCTGGAATTAGAGAAGTACTTATTATATCAACACCAAGAGATTTACCAGTGTTTGAAGAATTATTAGGTAGTGGTGAACAATTAGGCATGAGATTTGAATATGCAATTCAAGAAGAACCAAGAGGACTTGCTGATGCATTTATTATAGGAGAAAACTTTATTGGTAAGGATAATGTTGCACTTGTATTAGGAGACAATATTTTCTATGGACAAAGCTTCTCAAAGGTATTAAAAAATGCAGCTGAAAGAGAAAATGGAGCAACAATATTTGGTTATTATGTAAAGGATCCAAGAGAATATGGTGTAGTAGAATTTGATGAAAATGGAAAAGCACTTTCTATAGAAGAAAAACCAGAAAATCCAAAGTCAAATTATGCGGTACCAGGACTGTATTTTTATGATAATGATGTTGTTGAAATTGCAAAAAATGTAAAACCATCAGCACGTGGTGAAATAGAAATAACCGCTGTAAACAATGAATATTTAAATAGAGGAAATTTACATGTAGAAACTCTTGGAAGAGGTTTTGCATGGTTAGATACAGGAAATCATGATATGCTATTAGCAGCAGCTGATTTCGTTGCAGCATTCCAAAAGAGACAAGGATTATATATTTCTTGTATAGAAGAGATTGCATATAAGAGGGGCTTTATTAGTAAAGAACAATTATTAAAATTAGCTGAACCCATGATGAAGACAGAATATGGCCAATATATGGCAGATGTAGCTAATGGATTATAAAAAAATTATAGTAAGTAAAGTCTAGAAAGGAATTATTATGGGAAAGATAACAGTTGAAACATGTGAAATAGAAGGATTAAAGGTTATAACACCAGCAGTATTTGGAGATGAAAGAGGATATTTTATGGAGACTTATAATTTAAATGATTATAAGGCAGCTGGAATAGATATGGAATTTGTACAAGATAATCAGTCAAGTTCAAAAAAAGGAGTTTTAAGAGGACTTCATTTCCAAATTAATTTTCCGCAAGACAAGCTTGTCCGTGTAGTAAGTGGAGAAGTGTTTGATGTTGCAGTAGATTTAAGACAAGGTTCCAAAACTTATGGAAAGTGGTATGGGGTTGTTTTATCAGCAGAAAATAAAAAGCAATTTTTAGTACCAAAGAATTTCGCACATGGTTTTATTGTATTATCAGATTACGCAGAGTTTGCATATAAGTGCACTGATTTTTATCACGCAAATGATGAAGGTGGCCTTAAATGGGATGATCCAGAAATTGGGATAGAGTGGCCAATGCCAGAAGGTATGAATAAAGAAGAATTAACCATCTCAGAAAAAGATAAAAACTGGGGCGGAATAAAAAATATATAAGTAGGGTAATTAGCATGAATTTATTAAAAGAAGTTATAAGTAATCGTTCACTACTGTTAAAGTTAGCAAAAAACGATTTTAAAACTAAATATGCAGGCTCAACTTTTGGGATTTTTTGGGCATTTGTACAACCAGTTGTTACAGTGGCAATATACGTTTTTGTATTTCAGGTTGGATTTAGAGCAGGTGGAACAGAAAATGGATATCATTTTGTATTATATTTAATAGCAGGAATTGTGCCATGGTTCTTTTTTGCAGAAGCACTTCAAAATGCAACAAATTGTTTGCTGGAATATAGTTACTTGGTGAAAAAGGTAGTTTTTAATATTAGTATATTACCATTATTAAAAGTAATATCATCGCTTTTTGTACATCTTTTCTTTATAGTATTAAGTTTATTAATATTTGTTATTAATGGGAAAATGCCAGGAGTTCAATTTATTCAGATTGTATACTATATGTTTTGCTCAGTAATATTAGTAAGTGCAATATCCTATTTTACATGTGCAATAACACCTTTCTTTAAGGATTTTTCACAGATAATTAATATTATCACGCAGATTGGAATGTGGATGACTCCTATCATGTGGAAGGAAACAATGCTCTCGGAATCTTATAGATGGATTTTAAAGTTAAATCCTGTATATTATATTGTACAAGGCTATAGAGATTCTTTTATGAATGGTGCATGGTTTTTTGAACATATTAAATTAACTATTTACTTTTGGGTATTTGTATTTATTGTTTTAATGATAGCAACTAAAGTTTTTAAAAAGTTAAGAGTACATTTTTCGGATGTATTATAGGAGTATTTAAATGGAAGATAAGGTAATTGTTGTAAATAGCATAAAAAAAATGTATAAACTTTATGATAAACCTATAAATAGGTTAAAGGAGTCATTATCTATATCACATAAAAAATATCATATAGAACATTTTGCATTAGAAAAAATAGATTTTTCAATAAATAAGGGTGAATGTTTAGGAATAATAGGAACAAATGGTTCTGGAAAGTCAACTTTATTAAAAATTATAACAGGTGTACTGAATCCCACAGAAGGAAATGTAGAGGTAACAGGTAAAATTAGTGCGTTACTAGAGCTTGGTGCGGGATTTAATATGGAATATACAGGAATAGAAAATATTTATCTTAATGGAACAATGATGGGATTTAGTGAAAAGGAAATGGCGGGCAAGATTAATGATATAGTAGAGTTTGCTGAAATTGGAGATTTTATTAACCAACCTGTAAAGACATATTCAAGTGGTATGTTTGCGAGATTAGCATTTGCAGTAGCGATAAATGTTGAACCAGATATTCTAATTGTAGATGAAGCGTTAAGTGTAGGAGATATATTCTTTCAGGCAAAATGTTATAAAAAATTTAATGAGTTTAAAGAGGCAGGAAAAACCATTGTTTTTGTCTCACATGACTTAAGTAGTGTACTTAAATATTGTGATAGAAGTTTACTTATTCATAAAGGAAAACAAGTAAAGGTAGGAAAGACTTCAGAAGTGGTAGATGTATATAAGAAAATATTAGTCAACCAATATGATGAAAATGATGAAGAAGGTAAAGAATTAAATCAAGATGTTGAATTAATAAAAGATAATAAAGTAGAAAAAGAATTAGATTTAAAATCCTGGAAAGAAAGATTAATTATAAACCCTAATTTTAGTGACTATGGTAGTAAAGAGGCAGAAATAATAGATTTTGCTATTGTAGATAAAAATGGAGAAATTACAAACACTATATATAAAAATGATGAGTTTTCTATTAGAATGAAGGTTAGATTTAATCAAGAAATTACGAACCCTATCTGTGCAATCACTATAAAGGATTTAAAAGGTGTTGATATAACAGGCACAAATACTATGTTAGAAGAGAATAATATTGCACTTGGAAAAGAGAATGATGAAATTATGGTTGAATTCAAGCAGGTTATGAGACTTCAGGGAGGGCAATATTTATTGTCGTTAGGTTTAACAGGATATGAAATTGATAACTTTGTAGTGTATAACAGACTTTATGATATATGCAATATTGAGGTTTTAGCAACTAAAAACACAATTGGATTTTTTGATATGAATTCAACTGTAAAATATTTATAAGGTGGTTAATATGATTGAAAAAATAGGCAAAGTAGAACTTGATCTTAAATATTACAGTGGAAACGATTTGTATTCAGATGGAGAGATTGAAGATGTTTTATTAAGTATTGTTTCTTCATTTGAAGAAGATGAGTTTGATAATATTATTTCAGAGTATTCTTCATGGCCAATATTATATCATTTATCGACAATTAGACAAAACATAATTTCATGGTATCCAATAACAAAAGAAGATAATGTTTTAGAAATTGGAGCTGGATGTGGAGCTATAACAGGAGCTTTATCGAAGTTAGCAAATAAGGTAGTTGCAATAGAATTATCAAAAAAGCGTAGTACTATTAATGCTTATAGAAATAAAGATAAAAATAACATAGAAATTATGGTGGGTAATTTTAATGATATACAAAAAAATATAGATAAAAAGTTTGATTATATTACCTTGATAGGTGTGTTTGAATATGCTGAGAGTTATATTGAAGAAGAAAATCCATATATAGTTTTCTTAGATAAAATAAATGAATTATTAAATGAAAATGGAAAAATAATAATAGCAATAGAAAATAGATTTGGCCTAAAATATTTTGCAGGATGTAAAGAAGATCATGTGGATTTATTTTATGAAGGAATAGAAGGGTATCATAGAACTAAAGGAGTAAAGACTTTTAACAAATTTGAAATTAATGAATTATTGAAAGTAGCAGGATTTAAAGATATAAAATTTTATTACCCATATCCAGATTATAAATTGCCAACAACAATATATTCAGATGAATACTTACCTAAAATAGGAGAATTAAATAATAATATAAGGAATTTTGATTCAAATAGATATGTAATGTTTGATGAAACAAAGGCATTTGATGGAATAATACAATCAGAAATGTTTCCAGAGTTTTCAAATTCATTTTTAATCGAGATACCTAAGAAAGAGAGATAATATATGGAAAATGTCTTATATGCTAAATTTTCTAGTGAAAGAAGGAAAGAATTTCAAATTTCAACTAAAATAGTGTTAGAAAATGAACAAAAGCATTTATATAAATTTGCATTAAATGAAAAAGCAATAAGTCATATAAATAGCATTATTAAAAATGAGCAGAAAATAAAAGAAATTGAAAATAATAGGGTTAAGATAGTTAAAGCAGCAAAGATTAATGATGGACAGATAGAATTAGAATATATAGAAGGTATCTCATTAGACAATATTATTGCTGAGAAATTATGTAATAATGAAGAGGCAGAAGCCTTAGATATAATAATACAATTTATTAACTTGATTAAGCCTCAAAAAAAATTTAAGTTTTCAGAAGAATTTAAAAAGATTTTTGGGGAAATAAATTTTAATGAGGAAAATTTTTTAGCGAATGATATTTCAAATGTTGACTTATTATTTGGAAATGTTATTATAAAAGATGATATTTATTATATTTCAGATTATGAATGGGTATTTGACTTTCAAGTACCTTTTGAATATATTATATTTAGATCACTAGAACTTAATACAGAAATTTCTATCATGGGCTTAGATTTTAAAAATAAAATATATACTCAGTTAGGAATAGAAGATAATATAATAGAAAAGTTTTATATTATGGAAGAAAACTTTCAAAATTATGTTTCGGGAAAAAAAATATTGGATATATATTCTAGTAAAAAAGAAAGTTTTGCAGTTCCTATAAATGGAATAGACATAAGTAAAAATGTTTATACCATTGAAACGTATTCTAATTTGATTAATTATAAAAATAAGCTGAATATATATAATAGTATAGATGATATAATCAATTTAAACTTTAATGTTAATGAATCAATAGAGAAATTAATATTATTAATTAAAAATGGACCTTGTATTTGTAAAATTGAAAAATGTTTAGGAAAAAGAAAAAATGATTTTTCTAATGTTGAAATAGAAAGTAATTCTGAATTTTCTATAAGTGACAATTATTACTTTAGTAATTTAGAGCCAGAGTTACATTTGAAAAATGATAATTTTGAATTTATAGAAATAAAGATACGAATCTATTATTATAATACAGGATTAATTGGTCAATATATAGAAAAAATAAAAGAAAGTAATGATTTAAGTAATGATTTAAGTGTAAAAAATATAATTATTGATGATTATGAAAGAAGGATATCCGATTACGAAAGAACGATAGCTGAGATTAGGAGAAAACGTTGGTTTGGAATATATCACATGCTATCAGATATAAAAAATAAATTGTTCAAAAACTGAGAGGAAAGTTTTTATGGATGTAACAATTGTTATTCCTACAAAAAATGCAGGAGAACTACTTGATGATGTACTGAAAAGTATATTTAGTCAAAAAACTAAATATGAGTATGAGGTTATATGTGTTGACTCAGGTTCTAAAGATAATACAATAGATATTATTAAACGATATAATTGTGCATTATATGAGATTGAACCCATAGAATTTGGTCACGGGAGAACACGTAACTATGGAGCATCAAAAGGTTCAGGTGAATATATAATATTTATTACTCAAGACGCTGTACCAGCATCAGATAAGTGGTTGGATAATTTTATAGATGCTATGAAGCTTGATGACGATATTGTGGGAGGATTTGGAATTCATTATCCGTATCCAGACTGCAATCTAATGGATAAAAGGGATTTGAAACTACATTTTCAAGGATTTGGACAAGATAATACAATATATTATTTAGAGGATAAAGAACGTTATGAAAGGGAAGAAGGATATAGACATTTATTAGCTTTTTTTTCAGATAATAACTCATGTTTAAAAAGAAAAATATGGGAGAAATATCCTTATGATGATGTAGATTTTGCAGAAGATCAAATATGGGCAAGAAAAATGATAGAATTAGGTTATAAGAAAATATATAGTCCGTTTGCACCAGTATATCATTCTCATAATTATAAATTATCATCATATGCTGGAAGATATTTTGATGAATATAGAAGCTTGTATAAATTACATGGTTATCGTATAGTTAATAAATGGTATAAGATATTTCCTAATATATTAAGACATATAAAAAGTGATTATAAGTATATTATTTCTCTTGATGAAAAGATAAGTTTTAAGCTAAAATGGATGAACCATTCTTTTTGGAGAAACCATGCAAGATATTATTTTGGATATCTTGGAGGCAGATATAATGAGTATCCAAATTTTATTAAAAGATTTCTAGACCAGTTTGTGTCTCAACAAAGTAAGCAGAGGAGAAAGTAAATGAGTAAAATATTTACATTAATAAAAAAAACATATAGATGTTTTCGTAGTAAAGGAATAAGTGGGTTAATTCAAAAATTAGATAGTGTAGATCCTAAAATAGATGTTTTAGGTTTTTATGATTATATAATAGATACGACATGTATAGATTTCAATGAGAAAGAATATATTGAAAATAAAGATAAAGCTATATTTATAAACTGGGTTATTCCAGAGATGGGAATAGGTTCAGGAGGACATATTAACATTTTCAGGTTTATAAATCATCTTCAAAATATGGGGATTAAGAATAGAATTTATATACACAGAGGAAATAGTTGGAATACAAATGAAAGTTTAAGAGAATTTCTAGAAGAAAATTATGAAATACACAATAAGGAGATAGAGGTATTTACAGATGTAAAATATATGACATTTGCCCAAGCAACAATTGCTACATCTTGGAATACCGCATATCATGTAAGAAATTTCAATAATACAATATCAAAATTTTATTTTGTTCAAGATTTTGAACCTTATTTTTTTGCAGTAGGTTCAGAATATATATTTGCTGAAAATACGTATAAATTTGGTTTTAGAGGATTAACTGCAGGTGATTGGTTAAAAGAAAAACTAAATAAAGAATATGGAATGGAAACAACAAGCTTTAGTTTTTCGTATGATAGAGACATTTATTTTTCGAAAGAAAAAAGAGACAATAAAAAAAGATTGTTTTTTTATGCAAGACCTGTAACAGCAAGAAGATCATTTGAATTAGGCCTTTTAGCATTAAATGAGATTGCAAAGAGAATTCCAGATGTAGAGGTGGTTTTTGCAGGATGGGATGTAAGCAACTATGAAATACCATTTAATCATTTAAATGCAGGAAGTGTTAAACTAGATGAATTATCAGATTTATATGCACAATGTGATATGTGTTTAGTGTTATCTAATACAAACCTTTCATTACTACCACTTGAAGTAATGGCATCGAATTCAGTTGCAGTTTGTACTAAAGGCCAAAATAGTGAGTGGTTAGTAAGTGAAGAAAATTCAGTATTAGTTGACTTTGAACCAAATACAATAGCAGATACAATTGTATACTATTTTAATAACCCTGATAAATTACAAGAAATAAGAAACAAGGGGATAGATTTTGCAAATAATACTTCATGGGAATTAGAAGCTAAAAAAGTGTATGATGCAATTTTGAAAGGAATTAAAGAAGATGAAGAGAAACATCCTGATATTAGGCGGTAATGGGTTTATAGGAACTAATTTATGTAATAAATTAATAGAAGAAGGAAATGAAGTATTTAGTTTTGATTTAAGTGAACCTGTTATTTCGAATGAGAAGGTTAACTATATATGTGGTGATTTCTTTGATTTGGATGTGTTAAAAGAGGTAACTAAAGATAAAGATATTATCTTTCACGCTATTAGTACAATTAATCCAGGAAATTCTAATTCACAGTATATGAGAGGTTATACAAAAGATTTTATACAAACTATAAAATTATGTGAAATAGCATGTGAACAAGAATCTAAATTAATATTTTTATCCTCTGGAGGAACAGTTTATGGAGATCAAATCATACAACCAATAGATGAAGAGGTATATCCAAAACCAATAAATCATTATGGAAATATAAAACTTTGTATAGAAAATACGATAAGGACATTTAATATTCAAAATAATACAAAATTTATTATAGCCAGAATATCAAATCCATATGGTCCGGGGCAGGACTATAGTAAAGGCGTAGGCTTTATAGATGCAGCTATAAAAAGGACAATAAGTAATGAAGTTATTGAAATTTGGGGGGATGGAACAATAGAGAGGGATTACATATATATTGATAATGTATGTGATATGCTGGTTAAATTAATGAATTATGATGGAAAAGAAGAAGTATTTAATTTAAGCTCAAATAGAGGAGTTTCGTTAAATGAAATTTTAGGGATTATGAAAAAAGTGGGTTTAGAGGTGGATGTTTGTTATAAACCAGCAAGAAGTGTAGATGTTCATAAAATAATATTAAATAACAAAAGAATAAAGGATATCTATAATGAAAAAATTTTATCAATAGAAGAGGGAATAGAAAAGTATTATAATTATCTAATGAAAATTTAACTATAAAGGTTAAGGGCTTTATGAATAAGAAAATATTTAATTTTATAAAGAATATTTATAAAAAAATACCAGTAAACTATAAACTTAAAGTTAAAATGAAAGGCATTTTTTATAGATGCTTTAGTTTTATACTTAAAAATAATAGTGCATATAAAACATGGCATGCAGTTAATTTTAAAAATTTAATTGATGATGTAGTTAAAGTTGAAGAAAATGATATTAAAGAGTTTAGTGTAAATAAAAAAGTATTGATTCACTTACATTTATACTATATAGATTTATTGGGTGAGTTTATAAGCTATTTGGATAATATTCCGTTTAAATTTGATGTTATTATAACTGTAGTAGATTTTAAGTCCAAGAATTATATTCTTTCAGAGATTGAAAAAAATAAAAATGTAAAAAAAGCAGAAGTTATACTTGTGGAAAATAGGGGTAGAGATGTTGCCCCTTTATTGTCGTTATATAACAAGGGGGTTTTAGATTATGAATATATATGTCATATACACAGTAAAAAGTCCATATATACTGGCAGCGTTCAAAATGAATGGAGAGAATATCTTTTAAGAGGATTACTTGGAAGTCGTGAAGCAATATTAAGCCATTTCTATATGTTTGAAAAAAAAGAAAAGATAGGGTTAATATATCCAGAAACATATGAAGGAATGTCATATTGGGCACATACCTGGTTGAAGAATGTAAATGCTAGAAATGATTTGATGCAGCGTATGGGAGTTAATTATGTGGAAAATCAAAACTATATAGATTACCCAATGGGGACTATGTTTTGGGCGAGAACACAAGCAATCAGGCAATTCTTTGAGGCTGAAATTGATACTAAAGAATTTCAAAAAGAAAATGGACAGAAGGATGGAACAATAGCTCATGCATTTGAACGTTGCTTAACATCCGTCTGTAGATACAATGGCTATAATTATTTAGTAAATGATATTAGTAATAAGTGTTATCAATATAATAATGGGAATAAAAATTTTCATCATTATTGGGTAAAAGACCATGCCCAAATTTGTAATGAAGTAAAAGATTACGAGGTAATTACATTTGATATTTTTGATACATTAATATCAAGAAATGTAGTATCACCAGATGATATATTCGAATTAATGGGAGTAGACACTGAGTTTAAAAAGAAACGAAGACAAGCTGAATCAAACTGTAGAATGTTTAATCCTGAAAATGATTGTGATTTAGATGATATATATAAAGAGTATAAAAAGATTACAGGAAAAAGTATTAAGGAGTGTGAAGAACTAAAAAGATTAGAAATAGAAAAAGAAATATTAGTAAGTGTTCCAAGAGAAAAAGTTGTAGAAGATTTTAATTTTATAAAAGATAAGTTAAAAAAGAAAATTATTTTGATTTCAGACATGTATTTGAAAAAAGATGATATAATAGCATTACTTGAAAAGAATGGCATATGTGGATATGATGATATTTGGATTTCATCAGAGACTAATGTTCGAAAAGACAATCAACTTGCCTGGAATAACTTGATAAATAAATATAGTATAGAAAAAATATATCACATCGGAGATAATGAAGTATCAGATTTACAGATTCCAAATGATTTAGGAATTTTATGTAATCATATTATGTCTCCAAAAGATTTATTTAGTAATAGTAATATCGGGAGAAAATGCAGGATTAATACAATAAATGATGCTGTTGAATCAGTTATTTATGGACTTGTTATACAGAAGATTGGAAATGATCCATTCGGAATTAATAATAGTAAATTTAAGATTGAGATATTTGAAGGAAAAGAATTAGGATATTGCATATTTGCACCAATTATAGTTGAGTATGTAATATGGTTAATCCAAAATGCTCTTAAGTATAAAAGAGATAAAATAATGTTTATGGCAAGAGATGGGTATCTACTAAAAGAGGTATTTGATGTTTTTAAGGAATCAGTACCAGAGATTAGTTATATTAAAAGTAAATATGTATATGCATCTCGAAGAGCTTATTCAGTTGCAAATATAAAATCATTTGATGAAATAGAAGATTTGCTGGATACTTACTATATGGGAACTTTAAGTAATCTACTTTTTACTAGATTTGGAATTAACCAAGATGTAATTAATGACTTAAAAATGGAAGTTAAGCTACCAGAAGATAAAGAAAAGGTAAGAAGTTCTATAAATAGATTTTACAGTTCTATATTGAAAAATGCAGAAAAAGAAAAAGAAGAACTTATCAAATATTTTAATAATGATGTAGGTGAAATAGATAATGCTGTTATATCAGATATTGGATATAGTGGAACTATACAATACTATTTATCAAAATTATTAGGTAAATCTTTTGATGGATATTATTTTGCAACAGATAATAAGAAAAAACCTCTAGAAATAGATGGCAGTAGTATAAAAGGATTTTACATTGATGGAGATGAGTGTCAGGGGGCATCAGACAGTTTAATTCATAGGTATCATTTAGTATTAGAAAGTATATTAATAGCGCCAACAGGACAGTTTGTTCGTTTAGAACAAGGAAAACCTGTATTTACAGAAAATGATAACTCATTATATGATAAAAATATATTAGATATTCATAAAGGTATATTGGAATTTACCCATGATTTATCAAAAATATGTAAATCAAAAATTTTAAATGCAGAATTTAACACGCAAATTACAGAGGAGCTTATTAATTGTGTTGTGGAAAAAGATATTATTAAAGGTGATTTATATGAAAGCATGTGTGTAGAAGATTCATATTGTTCAGACCTAAAAATAAATGTTTTAGATTATTATAAAAAATAAGGCTTTATAAAAAAGAGAGAAGGGTAGATATGATAGATATTTTAATGGCAACATATAATGGTGAAAAGTTTATTAATATCCAAATTGATTCAATATTGAACCAAACATATAAAGAATGGAAATTGATAATAAGAGATGATGGTTCAACTGACAAGACTGTAGAAATAATAAAAGAGTATGAAAAGAACTATCCAGATAAAGTCAAGTTAATTTGTGATGAAAAAACATCATATGGAGCAAAAAATAACTTTTTTAATTTAATCAAATATTCTACATCGGATTATATTATGTTTTCTGATCAAGATGATTATTGGCTAGAAAATAAAGTTGAAAGTGGTATTAAGAAAATAAAAAAGTATGAAAAAAAATATATTGATACACCAATATTAATACATGGTGATTTAAAGATTGTTGATAAAAATCTAAATGTAATTAATGATTCTATGTTTAAAATACAAAAATTATATGGAAAAAAGAATAAATTTAGTGATTATCTTGTTCAAAATAATGTAACAGGATGCACAATGATAATTAATAAGAGATTACTAGATTTGTGTAATACAATTCCCAGTTATGCAATTATGCATGATTGGTGGTTGGCACTTGTTGCGTCTGCCTTTGGAAAAGTTATTTTTGATTCTAATCCTTATATATACTACAGACAACATGATAATAATGTAGAAGGAGCAAAGGATATTACAAGATTCAATTATATAATTGGAAAAGTTTTAAATTATAAAAGCATAAAAAGTTCTTTAACGCAAACAAACGAGCAGGCAAAAGAATTTAAGAAAGTTTTTTTTAATAAATTAGAAAAATCAAATCAAATAATGCTGAATGAATTTATATCACTTCAAAATAAGAGCAAGATAAAAAAAATAAAAACAATAATAAAATTCAAGTTTTATAAGAGTGGTTTCATAAGAAATATAGGTTATTTTATATTTATTTAAGTCAAAAATTTAGATACAACTAGGATACAATAATGGATATAATAATAAATATTGATATTTTCCCATAAGTAGAGTATTATAATTCTTAAAGGTTTGAAAATAACAACTAAACTAGTAGGGGATATTCATGATAAAAGACAATCAAAGACATTTTAACAGACTACAGCTATTATTGGATATATTATTATTTATACTTACTTATATTGAAGCATGGGCAATGAAGTTTAGAACTGATATATTTAAAGACAGTTACGAAACTCTAAGTTTTAATGAGTATATGATAGCATTATTGCTGATAGTTCCAGGATATTTAATTTTATATACAATGTTTCATATGTATACTCCTAAAAGAGTGTTGGGACGACGTGTTCAAATTGGCAATATTGTAAAGGCTAATACAATTGGTCTTTTACTATTTTTAACAGTTTTGTATTTGACGTACCAAACACATTATTCTCGTGAAATGCTCTTTATTTTTTATGTATTAAACATAATAAATGGTGTTGCTATGCGACTAATAATAATGGGAGCACTTAGGGCATTAAGAAAAAGCGGATTTAATCAAAAACATATTCTGTTGGTGGGATATAGCAGAGCAACAGAAGGGTATATAGACCGAATCAGAGCTAATCCACAGTGGGGATATACAGTAAGAGGTATATTAGATGACAATGTTGAAAGAGGAACACTTTATAAAGGTGTACAAGTTATTGGAAGAATAGAAAACCTCGATATTATATTACCAGAAAATAAGCTAGATGAAATAGCCATCACACTAGGTTTAGCGGAATATTATAAACTGGAAAATATTGTTTCACAATGTGAAAAATCAGGTGTTCACACAAAATTTATACCAGATTATAATAATATCATTCCAACAAAACCATATACTGAAGATTTACAAGGACTTCCAGTAGTAAATATAAGATATGTTCCACTAACCAATACATTTAATATAGTAATAAAAAGAATAGTAGATGTAATAGGTTCAGCAGCGGCAATAGTTTTATTTTCACCTATAATGTTAATAGTTGCATTGATAGTAAAACTTACTTCAAAGGGACCAATTATTTATAGGCAAGAAAGAGTTGGACTTCATAATAAATCATTTAAAATGTACAAGTTTAGATCAATGGTAGTACAAGAAGGCGCAAAAGAAAAGAAGAAGTGGACAACAAAAGGGGATCCAAGAGTTACAGCAGTAGGAAAGTTTATTAGAAAGACAAGTATTGATGAGTTACCTCAATTTTTCAATATACTAAAAGGTGATATGAGTCTTGTTGGACCAAGACCAGAGCGACCATTTTTTGTAGAAAAGTTCAAAGAAGAAATACCAAGATATATGATAAAGCATCAAGTAAGACCAGGCCTTACAGGATGGGCACAGGTAAATGGATATAGGGGAGATACATCCATAAGAAAAAGAATTGATTGTGACCTTTATTATATAGAAAATTGGACTTTTGGTTTTGATTTTAAGATATTATTTTTAACTATATTCAAAGGGTTTATAAATAAAAATGCTTACTAATAAGGATAAGGCAGTTAATAACAACTTATGAAGGGATAAAAAATGGGTAAAATAATTAAAAAAAAAAATAAGGGAAAGATAGCCATTCTGACAGCAGAGATTATAGTTATATTGGGGTTAATATTAACCATTACGTTCTTATTAATACCAAATGCAAAAGCAATGCTAGCAGATACATGGCTTGGAAAGATGTTTATTAAAACTGTATTTAGTGAGGAGTCATATAAGAAGATATATGATGAAAATTTTGATAGAAAGAATACAGGGATAAATGAAGATTTGGATGCCATGTTTTTAGATGGGTATTTAAATATAGCACTTTTTGGACTTGATTCGAGATTTGGAGAATTAGATTCTGGAGTGCAAAGCGATACTATCATTATTGTAAGTATAAACAAAGAAACAAAGCAGATGAAAATGTCATCAATATATAGAGATTCTTTTATAAGAAGAGCAAACCTAGATGGTTCATCAACATTTGCAAAGATAAATTCAGCATATACAGTAGGTGGGCCACAAGCTGCAGTAAAAACATTAAATTCAAATTTTGACTTAAATATACAAGATTATGTAACGATTAATTTTAATGGTATTGCAACTCTTATTGACAAGTTGGGTGGAATTGATATTACAATTACAGCTGCTGAAGCAGATTGGATAAATAAATATTTAGGTGAGACAAGATTGATAACGGGAATGGATTCACCAGATGTTCCAGTACAATCAGGTCCGATACACCTTGATGGATTGCAGGCCACAGCTTATTGTAGAATACGTAAAGTTAGTATATATTTTGAAGATGGAACTTATCTGAATGAGGATTATGGTAGAACAGCAAGACAACGTTTAGTTTTAATGAAAATGATAGAAAAGGCAAAATCAGCAGGACTTAAAGAAGTTCTTGATATGGCAGAAGAGATTTTTGAATCAGAAAACGAAGTTTTTCTTACAAGTATACCATACGATGATGTTATTGAACTAATTCCTTTATTGCTAACATTTACAATGGGAGAATCTAAAGGATTTCCAGAAAAGTTTGTTGAATATTATGATCCAATCTATAACTCATCTTTACTTCCAGATGATTTGACAAGTATGGTAACAAGCCTACACGAGTTTCTGTTTGATGAAAAGAATTATAAACCTTCAAAGACAGTAATGGGTATAAGTGAATCATTATGCAGTAAAGCGGGTATTTCTAAATAAAGAAGAATACGAATAAGGATAAAGCAATGAATAATAACTTAGAAAGGGATAAAAGATGAGTAAATTAAGTAGAGATGTAAATATGATATTAGATGAAGAAAATGGAAGAAACAATATAAGATCAAATAGAAAAAGGAAAAAGAAACATTCAAGCAAGGGTAAAATAGCTATTCTGACAGCAGAGATTATAGTTATACTTGGGTTAATACTAACAATTACTTTTTTGTTGATTCCAAATGCAAAGGCAATGTTAGCAGATACGTGGCTCGGTAAGATGTTTATTAAAACGATATTTAGTGAAGACACATATAATAAGATACTAGATAAAGACTTTGATAGAACAGATACAGGTATAAATGATGATTTAGATGCCATGTTTTTAGATGGATACTTAAACATAGCGTTGTTTGGTTTGGATTCAAGATTTGGAGAGTTGGATGCTGGAGTACAAAGTGATACTATTATTATTGTAAGCATAGATAAAGAATCAAAACAAATGAAGATGTCTTCAATATATAGAGATACTTATTTAAGAAGAGCAAATCTAGATGGATCGTCCACATTTGCAAAAATAAACTCAGCATATACTGTGGGTGGGGCACAAGCAGCAGTAAAGACATTAAATTCAAATCTTGATTTAAATATAAAGGATTATGTAACAGTTAACTTTAATGGTATAGCAACTATTATTGATAAATTGGGCGGAATAGACATTACAATTACAGCTGATGAGGCAAGTTATATAAATGGATATTTGGTTGAAACAAGAGAGGTAACAGGACTTGATTCACCAGATGTAGCAGTACAATCGGGACCTGTTCATCTTAACGGACTTCAAGCAACTGCTTATTGTAGAATACGAGCAGTTAGAATATATTTAGAAGATGGAACTTCGCTTAATGATGATTTTGGAAGAACGGCAAGACAACGTTTAATTTTATCAAAGATGGTAGAAAAAGCAAAATCAGCGGGTAAGACAGAAGTTTTAGCTATGGCAGAAGAAATATTTGAGTCAGAAAGTGATATTTTCCTCACAAGCTTACCATATGATGAAGTTATTGATTTGATTCCTCTATTATTAACATTTACAATGGGAGAATCTAAAGCATTTCCAGCAAAATATGCTGATTATAGTGCACCAGTTTATGGTTCATCACTACTTCCAGATGATTTAGCAAGTATGGTAATAGATTTACATGAATTCCTATTTGATGTAAAGAATTACAAACCATCAAAAACAGTAATAGGTATAAGCGAGTCATTATGTAGTAAAGCAGGAATAACACCAAGATATGATTCGATATTAAACAAAATAGTGGATTAGTATATGACATAATCAATAAGTACCACCCGTAAGGGTGGTATTTTAATAATTCGAAAAATAAACATATTATTTTCACATTTTCTACACAAATAGTTGTTAAACTACGTACATAAGTTAATAATAAAACAAGTAATGAGAGGAGATATTACGATGTTAGACGAAAATAATATTAATAACAATGAAGTAAACGAAAACAGTAATGTTCAAACAACTGAAAATACAACATATTCAATGAATAGGGAGCAATTGCAAAATGCATGGCAACCGAATACTGGAAACTATTATACAAATAATGACTATAATGCTTATCAAATTCCAAATAATAAAAGAGCAAAAAAAGCAAAGAAGGTTAAAGTGAAAAAAGAAAAAAGCAGTATAAGTTTTGGAAAAGCATTAACAATGAGTATTGCTTGTATGATGGTAGGCATTCTTGCAAGCAGTGGAATATTATTTTATGTATTTACTGAAAAAATCGAAAATAATTATGCACTAAAAACAGAGCTGGCAGCAGCAAGTATAGGAACTACACTAGGTAATATGTCAGCAGCAACATCAAATACAGTAAGTACGCAAGGGTTATCAACTAGTCAGATTGTAAAAGCTGTTATGCCATCAGTAGTGGCAATTACTAGTACATCTATAGTTAAATCAAATTCAAATCCATTTATGAATGGTGGCTCATATCAGGTAACTGGTGCAGGCTCAGGTATTATCATTGGAACAAATGATACAGAACTCTTAATAGTTACAAATAACCACGTAGTTGATGGAACAACAAGCTTAACAGTTGAATTTTGTAATGAAGCTAGCATCGATACAGCATATGTAAAGGGAACAAGTTCGACAAACGATCTAGCAATAGTAGCAATCAAGTTATCAGATTTAGATACAGAAACAATAAATGCAATAAAAGTAGCAACAGTGGGTGAATCAGATGATTTATCAGTAGGAGACGGAGTTATTGCAATTGGAAATGCATTAGGATATGGACAATCAGTAACAACAGGTGTTGTAAGTGCATTAAATAGAGAAATAACAATTAATTCAAATACAATGACAGTTATCCAGACAGATGCATCAATTAACGGAGGAAATAGCGGTGGAGCGCTTATAAATATGAACGGCGAATTAGTTGGTATAAACGTTGCAAAGGCATCTTCTAGCTCATCTTCATCATCAAGTGTTGAGGGAATGGGATATGCAATACCTATTTCACAAGTAAAAGAAATAATTACAGATTTAATGAATAGAGAAGTAAAGACAGAGGTATCTGAGGACGAGAGAGGTTACATGGGGTTAACAAGCTGTGTGGATGTTGATGAGAGTACATCAGCAGCATATAATATTCCAGTTGGAGTATACATTAAGGGAATTGCGCAGGGAAGTCCAGTGGATTTGGCAGGTATATCAGTAAATGATGTTATAACAGCAATTGATGGAGAAAAAGTAAGTGCATATGAAGAAATTCAAAGTATTATGAAATACTATTGCATTGGAGAAAGTGTAACACTTACGGTACAGGTAAGAAATGGGAAGGAATATGCAGAACAAGAGTTTACACTTGAGCTTGTTAGCTATGATGATTTAGAAAAACTAATGAACAATTCTTCAAAGTAAAATAAATAGATAATATCTATTCAGAATTAAGAAAAACTTCACTTTACGTAGTAAGAAAATTAAGTTATAATTATTGCGCAGTGTAAGTAAAAATATTTAAACAGAAACACTGAGGTGTTTCTGTTTTTTGAATAATAAAGTTAGATGGAGGAGAAGGATATGTCACAAAATTATAATGATGATGAATACGAAAAGATTTGCTATATGTGCAGAAGACCAGAGAATAAGGCTGGTAAAATGGTAGTTATGCCTGGTAATATAACTATATGTTCTGACTGTATGCAACGTACTTTTGATATGATAAATAATACAGACTTAACAAATGCTATGCCAGGGATGAATATGGAAGATATGCAGAGCATAGCTAAAGATATAATAAAGGATATTGATAAAAGTAATGAAGCTAGTGAAGTGGAAGATTCAGAAGATACAGACGAAAAAACTGAGGAAAAGAAAGATAAGAATGCAAATCCATTTGGTAATATTCCAAATATAAGTTTCCTAAATTTAGGTGATATTAATGGAATGGGTAATCGTCAGCGACTTAAAAAGTCATCTAAAAAAGAAAAAAAGGAACCACTTATCGATATAAAGAAAATACCAGCACCACATAAGATTAAAGAGCAATTAGATGAGTATATTATAGGACAGGAGCACGCAAAGAAGGTAGTTAGTGTTGCTGTATATAACCACTATAAGAGAGTGGCAGCAGGTGAAAATAGCGAAGTAGAAATTGAAAAGTCAAATATGCTTATGATTGGACCAACAGGTTCTGGAAAAACATATTTAGTGAGAACATTGGCAAAGCTATTAGATGTACCTCTTGCTATAGCTGATGCTACATCACTCACAGAAGCTGGATATATAGGTGATGATATAGAGAGTGTTATTAGTAAATTACTTACAGCAGCGGATAATGATGTAGATAAGGCAGAGATGGGCATTGTATTCATTGATGAAATAGACAAGCTTGCTAGAAAGAGAAATACAACAAGCAGAGATGTTAGTGGTGAATCAGTACAACAAGGACTTTTAAAACTTTTAGAAGGAAGTGAAATTGAAGTTCCAGTAGGAGCAAATAGTAAGAATGCAATGGTTCCATTAGCTACGATAAATACAAAAAATATCTTATTTATTTGTGGTGGTGCATTCCCAGAGCTTGATACTGTTATAAAAGAAAGACTTAACAAACAATCTTCTATAGGTTTTATATCAGACTTAAAAGATAAATACGATGATGATGAGGACATACTATCAAAGGTAGAAGTTGAAGATATAAGAACATTTGGTATGATACCAGAATTTATAGGTCGTCTTCCAGTAGTATTTACACTTAAAGGGCTTACAGCAGATATGCTCGTAACAGTACTTAAAGAACCTAAAAATGCGATTATTAAGCAATATAAAAGACTTCTTGAGTTAGATGAGGTTGAACTTATATTTGATGATGGTGCATTAGAGGCTATAGCAAAGAAAGCTGTTGAAAAGAAAACTGGTGCAAGAGCATTACGAGCTATAATAGAAGAGGTTATGCTTGACATTATGTATGAGATTCCAAAGGATGAAAACATTGGAAGAGTTACAATTACTAAAGAATATATAGATAAAACTGGTGGTCCTATTATAGAAATGAGAACAGTAGTCCCTCATGCAGTGACGGCTGAGCCAGAAGTTATTGAAACAATAGCAGCTACAGTTGAATAAAGGAGACAGTATATGTTACAGGTGAAAAATCTTACATTTCAAGTTAATGATAATGGAATTAAAAAGAATATAGTTAATGATATATCATTTGAGATTAATGATGGTGAAATGCTTGTTATAACAGGTCCAAATGGTGGTGGAAAGTCAACACTTGCAAAGGTGCTAATGGGAATTGAGAAATCTCAAAGCGGTGAGATAATACTAGATGGTGTTAGCATTGAAGATTATAGTATAGATGAGAGAGCAAAAGCGGGACTTGGTTTTGCATTTCAGCAGCCACCAAGATTTAAAGGAATGACAGTGGATAAAATTTTATCATTGGCGGCAGGCAGAGAGCTTC
The DNA here is from genome assembly GCA_031548165.1 of Lachnospiraceae bacterium. Taxonomy (GTDB): domain Bacteria; phylum Bacillota; class Clostridia; order Lachnospirales; family Lachnospiraceae; genus CAG-303. The sequence goes on from JAVBRI010000021.1 coordinate 49,515, forward strand.
TTGAAGATGAGTGTTGTAAGTTACTAAGCAAGGTGGGACTTTGTGCTAATGAGTATATAAAAAGAGAAGTTGATAGCACATTATCAGGTGGTGAGATGAAAAGAATTGAAATTGCAACAGTTCTTGCTAGCCCACATAAGATATGTATATTTGACGAACCAGAGGCAGGAATTGATTTATGGAGCTTTTCAATGTTAGTGAAACAATTTGAAGAGATTCATAAAGATGAGACTCAAAGCCTAGTAATAATATCACATCAAGAAAGAATTATTCAAATGGCAGATAGAATAATGGTAATTGACGATGGCAAGATTGCATCAATAGGAAAAAGTAGTGAAGTAATGCCTACTTTAGCAGACGAAAATCCTATATGCAAATATATGGCAGAATAAAGGTTACTAGAAAGGAGCTTCTATGGCTGAATTAGATAACACGACTCAAAGTATACTAGAAAAGATAGATGCTAAGGGTTTTAAGCAAACAGGTGCATTTAATCTAAGACATAATGGAATAGCACTATGTCATGGTGATAGTGAACATATAAAGATAAAGAAAAAAGAAGATAAGTCAGGAATTGATATTTTTATTGATGGTGATACTCATGGAGAATCAGTTCATATACCAGTAGTACTTGATAAATCTGGTATGCAAGATGAGGTTTATAATGATTTTTATATAGCAGAAGGTGCGCAAGTAGTTATTATAGCAGGATGTGGTATTCATAATAGCGGTTGCAATGAAAGTAGACATAATGGTATTCATACATTCCATGTTGGTAAAAATGCTAACGTTAAGTACGAAGAGATACATTATGGAGAAGGAAGCGGAACTGGTGCTAGAGTATTAAATCCAGAAACAAACATTATTATGGAGGAAAACTCTATATTTACCCTTGAAACCACTCAGATAAGAGGAGTAGACTCTACAGTTAGAAAAACTGATATAACAATGGGTAAAGGTTCAAAGCTTTATGTTCTTGAAAAGCTTATGACACATGGTGAGCAGGTTGCTGAATCTGATATGAAAATAATTTTAGCCGAGGAAGATAGTTCAGCTCAAATTATATCAAGATCTGTAGCAAAGGAAAATTCAAAACAAGTATTCCATCCAGCAGCAGTTGGAAATGCGAAGTGTCATGCACATATTCAATGTGATTCAATCATTATGGATAAAGCACAAGTTCGTTCTATACCAGAAATTGATGCAAGACATTTAGATGCAGCAATCATACACGAAGCAGCGATAGGTAGAATAAATGATGAGCAGCTTATAAAACTAAGAACATTAGGAATGAGTGAAGAAGAAGCAGAAAATGTTATCATAGAAGCATTTCTAAATTAAATGCCAATACTGCATATAACGATATTAAAGGAGGTGACTGAACATTGAAAAAATTTTTTCCAATTGGAACAGTAGTAACTTTATATAATGGTACAAAGCAGTTAATGATTTATGGAAGATTGCAGATGCAGGAAGGTACAGATAATATATGGGATTATCTTGCTTGCCTTTATCCTGAGGGGAATATTGATGATTCATATAACGTTTTCTTCAATCATGAGGATGTAGAAAAAATTGTATATAAGGGTTATCAAACAAAGGAAGATAAGGAATATCAAAAACTGCTGATTGAAAAATGTCAGGAACTAGAGCAAAACAGAGGTCGAGTTGTAAGGACGACAATGCCTGATTTAATAAGTGGAGATAAATGGTATCTAATTAAGTCCTGTTCGAAGTTATTATTAACATATCAAATTAAGTTATTAACATATAATGCATCTTTAGAAAATGCAAAGCTAGTCATAAAGGTTAGTAAAGAATGTATACTTGGTGAGGAGCTTCAGGATTATATTACAATGTACAAAGATTATATTAGCGTAGAAAGGAGGAAATAATATGGGTTTATATCTATGTTATTTTGTAGGTGATGAAGAGATGGATGGTGTTGAAATCGGATCTTATCAATATTTTGGTATTTTTAGAGATTATGTAAATATTCTGGTAGAAAATTATGACGCAGGCAGTGTTTGCCCCAAATTGATTATGCATTCAGATTGTGATGGAGAATGGTCTACGCAGGATTGTAAAGAATTATTGAAAGAATTAGAGGTTATTAGCGAGGTATTCAAAAAAACCGAACCACAAGATGCGCCTATTGAGATGAAAAAAGATATATTTAATTTTTATAAAATCAAACCAAAAACTTTATATGATTGCTTTATAGATGTTGATGGTAATAATATTATTGAAAGACTAGCAAAACTATGTTTAGATGCAATTGACGCTGAAACAAAGATTTTATTTCAATAAACTCAGATGGTTTTTAGAGGCTGTCTTTTAAAGCTTTAAAGCTTTCTTTGCTGATTACATGCTCTATTTTACAAGCATCTTCTGAGGCGATTTTTTCATCTACACCAAGACCAATAAGCCAAGAAGTAATTAATCCATGTCGCTCAAATATCATTTCTGCAATTTCTTTACCAGAGTCAGTTAAATAAATAAATCCCGCATCAGTTACAGAGATGTAATTATTTTCTCTTAAATTTTTCATTGCAACACTAACGCTTGATTTTTTAAATCCAAGTTCATTAGCAATATCAACAGAACGAACAACAGGAAGAGATTTGCTAAGCATAAGTATTGTTTCTAGATAGTTTTCAGCAGATTCGTTAACATTCATTTTGGGTTTCCTTTCGTAATTTAAACTTTCTATAAGAACGTACTAAACTAAAATTTAACTTCCGTTTCGCTGGACATTCCAATGAGCCTTCTTAAAACGTACACTCTGTTCAGCAAAGGCTTCCAGAGTGTATGAAGTCTCATTTACATAGCTCAAAGTCAGTGAAATTTTAGTTTAGTACGTTCTTATTATTAACTTTAAATTTATACATATTATAACATAAATAGTTGTCTATATCAAATAAAAAACAAAAGAGTTATTGACAACTATTGTGAGTTAGTATATACTAACATTGCGAGTTAGATTAAACTAACTGAAAATGTATATAGCAATTGATGTTATTTAATGATAATTAAGAGAGAGGATGATGATTATGCCTTTAACAATGGTGAGAGTAGGAGAACAGGGTACAATTAGAAAAGTGGGTGGCAAGGAAGAGACAAAAAGATTCCTTGAAAATCTTGGGTTTGTAGCGGGTAGCGATATTACTGTTGTTTCTGAAATTGGAGGAAATATAATTGTAAGTATAAAAGATTCTAGGGTAGCTATAGGAAAAGATATGGCAAATAAAATAATGGTTTAGAGATTAAAGAATGGAGAATTAACATGAACTTAAAAGAAGTTAAATGTGGAGAAACGGTAAAGATAGTAAAGTTAAATGGTGAAGGTCCTGTAAAAAGGCGTATCATGGATATGGGTATAACAAAAGGTGTAGATGTATATGTAAGAAAGATAGCACCATTAGGAGATCCTATAGAAGTAACAGTGAGAGGATATGAATTATCACTTCGAAAGGCAGATGCAAGTAATATTGAAGTGGAATAGCAAAAAGAAAATTTTTTTTGCAATAGAGTTAGATAAAACTAACAAATACTAGTTAAAACAAACAATAAAAGTAAAGGAGATACATATCCAAATGAAAATAGCATTAGCAGGGAATCCAAACAGTGGAAAGACAACACTATTTAATGCTTTAACAGGTTCAAACCAATTTGTTGGTAACTGGCCAGGTGTTACAGTAGAAAAAAAAGAAGGAAAGTTAAAGAAAGTATATTCAGAAGGAGAGAATGATGTAGTGATTACAGACCTTCCAGGAATATACTCATTGTCACCTTATACATTAGAAGAGGTAGTTGCAAGAAATTATCTAATAGAAGAAAAACCAGATGTTATCATAAATATTGTAGATGGAACAAATTTAGAGAGAAATCTTTATCTGTCAACACAGATTATGGAACTTGGAATACCTGTTGTAATGGCAGTAAATATGATGGATGTCGTTGAAAAATCAGGAGACAAAATAAATATAAATAAGTTAAGTGATAGCCTTGGCTGCGAAGTGGTAGAAATATCAGCCTTAAAAGGAACTGGAATAGATGTTGTAGCAAAAAAAGCAATAAGTCTTGCAAAAGAAGAAAAGACTACACCACATATACATAAATTTGATAATAAGGTTGAAAATATTTTATCTTTAGTAGAGGAGAAAATAGCTAAAGATGTATCAAAAGCAAATAAAAGATTTGTAGCAATAAAGCTTATTGAAAGAGATGAAAAAATTGCTCATTATATAAAAAATATTCCAGATGTATCAGAAGAAATAAAGATAATTGAAGATATTATGGATGATGATACAGAAAGCATTATTGCTAATGAAAGATATGCGTATATATCTTCAATCGTGGATAAATGTCGTACAAAAGGTAAAAATAATAGGGCTACAACATCAGATAAAATAGATAGAATAGTAACTAATAGATGGCTAGCATTACCTATATTTGCAGTAATTATGTTTCTTGTTTATTTTGTATCAGTAACAACAGTTGGTACATGGGCAACCAATTGGGCAAATGATGGCGTATTTGGAGATGGTTTTAGCTTCTTTGGTATTGATATACCAAGTATTCCTAATATAGTAACATCAGCTCTTGAAGCAATTAATTGCGCTTCATGGTTACAAGGTTTAATTGTGGATGGTATTGTAGCGGGTGTAGGAGCTGTTTTAGGTTTTGTACCACAGATGTTAATATTATTTGCATTTCTTGCATTTCTTGAGGCATGTGGTTATATGGCGAGAGTGGCATTTATTATGGATAGAATATTCCGTAAATTTGGACTTTCAGGAAAATCATTTATACCAATGCTTATAGGAACTGGTTGTGGAGTGCCAGGAATTATGGCATCAAGAACAATAGAAAACGATAGAGACCGTAAAATGACAATAATGACAACTACATTTATACCATGTGGAGCAAAACTGCCAATTATTGCTTTAATAGCAGGAGCAATGTTTGGTGGAGCGTGGTGGGTTGCACCAAGTGCATACTTTGTAGGTATTGCAGCAATTGTTATTTCTGGTATAATATTAAAAAAGACAAGAATGTTTGCAGGAGATCCAGCACCATTTGTTATGGAACTTCCGACATATCATATGCCAACGCTAGGTAATGTACTACGAAGCATGTGGGAAAGAGGTTGGTCATTTATTAAAAAGGCTGGAACAATAATTCTTATTTCAACAATAATAATATGGTTTACAACATATTTTGGATGGGTAGATGGCGAGTTTAGAATGCTTGAAGATATGGAGATAGACAATAGTATCCTTGCTAAAATAGGAAGTGCGATAAGTTTTATATTTACACCACTAGGTTGGGGTGATTGGAAATCAGCAGTAGCAGCAATAACAGGTCTTGTTGCAAAAGAAAATGTAGTTGGAACATTTGGCATATTATATGGTGTTGCTCAGGTAGCAGAAGATGGTGCTGAAATATGGGGAAATCTTGCAAACAGTATGACTAGTCTAGCAGCATATTCATTCTTAGTATTTAATCTTTTATGTGCACCATGCTTTGCAGCAATGGGAGCAATAAGAAGAGAAATGAATAGTAAAAAATGGTTTTGGTTTGCGATAGGATACCAAACAGGATTAGCTTATGTAGTATCATTAATTATCTATCAGGTAGGAAACTTGATATCTTAGAAAGGTGTGAAATACATGGGAACGATAATAGTAGGGTTAATAATATTTATTATTGTTTTATTGATAATAAAGAATATGATAAAGGATAAACAAAGAGGAAAATCAATACAGTGTGGTGGAGATTGCAAATATTGCGGTGGACATTGTGAAGGTAATAGGAAATATTAAAAAAGAGTTCCATATCAATTTGTAGTAATAAATTGGTATGGAACTCTTTATACTATAGTAATAAAGTATTTTATAGGTGAGTTAATGACTTGTCGTGAAAAGATATTGTCAGAAGATTATGCGGAATTTTTGCATGTAATGTTTAACCCAACAGATGAGGTCTTGAAAAGCTATGGTGCAGAGTGCGCACAAAATTTAGGGAGTAGATTTACAGCATTATACACTCCATTATCGAAGGTAGAGGGTTTTGCTACAAGACATTACAATTCAAGAAATGTACCTAAAATGTATGGGTTAATGAATATGAATGCACTTGAGGTATCAGGAGTATTAAGGCTTGCAAATCAACCAGTACTTAACTTAAAGGGTCAGGGAGTAATTTTAGGAATCGTAGATACAGGTATAGATTATACACATCCAGCATTTATAGATCAAAATGGAAATACCAGAATACTTAGAATATGGGATCAGTCAACAAATGAAGGAAACCTTCCTCAACCATTAAATTATGGCTTTTTATATCAAAGAATAGGCAATTTAGGTCTAAATTATGGTTCGGAATACACAGATGATCAGATAAACGAAGCCTTAAGAAGTTCAGATCCACAAAGCATTGTACCAAGTACTGATGAGGTGGGTCATGGTACCTTTTTAGCAGGTGTAGCAGGTGGTTCTCCAAGCTTAGAAAATAATTTTGTAGGTGCGGCTCCAGAGGTTAAGTTTATTATTGTAAAGTTAAAGCCTGCTAAGCAGTATTTAAGACGTTTTTTTGATTTAAGTGATGAAGCACATGCATATCAAGAAAATGATATAATGGCAGGAATAAACTATATAAGAACAATGGCAGGAGTTTTTAATATGCCAGTTTCTCTTTTGCTAGGAGTGGGAACAAACATGGGTGGTCATGATGGAAAGTCACCGATAGGTTATATCTTAGAAGAATTTGAGTACGGAAATAGTACCACCACCACAGTTGCAGCTGGAAATGAAGGAAATGCAAGACGACATTACGAAGGAATTATTGAAAGTAATAATTCAATGCAAGAAGTAGAAATTATGGTGGGAGATAATGTAAAGGGGTTTTCTATGGAAATATGGGGGGATGCTCCACAAGTATTTTCAATCGGTATAGTATCACCGACAGGAGAAGCTGTTCCAAGAATACCAGCTAGAATAGGAGAAACACAAAATATAAGGTTTTTATTTGAAGATACAACAATATTTGTAGAATATAATCTAGTAGATATAGCTACAGGTGATGAATTTATTTTTTTACGTTTTGATGCTCCATCTCAGGGAGTTTGGCGAATACAGGTATATGGAAATAATATAAGTACTGGTAAATTTTCTTGTTGGCTGCCTACTATAGAGCTTGTACAAGGAGAACTATACTTTTTGCGTCCTAGTCCATATACAACTATAACAGATCCAGCCAATAATGGATCCGTTATAACAACAACGGCATATGATAGTACAACAGGAGCTTTTTTTTCGGACTCAAGTAGAGGATTTACTAGAAAAGGTGATATTAAGCCAGATATTGCAGCTCCAGGTGTTGGAATAACAGGACCAAACTTACGAGGAGGATATGAAGCAAGAAGCGGAACTAGTTGTGCAGCAGCAATAACAGCAGGAGCTTGTGCGCAGTTTTTAACATGGGCAGTAACATATGGAAATCAGCCATGGATGTCAGAAGCAGAAGTTAGAAGTTATCTTATAAGAGGGGCAAGAAGAAAGCCAGAATTAACTTACCCTAATCAAGAGTGGGGTTTTGGTACTTTAGATATATATAATTCATTCGAAGTTATGAGAATGATTTGATAAAAATGAAAATTAAGAAAAATTAATCGAGAAATACTTGAAAAAATTTACATTATATGGTAACATTGCATAAATTTATAAAAAAATGTACAAAAGAAGAAAATGGAGGCAGTTGAATGAAAACAATCAAAGGAAAATTAATTGTAAATGTATCAGTAGTAGCTATAGTTGCATTGATATTACTTGCGTTGGGAAGCTATTTGTTATCAGGGCAGTTGATGAAAGAAAAGTCACAAGATAATATCGGAATGCAAGCAGAAAGGTATGCACAGGAGATTAATGGATGGATAAATGAACAGATTGCATGGCTAGAGAGTAATGTAGCCACATATGAGATAATGCAAGATGAGATGGATTTTGTTGAACTTAGAAGTTATCTAAAAGGAAGATTAAAACCAAATGCAGATATAATTCTCGACGCATATTTTGGATTTGAAGACCATTCAATTGTAATTATCAATTCAGATGTACCAGATGATTTTGACTGTTGTTCACGTGGCTGGTATAAATCAGCAAGTGCAGCAGGTGGGTTGATTGTTACAGATCCATATGTAGATGCTTTTACTGGCAAAATGGTAATCACAGTAGCTATGCCGATAAATAAGGACGGTAAGCTAATAGGTGTAGCGGGAGCTGATATAACAATAGATAAATTAGTTCAATTAGTATCAGAAGTAAATGCAGGCGATGGCGAAAGCTATGGATTTCTTGTAGATTCAAGTGGAAATTACATAACACATATTAATGATAAATTTTTACCAACAGAAAATGATTTATTTGCAATTGGAAAAGTAGTTGATGGAAATCTTTTGGATGTAGCAAAAGCTATTGAAACAGGTGGAACACAAACTGTTCAAGCAAAAGATTTTGATGATGTTCAAAAGTACTTTGCAACAACAGATATCAAATCTTCAGGTTGGTCAATGGGAATTGCAATTCCTACAAGTACTGTTACAAAAGATATATCATTAATACTTATAATGTCTATTATACTTACAGCGGTTGGTATGGCGCTTATAATCCTATCTATAGTGGTAATAGCAAATAAATTATTAGCACCAATAGGCAATCTTAAACGTTTTGCTAGCGGAGACTTTAGAGATGAAGATGAAATAGCAAAAAATCCAATTATAAATGCGGAAAATTCAAAGACGTTTAAGAGTGAACTAGAAGAATTAACATATGCAACAGATACAGTTAAGAAACAAATGCGAAGAACCATTCTTGATACAAAAAACGAAGCAAAGACAGTTTTTGATATTACAACAGAAGCTAAAAATGACATGGTTATATTATCAGATGAACTTAATAATATAGCAAATTCTTTAAATGATATAGCAAATCGTTCTAGTGAAAGCTCACAATTTACACAAGAAGTTGCAGGCTCAAGCGAAGAAATGAATAAAATGGTGCAAGATTTAGCAGATAAAGCAGAAAATGCAGCTACAGAATCTAAATTAATAATTGAACGAGCAAATAAAATGCTTAAAGAATCTGAATCATCTAAGGCAGATGCACTTGATTTATACAGTAGCGCACAAGAAAAGATATATCAGGCAATAGAACAGTCAAAGAAGGTAGACGAAATTAATGATTTGGCAAATGATGTACTAGAAATAGCAAGTCAGACCAATCTTCTTGCATTAAATGCTTCAATCGAAGCGGCTAGAGCAGGAGAGGCAGGTAGAGGATTTGCAGTAGTTGCAGATGAAATCAGAAATCTTGCAGATAGTTCAACTCAAACAGTAGACCAAATTCAATCCTTAGTAGCGGTAATTATTAAAGCAGTTACAGATTTGAGCACAGATTCAAAAAACTTGCTAGATTTTGTAGATAAAAAGGTAATTGGTGATTATGAATATATGGTAGAAACTGCTATCCAGTATACAAAAGATTCTAAGTTCTACAGTGAAGTAGCAAGTGATATTGGAACGACTTCAGAAGAAATGAAACAAACAGTCAACTCAGTAGTAAGTTCAATCGAAAATGTAAATGAATTAAGTGCAGCGATAGCGGAAGATACAAAAGTGGTTGCATCAACGGTGAAATCATCAAGTCATAGTTCAAAAGTGGTACAAAAACAAATGGCTGAGCTAGATGCAAGTAGTAATAGATTACAAAAAGTAGTTGGAGAGTTCACGGTTTAGTCTTTAGATAATTTAACATTGAAAAATAAGAAACTTATATGATACAATGAATATCATATAAGTTTTTTATATAAATAGGAAAGTGTACGAACTATTTTGAATGAGAGGAATAGTATTAAAATGGCAAAGTTTTATGCAGTTAAAAAGGGAAGAGTAACAGGGATATTTAAGAGTTGGGATGAATGTAAGGCTCAAGTAGATGGATATACAGGAGCACAGTATAAAAGCTTTGGTTCAGCCGCCGAGGCAGCCCAGTTTTTAGGATGGGCAAATGATAAAGCAGATACAAAACAGGTATTAGATAAAAATAAAGAAGAATTAGAAATAATACCTAAGAATGATTTACATATCATAGCATATGTTGATGGAAGCTATAATATTGCAACAGGAGAATATGGCTCGGGAGCAGTGCTTATAACGACAAAAGGAGAAGTGAATTTATCAGAAAAAGGTAGTGATGAATCACTAGCTTCAATGCGTAATGTTGCAGGAGAAATAAAAGGAGCAGAGGCAGCTATGAGATATGCTGTTGACAATGGATATAAAAGCATCACCATTTATCATGATTATGAAGGCATATCAAAATGGTGCTTAGGACAGTGGAAGCGAAATAAAGAAGGTACCATCGCATACAAAGAGATGTATGATATTTTAAGCAAGAAGGTAGATATAGATTTTGTTAAGGTCAAAGGGCATTCAGGAGATAAATACAATGATATTGCAGACAAGCTAGCAAAAGAGGCAGCAGGTGTAGAATAATAATATTGCTGCGATAAATAGTAGTATTAGAAATGTATTTTAACGTATACAAGCTTGCCACATATACCTAATTGTGTTAATATAAGGTTGTGTCAAATTAGACAATAAATTAGTATAAAGATATGGAGTGGAGCATAAGATATTATGAATAATATAAAGGATTTCTTTGTTGAAAATAAAAAATTAGTTATGATGACAGCGTCAATATTAATGGGAATATTTATTATATTTTCAGTTATTGTGATTATATCTAGTACATCAGGTAAAAAGAGTAATGATAATAATCAAAAAGGAACAGACGATGCAACAACAAAAAATATAGTAGAAGATGAGACCTCTACTACATTAAATACTTCCGAAGAGGAAGGAAAGATAGATGAAACAACGCAGGCCGAAAAAGAGACAGAACCACCAGTTGATCCATATACATTACCATATGCGATAAGGGTAAATAGGGCGATGAACTGTATAACAGTATATTCAAAGGATTCGCAGGGAAAGTTTACAGTGCCAGAAAAAGCAATTACATGTTCAACAGGAAAAGACTTTGGAGATAATGCGACTCCATTAGGTAATTATACAACACTTGTAAGCTATAAGTGGTTATTGATGGTAGATAACTCATATGGACAATATGCATATAGATTCTATGGGCCTTATTTATTCCATTCAGTACCATATTTTTCAAAAGACAAAGGAAATCTCGAATGGGAGCAATATAATAAACTAGGTGAAGTGGCATCACTTGGCTGTGTAAGAATGAATTGCCGTGATGCAATATGGTTAATAGAGAAATGTAGGGAAGGAACATTAGTTGAAATATATGATGATACAACATCACCAGGACCACTTGGAAAGCCAGATACAATTAAGATACCATCAGATAGTCCATATAGAGGATGGGATCCAACAGATCCAGAAAAAAACAATCCATGGCATGCTTTTAGTGCGAGTATAACAGCACAAAAAACAGTAACAGTTGAAGAAGGAAGTACACTTCAAAAGGTGTTAACTGCTGCCAAATATACTGCTAAAGATACTTGTGGAAATGATATAACAAGTAAGGTAACTTATGATCATAACATAAAGCTTGATACAGTTGGCACATATAAATTAACTCTTAATGTCACAGATGCTATAGACAGTAAAGCAACAATAGATGTAGAAGTAAAGATTATAAAAAAACAAGAGGCTACAACACCTACAACACCTAAGTCAACAAGCGTAAAAATAACAGTACAAAAAATGGAAGTTACTGTAGATGTAGGAAGTGATATAAATGCTGTTCTAGCTTTAGTAGGCGCCACAGCTAAAGATTCAAATGGAAAAAGTGTAGCAGTAACACCTAAACATAATATAGATTTTAATACAGCAGATAAATACGAATTAACTCTTGAAGCAACAGATACAAGCAGAAATACTGACACTGTAGTAGTGAAGGTAATAGTTAAGGCAAAAGAAACTGAAAAGAAAGAATCTAGCATTACTGCAGAAGAGACTATTACAGTAAGGGTTGATAGTACAATAGATGAAATAAAAGCAGCGGCAAACGCTAAAGCAACAGATATAAATGGGGATGATATAACAAATAAAATAACTCCTGTAAATACTATAGATACGAGTATAGCAGGTGAGTATACATTAACTCTTGGTGTAGTTGATTCAAATGGTTCTAAAAAGACAACTGATGTAAAGGTTATTGTAATAAATTAGAAAGACAGGGGTGTATATATGAACAATGTACAAAAGACTGGCAAGGGCCTTCTAGCAGTAATTATACTGCTAGGGCTTTGTTGGTCTTTTTCAATTCAGTACTTTTATGCAACAGGCGCATTGGCAAAAGTAAATAATAAGGTTTTGCCAATATATTCAGTAGATACACAGGAAAAGGTAGTGTCATTAACATTTGACAGTGCATGGAATATTGATGATTTAGAAGAAATACTTACTATTTTAGAAAAAAACGATATAAAAGCAACCTTCTTCGTGACAGGAGATTGGGTTGAGAGGTTTCCTAATGCAGTTAAACTTATATATGAAAAAGGGCATGATATTGGTAATCATGGAGAAAATCATAAAAATATGAGTACTTTATCTGTATCACAATGTAAAGAAGAAATAAAAGCAGTACATGACAGGATCTATTGCTTATTAGGCATAGAGATGAACTTATTTAGACCACCATCAGGAGATTACGATGATGAGGTTATAAATACAGCAACAGAAATGAATTATTATAGCATACAATGGGACGTTGACAGTTTAGATTGGAAGAATTATGGTGTAGATGATATGATAAAACGTGTAATAAACCATAAAAATCTTCAAAACGGTTCAATAATTTTATTACATAATGGAACAAAGTATACAGCAAGTGCATTACAAGGGCTAATAGATGGACTAAAAAATAAAGGATATAGCTTCTTGCCAATATCAGAATTAATATATAAAGAAAATTATCAGCTTGACCATGCAGGTAGGCAGAAAAAGTCTCCTAACTAGTAGAAAAATATCATTGACCAATTACGTATATGATAATAAAATAGGTATAGGAAAGGGGTACATAAAATGGAACTATTTGATATCTTAAATGTTGATGGAAGTAAGACGGGAATACAAAAAGAGAGAAAATTAGTTCATGAAGATGGTGATATACATGCAAGTGTTCATATATGGGCATATAGAATAGATAAAAGAAGTAAGGAAATAGAAGTATTATTACAAAAGAGAAGCAAAGAAAAAGATTCATTTCCAGGACGCTTTGATGCCGCTAGTACAGGGCATGTAGATGCAGGTGAGGATTTTGAGGATGCAGCTGTACGAGAAGTTTTTGAAGAGATAGGAATAAGTATTGATAAAAAGCACTTACATTATATAGGTGAGCAAAAGTTTAATAATGATGAATATTTTCATGGAAAGCATTTTGTAAACAATGAGATAAATCGCATATATTTAATAGATGAAAGCATTGCTTTAAATGACATTCATTTCGATGAAAGCGAAGTAAGTGGTGTTGAATGGCAAAACATTAATGAGATGTTAGATCAGATAAAAGAAGGAAATGATATATATTGCACAGATTTTTCAGAGGTTTTAAAGGTTTGGAGCTTTATAATAAATAGAATATAGAAAGAGGATTGGAATATGACCATTAAAGCAGAAGAATTAACAGGAAATGTTTTTGAGAGAATAGGAAAACAATGGATGCTTGTAGGAGCAAAAAAAGAAGATAAAGTAAATGCAATGACAGCTTCATGGGGCGGACTTGGAATAATGTGGGGAAAGCCAGTTGCATATGTTTTTATTAGACAAAGTAGATACACAAAAGAGTTTATTGATAATGGAAGCACATTTTCGCTTAGCTTTTTTGGCGAAGAGTATAAAAAAATGTTAGGATATATGGGAAGTAAATCAGGAAGAGATGAAGATAAAATAGCAGTATCAGGTCTTACAGTAAGTGAAAAAGATAATGCACCTGTATTTGAGGAAGCAAAGACAACTATGATATGTAAAAAACTCTATGCAGGGAAAATGGAACCAGAAAATTTTATAGGTAATGAAGAATTAGAAAAATGGTACTCAGACAAAGATTATCATACAATGTACGTAGCAGAAATAGTAGATATAATGGAGAACTAATACATAAAGAAAGAGGTATAAGGGTGGAAAATAACATAAAAGAAGAAGTATTTCATTTACAAACAAAGAATACGAGTTATATTATGAAAGTGGTAAAGGATAAGTATTTATCGCATGTATACTGGGGAAGTAAGATAAAAACACCAGATATGGAAAATGCTCAGATTAATAGGTGGATATGTTTTTCTGCAATGCCAGATTCAGGAGATAAAACATATTCCCTTGATTTTGTGAGCCAAGAATATCCAACAGGTTGTGCAACAGATTATAGAATTCCAGCCATTTCAGTAATGTTTGAAGATGGAAGCAGGACTTTAGATTTAATATATGAAAGTTATGAGATAATAAATGGAAAGCCTAAAATTAAAGGACTTCCAGCTACATATGTAGAAGATAATAAAGAAGCAGAAACACTAAAAATAACATTGAAAGATAAAGTTAAAGAATTTAAGGTAATATTATCATATACTTCATATAATGAACTTGATGTTATTACAAGAAATGTAGAGCTTATAAATGAAACAAATGAAAAAGTTTATATAGAAAAAATAATGAGTGCTAGTGTAGACTTTGAAACAAGTGATTATGATTTTATTGAGCTTTCAGGAGCATGGGGAAGAGAAAGACATATTGAGAGAAATTCACTAAGAAGTGGAATACAATCCATTGAAAGTAGACGTGGAGCATCAAGCCACCAATTAAATCCATTCTTTGCATTAGCAGGTAAAGGTACAAATGAAGAATATGGTGAGGTATATGGATTTAACTTTGTATACAGCGGAAACTTTGTTGCAGGTGTAGAAGTAGACCAATTATCACAAGCAAGAGCATATATGGGAATAAATGACTATGACTTTTCATGGCTTCTTGAACAAGGTGAAAGTTTCCAGTCACCAGAAGTAGTAATGGTATATTCAAACAAAGGTATTGGTGATATGTCAAGAACATTTCATCGCCTATATAGAAAGAGATTAGTTAGAGGAAAGTATAGAGATGAAGTAAGACCAATACTAGCAAATAACTGGGAAGCAACTTATTTTGATTTTGATGAAAAAAAGATTGTAGGGCTTGCTAAAGAGGCGGCTAATCTTGGAATAGAGCTTTTAGTACTTGATGATGGATGGTTTGGAAAGCGAAACGGTGACAATTGTTCATTAGGCGATTGGTATGTAAATAAAGAAAAATTACCAGATGGAATTACATCATTGGCAAAAAAAGTAAATGATGAGGGAGTAAAATTTGGATTATGGTTTGAACCAGAAATGGTTTCACCAGATAGTGATTTATATAGACTTCACCCAGATTGGTGCATACATAGCAAAGGCAGAAGCCGTAGCGAATGTAGAAATCAATTAACACTTGATTTAAGCCGCAACGAAGTATGTGAATATGTAATAAAAACCATTTCAGATATGTTAGATGAAGCTAATATTAGCTATGTTAAGTGGGATATGAATAGACATATGACAGAAGTAGGCTCAGCAGGATTAGAACCTAGCAGACAGAAAGAAACTTCTCATAGATATATGCTTGGACTGTACAGGGTGATGGAGGAGATTGTTTCTAAGCATCCAGATGTATTATTTGAAAGTTGTTCTGGTGGTGGCGGAA
This sequence comes from Lachnospiraceae bacterium, assembly GCA_031548165.1. GTDB lineage: Bacteria > Bacillota > Clostridia > Lachnospirales > Lachnospiraceae > CAG-303. The sequence goes on from JAVBRI010000021.1 coordinate 65,320, forward strand.
GATTTGATGCAGGTATGCTTTATTATATGCCTCAAACATGGACAAGTGATGATACAGATGCAGTTGAGAGATTATATATACAATACGGAACAAGTATGGTATATCCAGTTAGTTCAATGGGAGCACATGTATCAGCAGTACCAAATCATCAATCAGGAAGAGTGGCAAGCCTTAAAATGCGCGGTGATGTTGCTATGAGTGGTAATTTTGGATATGAGCTTGATTTAATGAACTTTTCAGAAGAAGAAAAAGACATTGTAAGAGGACAAGTTGCTCAGTATAAGGATTTACGTACATTTATACAATCAGCAGATATGTATAGATTAAAAAGTCCATTTGAAGGAAATACTGTAGCATGGATGTTTTTATCTGAAGATAAAAATGATATATTTGCAGCATACTTTAGAATTATGAGTAAGGTAAATACTGGAATATCACGTTTAAAACTAACCGGTTTAGAGCCAGATGCAATATATGAAATAGAGGGAGAAAATAAAAAATATAATGGCGATGAATTGATGAATATTGGTATACTTATAGATTTTTGGGGAGATTATCAAAGTCGTACATTTAGAATACATAAGGTGGTATAGCAATGAAAATAGAAATACTAATCGTTGAAGATGAAGAATTAATATCAAACTTAATTTATGAAAGTTTGACACAAGTGGGATACAGCTGTACGCAAGTGTATAATGGTCAAGATGGAGCAGATATATTGGAAGAGAAGCACTTTGATTTAGTGCTTCTTGATGTCATGTTGCCTAAAATAGACGGATTTGAGTTGGTAGGATACGTCAGAGAGTATAATACACCAGTAATATTTATTACAGCAAAAACAGATATAAAAGATAGGGTAAAAGGACTCAAGCTAGGTGCTGAGGATTATATTACAAAACCTTTTTCTATAGATGAATTATTAGCTAGAGTGGAAGTTGTACTTAGAAGAGAAAACAAGACTACAGGAAAATTACAGACAGGAGATATAGAGGTTGATATTGATTCTATGACAGTTATAAAAAATAATAAGCTTATAGAGTTAACTTCTAAAGAGTTTGATATGCTAGTATTATTTTTAAAGAATAAACATATAGCACTATATCGCGAAACTATATATGAGAGAGTGTGGAAGGTACCATTTATGGGAGACACAAGGACAGTTGACCTTCATGTACAAAGATTAAGGAAAAAATTGGAACTGGATAATAACATTATATCTGTATATAAAGTTGGATATAGATACGAAGATTAGAGGTTTGTATGAAGTTTGCGTGGAAAATATTTATAGTAACATATTCGATTATAATATTGTCCTTTGGAATAGGTGGATTTATTCTTATAAATTCATTGTTTGAAAGTAACCTAGATAACAGAGTGAATGCAGTTTTAGAGAGTCATGAGTATGTAAGCAGTTCATATTCATTATTCCTTTTAAGCACAAGTACAATGAGTGAAGAGCTTGCAGCAAGTTATAGAGAAAGATTAATGAAGGAAACGGAAAACTCAAGGGTTTATATTGGAAATAAACTAAGTGATATTTCATTCTACTCAAAAGATAATTTGTGGTACCCATTAGCTCAAAATCAGAGAGGTTACACAATCATAGATAATGAAGGAGATAGATACCTTCAAGTTCTATCTGTAATAAGAAATAATAAAGGATTTAATACATACATTGAATCGTGTGAGAAAATATCAGATGTATACACAAATAGAGAAGAAAACTATCAACTATATCAGATAATCTTGATGAGTGTAGCAGTTTTAAGTGGAGCTTTATTGTACGTATTTTGTATAAAATTAACTTCACCATTAAAGAAGCTTGCCTTAGTTGCAAGAGAGATAGGCGATGGTAATTTTGATAAAAGAGTTAAAGTTAATAAAGGTGTGATAACAGGAACAAAGGAAATAGTATCTTTGTCAAAAGATTTCAATAAAATGGCTAGATACGTGGAAACCTATATTAATGAACTAAAAGAAGAAGGAAGAAGAAGAGAAGAGTTTGTAGGAAACTTTACTCACGAGCTAAAAACACCTCTCACTTCAATTATTGGATATGCAGATTTACTTAGAAACTATGATTTACCAACTGAGAAAAGAAGAGAATTTTCAGAGTTTATATTCAAAGAAGGAAACCGTTTGGAGTCACTTGCTTTAAATCTTTTAGAGATGATAGTTCTTAAGAGAAGTGAATTTGAACTACAAGAAGTAAGCACAATGATATTATTTAATGATTGTAGAAAGGCTACAAAATTCTTACTAGAAAAATACAACGCAAATCTTGAGGTTTCCCAGGAAGAAGCTATTTTAAAAGTAGAGCCTAATTTATTAAAAACATTAATATATAACTTGATAGATAATGCATGTAAAGCTATGGAAGGTGAAAATAGAAATGTATTTCTATCAGGAAATATTGTTAGCGAAGGTAGATATGAAATAACGGTCAAAGATACAGGAAAAGGCATTCCAAGTGACGAGATATCAAAAATAACAGAAGCATTTTATATGGTAGATAAATCAAGAGCTAGAAAACAAGGTGGAGCAGGATTAGGTCTTGCACTTTGCCAAGAAATAGCTAATATTCATGGCTCAGATATTTATATTGAAAGTGAACTGGAAATTGGAACAAAGATAACATTTAGTGTAGCACTTGGAGAATTTATAGATGAAAAAGAAGAATAGAATAAGAATAAAAAATCTAATAAAATATATAATATCATTTGGGGTTATAATAACATTAACATTGATAGTTCTTTATTTTCCAGATATTTATTATCAAGAAATAGATAAAAATGAAATGAAAGATGTTACTGCTGAAACATTTAATTACGTAGATGGTTTTAAAAGAGATGCCACCACCGAAGAAGTGCTTAAAATGATGGCTCATAATCAATATAGTAAAATAAGCACCAGTGAATATACAGAAAAAACAGCAAGAGATATAGTATCAAAAGCTATTATTGGTTTTAGTGAAAGTTTTTATGATGATATATCAATATACCAGTTTTTTAGTAAAATTCTAATGCACATAGACAATGTACAAGTATATTCAGCAGTTAGTTATTATGCAATGGAGATAGTTGATGGAACAATATGTACATCAAATATCGTAATGATAATGTTGAGCTATAATGATGAAGAAGTTTTGGGTATGATAATTGATACTAAAACATCTATGTTGTATGGTGTATATTGTGAAAGCCCTCACTATGCTTTTTGGGATATTTACCCATATGATTTAGAAAATATATTCTACAGATATTTGCAAGTAGATATCGATAAGTTAAGTGGTAAAACAAACTTAGGTTATAATGAAATAAAGATAAATGTTATGTTATCTCAGTCAACAGCAGAAGTAAATTGGGTTATGCTTCCGTAAGATTTGATAATGAAGTTTTAAGAGTAAGCATGATTGACATGATAAAGAAACAGTACAACAAAAAGATAAAGGATTTTGTTGTACTGTTTTTTGTTAAAGTAAACAGAATTCGGACATAAAACTACAGAATTTGGACAATGACTATTCAATGAATAAAAAATAATGTATTATGTAAATATTTATAAAAGAAAAATAAAAAAGAGTATGAGGTATAAATGAAAACAAAAGTAATATATTTAACATTAATAATTTTAATAACTTTTACAATAACTTCATGTACAGAAAAAAAGACAATAGATAGATCTACAAATGAAATAGAAAATACGTCTGGTACAGATGAAAAGGAGTGTGAGACATTAAGATTATCCCTAAGAGCAGTTCATTATGATACAGAATATGAAGTAGATGATGAAAAATCAAAGAAATTGCGAGATATGTGGTTAACAGATTTAAATGATGAAAATAAAGAGAAAGTAAAGGATTTAGTTTTTTCGGTACATTCATATTTAGAGTCTAAGTTAGTTTATAGTTTCGGTTATGATGAATCTTATCCAGATTCACCTGTATGGAATGAGATTGATGATGATCCTAATGATAATGTAGTAGCTGGATATACTGGCGTAGAAATGATAGAAGATTTAACAACGGCAAAGGAAATTATTAATAAGGAGTCTTTTTCTAAAATAGCAGATGATATAATAGGTCAACTTGAATATGTTATAGAAAAACATGACATTGATGTTTTATATGAAATACACCAAAAAGTACATGATTTAAGCTATTGGGCTATTAATTATCCATTGCCATCTTTTCAGATAGCACCCGCAGACTGGCATGGTGTATACGTATATTTTGGAACTTTATATTAAGAGAAGGAGGAAATGAGTATGGCAGTTGATCCAAATATAGTAATTAATAAAAGTGGGGTTATTGTACCTGTTTATAACGATGATTTTAAAAATGTTATTGGACAATTAAATCAGAGAGAAGCATTTGCACTTTATGGATATGAAGGTGATTGGTACAGTATAAGTTTTTTAGGACCAACGGGAGTATTTACAGCAGGTATGTTGAAAAGTCCACCAGATAGTACCTTGATAGATTGTACAAATCATCCTTATGGTACTATAAAGATAGGTAATATAAGTTACTATACATTTATTATGAGAACTACAAAAAATATTTATACCGCTACAAACAATTATTGGGGACAAGTAGCTGGTGGGCGTAGAGTTGCATGCAAGACTGGTTTGGCTGGACAAAATTATCAATGGTATAAAGCTATAAATTATGTAGAAAAAACTACAGGTGAATGGGTAGCTGTAACTGGAGATAATGTAAAATATGGTTTTGTAGACACAGGATTAAGAACTGGTTCTTCGCCAACTAGTATAGCGATGTACGGTAGTTGGTAGGTTAGAAAGTAAATATAGAAATGGTTACGAGGAGGAAATGTATATGGATTTAATGGTGTTGAGAACACAGATGTGGCTAAATGATACATATGGAAATGATTCAAGGTATAATTTGATTCCACTTGAAGATGAAAATATTTGTGGAAAAAGTACATGGACTACTATTTATGCATTAAGAAGGGCACTGCAAATAGAAGAAGGATTACAAGAAACTAGTGATAGCTTTGGTGATCAGACGTATAATAACTGTCCTAATGTTTATCAAGGTGAAGAAAATAATATAGTATATATAATTCAAGGTGCATTATGGTGTAAAGGATATAATCCAACTGGGTTTACAGGATATTATGGAGAAGGAACTTATAATGCAGTTAAAGCACTTAAATCGGATATGGGATTTACTACAGCAACAGGAAATATGAATAGAGATGTTATGAGAGCCTTATTAGATATGAGTGCATTTACATTAGTGTTAAGAGGGGATGAATTGATCCGTTCTGTTCAACAAAAACTTAATTACGATTATTACGATTACTATAGAATTTGTCCATGCGATGGATTATATGGTCGTGAAATGAACAAGATGTTAATATACGCATTACAAAAGGAAGAAGGGCTAGCAAAAAACCAAGCAACTGGAACCTTTGGAGAATGGACAATGAATAATTGCCCGAGTTATGTATATGGAAATTCAAGTAATATTATTAAACTAATTAGGTATGCATTGATATGTAATGGTTATAATATTAGTATTGATAGTTCTCAATATAATGACGAACTTGAAAATGTTTTAGAAGAATTTGCATGGGATTTAAGGTTAACAAGAACTGGAAATACATTACCGAAAGGTCTTATTAAATCATTATTGACAAGTAATGGTGATACAAGTCGATATGCATATGTATGTGATACAGCGACTAGACTTAATCAAAATACAATAAACACATTAAACGAAAATAATTATAGAATTGTAGGTAGATACCTTACAAAAGTCAGTGGTGGCTTAGATAAAAACATGACTATTGACGAACTTACCTTAGTATTTGATAATAATTTAAGTGTATTTCCAATCTTCCAAGAATATGGAGGTGGGGCAAGTGCATTTACAGACGAAGCAGGTACTTCTGATGCTATAAAAGCATATAATGCAGCACGTCAGCTAGGGATACCAGTATATAAAACTATATATTTTGCAGTAGATTATGATCCACAAGAAACGGAGATTTATTCAAATATTGTACCTTATTTCAAAGCAGTGTATGCTTATTTTAAAAGTAAAAGGTCATATGAATCATATCAGGTAGGTGTATATGGAACACGAAATGTATGTAGAATATTGAAGTTATCAGAAGGACAAGATTTAAGAATAGCAAATTTATTTGTTTCTGATGCTTCATATGGATTTAGCGGAAATATGGGATTTAAGATGCCTAAAGACTGGACATTTGATCAGTTTGCTACAGATATAACTATTGGTTCGGGAAATGGTATAATTTCTATAGACAAAGTAGCTCATGCTTTTGGAGATAACGGATTTAATACTTTAGGAACAGATATAAGCGATATTGAAAAAGTTTACTATAATATATTAGATGTTTATAATATGGCTTATGATTATTCAAATGAAGATATGGAAAAAAGCAACTTACTTGTACTACAATATTTTAGATGTCTAGCTGGAAATTATGGTAGTTGTGGTGGAGAGTTTAGCCTGTCAAACCAAATGTGGGATGTTGTTGCAGGTGAAATTGATGTTGCATTCTGCCAAATTGTTAGTGAAAGGTTCAGTGGATCAGATTTTATTTTTAATGATCAAGTTACAGGTGTAGAGTATGATATAAAACACTGGGCAGCAACTCTTAATGCATTATTGCATCTAGTAAATGAATCAGAATGGACAACATTTGAAGGTGTTATTGATGCATTTGCAGGGTGGGCTGGTGATTTAACAACATTTGCAAATGCTATATTAAATATGCATGGAGATGAAGATATTGTAATATGGGCTAAAGAAAACATTTGTAGTGAGACAAAAGAAACAAGTTTTAATAGAGATGATTATATAGCTGATGTAGATGCAGTAGTATGTTATCATTTATTACAAGAAGAGATGGAAAGCATAGCTGATTTATTCTATCATTACCTAATAAAAGGTAAATGGAATACTGAAACTATGTGTTATAAAAGGACTACAAACTTTATTAATTATCAATATGGAGGATTGATAGGAAACTTTGAAACATATTGTGATGCTATAAATATTGATGATTTTCCAATAGATGTATTTAGGTGGGCATTGAATCATCAGTCAATAATTGAGCAAAAATATTATGATGCAGCAACAGAGGCTTTAAAATATTATGTTATGAGAGAGGTTTTTAATGGACGTTAAAGAAAAACGAGTTAATATCATATTTATAATCCTTACTATTATCTTTGCTTCAGTAGCAGTATATTTATTTGTTATGATATCAAAGATGCTAGATGTTGAATGTGTTGATGTTAGAGCTTATAATGATAAATATATTATAGAAGTAATAAATCATAGGACGACAGGTGAAGACAATGTTGGGATTCGTGTAATTGAGCAAGGTTTTTTTAATAAAAAATTAGCTGTTTCTAAAACGGCTATATTTGGTGATACTTCTCATATAGATAGACAAATTAATGTTTATTGGGATAGATTTTCAGAAGCAGAAATAGAAATAGTTAATAAAGAAACAAAGGAAGTATTAGTAAGATATACGGTGGAGATTGATTCTAATAATGTAGAGATTGAAATGGAAAAAATGGAGTACTGAAAATTATGTGTTAATTAAATTTAAAATAATTGACAAGCTATGAATAAAGGAGTATAATTTTAATACAATATTAGGGAGTAGCTGGCATAGTATATGCACTCTTGGCGTCAGTACGAATAATTATTTATTCCGCTTAGAGTTTAAATAGCAAGACTTTTATTGTAGCATTTTTGCTACAATAAAGGTCTTGTTTTTAATTATAGAGAAAAAGCGAGCCAAGAAGTGATATTGAATTAGGCTCGTCACCAGAAGAGGCTTTACTAATATAAAAAATATTGATTTGGAACTCCAAATCGGAAGGGCATGGGTATAAAATATGACAAACTTAAACAATGAAGAAGATTTTTATTTATTAAGTAAAGAAGAAACCCTTAGTTTATTAGAAACAAGTAATGAAGGATTGACAAGTAGGCAAGCAAGTAAAAGAATAGAGCAGTACGGTGAAAATTCGCTAGAGGGAGGGAAGAAAAAGAATATAATAATACTATTTTTAGAGCAATTTAAAGATGTATTGATAATGATACTTTTAGTGGCAGCAGGAATATCAGCATTATTAGGTGATTTCAAGAGCTTTATAGTAATAGCAGCAGTTGTAATTTTAAATGCGGTACTGGGAACAGTACAGACAAAAAAGGCAGAGAGTTCTCTTGATTCACTAAAACAGTTATCAACACCAAATGCAAAGGTAATGAGAGATGGAAAGATAGAAGTAATACCATCATCAAAGCTTACAATTGGAGATATTGTCTTTCTTGAGGCTGGTGATGCAATACCAGCAGATGGAAGAATTATAGAAAGTGCATCATTACAAATAAATGAAAGCGCACTTACAGGCGAAAGCTTGAGTGTAAATAAAAGTAGTGATAGCTTAGAGGGTGTTACAACTTTGGCAGAAAGGCACGATATGGTGTATTCAGCGAGTTTTGTAACATATGGAAGAGGTTCATTTGTAGTAACAAACATCGGTATGGACACAGAAGTTGGAAAAATAGCAAGAATGATAAAAGGTGCTAAAGAAACAAAAACTCCATTACAAAGAAACATGGATGAGTTTGGTACCAAGTTATCAATAGTAATCATAATATTATGTGCAATACTTTTTGGAATTGGTGTACTTAGAGGTGAGTCAGTAATGGATTCATTTATGTTTGCAATAGCACTTGCAGTAGCAGCGATACCAGAAGCGTTAAGTTCGATTGTAACCATTGTGTTATCATATGGAACACAGAAGATGGTAAAAGAAAAAGCCATAGTAAGAAAACTTCAAGCAGTAGAAGCACTTGGAAGTGTATCAGTTATATGTTCAGATAAAACAGGAACGTTAACACAGAATAAAATGACAGTTTGCTATCTATATACACATGATAATTTATTAGATGTTAAAGAAAGTAAATGCTTAAATAACGAAGAAGAGACGTTGCTAAAATACAGTATATTATGTAGTGATGCTGATAAGGCTTTAGAAGGATATATAGGAGATCCAACAGAAATAGCACTTCTTGAAGCAGGTTTACCATTTGAAATAGACTTTACTAAAATAAGAAATGAAAATAAAAGAGTTAATGAAATACCATTTGATTCAGACAGAAAGTTAATGAGTGTTGTAATTCAGAATGGAGAAAAGCTTGTTCAGGTTACCAAAGGTGCCGTAGATGTATTATTTGATAGAATGAATATAAGCAAAGAAGAAAAAGATGCAGCCATTACTATGAATAAATATCTTTCAGAACATGGATTAAGAGTATTAGCAGTAGCAAGTAAAGATTTTAACGAGGAAATCAAGATTATTGAGGAAGGTCTAACATTTTTAGGATTAATAGCGATGATGGATCCGCCAAGAGAAGAATCAAAAGATGCTGTGCAGTCTTGTAAAATGGCAGGTATAACACCAGTTATGATTACTGGAGATCATAAAATCACAGCATCAGCTATAGCAAAGAAAATCGGTATATTAGAAGGAGATAAAATAGCTGTTGAAGGTAGTATGATAGATGATTTAACTGATGAAGAATTAATGGAGAAGGTTGAAAACATTGCAGTATATGCAAGAGTAACGCCAGAACATAAGATAAGAATAGTACGAGCATGGCAGGCGAAGGGAAAGATAGTGGCTATGACAGGTGATGGTGTGAATGATGCACCTGCACTAAAACAAGCTGATATTGGAGTGGCTATGGGAATTACAGGAACAGAAGTTTCAAAGGATGCATCAGCGGTAGTTCTAGCAGATGATAATTTTGCAACTATAGTTAAGGCTGTAGAAAATGGAAGAAACATTTATGCAAATATAAAAAGAGCAATTAAGTTCTTGTTATCAGGAAATATGGCAGGTATTTTAATGGTGCTATATGCATCAGTAATGAATTTGCCAGTTCCATTTTTAGCAGTACATCTTTTATTTATAAACTTGCTAACTGATAGCTTACCAGCCATAGCACTTGGTTTAGAACCACATAAACATGGAATTATGAATGAAAAACCAAGGGATGCTAAAGAATCTATACTTACAAAGAGTTTTCTTATTAGTGTTTTAACAGAAGGCTTTGTAATAAGTGCATTTACAGCTATTGGATATTCGATTGGTTATAAAAGTGGTATCAAAGGTGCAGAGCAAACAATGGCATTTGCAATAATATGCTTATCAAGACTATTTCATGGATTTAACTGTAAGTCAAAACAACCAATTCTATTTAAGAAAGAGATGTTTAATAATAAATATCTTATAGGAGCATTTTTAATAGGATTATTACTACAAAGTGCAGTATTATTTGTGCCAGTATTAAAAGGTGTTTTTGAAGTGACATCATTAAGTGTAAGCAATGTTATAGCAATTTATCTACTCTCATTTGGCTCATTATTATTTAACCAGTTTTTAAAACTATTTAACCAGAAAAAACAGTAAACAAATGAATGCTAATGTGATAATATTAATATATCAGTAATGGTTAAGAAAGGATTTAATTATGACATTAGATAAAGGTTTAAAGGATAATGTATATATTATAGAAAAGATGAATTTGCCTCAAAATCTTGAAAAAAGATTAGAAGCACTTGGAATGACAGTGGGTACGAATATTACAGTACTTGCTAACAAAAATCTAGGAACTCTTATTGTAAAGGTAAGAGGAACAAGATTTGCAGTAGGTAAGAATATATCAAAGAATATAAATGTTAACAAGCCAGATTAATTTTGCAGAAAGGATGTACAATGGACGATATAAAGAAAGAATTGACCATAGGTTTTATTGGTAACCCTAACTGTGGAAAAACAACACTATTTAATGCTTTTACAGGAGCAAATCTAAAAGTAGCAAACTGGCCAGGCGTAACAGTAGAAAAAGTTGAAGGTGCGGTAAAATATCATAATCACAAGTTCCGTCTTGTGGATTTGCCAGGAACATATAGCCTTACATCATATACCATGGAAGAACAGGTTTCAAGACAATATATACTAAGTGATGATGTTGGAGTAATCATTGATGTTGTAGATGCATCTGCACTTGAACGTAATCTGTATTTAACATTACAGCTATTAGAACTAGGCAAACCTGTTGTCATGGCACTTAATATGATGGATATAGTAGAAAAAAGGGGCATGGAAATAGATATACACAGGCTTCCGGAGATGCTTGGAGTTCCAGTAATACCAGTATCAGCCAGAAAACGTAAAGGTCTTGATATATTAATGCATGCAGCTATACATCATAAAGATGAAACGAAGCCAGATAAATTAATTCATAATCATAACGATGAAACTTGTCACAGGCATAATCATCACTGTGAATATGCTATGGTATACTCAGATGAAATAGAAGATAAGATAGATATAATAACAGAAGTTTTAACAAGAGAGCATCCTGAGATAAAGAATTATAGATGGCATGCACTAAAACTTTTAGAACAAGATAAAGAAATTACTAAAAAATATGGTGACCATTTAGCAAGTGTTATTGATAGAAGTTATGAGACAGATATCATAAATCAAAAATATGATTTTATAGAAGAGATTATAGGGGAAGTACTTGTTAATAAAGAAAAGAAAGAAGTTACGACAGATAAGGTGGATAAAATACTCACAAACAAGTGGCTTGGACTTCCTATTTTCTTAGGTATAATGGCGGTGGTATTCTTTTTGACATTTGCAGTAGGTGATTATTTAAAAGAATATGTAGAAGTGTTTATAGGCAGTATATCCGATACTATAGCAAGTGGTTTAGATGCAATAAATGTAGCAAGTGGATTAAAGTCACTTATAATAGACGGAATTATTGCAGGTGTTGGAGGTATTATAACCTTTTTGCCAAATATATTTATATTATTTTTGGCACTTGCCTTATTAGAAGATAGTGGATATATGTCAAGAGTTGCATATGTTATGGATGGCATTATGGGAAAACTTGGCTTATCGGGAAAAGCATTTATACCAATGCTTCTAGGATTTGGTTGCTCAGTACCTGCGATTATGGCATCAAGAGCATTAGAAAATCCAAAGGATAGAAAGAAAGTAATGCTTGTAACACCATTTATGTCATGTAGCGCAAGACTTCCAATATATGTATTGTTTTCGGAGTTGTTCTTTGGAAAATATGCAATGCTTGCTGCTTATTCAATGTATATAATAGGTTTGTTGGTAGCTATATTAGTAGCTTTTATATTACACTTGATAGAAAAAGATACGCAACCGCAAATGCTGCTTATTGAACTTCCTGAATACAAAATGCCAAGCACAAGAACTATAGCAATATATGTTTGGGAAAAAGTAAAAGATTTTCTTACAAGAGCAGGAACTACAATATTTATTGCATCAATAGCTATGTGGATATTGCTTAACTTTGGACCATCAGGATTTACAAGTGATATGGGAAAAAGTTTTGGGGCGATTATTGGAAAGTTTATAGTACCAGTATTTATTCCAATAGGCCTAGGTTATTGGCAGATAGCGGTATCACTAATAGCAGGAATATCAGCAAAAGAAGTAGTAGTTTCAAGCTGTGCAGTGCTATTTGGGATTTCGAATATTAATTCGGATATGGGGATGAATAGCTTTAGCGAAATGTTAGGTAGTATGGGATTTGGTGCATTAAATGCATATTGTCTAATGCTATTTTGCCTGTTATATGTGCCTTGTGCAGCCACTATAATGACGATATACAAAGAGTCAAAGAGTAAAAAATGGACAGCCTTTACAGTGCTGTTTCAAATAGCAGTTGCATGGGCTGTCGCATTCGCAGTATATCAAATTGGAACACATATATAATTACAGATTATTATAAAACGCAGAGGTCTTGAGGATTTCAGGAGGTATTTCTTTTCCGGAATTTTCAAGATTTCTTATTATTACGGCACATTCTCTAATCTTTTTTTGTTTTTCTACAGTATATCTTTTATATGCATCATCAAAAATAGGCTGCCCTGTGAGCTTGCCACGATACATATTAGAAAAAGGGCAATATGTAGAAAGTATTTTTCTAGTTACCTTATTAAGTCTAATAGCACCAGCAGATTCGTGTTTAATCCAGATAAAATAATCAGTAACAAAAACTTCCCTGGAATTATTTCTGCAACGTGTTATTTGTGTTTTTAGAGCCTCTTTCTTTTCAGAAGTCAATTCATTATTTTTTCGATAAAACTGTATATAATCACAAAATTCAGAAGTAAGTGAAGGTATAAGTATATTATTCCATGAGGATCCATTCATGGTTTTGCATAATTCCCATCTAAATCTTCCGATTAAAAGAATCATAAGGTCACCAATGTTTTTATTTAGAAAGGCAGGTAAGAAAAACCTAGATGGATTATAACTTCTCTTATCTGTAATTTCTTGCCACATAATGCCATTAACACCGTATATCGGAAAAAGTACAATGTTTGGAAAAACCTCTAGTTGTATTACAGCTCTATTTATTCCAATATCTCGATTTTCATATAATTGTTCTCTATAAAAGGCTGAATAATCAATATCTAAGCAATCAGAAATGGCATTATTAATAATATCAGTAGTAAGTATAATTTGCGAAATTTCGCGTTCAAAGCATTCCATATAAAGCATAGGATAAAATGCAAGTATATTACCGTTTAATAAACGTAAATTATATTTAAGTGCATTACGTATCTCATAACAAACGCGATCAGTGGCTGAATTTAACAATTGACTTTCTTGTGCAGGAGTTAAATGCTCTTGTCTTTTTCGTTCTCTAATGCTATCAGTATAGTCAACATCAAATTCATTCTTTGATGGATTTTCTTCGCCATTATATATTTTCATAAGCCAGTCGCTCATACGATAAACATTACATTTTTCACAAGCTTCTTTGGAAAGCTTTGGAATAGACACTAATACATCTAGCTGAGTATCAGTAAGTAAACGTTCATCAAGCAATCCAAAATCCAAAAATAACTCAACAACTTTGTCATGATCATTTCCTTTTGCATAATTTAGGAAAACGTTTTCGTATAATTCAATATATACTTCAAGCAAGTTTTTTCTAAAAATTCTAAATTCATCATCATGTGAATTTTTATCCGATATATTAGTGAAAAAATGTAACATACCATCAATATAATTTTCTCGCTCCTCATCAAAGCCAGCAAATACGCATAGCTTATGAAGAGTGTTTGATAAATCGCTAGTATCGTTAATGGTAACAGCTTTTTTAATAGTTTTCTTTGTAGAACTATTAGAAGAAGCATCTTTTGCCATCATAAAATAAAAATTAACTCTATTATAATCAATATCAAGTGTTATTCCTGTATGTTGCTTTATATTGTAATCAATATCACTAATTACTTGTTTCATATTAGTGAGAAGTTCCATTATATCGTCATACACTTCTTTTGGTGCGTGTTCTGCAAGCTTTGATATAATGCAAAAAAGACAATCCTGACTTTGGCTTGCAAATAGAGAAATATTTGTGTGAAGATAGAAGACCATATCTTCATATGTCACGCTAATACCTTTTAAAACTTCAATATAAAGTTTTAAAAACTGTGCTGGATTGGCCTTGAATGTATTTTGTAATTTTTGTGGTTCTTTGGAAAGTTCAACAAATACATTATAATTTTTTGCAAATGATTGAGCAGAAAAATCAAATAAAGTGGCCTCATGTGGCATTAAAAAAAACTCTGGTTCAGAGTCAGTTGAGTAACAGCAACTCTTATAGCGTCCATATGTAGTAACAACATTATTATAAATATCAAGTATATCTTCATATAGTGAAGAATACTGAACATATAAAGCAGTTAATAGTTTAAAGGTGATTTCTGTATATTGAGCGTGAAGTTCTACGTTGTTTTCTAAAAAGCGCACAAGACTCTCCATACTTTCTGCCTCAAAAACAAGAAGCTCACAATCTTCATAAGCACTATACTCGCAATTATAAAATCCAGCATATAAGTCACTTATGCCGATAAAATTTCCAGATTCAATAACCTCTTCATCAATTTCTGACATCTTTAATACGCGTCCACTTATGATATAGGCAATGCTTGATATTTCATCCCCACCTTCATATATGGTCGTATCTTTTTTTAATATATTAATTTCGCCTAAGACTAAACTCATAAAATACTCATTCCTTCTACATATTTTCGATAATATCCAATATTTATATTTTACATTAAAACTTGAACATTGACAACATTAATGTTAGAATGCAAGAAGAATATTTTAAAAAGAGGGCTAGTGTACTATGATTAATGATGATACTATAAAAAAAATGGAAATTTTATCAGAACTTTGTTTAAGTGAAGAAGAAAAAGAATATGCAAAAAAAGATATGAGTAACATCATAGAATTCGTGGATAAATTAAAGGAATTAGATACTTTAGAAGTAGAGCCAATGCTAGATATTTTTGAGAGGGTGAATGTTTTTAGAGATGATATTGTGCGAAATATAAATGATAGAGAAAAAATTTTGAAAAATGCTCCGAATGTAATGAGTGGTAGATTTGTAGTTCCTAAAACTATAGAATAGATAGAAAGATATAGGTGTGCGAATGAGCATTATGAAATTGACAGCAATGCAGTTAGGTAAAGAGATAAGTGTTGGTAGAATAAGTGTAAGAGAAGCAGTGCAGGAGTCACTATTGCAAATTAAAGAGCTAGACAAAGAGTATAATTGTTTTATTACTGTAGCTGATGAAGCCGAAATACTAAAAAGAGCTGATAAAGTACAAAGACAGATAGATAAAAAAGTACTTACTAAAGTCTTAGCAGGTATTCCAGTGGCGATTAAAGATAATATTTGTACAAAAGATATGCTTACTACATGTGGTTCAAAGATGTTATATAATTTTGTACCTACATACTCAGCAAAGGTGATAGAAAATCTTGAAGCAACAGGGGCAATAATAATAGGAAAGACGAATATGGATGAGTTTGCTATGGGAAATACAACTCAAACATCTGCTTATGGTATTACAAAAAATCCTCAAAATACAATGTATGTACCAGGTGGTTCATCTGGTGGTTCTACAGCGGCAGTGGCAGCTAATGAATGTATTTGCGCATTAGGCTCAGACACGGGAGGCTCGATTAGACAACCAAGTGCATTTTGTGGAGTGACAGGTATAAAACCAACATATGGAACTGTCTCTAGATATGGTCTAGTAGCACATGCATCATCCCTAGATCAGATTGGGCCAATTGCGAAAGATGTTACTGATTGTGTACATGTCCTTGAGACGATAGCTTCATATGATAGTAAGGATTCAACATCAATAAAGCGAAAAGATTATGATTTTACAAAATCACTTATTTGCGATGTAAAAGGCATGAAAATAGGGATTCCAAAGGAATACTTTAATGATAGTGTTGAAGATGAAGTTAAAAGTACTGTTTTAGATGCAGTAAGAGAGTTAGAAAGAAAGGGTGCAATTGTATCGGAGTTTAGTCTTAACATGACTAAATATGCAGTTGAGACTTATTATATTATAGCTTCGGCAGAGGCGAGTTCAAATCTTGCAAGATTTGATGGCGTTAAATATGGATATAGATGTGAGGACATTGATAATTTAAAACAAATGTATAAAAAAACAAGAACACAGGGTTTTGGTGAAGAAGTAAAACGTAGAATAATGTTAGGATCTTTTGTGTTAAGCAGTGGTTACTATGATGATTATTACCTTAAAGCACAAAAATCAAGAGCATTAATAAAAAAAGAATTTGATGAAGCATTTGAAAAGTATGATGTTATTATTGGACCAACATCTCCGGTTACTGCGACAAGAATTGGTGAAAGTCTAAGTAATAAGGTACAAATGTATCAGAGAGATATTTGTACGGTATCAGCAAACCTAGCTGGTTTGCCAGCGATATCAATTCCTTGTGGAACTGATTCTAATAACCTTTCAATAGGAATGCAGATAATGGGAAATTGCTTTAGAGAAGATAATATTATACGTGCAGCATATACATACGAACAGTTGGGAAAGGAATAATCTATGAAAGAATTTGAGACAGTTATTGGGCTTGAAGTCCATGTAGAATTATCGACAAATACAAAAATATTCTGTGCCTGTTCAACAAAATTTGGAGCTTTGCCCAATACTCAAACTTGTCCAGTATGTACAGGTATGCCAGGAACATTACCTGTCCTTAATAAGCAGGTAGTTGAATATGCGATGGCAGTAGGTTTGGCTACAAATTGCGAGATTTCAAAGTATAATAGATTTGATAGGAAAAATTATTTTTATCCAGATAATCCTCAAAATTATCAAATAACACAGCTATATTCACCTATATGTAAAAATGGATATATAGAAATAGAGACAGCTGTAGGGAAAAAGCAAATAAGAATAAAAGAAATCCATATGGAAGAGGATGCAGGAAAACTTACACACGATGAAGAGAAAGGTTATTCATTTATAGACTATAATAGGGCAGGAGTGCCTCTTATAGAAATTGTGTCTGAACCAGATATGTGTTCTAGTGATGATGTTTTAGCGTATCTTCAAAAGCTTAGATTGATAATTCAGTACGTAGGGGTATCTGATTGTAAACTAAATGAAGGTTCAATGAGGGTAGATGTAAACCTTTCAGTAAGAGAAGTGGGAACTACTGAATATGGAACAAGAACTGAGATGAAAAACTTAAATTCCTTTAAAGGTATAACAAGAGCAATTGAAAATGAGCGAGAGCGACAAATAAATAGGCTCTTAGAAGGTGAAGAGATTATACAAGAAACAAGAAGATGGGATGATAATAAAGGTTGTTCATATTCTATGCGCTCAAAAGAAGATGCAAATGACTATAGATATTTTCCAGAGATGGATTTAGTATCAGTTAGTATAAGTGATGAATGGATTGAAGAGGTCAAATCTAGACAGCCAGAGTTCAGGGATGAAAAGATGACAAGATACATAAGAGATTTTAAACTTCCAAGGTATGATGCAGAAATAATTACATTATCAAAGAAGATGGCAGATATATTTGAAGAGGCTACGCAGATATGTGGGAATCCCAAAAAGGTAAGTAATTGGTTAATAGTTGAAACGATGAGACTTTTAAAAGAAAATGAGATGGATGTGGAGGATATAAAATTTTCTGCAAAGAATCTTTCAGAGCTTATTGAACTTATAACTCAAAATATTATAAATAGTAATGTAGCAAAAGATGTTTTTGAAAAGATGTTTTTCGCGGATATTAATCCAAAAGAGTATATTAAGACATACGGATTAGCAATGAATAGCGATGAAGGTGAAATAGGAAAGTTGGTTGAGAAGGTAATTAGTATAAACCCAGAATCTGTAAAGGATTATAGAGATGGTAAGGAAAGAGCAATAACCTATCTTATAGGTCAAGTAATGAAAATAAGTAAAGGAAAAGCAAATCCTGATATAGTAAGGAGTATTTTAAAAGAAAGACTATAAAGAATTGCTTGATTATTTTGAAATAAAATAATATAATGGCAGAAAGAGACGAACAATGTTTTAGATGAAAGGTAGATGTGTGATATGGAAGAAAAGCGTAAAAGTAGAAGAGTTCCAGTAGATATGAAATTAAAGATTTCAAATCTTTTTAAACAAGACAATGTTTTAATAAGAAACATAGAAGCGCCAATTGTAGTGGTAAATATGTCGAGAACAGGAATAGGTTTTGAATCAAGGGCATTATTACCTATTGGATATTATTTTAATGCAAGGATTGATTTAGGAAATAACGAATCAAGTTTGTATACAGTAGTACAAATCGTTCGTGTTGAGAAAAGAGATGATTTGGTATATTACGGATGTGAATTTATTGGATTAGCTCCAGTTCTGAATTTTATCTTTGATGAATTTGAAGAAAGTTTAAGAGATTAATAGATTCACTATACGAACTATGCAAGAATTGCTCCGCATTTCTTGTTAAAACAAAAAAAGCGCCCTAGGCGCTTTTTTGATTGTCAAGATGAGAAACATGCATTTCAATTGTATTTGTTAAGCCTTCAATCTTATTAAAATTATGTCCGTATGATTCTAAAGCATAATCATCAAATGCTGAAGCTACTGTCTCAGCATAATATCTTAAATGATGCTGGGATAATGCTTTAATTATTGAAAGGAACTGAGTTCTGATTGAACTATCAGTATATTCAAATATAAGTGAAAATGTCCACACAACTAAGATGGATAGTCTTAACTCGTAACAGTACTCAAGAGGAATTAGAGTTAAGTTGAGATTTTTAAATTCTGAAAGTAGAAAACGAATGTCGTCTTCGGTAGCAGGCAATTCTGAAAGGTAATTTGCTTTTGTAGAATTGCTAGGGAAATACTCTGCTAAAATTTTTTCAGCATCTAAAATCGTTTCAGTGTTCTTGAAGATATTTTTCATTAGTGCTCCTTTATAATAAAATTTATATTTTTTCATATTTTATTAATCTCGTTTAATCCATGTTATAGTATAGTTAAATAGAGAAAATAATACAAACAAAAAGAGACTAAATTTTGATTAAAAATATATGGATAAAACCTATAAAAAAATACAAAAGTGTGGTAAAATGTTAAGAAGTAATTACAACGAAGAAGTCTCGGAGAGTCTTCTTTATAGATAGAAAAGATAGGAGAAGGAAGTAATGGGTGGAACAATGACAACTAGTCTGGAGTACTACAAGGTGTTTTATTATGCAGTGAAGTCTGGTAGTATATCAGGAGCAGCTAAGGAGTTGTGTATATCACAGCCGGCGGCAAGTCAAGCGGTTAAGCAGTTAGAAAGTGCATTGGGAGGAAGTCTTTTTGTTAGGACATCTAAGGGATTAAAACTTACCAAAGAAGGAGAAGTGTTGTATGCATATATCGAAAAGGGATATGAGGCAATACTTTTGGGAGAAGAAAAATTTAAAAATTTATTGGATCTTGATGCAGGAGAGATTATAATAGGGGCAAGTGATATGACACTTCAATTTTAT
Source organism: Lachnospiraceae bacterium (assembly GCA_031548165.1). GTDB lineage: Bacteria > Bacillota > Clostridia > Lachnospirales > Lachnospiraceae > CAG-303. The sequence goes on from JAVBRI010000021.1 coordinate 85,301, forward strand.
TTATTACCATACCTTGAAAAATATCATGAAGAGTATCCTAATATTAAGATAAGTGTTACAAACGCTCCAACTCCAGAAACGCTGCGAAATCTTAATGATGGAAAAATAGATTTTGGGATAGTAACAACGCCATTTAGTGAGGACAAAGATTTAGAGAGAATAGATGTTAAAAAGGTACGAACCATATTTGTTGGGGGAAGTGATTATGGGAAATATAAAGGAAAAGTAATATCACTTAGTGAGCTTAACAATATGCCACTTATATGTCTTGAAAAAAACACTAGTACAAGAAAGGCAGCGGATTTATTTTTTGAGGAAAATCATCTTAAACAAGAGCCAGACTTTGAACTTGCAACAAGTGATATGATAGTACAGTTCGCAATTAGAAATCTCGGAATTGGTATGGTGGCTGAGGGTTTTGCAAAGGAACATATAAAGAATGGAAGTCTTTTTGAACTAGAGTTTGAAAAGCAGATGGAAGAGAGAACAATTAGTATTGTAATTTCTGAAAAAAACCATATATCAAATGCAGGAAGGAAACTTCTAGATATGTTGATTAAGGACACAAAAATGTTAGATAAGAAAGGTGATATAAAATGAAGAATTTAAAGAAGATTTTAGCTATAGCGTTAGTAGTATTATTAGTTGGTTTGTATATTTGGTCATTAGTGGCAGCAGTTTTTGCACGACCAGAAGCAAACGATATGTTTACGGCAGCAGTATTTTGTACAGTATTTTTCCCTATACTATTGTACATATATATGTGGACAGCAAAATGGTTAAAAGGCAAGGGTGTTGACAAGGATATAGATAGCGAGGATAAATAAAAATTAAATAAAAAAGTTTTCAGAAGATGTTTATTTTACCTACACCGATTTTTCACAAATTTTGGATATTATAATGACATAGTAACATTCATTATATAGAAATTAAGAAAGGTATGGGTATAAAGATGATTAATATGTATAGGGGCAGATCAAGTAAGGTAACAGAAAATGAATATTTATTGATGAAGATGTTTTTTATGGAAGAAAATAGAAATATAAATATCGAACATAATTTAGTAAGAGAATTAAGATTTAAGAATAACAAAGAATTTGTTGTTAGGATGAATCAGATGAACGAAGATGAAATATATATTATAAAGTCTTCTAATTGGAATGGTATTACAAATACAGCATCAGAAAAGATAACCAAAGAGGAATGTGTCAAACTTATAAATGGCGACATATCATGGATGAATGATACTGACAGGCTTATTGTAAATAACTTATACTTACAAATTTTATATAATGGTATAAGAATAGGCGAAGTTAATGAATTTATGGAGGAAAGCTGCTTGGATGTTGACAGTGAACAAACTACTATTTTTACTTATGGCAGAGAGTGGTCAAAGATGAATTTTGAGATGTTTTTTGATGCATCTGCAAAGTTTAAGTACAGAAATAATAGTATTATAGCAGATGTGCATACATATGTGGCAGGTAATGAAATTATGGCAAATCTAGTTAGCGCTTGCACTAATTAATGAAATAATGTATACTCTTTGGTGAAATGTAAAAATTAATTATTAAAGGATGGAATATATAATGGCAAATGAAGAACAGAAAGAGTATACACTACTTGAAACTTGGAGAGGATTAGCATACGGAGCAGGAAAATCACAAAAAGAAAGTGATATGTTTTGGGCAAATTATTTTACATATGAAAAAGGAATTTATGAGCAGATTTTAGCAGAACCAAAAACTGTAGTAAAAGGGACTGTTAAAGAGCTTGCAGAAAAATATAATGTTGATGTCCTTGTTATGGCAGGTTTTTTAGATGGAATTAATGATAGCCTTAAAGAGCAAAATCCTATTGAAGAAATGACAGAAGATACAGAAGTTAATTTAGGTTTTGATACAGAACTTCTTTACAAAAACATGGTAGAAGCTAAGGCTGACTGGTTATATACGTTAGAAGCATGGGAAACTCTTATTTCAGAGGATAAAAGAAAAGAACTTTATAAAGAACAAAAAAGTTCTCATACAGTAGTAAAGGATAAGAAGATTGGACGTAATGATCCATGTACATGTGGTTCAGGCAAGAAGTATAAGTTCTGTTGTGGAAAGTAGGCGATTACTTTGAAGAAGTTACTTTTTATTTATAATGCAAAGTCAGGAAAGGCTCTAATAAGAAAACATTTGGCTGATATTATAGATGTTTTTATTAAAGCTGGTTATCGAGTTGAAACATATCAAACTCAATGTGCAAAAGATGCGCAGTATCAAGTAGAAAAAAGAGGTAAGAAATTTGACCTTATAGTGTGTAGTGGAGGAGATGGTACTCTAAATGAAGTGGTTACAGGTACTATGAATGCTTTTTCTACAACAGATGAGAGAGTTACGATAGGTTATATTCCATCAGGTTCAACAAATGATTTTGCATCAAGTATTAATTTACCAAAGAATATGATAAGTTCTGCAAAGGTTGCAGTATATGGTAAGTCTAAATACGTTGATATTGGAAGCTTAAATAATAAAAACTTTGTATATATAGCGGCTTTTGGTGCATTTACAGAAGTATCATATAATACATCTCAGGAACTAAAAAATATATTAGGTCATCAGGCATATATTTTAGAGGGCTTAAAAGGATTTATACCAGCAGTTACAAAAGCATACAATGCAAAATTTTACTTTGATGGTAAGAAGATTGAAGGTGAATTTATTTATGCTATGGTGAGTAATTCAAACTCTGTTGGTGGTTTTAAGGGACTTGCAGGAAAAGATATAGGACTTGATGATGGAGTTTTTGAAGTGACACTCATTAGACAGCCAAAAAGTCCATTAGAGTTAAATGATATAATCACATCATTACTTATGGGAAAGAAGTGTAGGTCAGTAATCAGTTTTAAAACCTCTGACTTAACAGTTGTATCAGAAGAAAAGATAGACTGGGTTCTTGATGGTGAGTTCGGTGGTTCGCTAAAAAAAGCAGTTATTAAAAATCATCATAAGGCAATAAATGTAATGTCAGGAGATAATTTCCGGTATAAAAAGGTAACAAAAGAAAAATAGTGATAAATTTACATAAAAAACAGCTTCATTTGGCGCAAAAAAGTGGAATATTTGACAAAAAATATTTATTTTCGTTTAGCCAGTTTACATAAGCTGTTTTTTTGTGTATAATGAAAAATCAAAGTGCCATATAAGATACAATTCAGGTATTGTGGGAAAAAGGAGAATTTTACCATGAATGAAGAAAAATTTCTAGAAAGTCTTGAGAAATTAGTAGAGTTTGGAAATACAAAAAAAGGCGTTATTGACGTTGCAGATGTCGATAGGTTTTTTGCGGGTATGGAGATAACAGTTGAGCAGATGGAAGTAGTTTATCAGTATCTTGAAGAAAAGAAGATTGATGTATTAACTATTGTTGATGAAAATTTTGTAGAAGATGATTTATTATTAGAGCCAACGGGTGATGAATTTAGCGAAGATGAAGATGAAGAAAATATCGATTTAGATGCAATTGATTTACTTGAAGGAATAGGTACAGAAGATCCAGTTAGAATGTATTTAAAAGAAATAGGAACTGTTCCACTTCTTACGGCAGAAGAAGAACTTAGATTAGCAAAGAGAAAATCAGAAGGTGATCCTGTTGCAAAGGAAAGACTTATAGAAGCAAATTTAAGACTTGTTGTAAGTATTGCAAAGAGATACACAGGAAGAGGAATGAGTTTTCTTGATTTAGTACAAGAAGGAAATCTTGGACTTATTAAGGGTGTTGAAAAGTTTGATTACGACAAGGGTTTTAAACTTAGTACATATGCTACATGGTGGATAAGACAATCAGTAACTAGAGCATTAGCTGATCAAGCTAGAACTATTCGTGTACCAGTTCATATGGTAGAGACTATAAATAGAATGTCTAAGATGCAAAGAAAACTTACACTAGAGTTAGGATATGAACCGTCTACAAGTGAATTAGCTAAAGCTTTAGATATGACAGAAGATAAAGTATTAGAGATAATGCAGATAGCAAGAGAACCTGCATCACTTGAGACACCTATAGGTGAGGAAGATGATTCAAATCTTGGAGATTTCGTAGCTGATAATAATACAGTTACTCCAGAACAGAATATAGAATCTGTAATGCTTAAAGAACATATTGATATATTACTTGAAGATTTAAAAGAAAGAGAAAAGCAGGTTATTGTTCTTAGATTTGGATTAGAAGATGGGCATCCTCGTACATTGGAAGAGGTTGGTAAGGAATTCAACGTTACAAGAGAGCGTATTAGACAGATTGAAGCAAAAGCTCTTAGAAAACTTAGAAATCCAGTTAGAAGTAAAAAGATTAAAGACTTTTTAGCTTAGTATTGCCAAGTAAACTTGGCAAAAAAATATCAAGTGAACTTGATAGTATAGGAATGAATAGGAGAAAAAATGTTAGCGTGTAGTAATTTAGAAAAGAAGTATATGACGGTTACGGCTATTTCAAATATGTCGACAAATATTGAGCCAGGTAATATATATGAGCTTCTTGGCCCAAATGGTAGTGGAAAGACTACTTTTATGAAGATGGTGGCAGGACTAGTAAAGCCAACTTCAGGACAAATATTATTTGAAGGTCAACCTATTGGCACATATTCAAAAGCAAATATTGCATATATGCCAACAGAAAGTTATTTTTATAATTATATGACATGTGAAAGTGCTGGAAAGTATTATCAAGATTTTTTTACTGATTTTGATATAAACAAATACTATCATATGTTAAGAATGATGGATTTAAATCCAAAGCAAAAGATTAGCAAGATGTCATCAGGTATGGTGGCAAAGGCAAAGATTGCTATAACATTATCAAGGGATTGTAAGATAATAATGTTAGATGAACCACTCAATGGAATTGATATTATTGCTAGAGAGATGATTATTGATGCAATAGTAAATCATAAAGATCCAAAAAGAGCTATTATAGTATCAAGTCATCTTGTAGACGAACTTGAAAACATAGTAGATTATGCGATTTTTATTAAACAAGGAACTGTAGTAACACAGGGAATGGCGACTGATTTACGTGCAAATAGCGGAATGTCATTAGTAGATATGTATAAAGATATTTATAGGTATCAGCCGTATACTGAGTTTCAGCAATATCAGCAATAATATGTCATTGTGAAAGGGTAGAATGGGTATAAATATGTTTAAATTAATTAAATACGAGTTAAGAAGAAATATTACAGGAATAGTTATTTTATTTTCAATTATAATGATTTTGCAAGGTTACTTTATGGTTTCGGTTTCCACTGAAAGTGAAGGAAATACAGCAATGGCAGTAGCATTACTAATATTAGCAATGTCCGTATCATATTTTTGTGTATTTATTTTTGGAGTTTCTTTCTATTCAAAAGAATTGAATTCAAAGTCAAGTTATCTTACGTTTATGACACCAACTAGTTCGTATAGTATTTTAGGTGCAAAACTGTTGTCAACACTTATAACAGGAATATTTTTTGCAGTATTGTTAGTAGCTTTTATAACTATAGATATAGCTATGTTGAAAAATGTATTTCCAGAACTTGAAATGGTAGGCGGTATAATAGATTTTATATCTGATATGTCAGGTGTTTCAATGACAGAAGTTTTGCTTAGATTACTTGTAATTCTTATAGCATTTCTTGTAAACTTTTTTGCCATAATAGCAATGGCTTATATGGCGATTACACTTAGTGCAACATGGTTTCAAAACAAAAAATTCAAAGGTGTTATAAGCTTTTTATTATTTATTGTTATAGTTAGAACAGTGAATTTTATTGGTTCATTTATACCAAATTTAATTGAGGATGTAAAATCAGTATCAGATGTAATGATTACGATGCTTCCAACGGTTATATACCTTACAGTAATTATAATATTATCAATAATAGCATCAGCAAAACTACTTGATAAAAAAGTAAGTCTCTAAAGGTCTTTAGAGTCTAAAATAATAGTAAAAGGTCCATCGTTTAAGAGTTCGACTTTCATGTCAGCACCAAAGCTGCCAGATTCGACCTTTTCGATGGATTTTTTACATTCACTAATTACGTATTCGTAAAGAGTGTTTGCTAAATTTGGATTTCCTGCATCAGTAAAAGAAGGACGAAAGCCCTTTTTACAGTTAGCATATAAAGTGAACTGAGAAATAATAAGTAATTCTCCGCCCACATCACTTAGTGAAAGATTCGTCTTTCCATTCTCGTCTTCAAAGATTCTTAGACCTATAAGCTTCTTAATAAGCTTGTCGGCAACTTCCTTATTATCTTGCTCGCTTACACCAACAAAAACTAAGAATCCCTTACTAATTTTACCAATAATACTATTATCTACTGTAACACTTGCGTGTTTAACCCTTTGGACTAAGAGTTTCATTTTGTATTCCGCCTTTCTGTAGTTGACACTTTTATGGAGGTGCTTAACTAAAGTTTTAGCATCCGTTTCGCTAGACATTCCAATGAGCCTTCCTAAAACGTACACTCTGTTCAGCAAAGCCTTCCTAAAACGTACACTCTGTTCAGCAAAGCCTTCCTAAAACGTACACTCTGTTCAGCAAAGGCTTCCAGAGTGTATGAAGTCTCATTTCCATAGCTCAAAGTCAGCTACAACTTTAGTTAAGCACCTCCATAAAAGTGAATTTACATATGAAGAATGCAAAATGAACGTTACTGGCTCATCCGCTATAGATGTTATAATTGATATATTACCTTAAAAAGATGGTTTTGGAAAGTCTAAATTTCTAAATTGCATATATGGTTTAGGGGTGATAGAATGGTATTGTGTAGCTATGTGAAGAAAGGTGGTTTGAAATAATGTACAAGATAGGGTTTAAAGATAATATAGTTTTAGATAATGGTGGATTGGTGGTTGGTGAGGTTAAGGCTAATCACTATGTGATTAGTGGTCTTTTGGATGGTGAGTATAGTGTTAGGGTGTATGCGGGGGATTTGAATGATGATGGAGATGTGAGTTTACATGTAATACTTAATAATAATAGACAAGTTTCTATGTGGGTGAATGATAGACAGATTAACTTTATGGATTATGATGTTAGTGTTATAGATGGAAAGATAGAAGCAGAGTTTTTTGGGAAGTATGTTTGTATTCAAGGGATTAATATAGCTAGGAAGATAAAAGATATGGTGAAAGATGTTTGCGTAGATGTAAAGGTCACAGAAGATGAGAATGTGGCAATAATTAAGTTTGATGCAGATGATATGTATAGTGATTTTAATATATATAAAGAGCATATTGGAAGTGGAAAGGATATTATAAAGATAGGTATCAATGGAAATGTATATGAAGATAGAGATGTTTTGCTAGGAGAAGAATATACTTATGTAGTTAAAATAGTTGATGGGTTAGGGTTTGAGAGTGTGGGGTCTGAAAAGATAAATGTATGTATAAAGGATGCTGGTATAGAAGCATCACCAGTAAGAGATTTGAAGGTTAAATCGGTTGATGGAAAAATGGTAAGTATTAAGTGGGATGAGCCGATAAATGCAGATGTAATAGGCGCTAGGGCTTATAATATATATAGAAAAACGCCTATATGCAATTATAAGTTTATAGGCACAGTGAATGCAAAAGATGATTTGGAGTTTGTAGATGATACAGTTATTACTGATAGAGTATTTACATATGGAGTAGAAGTATTGTCATTTGGTGGTAAATCGGAAATAGTATCAGCCGATTCTACTATAGCAGCTCCAATTAGGAAGAGACAAATGGAATACCTTGATAGGGGAGCTATAGCCATAAGAATAGAAAAAGGTATGTTTATAGCATATAGATTAAATGGTTGGGAATGTGTGGATAGTGTAGGATTTAACATATATGCAGATGGCGTTAAGATTAACTCTGAAGTATTATATGGCGCAACGAATTACATAGATAAAGATGGAAATTTTGATACTAAATATGTTGTAAAAAAGGTGGTTGATGGAATGGAAGAAAAAGATGGCTATGAGGCGAGAAATCTAAAGCACAACTATCTTGATGTTCCTATTAATAAACCAGAAGATTATATAGCATTAGATGGAAATAAATATTCTTATACAGCGAATGATGCATCAGTGGCAGATTTAGATGGGGATGGTGAGTATGAGATTATATTAAAATGGGATTGTAATGGTAAAGATAATTCACATAAAGGATATACAGGAAATGTTTATATTGATGCGTATAAGTTAGATGGAACAATGCTTTGGAGAGTGGATTTAGGGAAAAACATAAGGTGTGGAGCTCATTATACACAGTTTATGGTATATGATTTTGATGGTGATGGATATGCTGAAATGATAGTAAAAACAGCAGATGGTACAAAGGATGCATTAGGAAATGTAGTGGGTGATGAGGATGTAGATTATAGAAATAAAGATGGATTTATTATAGAAGGACCAGAGTATTTATCGCTAATAGATGGAAGAAATGGAGCTATTATTGATACAGTAGAATATGATCCTCCAAGAGGTGATGTATCACAATGGGGAGACTCGTGGGGTAATAGAGTGGATAGATTTTTAGCTTGTGTAGCATATTTAGATGGTGTACATCCTAGTGTTGTTATGTGTAGGGGGTATTATGACCATAAAAGGCCAACCAATCTCGTGGCGTATGATGTAGTAGATAAGAAACTGGTTAAAAGATGGAAGTTTAGGGCAGATGCTACTCAGAATGTCAACTATACAAATCAAGGTTTCCATAATCTTGCTGTTGGTGATGTAGATGGCGATGGCTGCGATGAAATCGTTTATGGTGCTTGTGTAATAGACCATGATGGAACAGGTCTATATTCAACAGGTTTAGAGCATGGCGATGCAATGCATTTAGGAAGATTTACAAATCATAGTGAAGGAATGGATTATTTTGGAATACATGAGCATGCAGATTGTCCATATGGAATGGAAGCAAGAAATGCTGGAACAGGTGAAATTACGTTTGGTAAATTTATTGGAAGAGATACAGGAAGAGGCTTGTGTGCCAAGATAGATCCTAGATATGATGGAAACCAAATGTGGTCATACTTTAGTGAAGGTCTATATAATTACGAGGATGGAAAGAAAATAACTAAAGAATCACCAGAGTCTGTTAATTTTGCAATATGGTGGGATGGTGATTTACTTCGTGAGTTACTAGATCATGATTGGTATGGATATGAAACAAACGTAGGAATACCTAAGATATACAAGTGGAATTGGGAAAATGATGAGATGGATATAATCATGTCTACAGACAATGTACTATCAAACAATGGAACAAAAGGAAATCCTTGTTTGCAAGCTAGTATATTTGGGGATTGGAGAGAAGAGGCTATATTCAGAGGAAAAGATAGTACATTTTTAAGAATTTATACAACTACAGATTTTACAGAACATAGATTTTATACTTTTATGCACGATTATGTATATAGACTTTCGGTTGCGTGGCAAAATACAGCTTATAATCAACCGCCACAAACCAGTTTTTATATTGGTCCAGATATGAAGGAAGTACCAATACCTAGTAATACATATATAAAAGCAGGAGTTTAAGTAAAAGTTTAGTCTCTTGTCACATGTAAAGCTCTGTGGTATACTAGCTACTATGTGTTTATCACAAAATAAATAATAGAAAGGCATGTGCAAATGAAAACAGATATTTTAATAGCTGGCACAGGCGTCGCGGGCTTATTTAGTGCGATAAATCTTCCGAAAGATAAAAAAATAGTGATGATAACAAAATCAGATATAGAAAGTAGTGATTCTTTTCTTGCTCAAGGTGGAATATGTGTAATGAGAGATGATGATGACTACAAGAGCTATTTTGAAGATACCGTAAAGGCAGGACATTATGAAAATAGAAATGAATCAGTAGATATCATGATTAATTCATCTAGAGAAATAATTAATGATCTTATTAATTATGGTGTGGAATTTGAAAAAAAAGATGGAGAACTTACATATACAAAAGAAGGCGGGCATTCAATACCAAGAATACTTTTTCATGCAGATATAACAGGTAAAGAGATTACTAGTAAATTATTAGAAAAAGTAAAAGAGCTTGAAAATGTTGAAATCCTTGAATATACAACAATGATAGACATAATAGTTAAGGATGAAAAATGCCATGGCTTAGTAGTTAAAGATAAAGAAGGAAATCAATTTGAAATAGAGGCTACAAATACTATTCTTGCAACAGGGGGAATTGGTGGAAAGTACAAACATTCAACTAATTATAGACATCTTACAGGAGATGCGTTAGATATAGCTAAAAAGCATGGCATTAAATTGGAACATCTTGATTATGTTCAAATTCATCCAACTACTCTATATTCTCAAAAAGCGGGAAGACGTTTTCTTATATCAGAATCAGTAAGAGGAGAAGGCGCAGTGCTTTATAATAAAAATTATGAGCGATTTGTAGATGAATTATTGCCAAGAGATATAGTGACAGAAAAGATATTTAATCAAATGAAAGAAGATGGAACAGATTATGTATGGTTATCAATGGAAAACATTGATAAAGAAGATATACTTAGTCATTTTCCTAATATATATAAGTATTGTTTAGACGAAGGGTTTGATGTTACCAAAGAATGTATACCAGTGGTTCCGGCACAGCATTATTTTATGGGTGGCATATGGGTTGATTTGGATAGCAAAACAACAATGGAGAATTTATATGCAGTAGGAGAGACAAGCTGCAATGGTGTGCATGGTGCTAATAGATTAGCTAGTAATTCATTATTAGAAAGTTTGGTGTTTGCAAAACGAGCAGCAAAAAAGATAAGTATTTAAGAAGAAAGGTTTGGAAGAATATGAACGATATAACAACAAAATTACATGTAGATGAACTTATAAAAATGGCACTTAGAGAAGATATATCAAGTGAAGATGTAACAACAAATTCAGTTATGAGAGAGGCAACAAAGGGAACTGTAGACCTGATATGTAAACAAGATGGTATAATTGCAGGACTTGATGTTTTTAAAAGAGTATTTGAATTACTAGATGAGAATGTAGAAGTAATATTACATTGCAGTGACGGTGATGTTGTTAAAAATGGTCAATTGATGGGAAAGGTAAATGGAGATATAAGAGCATTGCTTTCAGGCGAGAGGACTGCACTTAACTATTTACAAAGAATGAGTGGTATTGCAACATATACAAATTCAGTTGCAAAGTTATTAGAAGGTACAAATACAAAACTTTTGGATACAAGAAAAACAACACCAAATATGCGGATTTTTGAAAAATATGCTGTAAAAATTGGTGGTGGATATAATCATAGATACAATTTATCAGATGGTGTTCTTCTTAAAGATAATCATATTGGAGCAGCAAAAGGTGTGGCAAATGCAGTAAGGATGGCAAAAGAATATGCACCTTTTGTAAGAAAAATTGAAGTAGAAGTAGAAAACCTTGAAATGGTTAAGGAAGCTGTAGAAGCCGGTGCGGATATTATAATGCTTGATAATATGACACAGGAGCAAATGAAAGAAGCTATAAAAATTATTGATGGCAGAGCGCAGACAGAATGTTCTGGGAATGTAACTAAAGAGAATATAAATAATCTAGTTTCATTGGGAGTAGATTTTATTTCAAGCGGGGCATTGACACATTCAGCACCTATTATGGATATTTCACTTAAAAATTTACATGCATGTTAGTGGTTAAATTTAAAATTGCAAGAATTTTTAATTAATACTATTGAAAAAAACTGTTATTTAGTATATTATAGAATGAACTTATGATATTTGTATGTAAAGGCAAAAGAAAGTGAGTGTTTGTACTATGGCAGATAAAAGATACGAGGCTTTGGAAAAAGAGTTAAAGTTTGTAAAAAAGCAGCTTGCTAATGCATTGACATTATATGATGATACAAAAGCAAAGGTTGAAGAGGTATCGGGTGTAAGAGGTTCATTTATATCAAAAATCAATCATGAAATTAGAACGCCAATGAATGCATTAGTCGGTTTATCCGATATGCTATTAAGTATGGACACAAACGATGATGTAAAGCAGTGCGCGATGGATATAAAAATGGCAACAAAAAGTCTGTTACATTTATGTACAGATTTTATTGATATGGCAAGGATGCAGTCAGGGTCGAAGATACTTAATGATTTGAGTTTTTCAACAATGGCTTTATTTAACAGACTAGCAAATAATATAAAAGAGGCTATATATGATAGAAATATTAAGCTTGAAATTAGTATAGATGAAAAAATACCATCATTGTTAAATGGTGATAGTGAATATATTTATCGAGCAATTTCTAATATTTTGGATTATAATCTAAGTTATATATCAGAGGGAACTATAGGTATTAAAATATATTCTGAAACATTACTAGAAGATAAAGTTAAATTATTTTTTGAGGTGGAAAATTCTAGTATGAGGTTATCTAAGAGAGAATATGAAAAGATAAAAGAGCTGTTTAAAGAACTTGATACTAAAGGTTTAATGTTAGAAGAAGGATTGGGTTTAAGACTTTTTATGTCGAAGAACTTTATAAAGATGATGGATGGAGACATCGCATTAGATTATAAAGAAGGTGAAGGAGCTAAGTTTACTATGTCTATCATGGCAGATATAGTGGAAAAACGACCAATATCAAAGAGGTTACTATCTTTAGCTATGTCAAATGACATAAAAGTGTATGTGTTTAAAAGTGCCAATATACTTGTTGTAGATGATACAAAAGTAAATATAAAAGTAGCGTTAGGATTGTTGAAGGAGTTTGGCATAGATGCAGATTCGGCAGATAGTGGAGCTGCGGCAATAGAGATGGTGAAACAAAAGGATTATGATATGATTTTTATGGATCATATGATGCCAGAGATGGACGGTGTTGAGGCTATGGAACACATTCGGAGTTTAGATAAGAAAAACTTGAAATTACCTATTATTGCACTTACAGCTAATGCATCATCTGAGTCAAGAAAGATGTTTTTTGAAGTAGGAATGACAGATTTTTTAGCAAAGCCTGTAAATAAAAATGAACTTATGTTGATTTTAGCAAAATGGTTACCTCAAAATAAAGTAACATTTATGACAAAGAAGCAAGAATTGCCACAAAGTAAAAAAGGTGGTTATAGGTCTAAAAAGCAATTGATAAATGGAATAGATATGGAAAAGGGTATGGAGTATCTCGGTGGAAATGAGACAGCTTACATTGAAATGCTTAAATCAGTAGTTGAAGATAGTGACCATAAGGTTAGATTGATAAAAGAAGCGTATGATACTAAAAATTTAAAAAATTATGCTATAGAAGTGCATAGTTTGAAGAGCGTTACTGCAACTATAGGTGCTGATAATTTATCAGAAATGGCAAAAGAACATGAATTAGAAGCAAAAGCAGGTAATGAACAATATGTTATGGTAAATGCATCTGAATTGTTAGAAGAATACGAGCAGTTGATAAATAACATAAAAGATTATATAGTAAACTGTATTGGTCAAATCGTGGTTGAGGAAGATGAAGAAGAAATTGTTGATGAGCCAGAGATGTCGAGAGAGGAAATTTATTCAATATTAGTTGAAGCGGCATATAATATTGATGATTTTGAAATTGATGATGCTAGTGAGAAAATAAATAGAGTAATGAAACAGAATATTAGCGATGTTGCAGTAGATAATCTAAAACAAGCATTGGCTTTACTAAATAACTTTATGTATGAGGAAGCGGCAAAGATATTAAGAAAAGCTAATAGATTAATCTAACATAAGAAAATAAGACATGTCAAAATAGTTTGATATGTCTTTTAATTTAATCATTTTTTGAAAAATGATTAAATTAAAATTGACAATGATAAAGTTAAGTATTATAATTTACAAATAAGGTTGAACAAAAAGGCGTGTTCAACTATTGATTTGAGTGCGTACGTAGCGTGCAGTTGGGTAAAAAATGCGTGAATATGATTATGAAAAAAAATGGGAAAGGCTTTTAACACCAGAGATAGTATTGAAATTAACAAAAATTCATGAGTTTAAAGGAGAACAAACTCTTTTTATTGAATCATATACAGATGAGTTAACAGAATTAGTTGAGATTGCAAAAATACAGAGTGTTGAGGCATCAAATAAAATAGAGGGTATATTTACCTCGGATGAACGTTTGAAAAAAATTGTACAAGACAAAACTAAACCTAAAAACAGAGACGAGTCCGAGATTGCAGGGTATAGGGATGTGTTAAATACGATACATGAAAGTTATGAACATATTCCTATAAAGTTAGCGATTATATTGCAACTACACAGAGACTTGTGTAAACACAGTGGAATAGGCAGTGGAGGAAGTTTTAAATCATCTGATAATGTAATAGCTGAAGTTGATAGTAAAGGGAATAAAAGAGTAAGATTCCAACCTGTTCCATCATGGGAAACATCTGAATCTATAGAAAGGTTGTGTAAATCTTATGAAGAGATAATAAAAAATGAATCTGTTGACCCATTGATTATCATACCAATGTTTATTATAGATTTTTTATGTATACATCCGTTTAATGATGGAAATGGTCGTATGAGCAGATTACTAACACTTTTACTGTTGTACCGTTCGGGATATATTGTTGGAAAATATATTAGTATAGAAAAACTAATTGAATTATCCAAAGATACTTATTATGAAGCACTACAGTCGAGTTCATTTCAATGGCATGAAAATACAAATGACTATGAGCCGTTTGTAAATTATATATTGGGTGTAATTATAAGTGCATATCGTGAATTTTCCTCAAGAATAAGATTACTCACAACAAGAGGATTATCCAAGCCAGATAGGGTAAAAGAGATTATAAAAGAAAAAATAGGAAAGATAACAAAATCAGAAATTCAGCAAAAGTGTCCAGATATCAGTCAAGTAACAATACAAAGGACATTAAATGATTTAGTGAAAAGCGGAGAGGTTATAAAGATTGGTGGTGGTCGTTATACTGCATACGTATGGAATAGAGAGGTAGAATAGTAATGATAACTGGAGAATTAAAAAATAGAATTGATAGTTTGTGGGATGTATTTGCGGCAGGAGGGTTAGTTAATCCTCTGGAAGTAATAGAACAAATCACTTATCTTATGTTTATTCATGATTTGGATGATTCAGATAATAAGCGAGCAAAGGAAAGTGCTATGTTAGGCTTACCATTTAGAAGTATTTTTACAGAAGAGGTTGAAATAGGTGGTAGAAAATTAGATGGCTCACATATGAAATGGTCAACATTTCA
Source organism: Lachnospiraceae bacterium (assembly GCA_031548165.1). Classification (GTDB taxonomy): domain Bacteria; phylum Bacillota; class Clostridia; order Lachnospirales; family Lachnospiraceae; genus CAG-303. The sequence goes on from JAVBRI010000021.1 coordinate 100,523, forward strand.
TGACTTTCCAGCAGATAAGATGTATTCAATAGTGCAAGAATGGGTGTTTCCTTTTATTAAAGCACTTCACAGAGATAAAAATAGTGCATATTCAAAGTATATGGATGATGCTATTTTTAAACTTCCAACTCCATTGGTGCTTTCAAGGGTAGTAGATTCGTTAGATGAGATATATAGACTTATGATAGAAACTAAAAAAGAGACAGATATGACAGAGATAGATATTCGCGGAGATGTATATGAATATTTGCTTTCCAAAATTTCACAATCAGGAAGAAATGGACAATTTCGAACACCAAGGCATATTATACGTATGATGGTTGAACTTATGGAACCTAAAGCAGATGATATAATTTGTGATCCTGCATGTGGTACATCTGGGTTTCTTGTCACCTCAAGTGAATATTTAAAAGAAAAGTATAAGGAAGAGATTTTCTTTAATAAACAGAAAAAAGATCATTATATGAACCATATGTTTTTTGGGTACGATATGGATAGAACAATGCTCCGCATCGGGGCAATGAATATGATGACACATGGAGTAGAAAGTCCATTTATTGAATATAGAGACAGTTTATCAGATCAAAATGTGGATATTGAAAAATATTCATTGATACTTGCAAATCCACCGTTTAAAGGGAGTTTAGATGCTGATTCAGTATCTAGTGATTTGTTGAAAATATGTAAGACAAAGAAAACAGAATTACTATTTCTTGCTTTATTTATACGAATGTTGAAAGTTGGAGGAAGATGTGCTTGTATTGTACCAGATGGTGTTTTATTTGGCTCTTCAACTGCACATAAATCAATTAGAAAAGAATTGATTGAAAATCACAGATTGGAAGCTATGATTTCTATGCCTTCAGGAGTTTTTAAACCATATGCTGGAGTGTCGACAGGGATATTGATTTTTACAAAGACGGGGTATGGCGGAACAGACAAAGTGTGGTTTTATGATATGTCAGCCGATGGACTGAGTTTGGATGATAAGCGTGCAGCAGTAAAAGAAAATGATATACCGGATATTATAGAAAGGTTTCATAATCTTAAAAGTGAAGAGAGTCGAGAAAGAACAGATAAATCCTTTTTTGTGGCTAAGCAGGAGATTGTGGATAATGAATATGATTTGTCAATTAATAAGTATAAGAAAGTGGAATATAAGGCAGTGGAATATCCACCAACAGCAGAGATAATGGATAAAATATTAGAACTTGATGCACAGATAGCAAAAGAATTAGAAGAGTTAAAGGCTATGTTGTAGTTCTAGGAAAGGAAAAGCAAATTCAGATTTGT
>JAVBRI010000029.1:0-34444 GCA_031548165.1 Lachnospiraceae bacterium
CATACCCTTTTTACTGTAATTTCCACGGATTTATAATAATTATACACCTTTTTAAACAAAAAAACATCCACTTTTTTAATTTTCTTCATTCACAATGGAACTTAATCTAAAAAAGCGGATTTTAGTTTAAATACTAACCAATGTGGTATGTGTAAATTAAACTGGAGTACACTTTATATAAAGTTATACTCCAGTTTATTACATTATAAGTATTTAATTATTGTCTGTTGTATTGCTATTTTCCATTTCCCTAATAAACGCTACTATTATAAATATACTCGCGATGGTTGTGGTCGATAATATAATTCCTCCACTTATAAATATTGTAGGCACATTATCAGACATTATGCAATAAAGTGACATTGCAATAGATATGACAAGTAGTATCATAGCCATTAAACACATAGCTTTATTGATTCTAGAAAAATTCTTAATTCTTACATTTTTATATTTATTCACCATAGTATTTACCTCAATTATGATTTAATAGTTACTAGTAAGTTGCAACGCATTAAATAGATTAATTATTCCGCCCGATTTTATTTTATCTTGTAATGATTTCATTTTATATACAGAATTCATGTGGTATGTCCCCACATACCACATCTATAAACACATATTTTCATTCTTCCTATTGCAAAACAGTATAACCTTCTTTATTGTTTGACAAAGTCAAACTCATAAATCAATAAAGCGAATAAAGTAGTTACATACCAATCAAGATTTAAAAATTTTTGTGCTTTCGCAAAATTTTTTAAATCTTGCAATCTTCGTCGCCGGACGAAGATTTTTTATTGCTCACGGTCTAACAACTCCTGATAGTACTTCGAATAATCTGTTCTTTCTTCCTTCAAGAACTTTATAGCTGTTGACGGATGGCTATTAAGTATCCCTGTTAATAAGTAAGGAATATCATATCCCCATACATTACCATCTGCCTTCATCTTAATCATATGCTTTTCTACAAAGTTCATTATTGGAACTAAATTATACTTTGGATTTCTAAGGAATCCAAGCAATGATTCCATATAGCAGTTTCCTGCTCCTCTTCCCATTCCACTAACTGTTGCATCTAAAAGATTTACTCCATTTTTAAGAGCTTCTATAGTATTTGCAAATGCAAGCTGTTGATTATTATGCGCATGCATACCAACTTTCTTACCTGAAGCTACTGCAACATTCACATATTTATCTGATAATCTTTTAATCTGTTCTGGATAAAATGTTCCAAAACTATCAACAAGATAAATAACATCTACACCTGAACTTGCAAGTAATCTAAGTCCTTCATCAAGATCATCATCATTAACCTTTGACACTGCCATAATATTTACAGTAGTCTCGTAGCCTTTAGCCTTTGCATCCTCTACCATCTCAATAGCTGCAGGAATTTGATGTATGTAACAAGCAGTTCTTACCAAATCGATAACACTGTCTTTTCTATCAATAATATCATTCTTATAATCAGTTCTTCCAACATCAGTCATAACTGATATTTTAAGTGATGTATCGTTATCACCTACTATTGCTCTGATATCCTCTTCATTACAGAACTTCCACTTTCCAAATTCCTTAACATCAAAAATTTCTTTTGATGCCTTATATCCAAACTCCATATAATCAACGCCAGCTTTTACGTTAGCTTTATATAAATCCTTAACGAACTCATCTGTAAAATAAAAATTATTTACAAGACCTCCATCACGAAGTGTACAATCTACTACTTTAATCTCTGGTCGATATGATACCAATCTTCCACTGTTTGTTGTATCCATTTCTAATACCTTTTATTACCTTTCTGATTTAGTACGTTAATGCGTTTAACACATTTGCTTTAACGTATTACACTTTAACGCAAAAAAGTACTCTTGTCAAGTACTTTTTCTTTTTTGTATAATTTTCTAAAATTTATGCTATTTACTCAAATAAATGAACACGCTGCTAACGCTGCCACCGCACCATCACCAGCCGCTGTTGCTAACTGTCTGATTTGCTTTGTTCTACAATCACCTGCTACAAAAATTCCATCTTCACTTGTCTTACAGTCTTCACCTGCTACAACATAACCATCTTCATCTAATTCTACTATATCCTTAAACGCATCATTATATGGCATCTGACCAACTGCTATAAAAATACCGCTTACTGGAATTTCAAACTCATCACCACTTAGTCTATTCAAAACTCTAATACCCTTAACAAGCTCATCTGCAACGATTCCTTCAACAATTGAATTAAGTATAAACTCTACATTATCTTTTTCTTTAAGCTTATTTTCACTAGCTTCATCGCCTCTAAAATCATCTCTTCTGTGAACAATATAAACCTTATTACAATACCCACTTAAAAACAATGCATCCTCAAGTGCTGTATTTCCACCACCAACTACTGCAACATCTTTATTCTTAAAAAATGCTCCATCACAAGTTGCACAATAAGAAATCCCTTTTCCTACTAACTCTTTTTCTCGTTCAAGACCTAGCTCTCTATTTTTAACACCTGTAGCTATTACAACTGCATAGCTTTCATACTCATTTTTACTTGTTATTACCTTTTTCTTATCACTTAGCTTATCTATAGATTCAACTTTTTCATTTACATATTTCATACCTAAATCCTTTGCCTGTTCATAAAGATTAACTGCAAATTCATAGCCCGAAATACGCTTTAGTCCTGGATAATTCTCTATATTTGGTGTATTTATTATTTGTCCTCCGTACATTTTCTCTTCAATAACAAGTACTGATTTACCTGCTCTAAGACAATATATTGCGCTAGTAAGCCCTGCTGTTCCAGCTCCTATAATAATTACATCATACATATAAATACCTCCATGACTTATCCAATAAAGTTAAGAAAATCTGATTTTGACATTGCACCAACTGTTTGTTTTTGAACTTTTCCTTCATTAAACAAAATAAATGCAGGTATACTCATTATTCCATATTTCTCTGCTAAAGCCTGTTCATTATCTACATTGACTTTGCAAATCTTAATATTAGAATTCTCCTTTGATATTTCCTCTAATATAGGTCCCATCATTTGGCATGGACCACACCAATCCGCATAAAAATCCACCACTACAGGTTTGTCTGCATTTAAAACCTCTGCTTCAAAGTTTTCACTATTTACCACCATTATAATAACCTCCTAGTATAATTTTATAATTAAAAATCAGCTATTCAGCTGATTTTTCAATCTTACGTACTTTATAATAATAAAGACAAAGTCCAACAAACGCTATCATATGCCCTGAAAGCATTCGAAAACTAATAAGTGAATATTTCGTATATTCACTATAGCTTATCTGCTTTTCGATACCATCAATAATAGCATAATACAATTCATCCTTCACCGCAATATCATCAATACCTGAAATCCCCGTAAAACATGCAATCATATTATATATTGTATAAACACATGATACTACACATATAAAAAACAATAATGACTTAAATTTAGGATTCTTCTTAAACTCCAATGTAACCTTTGCATAATTATTCTTAATATCAAACACCGTTACAACAGTTAATGCAATAACTGGCATCCATAACATCCATGCAAATAGATACAAAACATTAGTCATATATCCTGATAAATGTACCAACACTACTACTATGTACAATATCAACGAAAATATGTAAAATTTACTATACTTATTCATTATACACCAATCTGCGCGCTGCGTGCGCACTTAAATCAATAGTTGAACGCTTTTTGTTCAACATTTTCTCCTTATAAACTCCACCAAAGCGAATACAGTCCTGTCGCACCAATCAAGAATGGTTTTTTCATTCTTGCAATCTTTGACGCCGGTCAAAGATTTTAGCACCTTCCACAGTTATAACAATCTTTACATGATGCCGTTTGTATAAATGGTTTAAAATCTTCTGCACATATATCAATATTATCATTAGCTAAATCAAATGATGCTGTTTCATAAGGTGCTTCAATCATAACCTTTAATGAATCATCATCTGTTGATTTATCAAATCTAACAATTATTGGTAAAATCGTTTTATTCTCAGGTTTCATACAGCTTTGCTTTATTACTGGAGAATATTCATTTAAAAATTCCCCTTCTTTATTCTTTATAACAACCTTTGTCAAACATGATGTTACCTCTAGTGCATTTCCCATCTTTATCGATGGCATCTTATCTAATATAAAATTTTTAATATCTTTATTAACATTTATCTTCCCTATTTTTGTATGTATGTATAAGCTATCCATACCGATCATCCTCTCCGTAAAAATAGTTCGTGTAATTTACATTAAAGCATTGTTCTTACTACCTTTGGTTTGAAACCTGTTTCTTGAAGCTTGTCACAAATTTGCTTCTTATGAGCCTCTCCAAATGTCTCTATTGTAATTCTAAGTTCCACTTCTGCATTTCTGTTTATACTAACAAACTGATTATGCTCAAGCTTAACAACATTACCCTGTTCCCCTGCAATAACATTTGCAACACTTACAAGCTGGCCTGGCTTGTCTGGAAGTAATACAGATACTGTAAATATTCTTCCTCTTTGGATTAAACCATGTTGAAGCATTGATGACATTGTAATAATGTCCATATTTCCACCACTTAAAATCGAAACAACCTTCTTACCCTTACAATTCAAGTGATTTAATGCTGCAATAGTAAGTAAACCTGAGTTCTCACATACCATTTTGTGATTCTCTACAACATCAAGGAACGCTCCTATAAGTTCATCATCCTCTACACATATTATATCGTCAATATTTTCAATAACATAAGGAAAAATTACAGAACCTGGTGTTTTTACTGCTGTACCATCTGCAATAGTAGCTGCACTTGGGAGTGTAACAACCTTTCCAGCTTCCATAGATGCTTGCAAACAGTTTGCTCCTGCTGGCTCAACACCAATTACTTTTATATTAGGATTAAGCATTTTAGCCAACACACTTACACCTGTTGCCAATCCGCCACCACCTACTGGAACTAATATATAATCAACTGTTGGAATTTCTTTAATAATCTCCATTGCAACAGAACCCTGTCCAGTCGCAACTTCTAAATCATCAAATGGATGAACAAATGTATATCCATGCTCTTGCGCCATTCTATAAGCTTCCTCACAAGCCTCATCATATACATCACCAAATAAAACCACTTCTGCACCATAGCTTTTTGTTCTATTTACTTTCATAAGTGGTGTTCCCTTAGGCATAACAATAATTGATTTAATACCATAAAGCTTAGCTGCATTAGCTACACCTTGTGCATGATTTCCCGCAGAGGCTGTTATTAAGCCCTTAGCTCGCTCTTCATCTGTCATTTGACTTATTTTATAATAAGCACCTCTTACTTTATAAGCACCTGTAAACTGTAAATTTTCAGGTTTTAAATAAACCTTGTTACCACATTTCTCACTAAAAAAATCACTATATACTAAATTTGTAGGAAGAGTAACCTTCTTAACCAATTCTGCTGCTTCCTCAAATTTTTCCAACGTAAGCTCTTTCATCATAATTTTTTCCTTCTTTCTATCTATTCAACATCAAATAATGCATCTACAAACTTATCTGCATCAAACTTCTGTAAATCTTCAATCTGCTCTCCAACACCAATATACTTAACTGGAATACCTAGCTCTGATTGAATTGCTACAGCTATACCACCCTTTGCCGTACCGTCTAACTTTGTCAAAACTACACCAGTTACATTTGCCGCTTCCATAAATAATCTAGCCTGTACCAATGCATTCTGACCTGTAGTACCATCTAAAACAATAAGAGTTTCTCTAAAAGCATCACCATATTCTTTTTCGATAATTCTATCTATTTTTTTTAGCTCTTCCATAAGATTCTTTTTATTATGGAGTCTTCCTGCTGTGTCACAAATAAGAACATCTGCTTTTCTTGCCTTAGAAGCTTGTAATGCATCATATACAACTGCTGCTGGGTCTGCCCCTTCTTGTTGTGCTATAATATCTACATTTGCTCTATTTGCCCATACTGAAAGCTGGTCAATAGCCGCTGCCCTAAATGTATCTGCTGCTGCAATAATAACCTTTTTCCCAGCATCCTTTAACTGACCTGATAATTTACCTACAAATGTTGTCTTTCCAACGCCATTTACACCAATAACCAATACTACAGATTTTTTTTCCTCAAACTCATAAGCATTTTCACCTAAATCCATAGTTGTTTTAATACTATCAATTAACAACTGCTTACATTCAATAGGATCTTTAATTTTATTTTCTTTAACCTTTCCCTTAAGCTCATCAATAATCTTTGATGTTGTACCAATTCCCATATCACTCATAATAAGTATTTCTTCGATTTCTTCATAAAAATCATCATCAATACTTGAAAACCCACTAAAAATATTCTCAAAACCTGACATAATACTATTTCTTGTCTTTGATAAACCTTTTTTCAAACGACTAAAAAAACCTTGTTTTTCTTCACTCATATTATACGTCCTCTTTTTTTTGATCTAATTCATTTTCAATTAAGTTTACAGAAACTAGTGTAGATACACCTTTTTCTTGCATTGTTATACCATATAATCTATCAGCAGCGTTCATCGTTCCTCTTCTATGAGTAATAACAATAAACTGTGTATGGTCTGTAAGCTTATGTAAGTAATCAGCATACCTTCCTACATTTGAATCATCAAGTGCTGCCTCAATTTCATCAAGCAAACAAAATGGTGATGGCTTTAAATTCTGAATAGCAAATAATAATGCAATAGCTGTAAGTGCTTTCTCACCACCAGAAAGCTGCATCATATTTTGTAGTTTTTTTCCTGGTGGCTGAGAAATAATCGAAATACTTGCTTCAAGCATATCCTCTTCTTCATTTATTTCAATTGTACCCTTTCCACCTCCGAAAAGTATCTTAAACACCTTATCAAACTCAACTTTAATATCTTCAAATTTCTCTGAAAACTGCTTTCTCATTCCTGAATCCAGTTCTTCAATAATCTTATTAAGCGTCTGTTCTGCAATTATCAAATCATCATGTTGTGTCTTAAGGAAACCATATCTCTCGGCTACTTCTTTATACTCATCAATCGAATTAACATTTACATCACCTAAAGCCCTTATATCAGATTTAAGTGTTGTAATAGCTTTCTTTATTTGTGATAAATCTTCTAATTCTTCACTCTTAAGCTCCAAAACCATACTATATCTAAGCTCGTACTCATCCCACATATAATTAACTTGCTTTTCGTTTGATTCTTCCAACTTTTCTTTACTTGCTGTAAGTCTATAAATTTCTTTGTCTAGACTATTTATTGTGTTAGAAAGTTCTTCACGTTTTGCAAAGAAATCCTTATGCTCTTTTGATTGACTTTCCTTCGTTTCTAACATTTCATTAATAGCATCACTTATTTCTTTTGCTTCAACATCAGCCTTTTCAATTAACTGCTTAATATCTGCAATCTTTTCCTCTTTCTCAAGAATTTCTTTCTCTGAATCCTTAGCATTAAAGATAAGTAACTTTTGCTCTTCATTAAGTTTTGCAATCTCTCCATTTACTCTAGCAATGTTTTCTTTTACAAAACTGCTCTTTTGGCTAAGTCCTGCTAAACTCATTCTAAGTTCTTCGTTATTCTTAAGCTCTTCAGCTTCTAAGAGTTTCTCTTTTTCAATCTCTATATTGAGCTTTTCTATTTCTTCCTCAAGAGACTTATTTTTTTCTTCCCAATGATTTAATTCCTGATTAAGGGTATCATAATTATCTTTAATATCAACTATCTGAGTCGAAATTTCTTTATTCTCTTTTGTAAAATCTTCATATCCACTGCTTATTTCTTGCTTTCTTTCCCCTGCCTTATTAATATTAAGTTTTACAGTATTTTGTAAAATATACTGCTCATTTAAAACTATCTTTATCTTTTCTACTTCGTCTCTTAACTCTAATGAACTCTTTTCATTTTTATCAATTAAAGCAACAAGCGCACCAGCTCTATCCTTATACTTAATTAATTTCTCTTCAAGTTCTTCTATCTCTCTTCTTCTACCAAGTAAATTACTATTATTTTTAAACGCACCACCAGACATTGAACCGCCTGCATTTAAAAGCTCACCTTCAAGCGTTACCATTCTAAGAGTGTAATTATATTTTCTTGCTATAACAAGAGCATTATCAATAGTATCTACTACTAATACTCTTCCCAATAAATACTTTGCAATGTTTTCACATTCCTTTTTTATATCTACTAGGTCACAAGCAAGTCCAATTACACCATTTTCTGTTAATGCTCTCTCATTTGTAAATCCTGTCTTGTTCGCAATACTACTAAGAGGAAGGAATGTTGCTCTACCAAACTTATTCTTTTTCAAATACTCAATAGTTTCTTTTGCTGTACTTTCAGTATCCGTAACAACATTTTGAATATTTCCTCCAAGAGCTGTTTCAATAGCCACTTCATACTGCTTATCAACCTTTATTATATCTGCAACTACTCCGACAATTCCTTTTTTTGTTTCTTTAAGCTCCATTATCTTCTTAATACTATTGCCATAGCCTTCGTATCTTTCAGTAAGATTTTTAAGTGCCTCAAGATTAGAATTTATCTGATGATAATTTCTTTGGTTATCATCTTGTTCCTTTTTCAAATTACGGTTTTCTTCTACTATTTGATTTAATTTTGCCGAAATCTCATCTGATTTGGCTGTTTGCAAAATAATTTCATCATTTACCTTTTTTAATTCTTCATTAAGTTCTTCAATGATTTTTTCCTGAGCATCCTTATCACTTTGAAACTTAACCATTTTCTGATTAAGCTCTGCTTTTCTAATATTAATCTGTTCAAGCATTGTATCATATCTTTGAATCTTAGACTTTACATTAGACTTTTCATTTAATAAGCTAATAATATCGCTCTTACATCTTTCAACATTATCTGTAAGATCTGATATTCTCTGTGTAATCACTGTAACTTTGCTATCAGCTTGGGTCTGAATTCCTGATGCATTCGCTACCAACTCTTTTATTTCTTCTCTTTCAATAAAAAGTCGGTCCTTCTCTGCTTCGTACTCAGAAATATTATTTTTAATAGCATCAATTCTTGAATTAAAATGCTCATCATTAATCTTTGCTGAATTTATCTGTTCATTTAAAACCTTAATCTCTCCGTCTAATTGACCCTTTAAAAGATTTATGCTATTTAACTGCTCTTTTTTATCCTCTAAATCAAGGTTTAATTGTTCAATAAATTCATCTAACTTTTCATACTGACTCTTTGTTTCTTCAAGCGTCTTTGTATTATCTTCCATATTGCTGTTTGCAATATTAATCTTTTCTTCTATCTGTGTTAAATCATTACGAATCTTTGATATTTCAAGGTAGAACATATCTATATCATTCTTCTTTAGTTCTTCCTTTAATTTAAGATATTTTCTTGCTGTCTCTGACTGTCTTTCAAGAGGTTTTAACTGTTTTTCAAGTTCCGTAAGAATATCTGTTACTCTTACGAGATTTTGTTTTTCATTCTCAAGTTTTTTAACCGCTTCAGCTTTTCTTCTTTTAAACTTAACAATACCAGCAGCTTCATCAAAAAGTTCTCTTCTCTCTTCTGGCTTACCACTTAAAATCTTGTCAATCTGACCTTGTCCAATTATTGAATAGCCTTCTTTACCAATACCTGTATCATAAAACAATTCATTTACATCTTTTAATCTACATATTGTACCGTTTATCATGTATTCGCTTTCACCTGAGCGGAAAAGTCGTCTTGACACTGTAACTTCATTATACTCAATTGGTAATTGATGGTCTTTATTGTCTAATGTAATAGCTACATATGCAAAACCAAGTGGTTTTCTGTTCTGCGTACCTGCAAAGATAACGTCCTCCATTTTACCACCACGTAATTGCTTTATTCTTTGTTCACCTAAAACCCATCTAACGGCGTCTGCAACATTACTTTTACCACTTCCATTTGGTCCAACAATAGCAGTTATTCCTTCATGGAACTCAAAATTTATTTTATTGGCAAAGGACTTGAATCCCTGTACCTCTATACTTTTTAAGTACATAATTTCCTCGCTTCATTAACACTTATGTATTTTACATCTCATCATTAATTAAATCTAACTCTTTTAATACTTTTATCGCTTTATATGCTGCCTCTTGCTCTGCTCTTTTTTTATTTCTTCCTTCGCCTTCACTAATTACATTACCATCAAACACTATATTTACTATAAATGTTTTATCGTGATCCGGTCCACGTTCACCCACATGAACATATTCTAGTCTATCTTTAAAATACTTTTGCACTAGCTCTTGTAAAATGGTCTTGCTATCATAAAAGAGTTGTCTGTTTTCTATATCATTCAAAACAAACCTTTCAACAAATTCTTTTGCATTAGCAAACCCACCGTCAAGATAAATCGCTCCAATCAATGCCTCTAGTGCATCCGAAACTATAGATTCTCTCTCTCTTCCGCCAGAAACTTCCTCGCCTCTTCCCAAATATATAAATTCACCTAATCTTATCGTCCTAGAACATGCTGCCAAAGATTGCTCACATACTAAACTTGCTCTGATTCTTGTAAGCTCTCCTTCTGGTTCGTTTGGATAATTTTCATATAAATACTGGCTTGAAAGAAGCTCTAAAACTGCATCCCCTAAAAACTCTATTCTTTCATTACATACATGGTCGCCCCATCTTTTATTATTTCCATATGAACTATGCATAAGTGCTAATTCAAGATGTTCTTTATTTTTAAACTTATATCCTATTATACTTTCTAATTCCTTTGAATCCAACCTCATCCTAAATCATTCTCCCTTTCCTCTTTTGCTTTTTAGTTCTATAATTGATAATAGAATGGAAGTAACCTACCATTCTATTATCTTGAACTGATTAGTTGTTTACAGCGTTTTTAATTTGCTCTACTGCGTCTGCTACAGTTACAATCTTTTCTGCTTCTTCATTAGGAATTTCAATATCAAATTCTTCTTCAATTCCCATTATTATTTGGAATACATCCAATGAATCTGCTCCTAAATCATCTGCAAATGTTGTATCCATTTTTATTTCTGACTCATCAACATTCAATACTTCTGCAATAATTCCTTGTAATTTTTCGAATTCCATTTTTATTTCTCCTTAATATTAATCTTCTTTTTTTATGTTCTCTTTTATTTTCTCATTTATTCTCTGTTCTTTAAAAGTTATACATTGAATAATTGAATTGCACACTTCTGTGCTTTTTGAGCTACCATGTGTTTTTACAACAAGGCCATTGCAGCCAAGTAATGGTGCTCCACCATATTCTTCTGCATCAAATTTTTTTAAGGTCTTCTTTAAAGCTGGTTTTATAAGTAATGCACCCATCTTGCTTACGAATGTTGACATCAATCCGCCCTTTATCTCTTTGATAAGTGTTGCGCCCAAACCTTCATAAAGCTTGAGAATTACATTTCCAACAAAAGCATCACATACTATTACATCTGCATCACCTTTTGGAATATCTCTGGCTTCAATACTTCCGACAAAGTTAATATCAATACAATTTTTAAGTAATGGGAATGTCTCTTTTACAAGTGCATTTCCTTTTTCTTCTTCTGCACCAACATTTACAATAGCAACTTTAGGATTTTTAATTCCTATGACGTTTTCCATATAAATAGAACCCATTTGTGCAAATTGTAATAAATGTGATGGTCTTGCATCAACATTTGCTCCTCCATCTAACAATAATGTTACTCCTGTCGCAGTTGGTATAAGCGGTGCCATCGGAGGTCTTTCAATACCTTTAATTCTTCCGACTATAATTTGTCCTCCTACTAAAAGTGCTCCCGAACTACCTGCTGAAACAAACGCATCGGCTTCACCATTTTTCACCATAGTCATTCCAACAACCATAGATGAGTCTTTCTTTTTTCTTATTGCTTCTACAGGAGGTTCTTCTGTTTCAATTACCTGCGTTGCGTTCACAACTTCTATTTGTTCTTTATTGTATTCATATTTTTCAAGTTCTGCCTTAACTACCTCTTCGATTCCGACAAGCTTCACAAGAACTGCATCACTTTTTTTTGTAGCTTCTACTGCACCCTTTACCATTTCACTCGGTGCATTATCACCACCCATTGCATCTAACGCAACTATAACTTTATCCATTGTTCAACCTACTTACCTTTCTAAAATTTTAGCATCACCATAAATACTATACTAAATATTTTTGTACAAATCAATACTTCAAATAATTAATTTTTCAAACTTTTCAAAAAAACTGCCGCTTCACGATTTTTAATCCTTAAAGCGACAGTATCTCTATAACAACCTTTTATTAGGTGTTAATTTTTTACTTTTTCTATCTCCCCTATCTATGAACCGCATTAATTATTCTATACCAGTCTCCCTCTTCTATACTCCTACCAGATTCATCATTAATATTTTCAAGCTCTCCTTCATATTCAATTTCAACCTTATCACCGATTTTATGTCCATCTGATTTCACAATTACACCTAAATTATCTGTATAATATACAACATATGTACATTTTCTATCCTTTGTTTCATCTAACTTAATTGCAATTTCTGCTCTATCTGGAGGACCTTCAATATCATTATTAATATCATACATATCTAATATATAGTAAACAATACCTTCAATGGTTTTTACTCCTTCTTTTGTTTCTGTTTCCTTTGTTCCTGTTTCCTTCGTTCCTGTTTCCTTCGTTCCTGTTTCTTTTTTACTTACATTACTATTTTCACAAGCACATACTCCAAGTAATGTAAGTGTACATAAAACAAACAAAATAATCTTTCTCATTTATACCTCCTCTATACGACGTTAATCTTTTCCTTTTTCTATAGTCCTAACATAAACAACATTATTTATCCTATAGTATCTCTCTCCTTCATTTATAACTCTCCCAACTTCTTTTTCTTTATCTAACTCTTCAAGTTCTCCTTCATACTCAATTTCAATAACATCTCCTATAGCATTGTGTCCATCACTTGCTACTACTTTTTCTAAATCTCTTCCGTAATATATAACATATATAACTTCTCCATCTTTTTTTTCATCTACCTTAACTATCGTTTCCGTCCTATCTGAAGGTTCTCCTTTCTCATAATCATTCTTAACATATAGATTATAAATGCCGTATACAACTCCTGTAATAGTTTTTGACTTTTTTTCTTCACCATATTTACTATTTGTTTCCTTATCTCCACATGCACTTACTCCAAAGAGTATTATAATGCATAATACTAAAAAAACTCTTTTTCTCATCTATACCTTCCCCCTTTATTTATATACTATATAACTATTGTCCCAATTATTATAATTTACTTGTCCATTTGTATAATAAAATGTTGTTCCATAATCTGTAGTTACTGTTGCAGAAATAATCGAATTAACAACATAACCTTTTACATTTGGATCCATATAAACATAATAGTATCTACCATCACTTAAACATGCAAATGTTCCACACAAAATAATAGCATGTGCATTTTCTATTTCTCTATTCACATATCTAGTTACCCCTATATCAATTGGTCTTCCTTTACTTAAGCATTCTATTACCTCATTATAGGACATTTTTCTATTAGGAATAGTCTCAATCTTCAACCCCAGCATACTAAACATTCTTGTCTCCCACTTAAAAATCCCAACAGGTTCATTATCAGGTTCATTAAAATATCTCATTTTTAATTTCGCATATACATCAAATGCACCATAATCTGTTTTCTTAAAATATTTAGATAAACTTGCACCCACTGCTGCCCAACAAAGTCCATCATCATTTATTACTTTTTTATCATTTTTTACAAATGGCACATTTATTTGATAATAAGCTGTATGATATCTGTCATTAACATAAAATTTATTGGTAACAATATTATTTATCTCACTAGTATTACTATTATACTGTCTAGCTATGAAATCGACCTCATATTTCTCATCTGCTTCAAACAAAACATCCTTTGGTAATTTTTCCTTTTTCACTTTAATTCCTTTAACTTTTTGTTTTTTCACTTTATTAAAAACTTCATTTAATTTTTCCTGTTCATTATCAGTATTACTATCAATTAAAACTTTAACATTATCATCAGATACACAAAGTAATTGATCATCATCATTTACTAACGTAATTTCTTTTCCCTCATCTACTATCTCATCAAGTTCTTCAAAATTATTATAAATAAAGCTATATATAATGTTTCCATCTATCTCTTGCTTTGTTAACATACCTATAGTTTCATCACCGTCGAACACCATCATAGCGGTTTCATCAGTATCTTCTTGCGTTGCAACATCTAGTATTTGAGAGCAATATATTGATTCATTTGACTCATACCCAAAATACCCCAAAGTTACACCTATTTCTGTATAATATTCATACTCTTCTGGATTACTAGCATTATTACTTTGCCCCGCATAAACACTTGTAACATCACCTAAACTTAAAAATACAATTGTAGCACATAAAATTATACACCATATTTTTTTCAATTTGTCCATCTTTACACCCATATCTTTCCGATTTGAACTCCCAAATCTATAGTTGAAGACTATGTTTTCAACATTTTACTTTAAGTTTTTAATAATTCTTTAGTTTACTATTTATATTTATTAACTTTGACAAATACTCTTTTGCTATTTCACCTCTCTTTCCATATAAAATTTTTTTACTTGTCAAATTAATCTTCTTCCATATATTAAAAAACAGGTTTCCCCTAGGGAAACCTGTTTTTTAATATATGCCTGATACAACTTAGTCTTTCATATTCGAACGTTTCCCAATTAATACCAAATTAACATATTATTTTCTTTATGTCAAGCAATTGTTAATTTTTTACTACAAAAGAGATTCGTTCATAAATCATTCTTAACAAATTAGCCAATTCTTCTAAAAAAAGGCTTATAATTAAGTATATTATCTATACGTTTTATAACATCATCACTAAGTACTAAATCACTTGCCATTATGTTATTTTCCACCTGACTAGGCTTTGAAGCACCTGTTATCAAGCTACTAACAATAGGTCTTCTAAGTGTCCACGCAAGTGCTAATACAGATAAATTCGTATTTAATTCATCTGCTATTTCTATAAGTTTCTCTACTTTATCAAGATTTTCTTTTGTAAGCAAGTTATTAATCTGCTTATCAGCTTGATGTGTTGCACGAGAACCTTCTGGAATTGGCTGACCTTTTCTATATTTTCCTGTAAGTAAGCCTTGTGATAATGGTGAAAATGGCACTATACCAATTCCATTATCTTCACAAATTCCCATAATTTCATCTTCAATATATCTGTCCATCATATTATATTGAGGTTGAATAACCGACATAGGTCTTAGTCCCATATCTTTAATAATGCCTAGAGCCTTTGTAATCTGTACAGGACTCCATTCACTAACTCCATAATATAAGATTTTTCCACTTGCCACTAAATCACTTAATGTTTGCAATGTTTCTTCCATTGGTGTTTGTGGATCATATCTGTGACAGAAATACATATCAAGATAATCTACCTGCATATTCTTTAATGATTTGTCAATTTGATGAAAAATATGCTTTCTTGATAAGCCCCAGTCATTTGCACCTGGTCCTACAGGAAAGAAAACCTTACTAGACACTACATAAGAATGTCTTGGGTACTGCTTTAATACATCTCCTAAAAATTTCTCAGCTGCACCGCCACTATATGCATCAGCACAATCAAAAAAATTCACACCTTTATCATATGCAAGTTCAATACTTTTTCTTGCTACATCTACATCATTTGAATCTCCTAGTGAAGTCATCCAACTTCCTAATGCTATTTCACTAACCTTTAAACCCCATTTTCCTAATTTACGATATTTCATATTGTACAATCTCCTTTCAAGTGATATAATTATTATAAGTATTAGAGTATACTCTAAGTCAAGCGATTTATTAAAATAATTAATTTCGGAGGATATTATTGTGAAAGAACATATTTTGAATGAATATACGATTAAAGATATTGTATGCAAAACTGGTTTATCTGCATATACACTAAGATATTACGATAAGATTGGTTTAATGCCTACACTTAAACGAAATGATAAAAAAGTACGAATATATACTAATGAAGATATATGTCGCCTTGAACTTATTTGTTGTCTAAAAGATAGTGGTATGTCATTAAAAGATATTGCTCGTTTTATGGACATGTGTCTTATAGGAAAAGAAACTAATGATGAAAAGATAGAATTATTAAAACAACACAAAGAATCAATTATCAAACAAATTGATTCTTTAAATTGTAGTCTCCAAATTGTAAATCATAAAATAAATCATATAGATGATTTAAATTTCAAGTAATTTTTTGTTATTACATCAAATCATATTTTCAAAATATTCTTTGATGTAATAATTCTATACAACTACTAGATTTTATAGATGTTGTTTATACCACATAATGATATCATTTCTATTTCCAGCAAACCATTGTGTTGTAATATAAATATTTTTTTCTTTATAAACAATTGGCTCTTTTCTATATCTAATGACATTACTATTACCACGATTATCTTCTCTATTACTTGCCAAAATAGGATAATCTGTTTTACTGAATAACTGTTTAGAATAATCCTTTTCTTTAAGTTTTTCTATCTCGTCATCAGTAATCTTTTCAAGTTCAAACACTCTCTTAAATAATTCAAACGCCAATGATCCCGTTTTTAGTGAATCATAAGTACTTTCGTCATTAATATTAAATTCTACAGAACTTCCGTTTATTTCTAATCTTTCATCATACGGAATACCATTCTTGTCTACCCATTCTTTTTTACCTCTAACATTTCTACCAAGTATTATAATAGCTGCTAAAGAAATATTATCGAATTCGTAGTCAGACTGAAAAACACCTTCTATTACAACATTGTCATCAAACAATTTCTCACGTAATTTATACTCATTTGGACAAATAGTTTCAAATTTTGGTACAACAGTATCAGAAACCTTACTACCTACTTGAACAACAAAACCACCTTCAGATGTATAACCAACTGCTTCAGCACCTCGTTTATTTTTGATAAAGAATTGTACAGTATCTTCATTAGATATTTCCTTCTTTTCAGTATTTAGCACATAATTAAGTTCCCAACATTCACTAAACTTATCTATAAGGTATTTTTGCCTTTTTTCAATTACTTCTGGTGTCCATATTTTTTCATTCAGTACTTGTGTTGTCAAAGGGTATGTTGTAGTTCCATTCTTTCCTTTAAAATAAATATCTTTTTTCTTTTCAAAATCGTAGTTCTGTGCCTCCGAATTCTTTTTCCTAGTTAATGATACAAGATTAGCTATTTTATTCAACCACTTTTCACGCTCTTTACTATTTGGCCATGTTTTATCCCATTCTGTCTTTGTTGATATCGTTTGTGGAAGAACGTGTTCAATTGTAAGTCTATTTGGCTCTAAATCAAACTTTGCTGCCCCATCTCCAACAAATTCATTAAGTCTTAAAATAATAAAATTTCTTCTTATACTCGTCAGTTTATATATATCTCCATTTAAAGCTTCTATAAACTCTATCTTTTCATCATTCTTCAACTCTATGGAAGAAAGTGGGTCATTTATATTATGGTCAGGATTAATTTCCATTTCGTCTAACAGCTCTTTATACCTATCAATACGACGATTAACATCTTTTGCAGTTACATGAAGATAAGATGCAAGTCTTTCAAGTTTTTGTATAAATAATAAAACATAATCAGATTCATTTTTTCGTTCAGCCATAAACTTTATCGCAGAGGGCATCCAATCAGAGTTGTCTATCTTGTTCAGCCAAAAGAGATATCGATTTATTTGCTCTCTATTTTTTGTAGCAACATATTTTTTATTAATCAAAATAGTATATGCATCTGCATAAGGCTCTAATATATCATCAATTAGTTCTGTAGGACTTATTTTTGCTAATACTAACTCTTTAAACTCTTCAAGTAAGTTCTTCTTTGCCTTTGACTTTGCAAAAATCATTCTTATATGTGTAAAAACATCATTAAAACCTGAACGAGAAGTTTCTACCTCTAAATCTTCCCATTTATCAGTATAATACTGTTGTTTACTTTCTGGTATTTGTCCGATAATATCAGATTTGATAATATCAACAGGCATCAAATTTAGACCTCTACTATTCATAACTGAAAAAACTCTAAACGCAGACTGTTGGCTTGGAGTATAAACAGCAACAAGATAGCATCGTGTAACTAAAAATTTACAAAATTCTGTAATTTTTGCTTCATTACTTTCGAAGGTTGTTTCCATTCTTTTTTTAAGTAAGGCACAATTTGCTCTTATATACTGTTGCGACTCATTAGGTAAACTTTCTGAGTCTATAGATATAAGTTCTGTTAAATTTACATCTTGAATATATTTATTAAAAAAATCTTGATCCTTTTGACGAAGATGAAGTCTTGGCAAGGGAGCAAGTCCTTCTAAATCATTTCCAGGTTCACGAAGATAGTTATTACAGTTACTTCTATTCTCTCCAGAAAGATATGATGCAATGACAGCAATTAATATTGTTAATGTTGTAAGTCTTTGTTGACCATCTATCACATCTGCATGAGGTTTATCGTCTTCTTTAATAAGAACAATACTTCCTAAAAAATAATTATCTACTTGTTCTTTTTGAAAGAAGTCTACTAAATCATCGAATAAAGTCTCTGTTTCCTCCTCTTTCCATGCATATGGTCTCTGGTATGTTGGAATATAATAATCAAACTCTTTACTAAATATTGTCTTTAACTGATATTCCTTCCCTGTAATTTTATTACTCATATTCATTCCTCCTTAGTATTATTTTTTATAAATTGACTCTATCTCACATATCTAAGCCTTTGTCAATTTATCAACTTATTTTTTATTTATAGCATTTTTTCTAAACTTAGTCAATTGATTTAATTGAACTTTTTCTGAACTGTGCTGATTCGGACCTAAACAGAAAGCAAAGTATTAAAAAGCATCTCTCATAAACTAAAATTGCCATTTAAAAGTTTACTTAACTTTAACAAACTAAAAAGACTATGTTGTCAAAATTTCGACAAACATAGTCTTCTAACCTTTAGTAATAGGAAATTAGTCTTGAGCAATAATTTCTTTTTTATTATAACTTCCACAAGCCTTGCATACTCTATGTGGCATCATTAATGTTCCACATTTGCTGCATTTAACAAGATTAGTAGCTGACATTTTCCAGTTAGCTCTTCTCTTATCTCTTCTTCCTTTTGAACTTTTATTCTTTGGACAAATAGACACGGTTTACACCTCCTTAAATCTGTTAAAGACCTCTAAAGCTTTCGCCATTCTTGGGTCTAATTCTGTGGTGTCACAACCACAATTTGTATGGTTGAGATTTGTGCCACATCTATTACAAATTCCCTTGCAATTTTCACTACAAAGAACTTTCATAGGTAAATTCACTAAAATCTCACCGTAAGCGAACTTCTCAGCATCAAAAACTGTACCACTAATGTAGTTTAGTTCATCTAATGCATCTCTTCTTTCGAAATCCGTCTCGCCTAAGTCTACTTCTTTCGAAGTATTGATTATAATTTTGTTTTTAACATCATCAAGACATCTATCACATGGCATGTCTATTTCAACTTCAATATCAGCATCAATAAGAATCTTCTTATCTCCAAGGCTTGTAAGTCTACAACCAATAGGTTTTTTCGATACAATCTTGTAATCATTTGCTTGTGTTTTATAAACATCCATCTCTATAGGAATCTCAACGTTTTTAACTTTACCCTCTAAGGATAATAGTTCAGATAAGTCAATTAGCATATAAATATACCTCTTTTCTAATCACACCTTGACAATTATACATACCACATCTAGATTTGTCAACCACTATTTTACTAATTCAAGTGCTTCTCTAGCTATTTTTAATTCTTCATCAGTAGGTATAACCATTACTTTAATCTTTGAGTTTGGTGTTGAAATATATCTTTCTGGTCCTCTGATATTATTTGATTCTAAATCAATTTCTACTCCTAAATACTCAAGGTAGCTCATTGATATTCTTCTAACATCATGGTCATTTTCACCTACACCTGCTGTAAATGCAATCGCATCAACACCATTCATAGCTGTTATATAACTTCCGATATATTTTGCCACTCTGTAGCAGAATACGTCAAGTGCCATTGTTGCTCTTTCGTGACCTGCATCAGCTAAATCCCAAAGATCTCTGAAATCGCTTGATTCTCCACTAAGTCCTAACATACCAGATTTTTTATTTAATATATCAAGTACTTCATTAATTGTTTTACCTTCTTTATTTGCTATAAATTGAACTATAGCTGGATCTATATCACCACTTCTTGTACCCATTGCAAGTCCTTCAAGTGGAGTAAGTCCCATACTTGTATCAACACATTTTCCGTTTACTACTGCTGAAATAGATGAACCATTTCCAAGATGACATACAACTATTTTTGAATTATTAATGTCTAAGCCTGCAAATTCAGCTGCTCTGTTTGAAACAAATGCATGACTTGTGCCATGGAAACCATATTTTCTAACATTATATTTTTCAAAATACTCATATGGAAGAGCATACATATAAGCCTTTTCTGGCATTGTCTGATGGAAAGCTGTATCAAATACTGCTACCTGTGGTCTACCATGAAGTGCCTTTTCACAAGCTTCAATTCCAATTAAGTTTGCTGGATTATGAAGTGGGCTTAATTCAAAGCAAGCTTTGATATTACTCTTTACATCTTCATCTACAATAATAGCTTCGCTATACTTTTGTCCACCATGTACAACTCTATGACCTACAGCACCGATTTCGTCAACACTGCTAATCACACCGTGTTGCGCATCTACAAGAGCTTCTAATACAAGTCTTACAGCCTCTTGATGATCTGGCATAGGACTTTCTTTTGTAAAGTTTTCTTTGTTTTCTGGTTTATGCTTAAGAATAGCTCCATCTGTACCGATTCTTTCGCAAATACCTTTTGCTAAAACCTCTTCGTTTGTCATATCAAACAACTGATATTTAAGTGATGAACTACCACAATTAAGAACTAAAATCTTCATATAAATTAATCTCCTTTAGCAATATTATAATTATAAATATTATAACAGAAAGTTGTATTTATTTCCATATAATAATATTTTTAACAATTTTTTTATATTTAAACTTATGCATTTTGGCATTGTAATGCTGTTATTGCAATTACTCCAACTATATCACTTGCTGAACATCCTCTTGATAAATCATTAACTGGCATAGCTATACCTTGTGTTAATGGTCCATATGCTTCTGCCTTTGCAAGTCTTTCAACTAATTTATATCCTATATTTCCTGCATCAAGGTCAGGGAAAATAAGTACATTTGCTGCTCCCGCTATTTCACTTCCTGGTGCCTTTGAAGCTCCTATTGATGAAACTATCGCCGCATCTGCCTGTAACTCTCCATCTATTTTAAGTTCTGGTGCATTTTGTTTTGCTATCTTTGTAGCTTCAACTACTTTATCAACATCTGCATGTCTTGCACTTCCCATTGATGAATGTGAAAGCATAGCTACCTTTGGCTGCGCTCCAACTAATGCATTAAAGCTTCCAGCAGATGAAATAGCTATTGCTGCAAGTTCTTCTGAATTTGGGTTCTGATTAAGTCCACAATCACCAAATATAAATGTTCCATTTTCACCGTATTCACAGTTTGGAACTACCATAAGGAAAAATGCTGATACTAACTTTGTACCTGGCTTAGTCTTTATAATTTGAAGTGCTGGTTTAAGTGTATTTGCTGTTGAATGACATGCACCTGAAACAACTCCATCTGCATCTCCAGCCTTTACCATTATACATGCATAATACATATACTCTGTTGTTAAAAGCTTACTAGCTTCTTCCTGCGTCATACCTTTACTTTTTCTAAGTTCAACAAGCAACTCAATATATTGCTGTGTCTTTTCATTTGTTAGTGGATCAATTATTATAGCCTTTGAAATATCAAGACCTTTACTATTATCTTCTACTTCTTTTGGTGTGCCGATTATGATAATCTCTGCGATATCTTCTTTAAGAACTTCTGCTGCTGCCTCATAGATTCGTCTATCCATAGACTCTGGTAACACAATTCTCTTCTTGTTCTTTTTAGCTCTTGATTTGATTTCATCAATAAATCCCATATCAAAAGTCTCCTTTCGTTATTTGTATTCCTAAACAACATATTAATTCGTACTTTGAGCAATACAAAACTATTATAAATCAAATACTTTTTGTATACAAGTTGAAAAGTGTATTATTTTGTATAAAAATTAATACAGCTCGTTATTTTTTTCACGTTCAATAATGTTTTTCATTAACTAAAAAACGCCAACCATTGTCAAGTTGACGCTTTTAAATAAATAGTAATTATTCCTCTGAACTCTTATTACTTTCATTTTGAATTCTATCCATTTTATCTTGGGCAGTTTTTTCATAAATGTCTACATCAGCAAATATCTCTTTTGCCATGTCTTTTACATATTGTTCTGTTACATCTTGATATTCACCATCTATCTTATCAAATTTTATTGATTTTTTTAACAATGCACAAAAATTTTGTGTTTCTAACGACTCATATATATGAACAAATGCTGCTCCAACTATATGTTCCTCTTGATATGCCATTATTATTAAGCCATCATACATATACTTCGGATTTAATTTCCAATATATTTTATCTCCAGAATTAAAAATAAATCCCTTTTCATCCTTTGTGGCTTGTATAGGTTCTTGAAATACACTATCCCATTTTGGTATTGCTGAATCATATATTTTATGGTCATACAATGTTATCACTCTATAGTTTATCGTTTTATCTTCATTAATAAACTCTATTTGCTCATTAAACTCTTCCGTTGTAAGGTTCGTAATAATTAGTGGATTTGTCGGTACAACTACCCATCCTTTATATTCTGTTGATACTATATCTACTTTTTTATCATCACAATTCTTTTCCTTACAAACTAAAACAACAATGACTGCAATTGCAATAACTAATACTAAACATATTCCTAACCACATTATTGTTTTTGATTTTACTTTCTTCATATATCATCGTCCCTTCTTTTTAATTAGTATATTATATATCCTATAATACTATTATAAGTTGTATTCGGCGCATAAGCAGTTCCATATCTGTCTATACCTTCATTTGTCCATATAACTTGTGTTTCTGACGTATACTTAAACTTTAATGGTCTTGATGTTGTTCCAGGTTTATGATACCAAGTACTTCCATCTAATTTCATAAAATGGTAATCCACTGGTCCTCTTCTAACACATATTAATTTCATTCCACTTGGAACTGTTGGTTTATATGTATATGAATTAGCATTAGAATATCCCATGTTCCTAAGATCATATCCTGCCATGGACAATATTGTTTGTATATCTGTATTTGCTGTTACTGTCATACCTAATGTTTGACCCACTTGTAAGTTTTCACTTTTACCAACTGCATATCCAAAACAATTTTGACCTGCGTAAATAGTGCTCCATTCCACAAAATTAGTGCTATGCTGTAAAGTGTATGCTGCAAGTAAATTATTTGTCTCTCCGAATTTGAACAATGTTCTAATTGATTGCATTTCAGTACTTATATTTTCATTTATCTCATAATAACCAAGTACTTTTGCTCTTATATCGTTTGCAAATTCTTTTGTTTCTGAAATATTGTAATACAATTCTTTATCTGGATAATCCTCAACAAACTTAACAATATCTACTACAAACTCTCCTAAAAAATTTTTATCTTTAAAATTTTCAGGAATTACCACTCCAAGCTCAACAACTTTTTCTACTAGCTTCTCTTCAGTTAACTCTGACAACTTCTCCTTTCCTTCTGCATATGTATGCATATTACTACAAATACATATCAAAAAAATAAACAATACTCCTATTACAACTTTCTTCATACTATTCCTCCTTTTTCCTTCTGCTAACTATTAGCATTCAACATATACATATTCATTCCAAACGTCAAGTACTTACAATATATCTATATAATAACACAATCTTTTATCATCTGCAAACAAAGAATGTATGAACGACACTTTTTTTGTATAAACGACATA
Source organism: Lachnospiraceae bacterium (assembly GCA_031548165.1). Classification (GTDB taxonomy): domain Bacteria; phylum Bacillota; class Clostridia; order Lachnospirales; family Lachnospiraceae; genus CAG-303. Next base: position 24,063 of record JAVBRI010000029.1, read on the forward strand.
TTTTTTTTACAAAACACAAAAAAGCACAGTTTTAATTGTTTATAAAACCATGCTTCTTTATTATTTTTTAGTATACAAGCGAGCTAAGTAAATACTAGCGTTGTCTTCCGCCGCCTTGACCGCCCATACCACCTGGGCCTCCACCCATTCCACCAGTAGCTGTTCCCACTGTAGAAAGAATTTCTGAAACTGTAGCTGTTCCTAGTGTTGTACTTCCGCCTGTCACTGTATATGTTTCCCCTTTTTTAATTTCAGGTGAGCAAACTACTACACATTGATATGCTTTTGAAGGTGTGTAACTAATAATCTCATTTCCACTACTATCTTTTATTGTAAACTTAGTATTAGCTGATTGTGCTGAAGTAAAATATGAAGTTATGCAATATTGTGTTGATGAATTACTAACTGATTGCACCATTCCGTTACTTCCTGCTGCCACAACAGTTCCACCTGTCATTATAAATGTTCCATCATAATCAAGTGCACCATCTCCGTTACTTGTAGGCCCATCAACATATACTGTTCCACCTGTCATGTTAATATCTCCATTTGAATCAAGACCATCTCCTGTAGCATTAACATACATTGTTCCACCTGATATATTAAGTGTACCTGTTGAACTTGAAAACTGATTCATTCCCGGTCTTTGTGTTGTTGCCGATCCATCACTTCCACCAGCCGCATTAAGTCCATCATCACTTGCTACTACAGATATATCTCCACCATTTATATTAATAATTGAGCTTTCAATACCTTCATAGCTTTTTGTTATATTAATGGTTCCAGCATTTATTGTAAGTTCAGTATCTGCATGCATTCCATCATCTCCTGACTGAATATCAAATGTTCCGCCTGATATTGTCATAGTTCCATTTGTATGAAGTGAATCATCCTCTGAATTAATTGTGAACTTACCATTTGTAATTGTAATATCCACACCTGCTTTAATACCCTTTATACTAGCTGTGTCCGTAGATGTTTGGCTTCCGCCCCAATCTGAATTTGAGCTTGTTGTTTTAGCTCCATCACCTGTTTTTATATCAAATGTTCCACCTGTTATTTTCAAACAAGTTTCAGCTTGAATACCATCTTCTTCCGAATTAATAACAAACTTTCCACCTTCAATAAGAATATACCCTAAAGATGTATCTGCTGTATTATCACTCTTAAATGCATCTCCACCTGCTGTTACATTAAATGTTCCGTCTTTAATTACTATATAATCTTTTCCTTTAATACCATTATTCACTGCATTAACAGTAATATTACCATTTGTAATAGTAAGAGTATCCTTACTAGCTATACCATTATTGAAATTTCCATTTACAACGAGACTTCCATCTCCTGAAATCACTAAATCATCCTTACTAAATACACATGCACTAGGCTCCTCATTTGCTGTATCAGCATAAGTATAACTTGCTGCATCAGATAATGTATTTGAAGTACCTGTTGCAAGTGAAAGAATAGTCTTTTTTGCATTCACAATATATATAGGTGAATTTGTTTTACTTGTAATATTTGCATTATTTAATATAATCCATACAGTTTCTTTATCTTCACTATCCACCTTAATCTGTCCATCACTAAGAGTTCCTGTAACTACATATGTACCACCTTTTGTAATAGTAATTGTAGTTCCTTCTATAGTAACTCCTTCGCCAGCATAGCTAATGCTGCTTCCATCTAAATAAATCGTATTACTACTCTTACTCTCAACTGTTACATCCGCACTCTGTGATGCACTCTTACCTTCTTCCTTAATCGCAACCGTCACCTCATCCTCCTCAGAATAAGATGATGTCACCTCAAACTTCGTCCCTGTAGATGTAGTATCTGTTGAATTATTTGTTGAACTACTACTATTTGTAGTTTTAGTTACATCCTCATTACTACTCTCCTCACTACTATTACATCCATATAAACAACTAATTGTCATCGCTGCTACCATTGTTATCGCTAAAAATTTCTTTCTCATCTTTATACCATTCCTTCCTTTATTGTTATCTTTCAAATTTAGTTCATATTAGGAAGAAGTCGTTTTTTAACTTCTTCAGTACTAAACTTCCTTAGTACTCTTAAGTACTATTATAAGCTTTTTTGTGAACACTACGTGAATGTGAATTGATATGTTATTGAATATTACTTGCAAAATATATAAGCTTTAGATATACTTTTGTATAGAAGAATTCGTTTAAAAAGGAGATTTCACTTGAAGGTAGTTGGACTAATAACAGAGTATAACCCGTTCCATGACGGTCACAAATATCATATCGAACAAGCAAAAAAACTAACAGGTGCAGACTATGCCATTGTTATAATGAGCGGAAACTATGTACAACGTGGTGCTCCTTCTTTTGTTGATAAATACACAAAAACAGCAGTTGCCCTTAATAATGGTGCTGACTTAATAATTGAACTTCCATATTGTTTTGCTTGTGCCAGTGCTGAATACTTTTCTTACTGCGCAGTTTCCATTCTTGACAAGCTAAATATTGTAGATTATATATGCTTTGGTGCTGAAAATGATGATATAATGACACTTACACAAATTGCCAACACTCTAGTTAGTGAACCACAAAATTATAAAGATGTTTTAAAATCTTCTTTAAAGGCTGGAAATTCTTTTGCCACAGCTCGTAGCACTGCATTAAAACAGTGTCTTGATTTTGATGAAGAAATCATAAATTCACCAAACAATATTTTAGGAATTGAATATATAAAAGCTCTTATAAAAAGAAAAAGTCCTATCAAACCAATCGCTATAAAAAGAATAAATGCAAATTACCACGATAACGACTTTGACAGCCGCTTCTATAGTGCTACTGCCATTCGCTCTCAAACTGATACTTTATCCATATTAAATGAAATTGATTTACAATACGCTGAAAGCTTTGAACAATCATATCCAATCACCACTAACGATTTTGACAGTATCCTTGGAGCTTCATTATTACAACACTATAGTGCAAATGATTTTGAAACCATATTCGATTTATCACCTGATTTCATAAACAAAATCATTAACAACATATATTCATATTCAGATATAAATTCTTTTATAGAGACTTTAAAGAGTAAGGACATTACTTACTCTTATATTTCACGTGGGCTTTTGCATATTCTATTAGATATAAAAACATCTGATATAAGCAAATATCTTGCAAACGACATTACTGACTATATACGTGTACTCGGTTTCAGGGCAAATACACCTTTACTTGGTGCAATCAAAAAATCTTCTAATTTAGCTATTATCACACAAATAGCCGATGCCAAAAATATATTATCATCATTACCAAGTCATAATCTACAACTACTAAAAAATAGCAACCACGCAGATAATATATATCGCATGATTGCTATGAACAAGTACAAATCTAATATTCAAAATGAATATACAAGAAAAATAATACTGTCTAATTCTTAAAGCTGTGTATAGGTGCTGGTATTCTTCCGCCTCTATTTACAAAAGCGTCACATCCAAACTGATTAACTGGCATAACTGGTGCATAACCTAATAATCCGCCAAATTCAACTGTTTCTCCTATATCTTTTCCTATAACAGGAATAATTCTAACTGCTGTTGTCTTTTGATTAATCATACCAATTGCAGATTCATCAGCTATAATACCTGAAATAGTTGTAGCCTTTGTATCTCCCGGTATAGCTATCATATCAAGACCAACTGAACATACACATGTCATCGCTTCTAACTTCTCAAGAGTAAGTGCGCCTGCTATTACTGCATCTATCATTCCTTGATCTTCACTTACAGGAATAAACGCTCCACTAAGTCCACCTACATAAGAAGATGCCATTACGCCACCTTTTTTAACTTGGTCATTTAAAAGTGCAAGTGCTGCTGTTGTTCCTGGTGCTCCAACTGATTCAAGACCAATTTCCTCAAGTATACCTGCTACACTATCACCCACTGCTGGAGTTGGTGCTAATGATAAATCAATAATACCAAAAGGCACACCTAAACGTTTAGATGCTTCCTGCGCAACTAATTGACCTACTCTTGTAATCTTAAATGCAGTCTTTTTAATAGTTTCACAAAGAACCTCGAAGTTTTCACCTCTAACCTTTTCAAGTGCAGTCTTAACAACACCCGGTCCACTAACACCTACATTAATAATAGCATCAGCTTCTGTTACACCGTGGAATGCGCCTGCCATAAATGGATTATCATCTGGTGCATTACAAAATACAACAAGCTTAGCACATCCTAAAGAATCTCTATCCGCTGTCATTTGTGCTGTTTCAATCACTATTTCACCTAAAAGCTTTACTGCATCCATGTTAATACCAGTCTTTGTTGAACCAACATTAACTGAACTACAAACTCTTTCTGTAACAGAAAGTGCCTTTGGAATAGAACGAATAAGCATATCTTCTGCTGGTGTCATTCCTTTTGAAACAAGTGCTGAATATCCACCAATAAAGTTAACGCCTACTTCGTGAGCTATCTTATCTAATGTCTGCGCGATTGTAACAAAATCATCTGGAGTTTTACAAGCTGCTCCACCTACAAGTGCAATAGGAGTAACAGAAATTCTCTTATTTACAATAGGAATACCTATCTCTTTTTCTATTTCATTACCTGTAGAAACTAAATTCTTCGCATATTTTGTTATCTTGTCATAAATCTTTTTATTAAGAGTCTCTAAATCACTATCAATACAATCCAAAAGGCTAATACCCATAGTAATAGTTCTTACATCAAGGTTCTCTTGCTCAACCATTTTATTGGTTTCGCTTACTTCGAAAATATTTATCATTTTAAATTATTCCTTTCGTATAAGATTATATTCTGTGCATAATATTGAAAATATCTTCTGTCTGCATTTTTATTTGGACGCCAATCTTCTCACCTAATTCTGCGAGTTCATCTGATAATTCACCAAATTTCTTTGACGCACCATTTGCATCAACAAGCATCATCATATTAAAATAATCCTGTACGATTGTCTGTGAAATGTCTAATATGTTTACATTGTTATCTGCTAAATATGTACATACTTTCGCTATAATACCAACTGTATCTTTTCCTAATACTGTAATAACTGTTTTTTTCATTTTGATAAACTTTCCTTTCTAATTGATAAGTCTTTGTACATTATAATTTATTGCCTAACAAATATCAAGCTAAAATTCGACACATACAGATGGCATATCTCTTTTTGCCACCGATATGTCAAAATCATCTGCCCTATATTTACTTTCGCTAAGATTAATTTCCATTCTAACGCTTTCATAAGCTAACTCTTCATAATTATTTTCTTTACTAAGATGACCTAAAAATATTTTCTTTATATTATCATTTAAAATCATATCTAAAAGTCTTCCTGCCATCTCATTACACAAATGCCCTCTATCCCCTAATATTCTTTGCTTAAGATAATAAGGATATACACCAGTTTGTAGCATCCTTATATCATGATTTGCTTCTAATACCAATGCATCTAAGCCTTTTAAATTATCCACAATATAATCATTGTAAACTCCCATATCTGTAGCAACTGCTACTGACTCATCATCCGCTTCAACTCGATAAGCGACAGGATTAGCTGCATCATGCGATATACTAAAAGCTTTAACATTTAATGTATTCACTTTACACACTTCATCAGGAATAACTTCTACATAAAGTTCACGATTTATCGCTCCAAGACTATTACATAATTTAATAGCTTCTAATGTTTCGTGCGTCCCATAAATTGGAATATTGTACTTTCTTGATAGAACTCCCAATCCTGATATATGGTCTGAATGTTCATGTGTTATAAAGATACCATTTAAATCCTTTGGTGAAAGGTCAATTTCACTCAACCCTTCTTCAACCCTTTTTTTACTTATTCCTGTATCTATTAATATATGAGTATTATCATCACCCACATATATACAATTGCCACTGCTTCCACTGGCTATGCTCATTAATCTCATGTATTCCTCCAAAGGATTATTTAATCTGTTGATTTTAAAAACTCAATTATGAATTTATAAACGTTTTCTACGGATGAAATGCTCATCCTCTCTTTCGTAGTATGAATATCATAAATATTTGGTCCAAATGATATTATATCTAATTCTGGCCTTTTAGTCAAAAGGTATCCACATTCAAGTCCTGCATGAATTATATTAAACTCTGGTTTCTTCCCATACATAGCTTCATATAAGCCCTCAATTTTTTCTCTAAGCTTAGAATCTTCTTTATACGACCACTCTGGATATTCACCTCTAACTTCTATAAATCCTTCTGCTTTTTCCACTATACTTTGAATAGTATTAATAACATTATATTTTCTTGATTTAACAGAGCTTCTTACTGCTGTAACTGCACTCATGCAATCATCTTCCAAATATAAAATACCTATGTTAAGTGATGTCTCCACCAATCCTTTTACATTCATGTTCATATTCATAACACCATTTGGTACTGAATTAAGAAAATATAATATATTTTCAAAATCCTCCGTAAACACCACCTTATGTGTCCCTTTATTTTCAATACAAATTTGAACCTCAATATCTTTATCACTAACAAAATATTCATTTTTCAAAATAGCATTTTGCTCTTTAACTATCCCTTTAATATTATCAACATCTTGCTCCATCACTACTATTGATGCTTTGCACTCTATTGGAATGGCATTATCCATATTTCCACCACAAATATCAATTAAGTCAATGCTATACTCTTTTGCAATCTCGTTTAAAACTCTTCCCATAATAATATTTGCATTTGCACGTTCTTTATCAATCTCTATTCCTGAATGTCCACCTAATAAACCAGTTACTTTTAAACTACACTTTATACCTTCAGTTATACACTTCCTACTAGGAATATTACACTTTACCTTAGCACCACCTGCACATCCTACAACAAATTCCCCTTCTTTTTCATTGTCAATATTAAGAAGATACTTACCTTCTATTTGGCTCATATCAACACTTCTCGCGCCATCCATTCCAGTTTCTTCATCAACTGTAAAAATAGCTTCTAAATTAGGATGACTAATATCATCACTACCTAGTATCGCTAATGCATACGCTATAGCAATTCCATCATCACCGCCAAGTGTTGTATCCTTTGCTTTAAGAAAATCACCTTCCACATATAAACAAAGTCCATCTTTCAAAAAATCATGATTAGAATCAAGCGTCTTTTCTGCAACCATATCTAAATGTCCTTGCAAAATAACACCGGCATCATTTTCTCTACCAATAGTAGCTTTTTTCTTAATAATAACATTATTAGTTTCATCTTGAAGATACTCTAAACCATGCACCTTAGCAAACCCTACAACATAATCACTAATAGCCTTTGTATTACCCGACCCACGAGGTATACTAGATATTTCATAAAAATACTCAAATACCTTTTTTGATTCTAAATTTTCAAATTCCAACATCCTTCATTTCCTTTCCTGTTACATGCATTTGTCATATATATATTCAAACATTCATATCATATAGTATGAAAAAAACTATTTTTACCCTATGTTCAATTTTATTATTTATTGCCATGCTTATATTCCCATCCTCCACCAAAAACGGGGCTATGACTGGGCTTAATCTATGGCTTTATACTCTATTACCTACTCTTTTGCCATTTATGATAATATCAGGTTTCATAATGGAAACAGGAGGATATAAGTATATTTCATTTATATTGTCACCAATAACAAGATTTATATTTGGCTTATCCAAAAACGCTGGATATGCTATGTTTATTGGCTTTTTATGTGGTTATCCTATGGGCAGCAAAGTCACTGCCGATATGGTAAAACGCAAAATCATAAGTAAAGACGAAGGACAACTACTACTTAGCTTTTGTAACAATGTAAGCCCAGCATTCCTCACTGCCATTCTTATAAGAAACATCCTAAACTTGCCAAGTTCCATTTCACTAAAATTAACTCTAATAATGTTTCTAAGCCCTTTATTATGCGGCTTTATTATATCTCTATTCTATAGAAAATACAAATTCTATAATAATACAAACACTTTTTCACAGCCCAACAAAGGCTCAAGCCTAATAGACACCTGTATTCTCCAAAGCTTTGACAACATCTTCAAACTAGGAGGATATATCATCATATTTTCAATAATAAACGAAATGCTATTTAACTTCGTTTCCCTAGGACTCTTTTCCCAACTATCAGGCAGCACGCTCTCCACCATCCTCGAAATCACATCAGGACTAAACCGCCTATCAAGCATCCAACTCGATAAATACAAACTAATCCTATACGCCTGTTCCCTCACCTCATTCGGTGGCATCTGCGCAATAGCCCAAACCTACAGCATGATACAAAACAGCGGCCTCAGCCTCCCCAAATACATACTCTCAAAAATCCTATGCGCCATAACAACCCTACTCCTAATTATAATGCTAATATAACAATCATTCAAGCCTAAAATCGAATGAACTGACAGTTTTGTTAATAGCAATCTGACATTAATCATATTTCGCCTTAATAAGGCAGCAAAATACATCTAAATTCTGAACGGTAACGCTCTAAAATTAGGGCTGCTTTTAAAATTCTTATAAAAAAGTATATTTTTTGTCCTTCTTGGGACACAGAAAAGCTGATAACTTCTCATTAATCATAAATCAGAAGTCATCAGCTTAAATAAGCATTTTTAGTATAAACTAATGGAGATATAGTCATAAAGGCTCTCTATTACAGCTTTTATTACGCCATACGCTTTTACCTAATATATGTCAAACCTTGCAGTATGGGATAATTACTTTCACCCATCTCCCAAATCTTATCAAAATTCCAAGCAGAGGCACCGCTGGTAGTTGTCCAGTTAGAAGCTGTTCTCCACCAGCTTGCGTTTTGATAGTTCGCTACAGTTACGTCTGCACCATCTATTTTACTTATGCCTTTAGATAGTGTTTTTAAAACATTGTTGGCTTCTATTCTCATTCCATCCCATGCATAGTTATTGGTATGTGTACTACTACTTCCTGTTACACGCCCAATTGAACTAATGTCACTGCTTGTCATTTTAATACTTGTGTTAAGAGCAACACAGTTTCTAACTGTGCCACTGCCTAAACCAACTATACCACCAACATTCAATGTTCCAGTAACATTACCAACAGCGTAGCAATTCTCTATTATTCCTCCATTACTACCAACCACACCGCCTGTTCGACTATGTGTACTGTTTACATCTCCCGCAAAATAACAGTTTTGCACTGTTCCTGTATCGTTATAACCAACCACTCCGCCTGTACGTCCACCATCTGTTGTTGTTCTATTAAGGACATTTATAACAACGCCTGTTACAAAGCAGTTTTCAACTATTCCATTATTTCTGCCGACCAATCCACCTATGTTATCATTATTACCATTAATGTTAACATCAACCAAACCAAGATTCCTTACTACTCCACCATGACCGACAAAGCCGAATAGACCTTGATCACAGGCTGTACTGTTTATAGTTAGATTCTTAATAGTATATCCATTTCCATTAAAAACTCCGATAAATGGATTTGAACTTGTTCCTATTGGTTGCCAATCTACACCACTAAGGTCTATATTAGTAGTTAATTCATAATACGCAGTAAGTGTCCAACCATCCACACCTGTACCTATCTTTTGCAAAGTATCCACATCATTGACCTTGAATGGATTATCTTCCATACCTGGCTTTGATAAATACTCTGACAATGGTGATGGCAAACATTGAAGTGCTGGATATCTGTTATCCATCTCCCAAGTCTTATCAAAATCCCAAGCAAAAGCACCACTAGAAACTGTCCAATTGGAAGCTGTACTCCACCAGCTTGCGTTTTGGTAGTTCGCTACTGTTACATCTGCACCGTCCACTCTATTTATATCTTTAGTTAGTGTTTTTGAAACATTGTTGACTTCTATTCTCATTCCATCCCATGCATAGTTGTTGGTATGTATAACAAGACCGCTTCCTATAACGCGTCCGATATTGCCACCTGTAGCTGTTACACTTTGATTTAATGCTACGCAATTTCGCACTGTACCTGCGTTGATATGTCCAACCACACCACCAGCTCCGTTACCACTGCTACTACGATGTACGTTGCCCATAGCATAACAGTTTTCTACTATTCCTTGATTCATAAACCCTACAACTCCACCAGCTCCGTTTGCAGTACTGTTCTCGGCGATTCCACCTCTGATATCAGCTGCAGCATAACAGTTTTGCACCCTGCCTTTTGTATTAGTTCCCATCAAACCCACTATTCCACCAACAGAAAAATTTCCTTCAACTTTACCAGTAACAAAGCATCTTTCTATTGTACCACCATCAAGTTGCCCTGTCACACCACCAATCAGACTTCCTATGCTAGTAATTGAAACGTCTACTAATCCTAAATC
>JAVBRI010000005.1:0-52568 GCA_031548165.1 Lachnospiraceae bacterium
ACAGGTTCGAGCCCTGTAGGTCCCATTATTCATCTTATGAATAACATTCAATTGAAGATGCCGACATGGCTCAATTGGCAGAGCAGCTGATTTGTAATCAGCAGGTTATCGGTTCAAGTCCGATTGTCGGCTTATGGGCAGGTTCCCGAGTGGCCAAAGGGGACAGACTGTAAATCTGCTGCAATTGCTTCGATGGTTCGAATCCATCTCTGCCCATTAGCACATTTTAAAAGATGTGTAAAACAAAAAAAATAATATCGCGGGATAGAGCAGTCTGGAAGCTCGTCGGGCTCATAACCCGAAGGTCATAGGTTCAAATCCTATTCCCGCAACTCGGTAGTTTTACTACCACAATGCCCAGTTAGCTCAGTTGGTAGAGCAGAGGACTGAAAATCCTCGTGTCTCTGGTTCGATTCCGGAACTGGGCATTTTTGTACCCTTTTTTATTTAATAAGAAACTATTCAAATATGTTCGTCGTTAGACGAATCTTTTTTTTTGCATTATATGAAGATTTGTGATACACTAAGATTATTAGGGAAGAAGATTCATTTGGAGATTTGCTATAAAGCAAACAGAATAGAAGGAGTGATTTTATGAGGAAAGTTTTAGTGGTAGATGATACAAAGTCGATTTTAAAGATGATAAAATTTGTACTAGATGGTAAGTACGAAGTCTATCTAGCAAATTCGGGAAAAATGGCATTAGATATATTGGAGAAAAAGTCAATAGAATTAATATTGATGGATGTAGACATGCCCGAAATGGACGGAATAGAAACCGTTGAAAAGATAAGAGAAAATAAAGATATAGCAAAAATACCAGTTATATTTTTTACAGCATTGGCATCTAAAGATGTTGTGGATAGATGTTTTGAAGTAGGTATGGTAGGATATATAATAAAACCATATAAGCCAGAGGACTTGTTGAAAAAGATGGAGGATGTATTTAGTAAAAGTAAGTATGAGCCAAAAACTATATCATAAACTAATTGAATACAAGGATGAAAAATATTATCCATTTCATATGCCAGGACATAAGAGAAACATTAATAAGATGGAAAAAATTGCAGGAGAGGTTTCACCATATCAGTATGATATTACAGAAATAGAAGGATTTGATGATTTACATAATCCATCTGAAATAATAGCAGAAATGATGGAAGAGGCTTCTAAATTTTATGGATCGGGCTCAAGTTATTTCTTAGTTAATGGAAGTACATGTGGAATATTAGCGGCAGTGTCAGCTGTTATGGCAGGAGATAATTCACCAAGAAGAATTGTTTTAGCCAGAAATTCACATAAGAGCGCATATAATGCAGTAATGTTACAAAATGCAGATATAAAATATGTTTATCCCAGTATAATAGGTAAATATGATATTCAAGGCGGAGTAAATCCAAAGGATATTGAAGACATTTTAAGCACAGATAAAGATGTGTCAGCAGTTTTTATTACCTCACCAACATATGAAGGTATAGTATCTGATATAAAGGAAATAGCACATATTGCACACAAATATGAGGTTCCATTAATTGTAGATGAGGCACATGGAGCTCATTTTAGTATGCATAAGGATTTTCCTGAATCAGCATTGTTGTTAGGGGCAGATATTGTGATACAAAGTTTACATAAAACATTGCCATCATTGACCCAAACGGCTATATTGCATATATCTAAGACATCATTAGTAAATAAAGAGGAAATACAAAGATATCTTTCTATCTATCAAAGTAGTAGCCCTTCATATGTATTGATGGCAAGTATAGATATTTGCATTAATGAGATAATGAATGAAGGCGATAAAATATTTAGTGAATGGAAAAGCAAACTAAAAAAGTTCCATGATAGATGTAAGCGTTTTTCAAATATTGAAATATTAGACAAGGAAATAGTGGGAAATTATAGTGTTAAGGATTTTGATATTTCAAAATTGGTTATAATTTCAAAGAATAAGAGTTATACAGGTTTTGACTTATATAAAAAATTGTTATATGATTATAAAATACAATTAGAGATGGCGACACCTTATTATGCCATAGCAATGACTTCTATTATGGATGAAGATGAAGGATTTGAGCGTTTGTATAAAGCACTTGAAGAAATTGATAAAGAAATAAATTTGTACAATAACAAAGTGTATGAAGAACTTATTGAAATAGATAAAGCTATAGTATGTATGAAGATAAAGGATGCAATATACAGTGAAAAGAAAAATCTCTTATTAGAAGATGCAATAGGTAGAATATCAAGTGAATTTATATATTTATATCCTCCTGGAATACCAATAGTTGCACCAGGGGAGAGTATTACAAAAGAAATAATAGATACAATTATTAGTTATAAAAATTTAGGACTTAATGTTGTTGGGCTAAAAGACAAAAAGTGTGATAGGATAGATGTTGTAAAAATATAAAGAAATTAAAGGAAATGCATGGACACTAAAATGGGATATATATTTTATATAATGGGTAAAAGCTCATCAGGAAAAGATTCAATATACAAAAAACTAATTGAAGAAAAAAGATTTCCACTAAAAACAGTAGTTGGTTATACAACAAGACCTATAAGAAGTGGAGAAACTAGTGGAATAGAGTACCATTTTGTGGATAACTCTACACTTAACAACATGAAAGAGGATAAAATTGTTATTGAATGTAGAAATTATAATACAATACATGGAGTATGGAGCTATTTTACAGCAGATGATGGACAAGTAGATTTGAATAAAAATAGTTACTTACTCATAGGTACTTTAGAATCTTATGAAAAGATACGAAATTATTATGGTGAGGATAAACTGATTCCATTATATATTGAGGTTGATGATGGAGAACGCTTAACAAGAGCATTAAATCGTGAGAAGGATCAAGTAGAACCTAAATATGCTGAAATGTGTAGACGATTTCTTGCAGATGAAGAAGATTTTAAAGAAGAAAATCTTAGAAGGTGTGGTATTGTTACAAGGTATAAAAATGTTGATTTAGATAGCTGTATATTAGAGATAGGCAAACACATTAGCGAACAATTAGGTTTACAATAAACTTTAAAGGAGGGACACTTGATGGATGTAAATAATATGAAAATATCAGAACTACTTACGACGACTCAAGTGGACCGTTCTAAGCAAGTGCAACAAGGAGATGGCTCATTTAAGTTTACATTAGTGAGTAATATTATGGAACAAGAGCTACAGGATAGAGTTGCGGCGATACTAAGTGAAATATCTGAGCAAGGAAAGCGAATATCCAAGAAAACAGATGTAAAAGATATGAGAAGGTATAGAGAACTTATAAAGTCCTTTTTAAATGAAGTGGTGTATCGTTCACATCAGTTTTCAAGAGAGAATTTTTTAGATAGAAGAGGAAGACACAGGGTATATGGAATTATAAAGCTAATTGATGAAAATTTAGATGAATTGGCAGAGGCATTATTGAAGGATGAAAAGGATAATATAACAATATTAGGAAAAATAGATGAAATAGCAGGATTGCTACTAGATATATTAACATAGAGGTGCAAGGCAAATGTCAGGATTCAATGATATAATTGGACAAGAAAAAGTGATTTCACACTTTAGGGGTGCAATAAAACTTAATAAGGTATCTCATGCATATATATTAAATGGCGAAGCTGGAACTGGAAAAAAGATGATGGCAAGAGCATTTTCAATGACAATGCAGTGCGAAAAGAAAGAAGATAATCCGTGCATGGAATGTCGCTCTTGCAAACAAGCATTAACAGATAATAACCCAGATATTAGATGGGTAGTTCATGAGAAGCCAGCAACAATATCAGTAGAAGAAATTAGAACACAGATAAATAACGATATTCAGATAAAGCCATATAGTAATGAGTATAAGATTTATATTGTTGATGAGGCAGAGAAGTTGAATGTAGCAGCTCAAAATGCACTACTTAAAACAATTGAAGAGCCTCCAGGATATGCTGTAATACTTTTATTAGCTAATAATAAGGAGACTTTACTGCAAACGATACTATCAAGATGTGTTACACTAGAAATGAAGCTTATAAAGCCAGATGTAATTAGAGACTATTTAATTAAAAACGAAAAAATAGTTGATTATAGGGCGAATGAGGTATCGCAATTTGCAGGTGGAAATATCGGAAAAGCGATTAAGCTGGCTCATTCAGAAGATTTTATTGAACTTAAAAATAGTGTAGTGTCACTTGCAAAAGGTATTGATAAAATGACGGTTACAGATATGGCAGCCGCAGTAAAGAAAGTATCTACATATAAAGATAATATATCAGAGTATATAGATTTACTGGAATTATGGTATAGGGATATATTACTTTATAAGGCAGGACAGAATAAGGAAATTGTTACATTTAAAGAAGAGATAAATGTAATAAAAGCATGCTCAGAGAAGTTGTCGTATAAAAAACTTGAGAAAATAATGGAAGCTTTAGAAGGTGTGAAGTCAAAACTTAGACTTAATGTAAATTTTGATATGCTAATAGAATTATTATTTTTAACATTGAGGGATTAAGCTAGACAACAAAACTAAATGTATTGTATAATATTAGGTATGAAAAGATGTTTAATAGAAAGGATATATCCAGAAGGATAATTTGGCGATAAATATGGTAAAGATTATTGGTGTAAGATTTAGACAAGCAGGTAAGGTTTATTTTTTCAGTCCAGGACAATTGGACGTTAAAGATGGTCAGCATGTTATTGTAGAAACTACAAGAGGTGTTGAATATGGAAAGGTTGTATTAGGACCAAAGTTTATAGAAGAAGAAAAGGTAATGCAACCACTAAAGCAAGTTATCAGAGTTTCAAATGAAGAAGATGATAAAATTGAAGAAAAAAATAAAGAAAAAGAAAAGAGAGCTTTTGAAGTTTGTTTAGAAAAGATTAAAAATCACAACTTAGAGATGAAGCTTATAGATGCAGAGTATACGTTTGATAACAATAAAGTATTATTCTACTTTACAGCAGATGGAAGAATAGATTTTAGAGAATTAGTAAAAGATTTGGCAGCAGTTTTTAAGACAAGAATTGAACTTAGACAAATAGGTGTAAGAGATGAAACAAAGGTAGTAGGAGGCATAAGTATTTGCGGTAGACCACTTTGTTGTAATACTCATTTATCAGAGTTTGTTCCAGTATCTATTAAAATGGCAAAAGAGCAGAATTTATCATTAAATCCAACTAAAATATCAGGTGTTTGTGGTAGACTTATGTGTTGTCTAAAGCATGAAGAAGAAACTTATGAGGAGCTTAACTCAAGACTTCCGAATGTAGGAGATTTTGTAACTACAGATGATGGATTAAAGGGAGAAGTTCAAAGTGTAAGTGTTCTTAGACAGAATGTAAAGGTTATAGTAGATATTAACGACGAAAAAGAAATTAGAGAATATAAGGTTGAACAGCTTAAGTTTAAGCCAAAGAGAAGAAGAGAAACACTTAATATTAGTGATGCAGAATTAAAGGCATTAGAAGAGCTTGAAAGACAGGAAGGAAAGTCAAAGTTCGATGATTAATTTATTGTCTGGCGAAAGAATAGATGATTTGGATAGAAATGGATATAAGATAATCCAAAATAAAGACAAATTTTGTTTTGGGATGGATGCAGTTTTGTTGTCAGAGTTTGCTAAGGTAAAGGATGAGGAGATAGTACTTGATATGGGTACAGGTACAGGTGTTATCCCTATATTACTTGAAGCAAAGACAAATGGCAGGCATTTTACAGGACTTGAGATTCAAACAGAAAGCGCAGATATGGCAGCTAGAAGTGTTGAGTTAAATAATCTACAAGAAAAGGTAGATATAGTTTGTGGAGATATAAAAGAAGCATCACATCTTTTTGGAAAGGCTACATTTAATGTAGTTACTTCTAATCCTCCTTACATGAATGACTTACATGGATTAAAAAATCCAGAGGAGCAAAAAGCAATCGCAAGGCATGAGGTAAAGTGTACACTAGATGATGTGGTAAGAGAGGCAGCAGCAGTATTAATGCCTTCAGGCAGATTTTATATGGTTCATAGGCCACATAGATTAGTTGAAATAATAAATACCTTTACAAAATATAAGCTTGAACCCAAGAGACTTAGGTTGGTATATCCATATATTGATAGGGAAGCTAATATGGTTCTAATAGAAGGTATAAAGGGTGGAAAATCAATGATAAAGGTAGAAAAACCTTTAATTGTATACGAGCAGGATGGTAGTTATACGCAAGAAGTATACCGTATATACAACAAGTAGAAATGGATAATATAGTAATGAGTGGAAAATTATATTTGTGTGCAACTCCAATAGGGAATTTAGAAGATATAACATTTAGGGTATTAAGAACATTAGAGGAAGTGGATTTGATAGCGGCAGAAGATACAAGACATAGTATCAAATTGTTAAATCATTTTGATATAAAAACGCCAATGACTAGCTATCATGAATTTAATAAGGTCGATAAAGCTAGGTATTTGGTGAATGAATTATTAGCAGGAAAAAATATTGCTGTGATTACTGATGCAGGGACGCCAGGTATTTCAGATCCAGGTGAAGAGCTTGTTAAGCAATGTTATGAAGCGGGAGTGGAGGTTACCAGCTTACCTGGGCCAGCAGCTTGTATATGTGCACTTACCATGTCAGGTCAGTCTACCAGAAGATTTGCTTTTGAGGCATTTTTGCCAGCAGATAAGAAGGAAAAGGCAGCAATACTAGAAGAGCTTAAACAAGAAACTAGAACGATGGTTATTTATGAAGCACCACATAGACTAGTAAAAACGTTGAAAGAGCTTTACGGAGCATTAGGAGATAGGGAAATTACTTTATGTAAGGAGTTAACAAAGTTACACGAAAAGACTAATAAGACAACATTATCAGAAGCAATTATTTCATATGAAGGAAAAGATATAAAGGGAGAGTTTGTATTAGTTATTGCAGGAAAGACATTACAAGAAAAAAAACAAGAAAAGATAGAGACATTTGAGAGTATGACTATTATAGAACACTTAGAGATATATCTAGCACAAGGGATAGACAAAAAAGAGGCGATGAAGTTAGTTGCAAAAGACAGAGGTGTGTCAAAAAGGGACATATACAATGAATTAATATGATAAAAGAGCATTCAAGAAGAAATGGAGTTATCGTTGTGGGAAACGAAAATATGGAAGAAAAATTAATAAAAAGAATAGAAGAGGTTCGCATTTATAACCCAGAAATGGAGTATAATTTAAGTGCGAGCCTAGAAGCGATTGCACTTAAAAATAATAACGAGTATCTAAGGTTAATATCACAACTGTATTCAGCAGATGCATTAATGAAAATGGGAAATATAAAGGGAAGCATTAAAAAAGTTCAAGAAAATATAGTGACTTTAGAAGAGAATAATTATACCGAATTGTTATCAAGAGCATATGCTCTTTTGGGAATAGGGTATATGAATCTTAGAAATGAACAAATGGCACTTAACTGCTTTTTAAAAACAATAGAAGTAAGGGATAAAGTAGAAAGACATATTATGAAGGGAGTTGGCTTTAAAAATATCTCCGTGCTTTATATAACTCTTGGTGAATATGAAAAAGCAGAAGATTTACTAGAAAGATCAAATGATATTATTAAAAAAGGAGATAGTAAGTATCAAAGTGCAATAAACCATTATATGGATGAGTATGAGCTTAATAAAGCACGAATAATGTATTGTACGCAAAGATATGATAAGGCAAAGGAACATTTAGCTCGGATAGCAAATGCAGGGAGTTTAGGATTAAGACATCTGATGTTAGATGCAAGACTTGACTTGAAGGTAGGTAAACCTAAACTTGCATATGAAAAAATAAATGATTTAATGGATTTAACAAGAAGCGAAGTGAAAAATGTATATACATTTTCTGTGCAGGTGGAGATATTAGAGGCACTAGTTGAATTGGGACGAGTGGAAGATTTCAAACACGTAGTGGAGGAACTTTGGAAAACTTCATTAAGTATTGATTTGAATGCAGTATGGGTTGAATATTGGGAATGTATGATACGTTATTATAAAATTATTAATGATACGAAAAATTTAGAGAATGCATATAAAAAATATTATGAATTTAATGAAGACAAGCTAGAGGAAGAATCAAAGACTTTAGGATTTCACCCGGAAAATCACGTTTGTATACTTTGTTATAAAGATATAGAAGAAAAGATTAGATCAAAAGAAGACCCTGAAGAATTACTAAAAAATATAGAACAAAAGTATAAGGAATCTGTAAAAGAACAAAATTATAGAGAGACTAGATGTGCACTTAAATCATATATATTATATTTTGATGTTATGGGAGAAGAGAAAAAGAAGAAAAAGATATATGAAATGTATCATGATAATAACATTAATCTAGGTAAAATGATATATATGCCAAGTGTTGCTGATATCGATAAAAAATTAGAAGGGCATTAAAATAGTTATGAGGGAAAGAATATATAAACTAAGGGCGTTAATGAAAGCTAATAATATAGCAGCATATATTATTCCAACAGATGATTTTCACAACTCGGAATATGTTGGGGCATATTTTAAGTCAAGAGAGTATATAACAGGGTTTACAGGTTCGGCTGGAACAGCACTTATATTGGAAAATGAGTCATTGCTGTGGACTGATGGAAGATACTTTATACAGGCAGAGTCTCAACTAAGTAAAACCGAAATTAAGCTTATGAAATCAGGTGAAGAAAATGTTCCAAGTATAAGTGAGTATTTGGAAAAGGTACTATCTGATTCGGATAAGATAGCGTTTGATGGAAGAGCGATAAGTGCAACATGGGTAGAAAATCTTTTGAAGAAATTGGAGCACAAGAATATACAAGTAGAATATAATAAAGATTTAGTTGATGGTGTATGGAAAGATAGACCATCACTTTCTGCATGCAAGGTATGGGAAATACCTGTAGAATATGTTGGTAAAAGTTGTAGAGAAAAGATAAATGAAGTAAGGGTAAAGATGATAGAAAAAGGAGTGGATACATTTATACTCACATCTTTAGATGATATAGCATGGTTACTTAATTTAAGGGGAAATGATATAGAATATAATCCAGTGTTTTTAGCATATCTAACTATGACAAAGGAAAAAATAAATTTATATGCTAATGTAGACATATTTAGTGAAGATATATTAAAAAAGTTAGAAGAGAACGGTATTTTTGTTGTACCATATAATTCAATATATGGTTTTATTGAAAAGCTAGATTTAGGCTGTAATGTATTAGTGGATAAGAATAGAGTAAATTATTCT
Organism: Lachnospiraceae bacterium; assembly: GCA_031548165.1. Taxonomy (GTDB): domain Bacteria; phylum Bacillota; class Clostridia; order Lachnospirales; family Lachnospiraceae; genus CAG-303. The sequence goes on from JAVBRI010000005.1 coordinate 9,253, forward strand.
ATTATAAAAAGTATTTCGGATGGAGTAAATATAATAAACGAAGTAAATCCAACTCTACAAATGAAGGCATTAAAAACAAATGAAGAAATAGATAATATGCGAAAAGCCCATATAAAAGATGGGTTAGCTGTTACAAAGTTTATGTACTGGCTAAAGAAAAATGTAGGCTATAAAGATATTACGGAGATAGACGCTGCATGTAAAATAGAAGAATTAAGACGTGAACAGGAAAATTATATAGGACCAAGCTTTGAGCCTATAATGGGATATGGTGCTCATGGTGCAATTATACACTATTCAGCAACAAAAGAAACTGACGTTAAAATAGAACAAAAAGGGATGTTATTAGCAGATACTGGTGGTCAGTATTTAGAAGGAACAACGGATATTACTAGAACTTTTGCATTAGGAGAGTTATCAAGAGAGGAAAAGAAGGTTTATACAGCAGTACTACGAGGAAATCTATCATTAGGTGCAGCAAAATTTAAATATGGAGTACGAGGGATAAACCTTGATTATCTAGCTAGAGCGCCACTTTGGGAGATAGGACTTGACTATAATCATGGGACAGGACACGGAGTTGGTTATCTTTTAAATGTGCATGAAGGACCTAATAATATAGGTTGGCAGTTGATAAAAGGTAGAGAAAGTTGTGTACTTGAAGAGGGAATGATAACATCTAATGAGCCAGGTGTGTATATAGAAGGAAAATATGGCATAAGACTTGAGAATCTAATACTTTGCAAAACGTCAGAAACGACACAATATGGAAAGTTTATGGAGTTTGAAACGCTTACTATGGTTCCATGGGATTTAGATGGCATAGATGTTGAATGTATGTCAGACAAAGAAATAGATTTACTAAATGATTATCATAAAAAAGTATATAAAACATTATCACTATATTTTAGCGGAGAAGAACTAGAATGGTTAAAACAAGCCACTCGATTAACAAATAAAGCGTATTAAAGAATATATTATTTCATAGAATGTAATAAAACACTTTGAAATGGGGAAAATATGCTAAACATACTTTGGGGAGCAATGATTGTATGCGGAATAGTGTATGGAGTATTTACAGGAAATATAGAAGCTGTAGGTAATGGCATTATGGACAGTGCAAAAGAAGCAGTTTCACTAGGTATAGCAATGCTGGGCGTGGTAGCATTGTGGTCAGGACTTATGGAAATAGCAAAGGTATCGGGAATAATATCAGGGGCTTCAAGGCTATTAAGGCCTTTTATTAAATTTTTATTTCCCAAAATACCAGAAGATAATCCAGCAGTAGAGCATATTACAGTAAATATAATATCAAATATATTCGGATTAGGGGCAGCGGCAACACCAGCAGGACTTAAGGCTATGGTTGCGCTAGAGAACTTAGAAACAAAAAGAAATCAAGAACAGCAAAATAGAAAACAGGTGGGTATGAGAGCAAGCAATGAGATGTGTACATTTTTAGTGTTAAACATTTCATCACTTCAGCTAATACCGATAAATATGATTGCATATAGGGGACAATATGGAAGTATAAATCCGATGGTTATTGTGGCACCAGCGATACTAGCAACATTATTATCAACTATAGCGGCGATAGTATTTTCTAAGATAATGTGTAGACTTAGAAGTTAGCATGTTGTTTTTCTAAGATTATATAGAGCATAGATTTTTGATATTGATTATAAATAGAATATGCCTTATACTAGAAAAAATGGGAAAGTGGGTATCGTGCAATGAATATATTAGAATACGAAAATTATCAGGAAACAAAATCACATTATTCAGTAGAGTTTCCTTATAATACATATCTTTGTACAATACCATTAGATTTCCAAATGGTGCCAGCACATTGGCATAATGAGATGGAAATAATTTATGTAAAAAAAGGTCAGGGAAAAGTGAATGTGGACTTTTACGAGTATTTAGTAAAAGAAGGTGATATAATAATAATAATTCCAGGTCAGTTGCATTCAATTACACAAAAAGAAGAGTTTTCAATGGAATACGAAAATATAATCTTTAATCCCGAGCTATTGCAATCAAAGGTAATGGATAATTCTACAATGGATTTTTTTACACCATTAATGAATAGAAAGATAACATTGCCAACATTCATTAATCAGGATTTTCCAGATTATGGCGAGGTATCAGAAACATTGAATAAAATAGATAGCATCTGTGGAACATTTCCAAGAGGCTATGAGTTGGCAATTAGAGCAGGACTTTTGAACGTGTTCTTTATATTGTATTCAAAATATGCGGGAGAAAATGATAATAAGAGTACTGTAAATAAATCATTAGAAAAAATGAAGGTAATAATTAAGTACATAGAAGAGAATTATGCAAATGAAATTTCAATAGAAGATATGGCAGATGAGCTAGGAATAAGTTCATCACATTTCATGAAATTGTTTAAAAGTAATATGCATACATCGTTCATTAACTACTTGAATGAATATAGATTATCAATGGCTGCAAAGCTTTTAATATCATCAAATTCCAATATTATGGATATATCAATGGAATGTGGTTTTAATAATCTTTCGTATTTTAATAGAAGTTTTAAAAACCAGTATGATATTACACCAAAGAGGTATCGCGAGCTTTACAGTAAAAATTAAAAAATTGATAAAATGATAGGATTGTGCAAATTATTGATTGTATATTGCAAGAAAATCCAGCAAATATAGTCTATATTATTCATAAGCAAATGGAAACATTTGCAGTAAATCCCCTTTTTTAGTATTAATTTTATAACCTACCAACCAATGACCACTATAAATCTGCTAAGCAGATTTATAGTAAGGGATTTGGGGCAAAATTTTTTCTTCAAAAAAGAGAAAGGATATCAAATATGACAAAGAGATTAGAAAGAGGAGCTGGAATATTATTACCAATATCAAGCTTACCATCACCATATGGAATAGGAACAATGGGAAAGGAAGCTTATAGTTTTATTGACAAATTGGTTCTTGCAGGTCAAAAGTATTGGCAGGTATTACCAGTAGGACCGACAAGTTATGGAGACAGTCCGTATCAATCCTTTTCTACATTTGCTGGAAATCCTTATTTTATAGATATTGAAAATATGATAGATGAAGGATTGCTTGAAAAGAGTGAGGTAGAATGGGCGTTTTGGGGTGGCAATGAAGAGTATGTAGAATATGATGCTATCTATAATAGCAGATATCCATTGCTAAAGAAGGCGTTTGAAAGATGGACAGGGTCAAAATCTTTTGAGTATGAAAAATTTATAAAAGACAACAGTGAGTGGTTAGAAGATTACGCATTATTTATGGCTGTTAAGGAAAGCTTTGAGCAAGTTGAATGGTCAAAATGGGATGATGATATTAAAAATAGAAAACCAAAAGCAATAGAAACTTATAGTAAGAAATATGCTGACGAGATAGAATTTTGGAAATTTTTACAGTTTAGATTTTTTAAAGAATGGAATAGACTTAAAGAATATGCAAATTCAAAAGGAATAAGTATTATAGGGGATATACCTATATACGTAGCAATGGATAGTGCGGATGTTTGGGTAAATCCTAATCTATATCAATTAGATAAGGACAAGAATCCAAAAGCAGTAGCAGGATGCCCTCCAGATGCATTTTCTGATGAAGGTCAAAGATGGGGAAATCCATTATATGACTGGAATGAAATGGAGAAAGATGGATTTACATGGTGGAAGCAGCGTATAGAAGCAGCTACTAAATTATATGATGTTACAAGAATTGATCATTTTATAGGAGTATGTAGATACTATGTTATTCCAGCAGATAAAACAGCTAAAGAAGGACATTTTGCGTATGGACCAGGAAGAATGCTTACAAAGGCAATAAACGAAGCACTTGGTGATGCAAAAATAATTGCTGAGGATTTAGGCGTTAAGTATGAAGCTGTAGATGCATTACTTGAGCAAGAAGGATATCCAGGAATGAAAGTATTGATGTTTGCATTTGATGGAACACCAACAAATGAGCATTTGCCATATAATGTAGAAAAAAATTCAGTAATGTACATAGGAACACATGATAATGATACATTTGCAGGTTACCTAAAAACATTGCCAGCAGAGCAGATAAAAAGAATTAAAAGCTATGTAAGTGCAAATAAGGACGAAGATATAGTGAAACAAACTATAAAAACAGCTTATTTATCAGTGGCAGATACTTGTATAATACAGATGCAAGATATTTTAGAAAAAAGCAATGATGCAAGGACAAATTATCCATCTACAATAGGAACAAATTGGAAGTGGAGATTACAAGAAGGTGAATTTGGTCTTGAACAGATAGAAATGCTTAAAAAGTTAGTTATTTTAAGTGGACGATAAAATTTTTTCAAATAGGAGGAAATCATGGTAAGAGAGATATGTTTAAGAAAATATAATAAAGAGGTAGCAGATTGTACAAATAGTGAAATTTACTATTCATTAATAGAACTTGTTAAGGATATGGCAAAGGATAAAGAAAGCAATGAAGGAAAGAAGAAGTTATACTATATATCTGCTGAATTTCTTATTGGTAAGCTTTTGTCAAATAACCTTATAAATTTAGGTGTTTTTGCGGATGTAAAAAAAGAGCTTGAAGCAAGTAATAAAAGTATATATGAAATAGAAGAAATAGAGCCAGAACCATCACTTGGAAATGGCGGATTAGGAAGATTGGCAGCTTGTTTTTTAGATTCAATAGCATCTTTAGGTTTAAATGGAGATGGAATAGGACTTAATTATCATTTGGGATTATTTAAACAAGTGTTTACTAATAATTTGCAAAAAGAGACACAAAATCCTTGGATAGAAAAAGAAGGCTGGTTAACAAAAACAGATGTAACTTATGACGTGAAATTTGGTAATCAAACAGTAAAATCAAGAATGTATGATATAGATGTAACTGGTTATGAGCAAAGGACGACAAAACTTCACTTGTTTGATATTGAGACAATAGATGAATCAATAGTTTCAGGAGAAGGCTCAGCATTTGATAAAACTGATATTGCAAAGAATTTGACATTATTCTTATATCCAGATGATTCAGATGATAATGGAAGACTATTAAGAATATATCAGCAGTATTTCATGGTAAGTAATGGAGCAAGACTTATTTTAGATGAATGTAAAGCAAAAGGTTCAAACCTACATGATTTATATGAGTATGCAACTATTCAAATCAATGATACACACCCAACAATGGTAATTCCAGAACTTATTAGACTTTTAATTGCAGAAGGAATTTCTATGCAAGAGGCGATAGAAATAGTAACAAAGACTTGTGCATATACAAACCATACTATTTTATCAGAGGCATTAGAAAAATGGCCAATGCATTATTTACAAAAGGTTGTGCCACAGTTAGTACCTATTATTGAAGAATTAGATAAAAACATTAAGTCAAAGGTTTCGGATAAATCAACATATATTATTGATGACAATGGACTTGTGCATATGGCTCATATCGACATTCATTATGGATATAGCGTAAATGGTGTAGCGTATCTTCATACAGAGATATTAAAGAATAATGAGTTAAATAATTTTTATAAACTATATCCAGAGAAATTTAATAATAAGACAAACGGTATAACATTTAGAAGATGGTTATTACATTGTAATGAAGAGCTTACAGATTATATAACAAGTCTTATAGGTAACGGATATAAAAAAGATGCTACAGAGCTTGAAAAATTACTTCAATTTATAGACAACGACGAAGTATTAGATAGAATAATGCAGATAAAGAAAAATAATAAAAAGGATTTTAAAGATTTTATTTATCAGACCCAAGGCATTGAAATAGATGACAATTCAATATTTGATATACAAGTAAAGAGACTTCATGAGTATAAGAGACAGCAGATGAATGCACTTTATATTATATATAAGTATCTTGAAATTAAAAAGGGAAATAAGCCAAGTACACCGATTACATGTATTTTTGGAGCAAAGGCAGCACCTGCTTATACGATTGCAAAGGATATTATACACCTTATTTTATGTTTACAGCAGATTATAAACAATGATAAAGATGTAAGTCCATATTTGAAAGTAGTAATGGTAGAAAACTACAATGTTTCAAAAGCTGCAAAAATAATCCCTGCATGTGATATTTCAGAACAGATTTCATTAGCATCAAAGGAAGCATCAGGAACAGGTAATATGAAGTTTATGCTAAATGGTGCAATTACTCTTGGAACAATGGATGGTGCAAATGTTGAAATAGCAGATCTTGTTGGAAAAGAAAATATATATACATTTGGTGAAAGTAGCGAACAGGTTATTAAGCATTATGAAAATGCAGATTACAAAGCAGTACAATATTATATTAATGATGCAAGCATAAAAGAATTAGTAGATTTTATTATTAGTGCGAAGGTATTAAGCGTAGGTGATACAGAAACACTTTTAAGACTACATGCAGAATTAATTAAGAAAGACTGGTTCATGACATTACTTGATTTAAATGATTATATTAGAGCAAAAGAAGTAGTTTTAAAAGACTATGAAGATAAAAAATCATGGGCAAAGAAAGCATTAGTAAATATTGCAAAGGCAGGTTTCTTCTCATCAGATAGAACGATTGCAGAATATGATAGAGAAATCTGGAAGCTGTCTTAAGGTTAAGATTGTTAAAAGCGCCACTATTTGTGGCGCTTACAAGGGTGCTAAGCATTTTTGAGAAAAGGGTGGTTTAGGTATGTATAATATTTTAATAGTAGATGATGAAAAAATCGAACGAAACGGAATTAAGTTTCTGATTAGTGAGATGGGAATTCAATTAAATATCATAGAGGCATCTAATGGAAAAATTGCACTTGAGAAATTAGCCCAAAATGACATAGATATACTTTTAACGGACGTTAAGATGCCTTTTATGGATGGCCTAGAGCTTACAAAAAAAGCAAAAGAGTTATATGATAGCCTGAAGGTAGTAATATTTAGTGGACATAATGAGTTTGAGTACGCTAAACTTGCAGTAAAGATGGGTGTTTCTGACTATATATTAAAACCAGTAGCACCAAATGAGTTCAAGGCAACTATCACAAAGGTTCTTTCGGAGATAAGTGATGAAAAGCAAGAAAAGGAAATAAAACAAAAAAGTATGTCATATATGAGGGAACACTTGCTATATCTATATGTAAATGGTACAGATGATGAAGAATTACAAAGAAGAGCAAGTGGAATCTTAGATATGAATTTCCTTTATAACTATAAAAGAGTAATGCTTCTAGAGTTTAATCATGATTTTTTTGGAAGGATATGTACAGATTTTGGTAAAGAAATTCAAAGCTGTAGCGACGTAAACTTCATGTATTTAAACCTAAATCAACAGCAAGCATTACTATTTTTTGAGGATGCAAAGGCAGAAGTCTTTTTAGAGATAGCAGAAAAAATCTGTGAGAAGGTAAACAAAGTATTTTCAGATACATTGTACATAGCTATATCTAAAGAAATTGATAAGGATACAAATATGCAAAAGGAAATTGAAGAGCTAGAATCCTTAATGGATAACAAATTCTATTATACTGATAAATACATATTTACAGTGGATAATCAAATAAGACGTGAGGATGAAGATGCGGAAGATGATGATAGCATTTTAAAGCAGATGCGACAAGACATTAAGCTCAAAGACATTGTAAGGCTTAGAAGAAATTTTGAAATAATGTGTAATAAGTATATGAGTAAAACAACATTATCTCAAGTATATATAAAATTTATTTTTTCTAACTTACTTAAAGAGATTTATGATGCATTGCCAAGTAAGAGTGATAAAGAGCTTAATGAAGAAATTGAATTATTATATAAGTCTACAGATTTAAAAAATATTATGATTATACTGGAATTTAATATTGGAAAGTTGGAGAAAGAATTTCAAGTAAATCCGACAACACAGCATAAAGAAATCGAAGATATTAAAAAGTACATATATAATAATTATGGAAGTGAGATAGGGGTAGAACAATTAGCTGAACGAGTTTATCTTGCACCAAGTTATCTTAGTAGTTTGTTTAAGAAAGAAACAGGACAGAATTTAAGTAAGTTTATTAAGGCATATAGAATGGAGAAGGCAAAAGAAATGCTTTCAGAAACGAATATGAAGATTGTGAATATATCAGATAAAGTAGGGTATAGCAATGTATCATATTTCTGTCAGAGCTTTAGAGAATACTATGGGGTAAGTCCACAAAAATACAGAGATAATGGGGAAGTGTAGGGGTTACATATGAATAGATGGCGGCAGAAGGTAAGTAGAGGGTTTAAAAATATGAAGGTCTCATATAAATTGTTTGTGACCTATATAGTAGCAGGGTTGTTGCCGATTATGATATTATTCATCTTTGCATTCATACAGATGCAAGAGATATTGACAGAAAAAGAAACTAAAAATATTCAGTCATATTTATATCAGGCAACATCTAGTGCAGATGGACAGATTAAGATATTTAATAATCTGTCTAATTATATTGTATTTAATCAGACTATATCACAAGTCGTGGGATATGAATATGATAGCGATTACGAAATGTATGAAAACCTTGTAAACATATTAAAACCGATGCTTTCATCGATTAAGTATTTCCATGAGGGAGTAGAAAGAGTAACCATTTATTTTGAGGGAGATATAGAGTACGATACAACACTTGCACCTCTTAGTGATATACAAAATTATCCGTGGGTAGAGGATGTGTTAGACGATAATGAGATTCATTGGTTTATAGATTTGAGAACTAGAGAGCTTATCTCAGCAAGAAAAATGACAATGCTTGAACGTAACAATATAAAGGGAGTATTATACATTAAATCAAGTTATGAAAATTTATTTGAGTCATTTGAACAATCTGAGATAGAAAATTATGGAATATATATTGTAAATAATGATGATATGGTTATTTATAGTAATGCTAAGATGGAAAGCCAGTATGGGTATACTAGACTTAGTTATGAGCAATTGAAAAACGAGTTAGAAAATAAAAATTCAAAGTATGTGGTAACATCAAGAGAATTTGGAACAACAGGTTGGACGGCTTATTTATATAAACATAATAGCTTGATAATTGATTCAACAGAGCCAATGTTTATACTTGCAGTGGTAACACTAATTGCAGGTTTTGGTGCAAGTATATTTGCAATGTCTATTATGTCAAAGTTTATAACAAAGCGAATAAGTGCACTTAAATATAATATGAAACAAGTCGAAAAGGGAAATCTTGAATTAATAGTAAAATCTAAAGATAAGGATGAAATAGGAGAGCTTATTGATGGCTTTGGCTCAATGATTGCTACGATTAATAAGTTGATAAATGAAGTCTATCATGGAGAAATAAAACAAAAAGAATATGAGATGAGGGCATTGCAAGCACAGATTAATCCTCACTTTTTATATAATTCGCTATCTCTAATAAACTGGAAGGCGATAGAATCGGGGCGTTATGATATTAGTGAGATTGTTCTTGCACTGTCTACATTTTATAGAACATCTCTAAATAAAGGAAGTAATATACTAACAATAGAAGATGAAATAAAAAACATGCGTTCGTATATGAAGATACAGTTACTTATGCATGATAATGATTTTGACGTAATAGAGGATATAGATGAAGAAATTCTCAGATACGATACACTTAATTTAGTATTGCAGCCAATAATAGAAAATGCTATAGATCATGGAATTGATTTAAAGGAAAGTGGCCGCGGATATATTAAGGTAACAGGAAAGAGAGATGGAAAGTATATAGAGCTTTCTGTAGAGGATAATGGGGCAGGAATGGATGACAAAACTATAGAAAAGTTACTAATAAAAAATTCAAAGGGATATGGTCTTAGAAATGTAAATGAGAGAATTAAACTATATTTTGGAGACGAATATCATCTTATAATTACGAGCAAGGTCGGAAAAGGAACAAAGATTACAATTAGAATACCTGCAACAATGAGAGAGGGTGGGTGATATATATGTTTGAGGGTTTTTTAGAGAATATAAAAGAGTCATTGGCTTTAAAGGTAGGGCAAAAAGCAAACAATTACATATTTTTTAGACATTATAATTCTATGGGAAATGATAATCGATACATAGAGCTTATTAAGTCTATGAAGATTTCGGCAGAGCTTATTTATCATAGATATGACGCATCTGATATGTTAGGTTCATATGAGCCATTTTTAGAGATTATTAGGACAACTTATTATGAAAATTTTGATATTTCTATAGAAGAGTTTTTGGATAGGTGTGAAATATATACACTACACCGCTCGATAATGAAGAGTTTCTTGGAAATGGGTGAATGTAAGAGGGCTGAAGAGTTATTGCTTGATGAAGTAGAATATGAAAAGAAGATGATGGTTTCTTCTGTTACAAAGATGCTGATATATGTTTCTAAAATGCAGCCAATTTATATAGTTTTAGATGATTTACAAGAGGCAGGTGAAAGTACTTTTGAGCTTATATCTGAAATCATGGATAGTAGTGAAAACGAAAATATTGGCATTTTAGTCATTTATAATGAGTTATATAGAGTGTATGCTTATGGAAAGGATAAGTTTGATTTACTATGCCAAAAGGCTGAAAATTTAGGTGTTATTTTAGAGGATGATTCATTGTCACAATATGTAAATCCTGACCTAATAAAGGACTTTTCGTTTAATATAGATAAAATAGATGAATATATAATAAAGCTAAATAATATGATGAATTTTATGGACTTTGAACAAGCAAAATATTATTTTGAGCTTATATATAAGCTAATAAGCATTGAAAACTTGATGTTGCCAGATGAAAGTAAAATGAAGATATTTTTATATTATGCGATGACTTGCGTATATAGCGGAGATATGTCTAAGGCATTGTTATTATGCGATAATATGCATGAACTAGGGATATTAAAGAATAGTTATAAGGCATTATTTGATTATAATTATACTATGGCTACAGTAAATATGTATAATGGTAAACTAGAACTTTCATCTCAATATGCAGAAAGGTGTTATCAGATAGCTATAGATAAAGATAACGAGTTTTTGTGCTTTAAAAGTAAGCTTTTAGAAGTAATGATTAAAATGTCAGGCTGGCATAATATATTTTTCTGTGCAGAGGATGTACATATTGATGATGATGTCATTGTAGCAGCTAAGAAATATGGCTTTATAAATCATTTAGCACATATTTATGTCTACGCATTTGATAATGACCCAAATTACTTTAAAGATGAAGAGAGCGTAAAAGAAAATCTGATACATTATAATAAAGGAATATATTATGCTGAGAAAATTGGAAATGAACATTTTCTTATAAAAGCATATAGAAATAATATTATGATTGCTTCTACAAATGGATATTTTAAGACAGCAAATTATTATTATTATAAATACTATGAAGTGGTAAAAGATACCAATCCATTTGATGAAGCTAATATATATAATGGAATCGGATATAATTCATGTGCAATGGAGGATTATGTAAAGGCAAATGATTTATATAATAAGGCAATAAGAATTTTTATGGATTTAAATATGATGGATTATGTAGGAGAAACACTTTATAATATGGGAATCAACTGTATAATGGCAGATGATTATGATCGTGCATATCAGTATTTAAATACATGTTTAAAAGTTGTAAAAGGATTAAAACTTAATAGTCTTAGAGTTTGTAATATATCAAAACTATTTGGATTATTATCACTTTGCTGTTTTCACTTAAATAAGAAGAATAGTTGTATGCTATATTTAAGTAGCTGTAAGCAGTTTTTAAGTCATCTTATTGATAATAATGATAAGAAAACAAGTATAATTCATGATTACACATTATGTGATGATGATTTATTTATGTACTATTTTGTTACAGGGCTTGTGTATACAAAGGAAGAAAATTATAATGAGGCATTAAATTATTTTAATACAGCGTCAAGATATGTAAAAAACGCAGGAAATCAATTTTTTACATATGCACAATATAGTGTTGAAAAATCGAAATTGCATAGAATGATGAATCAAGATGTTCTTGCAAATCAGGAGTTAGAAAAGTGTTTGGAATTTTTTGTCAAGACTGAGGCATTTCAAAAGGCAGAAAAAATAAGAGCAGAGTTAAATGAAGGGAAGGTTGAAACAATATCATATTCCCTTACTTTAGATACTGTAACTTTAGATGAGATTTATAGCGCATTGAAGCAAGGGGCACTAGTAAAGGAAAATGCAGAGTATAAAAAACAAATGAGCTTCTTGGCCACATGGCAAAGAATTATCGATGTTTCAGGAAAAACAAGAGAAACGTTAATTGATGTTGCGATTCAGGCGTTTTCAAATAACTTTAACATTGATAGGGTTATGTTTATTGAATATAAGGAAGATGAACCAAATGTATTATATGATAATACAAATTTAGATGTAGAGACTAAAAAGCATTTAAAGCTTAAAGAGTATTTTAAGAAGAAAAGGCTTGGATTTGTGGTATCCAAAATAGACAGTAATTATGCAGACTATACGGATATTATTTCGCTTTTTGAAAGTGAAAATGTATGTTCAATGGTAGGAATACCATATTATGAAAATGAAAACTTAAAGGCAATTTTAGTGGCATATATAGTTATGAAGGATAATTGGCATTCTCCGATAAACAAATATATGCTTGATGAAGGTGACTTTAAAAACTATGAATTTATATTTAGGCAGTTGATATCAGCAGTAGATGCACTTGATGCAAATGAAAAGGTTAAGATTATGAATATTCAGCTTGAGAAGGCAGCAGTTACGGATAATCTAACAGGCCTTATGAATAGAGAAGGATTCTATAAGACAATCGAAGATATGCTTAAAAAGATAAGAAGAGGAGAAGTGCATAAAGGGATATCTCTAATGTACATTGATTTGGATAATTTTAAGTATTATAATGATACCTTTGGACATGATGTAGGAGATATAATACTAAAAGAAATGTCTAAAGTATTTCTTGAGGTATGCAAAAATATTGGTTTTGTTACTAGGTATGGCGGAGATGAGTTTATTATTATTTTAAATACTGGAAATAAAGAGAAGGTAGAAAGTGTATTATGGTCAATTTATAAGGCAGTTGAAAAGGCAAATGGATTTGAAAAAGAAATTTGCGAGGTATTAGGAAAAACAGTTGAAATTGACGATAATCATAGAATTACTTGTTCAATAGGGGTAACTATTTCAGATAATATAGAGACAAATGAGATGATGAATGAGATGATAAAAAAGTCAGATGACATACTTTATGGTATAAAAAATTCAAGAAAGGGAACATATAAAATAGTGTGATTTCCTAATTACAATAAAAAAAAGTACTTTCCCAATGCTCGTACGTCATCAAAAAAATACTTTCAGTGCGCGATCAGGGGTTCGAACCCTGGACACCCTGATTAAGAGTCAGGTGCTCTACCAACTGAGCTAATCGCGCTTGGTAATCAACATTGCGTAACAAGAATTGCGAAGCGATTCTTGCAAACTTCGACGGTAGTCGAATGTTTTTTGAACGCAAGAGTTATTATAATAGATAATATAAAAAAGTGCAAGTACTTTTTTAAAAAAATTATAAAAAATATAAAATTTATAAAAATACGCTTTGAAAAAGCGTAAATGATTGGTATACTAGTATAAGAAGAATTGCTAAGGTGCCTTAGGGGGCACCTAAACAATTATAATCTTATACGGAAGAATGCCTCAGGGAGTCATTCTTCTGGAATGCTCTCATTTTATATAAGGAATGTCTCGAGGAGACATTCTTTTAAAGATTGTTAGTAAACTAAATAAGGGAGAATATGTATATATGAAGGATTTGAAAAACAAGAAGTATTATACGATAAGTATTTATACTCTTGCTACATTGGCAGCGGCAGCGGTGATTATTAAGTTAATATGGTATTGGGGTGATACTTCTGAGTTTATAGGAAAGTTCTTTGGTATATTATCTCCATTTATTTGGGCGTGGTTTATTGCATATTTGATAAATCCACTAGTAGAGCTATTAAATAGGAAAGTCTTTAAGGGATTATTTAGAATAAAGAGAAAAGGGATTAGTAAGACATTATCGATTCTTGTTTCGTATGTGTTGGTTATATCTATAATTACGACATGTATGTTTTATATTATTCCACAGATAGTACAATCGTTGGTTCAATTAGAACATGTTATTGATTCTGCCCAAACAGGATATAACAGTATAATAAAGCAGCTAAATAAACTAAATCAAGATTATCCACAGTGGAACTTGAATGTTGTAGTAGATTTTGTAAAGAATATACCAGAAATTATAGGAAGTTATATTGGAGAAATAATACCAACTATATTACCAAAGATATATGATACATCATTGTCGGTTATTTTCGGTGTTATAAATGCACTTATAGCAATAATTGTTTCTGTATATATGTTATTTGATAAGCATAAGCTTATAAATAACATAAAGAAAACAATATATGCGATTTTACCAGAAAAAAAGGCAGATAAGTTACTTGTAACATCTCAAGAATGTAATAAGATATTTGGAAACTTTATTATAGGAAAAGCTATAGACTCAACAATAATAGGTTTTTTATGTTGGATTATAACTACAGCGTTTAATATACCATATCCACTTGTAATAAGTGTGATTGTAGGCGTTACAAATATGATACCATATTTTGGACCATTTATTGGTGCGGTACCAGGTATATTGCTACTGATAATTGTTGATCCATACTATGCAGTAATATTTACTATTATAATATTCTTATTGCAGCAGTTTGATGGTTTGTATTTAGGACCAAGGATTTTAGGTGAAAGCACAGGCTTAAGACCTATTTGGATAATATTTGCGATATCATTAGGTGGATGGGTAGCAGGCGTAATAGGAATGTTTTTGGGTGTTCCAGTTACAGCGGTTATTGCATTCTTGCTAGATAGAAAAATTGGTAAAAGGTTAAAAGCTAAAAATGTGAAGTTTGAAGCTGATAATGAGACGGAGATTATTTCACGAGAGAACTTGATTACTGAAGATGAAAAATTAAGTGAGATAGAATAGATTATTGTTATTATATTAAAGCCACAGTTATATGTTTGAATTTAACATTTAACTGTGGCTTCATTATGTTTATATTACTCTACAAATTAGACTTGTTACTTGACATAATGCTTATAACATACGATATTTTTCCGATAAGAGCACATAAAGTGTTATCCACTTATTGGGTTCACCAACCTTTCCTACCTCAAAATATGGATGAGACTTATCAAGAATATATTTATTGTTGTTGTTTTTTTTGCTATCTAACAATACCCATGCCTTGTCGCAATTTGGATGATTTGCCGCACCAAGAACCGAAAGTCCGTACATTGTCATTTGTAGCCCCAGCTTCACATGGTCAAACGGATAGTATGTCCCTGCCATTTCTTCAATAATTAACTTTTCAGGATTATTAGGGTGGAATACTACATAGTTGTTTATGTAAAAGTTTATCAGTTGCTCAAACTGTGGAAAAACAACACCTATTTTTTTAAGTTCTGCTGCGAGTAAAAGATATGTAGTTGTTTGTCTGTAACAACCCATATCTGGCAACTTAGAGTCATTTGTTCTCTTGCCTTTGTCCAGACATCGAAATGTACCATCTTCCCGTATATCCGAAAAAGACAAAAATATTTGTTCTTTTACCCATGCATGTTCGTAATATCCGAGTAATACTAAATTTCTCAGCAGGAGTATTTTTGAACACTTCATATCTTTAAGATTCATGCTCTTGATAATACGTTCAATATAGCCATCAGTTGAAATATCACTGCGAGTTAGACCGAATTCGGCAAGCGCAATTAAAGCGGTGACATCATCCCACTTTTTATTAAGTTTGAATTTATCCATAACTAAACTGACTGTACCTGAGTTCACTAAACTGCTATAAACCTTTTTTACTTCCGAATTGTCTTTTGACATATCCAAAAGTTCGGTCATTGTGCGGTATTTAACTTCTGGATTTTCGTCTTCAAGAAGCCAATTGAGTACATCATTCCTAATGATTTTTGACATACAACGTCCTCCTTGTATATTATATAAATAATCTCTTGATTTCCATAACCTAAGTTTAATATTACAATAATATCTTTACTAAAACAAGGAATAGTACTGCAAATTTAATATAAAAAATTACTCATAGTAGAAAATTGATATGTTTCTAAAATTCTTGATATTTAACTTTTTCGTAAAAAATTATACAATTAGTTTACAAACATAAAGCTAAAATTAACAAGCCGTCGGAAACGACAGAATGGAGGAAAAAATTTATGAGAAAGAAAGTATTAGCTTTACTTATGACATCAATACTTGCTACATCAGCACTTGTAGGCTGTGGCTCAAGTGAAAAAGATGATTCAAAAGCAACAAATGCAGGTGATGATAAAATCACAGCAACTATCACAGTATGGGGACCATCAGAGGATCAGTCAGATGAGTATGGTAAATGGCTTCAGACAATGTGTGAGAAATTTAATGAACAGCATGAAAACTGGGATTTAACATTTGAGTATGGAGTATGTAGTGAAGGTGACGCAGGTAAAATCGTACCTCAAGATCCATCAGCATCAGGAGATGTTTATATGTTTGCAAATGACCAGCTTCAGACATTGATTGGTGCAAATGCAATTGCAAAACTTGGTGGAGAAACAGCTACATATATTAAAGAAACAAATGATGAGATGATTGTAAACTCAGTTACTGTAGATGGAAATATATATGGTATCCCATTTACAACAAATACATGGTTTATGTATTATGACAAGAGTGCATTTACAGAAGATGATATCAAGAGTATTGATGCAATGATTGCAAAAGAAAAGATTTCATTCCCTCTTGGAAATTCATGGTATGTAGCTTCATGGTATGCAGCAAACGGATGTACATTCTTTGGACCAAATTCAGATGATGCAGATGCAAAAATTGATTTTGCAGGTGATAAAGCAACAGAAGTTACAAAATACCTTGTAAATTTAGCAGCAAACAAAAACTTTGTAAACGATGACGGTGGAGCTGGTATGGCAGGACTTAGAGATGGTTCAGTAAAAGCAATGTTCTCAGGTTCATGGGATTATGGCTCAGCAAAAGAAGCACTTGGCGATAATTTAGGTATAGCATCACTTCCATCAGCTAACATCGGTGGAGAAGCTAAACAATTATATTCATTTAGTGGTTCAAAAGCTATTGCAGTAAATCCAAACTGTAAATATCAACAAGTAGCAGTAGCACTTGCAAAATTCCTTGCTAGTGAATATGCTCAACAATCACATTATGATTTAAGAAATATTATTCCTTGTAATACAGCATTATTAAAACAAGAAAAGATTAAAAATGATCCATTAGTATTTGCTCAAAATGATACAGTAAGCAATACATCAATAGTACAGCCATTCGTTGTAACAGCAATGAATTATTGGTGGACACCAGCAGAAAACTTTGGTAAATCAATCGTAAGCGGAGAAGTAACATTAGAAAACGCAGCAGATAAGACAGCAGAGTTTAATAATTCAATAAATACATCATTAGCAGACTAATCTCAAAATAAAAACTTCACTCCATAATGCAATGCGTTATGGAGTGAATTGCCAAAAGAGATATAAGTCAAAATGAATGGAGGTAAGGTATGGAAAAGAAAAAAAAGAAGAAAGAATTTTATACTCCTTACACGTTTGGGAAAGCTATTACCAAGGGTGACCTTTTTGCAAAACTCTCTTTGGTAATAATGGGAACAGGAAATATGGCAAGAGGACAAATTACAAAAGGCCTTTTGTATTTCTTAACCCAAGCTTTATACATAAATTTTATGGCAGTAAACGGTATACAATGTATAAAAAACTTTATTTCATTAGGCGGAAATCCTCAAGAAGAGATGTGGAACGAAGCAGCAGGAGTATATGAGTATATACAAGGTGATAATACGCTCTTATTTTTACTCTACGGTGTAGCAACATTATTTATAACAGCAGGATTTATACTAATCTGGGTAAGTAATGTAAAAAGTGCTTATAAAGTACAGTGCTTGAAAAAAGAAGGTAAAAAGACAAACAATTTTATTGAAGATGTAAAGAGCCTATTTGATGGTAGCCTTCAAAAATTACTACTTTCAGCTCCGATAGCAGGAATCGTAGTATTTACAATACTTCCGTTGGTATTTATGATTACAATGGCATTTACGACATATAGTAAGGTAGATGATCAACTAAATCTATTTCAATGGACTGGACTTTCAAACTTCGTAAAAGTTTTAAGTTTAAATAATGCAATAGGAAAATCATTCTGGTCGGTACTCGGATGGACACTTGTGTGGGCAATATTTGCGACTGGATTAAATTATATATTAGGTATGATGTTGGCAATGGTAATAAACAGAAAGAAAACCAAATTTAAAGCTTTCTGGAGGTTTAATTTCGTATTGTCAGTAGCTATACCACAGTTTGTATCATTATTAGTAATGAGAAGTATGCTTAAGGATAATGGAGCTGTAAATGTTATTTTACAGTATTTTGGAATTATAGATTCACCTCTTCCATTTTGGACGGATCCCACATGGGCAAGGGTAACAGTTATTATAGTTAACCTTTGGGTAGGAATACCATTTACACTTTTGCAAGTAACAGGTATTTTACAAAATATACCTTCAGAGCTTTATGAAGCAGCTAGAGTAGATGGAGCAGGCCCAATAAGGACATTTACATCAATAACATTGCCATATATGTTCTTTGTAACAACACCATATCTCATTGCAACATTTATGGGAAATATAAATAACTTTAATGTTATTTACCTGTTAACAGCAGGAAATCCAACACCAGTTGGAGCCACGGCTGGAAAGACAGACCTTCTGGTCACGTGGCTGTATAAACTGACAGTAGATCATCAATATTATAATCTAGGCGCGGTAATTGGTATTATGACGTTTGTAATATTGGCAGTAGTCTCACTTATAACATATAGACGTACAGGTTCATATAAAAACGAGGAGGGATTTCAATAATGAGTATAAAAGTAAAAAAAACTATAAACAATGTTCTTGTTCATGCATTTTTGGCACTACTATCAATTATTTGGCTTTTTCCTGTTTTTTGGATTGTTATGACAAGTTTCAGAGGAGAAGCAGGCTCATATACAGATTATTTTTTTCCTAAAACATATTCACTAGATAATTATGTAAAGCTTTTTACGGATAAGTCAAGATTTGACTTTCCGCAAATGTTTCAAAACACATTGATAATAGCTATATTTTCTTGTATAATATCTACATTCTTTGTATTAAGTGTGGCATATTGTATGTCCAGACTAAGATTTAGATTAAGAAAACCATTAATGAATATAGCGATGATTTTAGGACTTTTTCCAGGATTTATGGCAATGATAGCTACATATTATATTTTAAAAGCAGCAGGTTTATCAGAAGGTGGACTTATCAGAGTAGCTCTAATACTAGTATATTCAGCAGGAACTGGAACTGGATTTTATATCGCGAAAGGATTCTTTGATACGATTCCAAAGACATTAGATGAAGCAGCATATATAGATGGAGCTACAAAGTGGCAAGTGTTTACAAGAATTACAATGCCTCTTAGTAAGCCGATTATAGTATATACAATACTTACAGCTTTCATAGCGCCATGGATTGACTTTATATTTGCAAGAGTTATTTGTAGAGCAAATTCAAAGTACTTTACAGTGTCAATTGGACTTTGGAATATGTTAGAAAAGGAGTATGTTGATAAATGGTATACAGCATTTGCAGCAGGAGCTGTTTGTATATCTATCCCGATAGCGATAGTTTTCTTATTAATGCAAAGATTTTACAAAGAAGGAATGTCTGGTGCAGTTAAAGGCTAATGGCATACTTCGAAGTTTGATCACAAAAGGAGCCATATATGAAAAGAGCGATTGGAATAATATTAGTTATATGCATGTTGAGCACTTTATGTAGTTGCAGTTTTAATAGAGATAATGATGAAGACAAAACGAAGGATGCGTCTGAATATAAAGCAGCTATGGAAAATGCACAAACAACGCCATATGGAAAATATCCAGAGTTAATTACATATACACTTGGAAAATTAGCTAGTAAAGATAATTCCAATATGCCAGAGGGTGATACGTATGAAAATAATGCGTATACAAGATATTTGCGTGAAAAACTAAATATCCAAAATGACAATGTTTTTGAAGAAATGGCTTATAATTATGATAGTAGTGTAAATATGGCGATAGCAACAGGGAAAATACCAGATATAATGGCGGTAAGTTCTCTAGAAGATGTAATATTATTAGCAGAGCAAGGTCTTATAGAGGATTTAACACAGAGTTATGAGACTTGCGCAAGCGATAGGATAAAAGAAATTTATGCCAGTTATGGAGACATTTTACTAGATATGGTGACTATTGATGGCAAGATTATGGCAGTGCCAGAAACAAATATTGCAGAAGGTCCAAATCTAATATGGCTAAGAAAAGACTGGATGGATAAATTAGGTCTAAACGCTCCTACCACAATGCAAGACGTAGAAGATATTGTAAGAAAATTTATAACTTTAGACCCAGGTAATAACGGAGAAGGTAATACCATTGGTCTAGCATGCGATACTGGTTTGTGCGGAGAAAGTGGATATAGCAGCGAGTATTTAACTGATATAATATTTGCTTGTTATAATGCATTTCCAAAGCAATGGATAGAAAATAAAGATGGCGAAATCGTATATGGTTCGGTTCAATCAGAGGCTAAGGATGCATTAGCTTATTTAAATAAACTATACAATGAGAAAATAATAGACAATGGATTTTTGCTTAGAACATCAAATAATATAATAGATCTAGTTACATCAGGAAGATGTGGTTCATTTTTTGGACCTTGGTGGGCACCAAATAACCCTCTTAATGTAGCAATGTCTATGAATGAAGAAGCAGATTGGCAGCCATATCTTATTTCAACAAATGCAGATGGAACTACAAGTTATCATACTCAAAATCCAGGATATAAATATGTTGTTGTAAGAAAAGGTTTTGAACACCCAGAACTTATTTGGAAAATGATAAGCGTTATATTTGATGATTTGCGATATGAGAGTGAATCAGAAGAAATAACAAAATATTTTCAGAATAATGTTGATCCAACAGCTAGGCCAGTGTCTATAAACGTAGATTATAATGATGCCCTTACAAGATGTTATGATTCTTTAAAATCGACATTGGAAGGAAAAAGTAAAGCAGAGGATTTATTACTGCTAGAATCAGCATATTATGAATCTTGTGTAAGCTATTTAAATAGCACGAAACCAGCGACTATTGATGAATGGTCAGCATATGTATCCAGAATAACAGCCTGTTCGTTGATTTCATCTGATAAGGTAATAGAAGTGGAGTCCTTATTTTTCGGAACAACTTCAACAATGAATACTTCGTGGTGGAAGCTAAAAGAGTTGGAAAACAAGGCCTACCTTAAAATAGTAACAGGTGAAGAACCGATTGAGTACTTTGATACCTTTGTTGAGCGTTGGCATAAACAAGGGGGTCAAAAGATTGTGGAAGAGGTAAGAGAGAAGCTGAATGAATAATAAAAAAATAATTTATTTACTTATGGTAATGCTCATGGTATTTGGGGTTTGTGCGTGCGATAAGAAAGAAAATGAGCAAGATATGCAGATAAGTGTATTTGAAAGAGATAGAAGTAAGGAAACGATAATTGATGATAACTATCGTACCTATTATGAGGTGTTTGTTCGTTCGTTTTGTGATAGCGATGGTGATGGCATTGGAGATATAAATGGATTAACTTCAAAGCTTGATTATATTGAGGAGATGGGATTTAATGGAATATGGTTAATGCCAATTATGCCATCTTCAACATATCATAAATACGATGTTACAGACTACAATAGTATAGACAAACAATATGGAACAATAGATGATTTTAAAAACTTTATTAAGGAATGTGATGCTAGAAATATAAAGGTAATTATTGATTTGGTATTTAACCATACATCTACTAAGCATGAATGGTATACACAGGCGACAGATTATCTTAAGACATTGACCGCAGGGCAAGAACCAGATTTTGAGGTTTGTCCGTATGCAGATTACTACAATTTCAAGTATACATCAGATGTTCCTACAAATTACTATAGAATTTCAGGTACTAAATGGTGCTACGAGGGGGTATTTTGGGATCAAATGCCAGATTTAAACCTCGACAGTAGTGCAGTGAGGAAAGAAATTGAAGAAATTGTAGATTACTGGCTAGACTTAGGCGTTGGTGGTTTTAGATTAGATGCTGCAAAAGAATATTTTTCAGGAAATGCAGATAAGAACGTAGAGGTACTTAGTTGGTTTTCACAGTATGTTGCATCAAAGGATGAAAACGCATATGTAGTAGCAGAAGTATGGGATTCTTATGATACTATCAAGAAATACTATAAAAGCGGTGTAATGAGCATATTTGATTATACATTTGGAAATAATGATGGTCAGATAGTAAAAGCACTTAACACAGCAGGAAATGGAAAAGCAGGTTCAAACTTAGCAAAGAATTTCGTATCTGTTCAAGATGGTTATCTTTCAAACAATAAAAACATGATAAATGCTCCGTTTTTAAGCAATCATGACACAGGAAGAATAACAGGATTCGTAAGCAGTGATGTAAATAAAACGAAATTGGCAGGTGCACTTAATCTTACAATGAGTGGCAGTGCATTTGTGTATTATGGTGAAGAGCTTGGAATGAGTGGCTCTGGAAAAGATGAAAATAAACGTGCATCAATGTATTGGAGTGATGATGAGGCATATAAAGGAACAGCTGCATCACCGCCAAATATGGAAAAAGTGACACATAAGTTTTCGTCATATGAAACACAAAAAGATGATCCGTATTCTATATATAACTATTATAGAAAGTTAATTAGCATAAGAAATACCTATCCAGAAATTGGTAGAGGGTTAGTTAAAGCAATGGAAGGTATTACAGACGGCGATGTATGTGGAATTTTAAAAGAGTATAATAATGATAAGATATTTATAATATATAATCTTACAAATGAAGAAAAAACAATAGATATAGCAGAGTCATATAATATAAGCAGTATAGTAGAGTTTCTCGGAGTAGATGATAAGACAGCTAGTTTTTCAGATGGTAAGCTAACAATACCTCCATATGGAATGGTTCTCCTTAAATAAAAATAGTTCAGCTAAAGCTGAACTATGCAAGAATGTCCTGCATTCTTGTTAGCACAATATTATGTAATTTACTATAAATAGTGAGCCTGAATCTTGACATTCAGGCTCACTATTTGTATAATTAACCCAAATGCTTATGCTAAGAAAGATGTCTATAAGACATACTATAAAGAAAGAAGGATAAAATAATGGTTAATGAAGTAATTGATTTTTTAAAGTCACAAGACGCTGAAGTAGGAAATGCCATTGAATTAGAAGCAAATCGTCAAAGAAGAAATCTAGAACTTATCGCATCAGAAAATGCTGTATCAGAAGCAGTTATGATGGCTATGGGTACAGTTTTAACAAATAAATACGCTGAAGGATATCCTGGAAAACGTTACTATGGCGGATGCGAAGATGTTGATATTGTAGAAAATATAGCAATAGAACGTGCAAAAGAATTATTTGGATGTGATTATGCAAACGTTCAGCCTCATTCAGGAGCGCAAGCTAATATGGCAGTATTCTTTGCATTATTAGAGCCAGGCGATACATTCATGGGAATGAATCTTAATCACGGCGGACATTTAACACATGGAAGTCCAGTAAATATGTCAGGAAGCTATTTTAATGTAGTTCCTTATGGTGTAAATGATGAAGGTTTCATTGATTATGATGAACTTAGAAGAATTGCACTTGAGTCAAAACCAAAGCTTATTGTTGCAGGAGCAAGCGCTTATGCACGTACATTAGATTTTAAGAAATTCCGTGAAGTAGCAGATGAAGTAGGAGCATACCTAATGGTAGATATGGCTCATATTGCAGGACTTGTAGCAGCAGGTGTACATCCAAGTCCAATGCCATATGCAGATGTTGTAACAACAACTACACATAAGACACTTAGAGGACCAAGAGGTGGATTAATTCTTGCAAATAAAGAAGCAGCAGAAAAGTTTAACTTTAATAAGGCAATATTCCCAGGTATTCAGGGTGGCCCTTTAATGCATGTTATTGCAGGTAAGGCAGTATGTTTTGGAGAAGCTTTAAAGCCAGAATTTAAAACATATCAGCAACAGATAGTAAAGAATGCACAGGCACTTTGTAATGCCCTTAAAGAAAAGGGATTTAAGATATTAACAGATGGTACAGACAACCACTTAATGCTTATAGATTTAAAGGATATGGAAATCAGTGGAAAAGAATTACAGAATCGTTGTGATGAAGTATACTTAACACTTAATAAAAATACTGTTCCAAATGATCCTAGAAGCCCGTTTGTTACATCGGGTGTAAGAATTGGAACTCCAGCAGTAACATCAAGAGGATTAGTAGAAGAGGATATGGAAAAGATTGCAGAGCTTTTATGGTTAACAGCCACAGAGTTTGAAACAAAGGCTGATTACATTAGAAGTGAAGTTACAAAAATCTGCGATAAGTACCCATTATACAACTAATTTTATAGAAAAAAATAAATAAATACCTAAGGAAAGCCTATACTTTTTGAACATTTTTTGATATTATTATATTATACAAAATGTCACGAAGGAGGCTTTTTCTTTATGGAAAAAACCAAGAAAATAACAGTAATAGTAGTCTTATGTTTTATTTGTCTGGGAGTTCTTGTATTGTTTTCTTTTCTGAAGAACAGCAAGGAAGAGGATTTAGTGAACACAAGTCAAGATACAAAGAATGTAGAGGATGAGGGGAGTGTAAATTTGGTTATTCCAAGTGGTGCAACGGTAGCTATCCATGATCCATCGGTATTTTACGATCCAAAATCAGAGGTTTATTATTCGTATGGAAGTCATATGATTGCAGCAAAATCATATGATTTAGTGTCATGGACATATATAGCAAATTCAAGTACAGGGTATAGTACATCTAATCAACTGTTTAGTAAGTACTATCTTGAGGAGTTTTCGCAGGTGTATTCGTGGTTAGGAGCTAATGTCACAGAGGGAATATGGGCATTAGATGTAATTTATAGTGAAGAAGCAGAAAAAGAAGGAAATGATCCATATTTTATGTATGTGACCGTGGTTAATGGGTCTTATAAATCTGCAATTTGTCTTGCTACTTCAAAGAGTCCTGAGGGTCCATTTTCATATCAAGGAATGATTGTATGTTCAGACTTTAGTGCGGATGATGTGACATCGACAAATTTATTACAAGTAATGAATGCGAAGAGTATAAGTGAACTAGATAGCCAGCATAAATCTTTGTATTTTAAACCTTTATCATATACAGGAACATCATCTGAGTGGTATAAAGCAAATTTACCAGATGCTATAGACCCAGCACCTTACTATGACAAAGAGGGAAATTTGTATTTGACATATGGTTCGTTTACTACAGCAGGTGGTATCAGGGTACTAATGTTAAATAATAAAACAGGACTTCGTTCATTGTCAAATTATGCTTACAAGGCAGATGGAAGTCAAGATGAATACTATGGAAGAAAGATTGCGAATAATTATGGTGAAGGTCCATATGTATTGAAAGTTGAGGATAGCAAGTCAGATACGGGATGCTATTATTATTTGTTTTATTCTCAAGGAAATCTTCGTTCAACGGGTGGCTATAATATGAGGATGTTTCGCTCAGAGTATCCAGACAAAGGCTTTATAGATATGGCAGGAAACAGTGCACTTACTACATCTGTAAATAAAGATGCATTAGGTGTTCGTATAATGGATAATTTTAAATTTTCAACTATGAGTAATGCATCTATGTCAAATGGCGGTAACTCAGCAATTGTAACAAGTGATGGTAAAATATTTGTACATTATCATTCAAAGAGTTCAGATGGAACAGAAGGTTTTATCGTAAAATCCAATCAATTAGTTGAAAATGAAGAAGGCTGGTTGGTATCTACTCCTTATAAAAATAGTGGAGAAATAGATGTGAGCATATCAAAATCAGAGGTATGTGGAGAATATGAATTTATATATCACAGATTGGAGTTTTATAAAGACCCATCAGATTACAAACAAAATTATGTAAGAAGTGAAACTATATCGCTTAATGAGGATATGACAGTTTCGGGAGCATATGAAGGAACTTGGTCATATAATAATAATTATATATCATTAACTATTGGTGCGAATAAATATAGCGGAAAAGTCCTAAAGCAAATAACAGAAGGAAATGTGCATACAGAAACTATTGTATTTGGAGCTGCTGGAATAGACAATAGAACTATATGGGGAAGTAAGTATGAAAAGGATAGTCAAACTTGTGTTGAAGATGATATAAAAGGAACAATTGTATTAAAAGAAGTAGAGAAAAATTTTGAACTTCCAACCTATGGTCAATTTGGAAGTTTAATACAATGGGAAGCAAGTGAAAATAATATCCTTACAATAAATGAGTCATCTGGAAAGATTACCACTGTATTGGTTTCAGAGATAGAAAAGGATACAGAAGTTACACTAACAGCAACATTTACAAAAGGAAGCTCATCTAAGCAAGAAAATTATAAGGTAGTTGTTAAAAGTGTAGATGCGTTAGGATCTGTAAATAGTATATTAGATAGTTTAGAAAGCAAGCAAGGTGAGTATTGTGTTGCACAGTATAGCTTTGATGGTAATGGTATTGGTTATAATACAATTGAAAAGCAGTCAGATGCATATGTTGGAGGAAGCGTGACACCTACGATTTCAGAAGGTGAACGAGGCAAAGGATTACAATTTAAAGGAGATGGTGTATTATATCTTCCAACAGGATTTTATGGATTATCAACTGGAATGACAGTTGCTATGAAAGTATACGTAAATACAGCAATAGAAAGTGACATGACGCTTTTATCAATAGGTAAAGAAGAAAAAGCATTAGAGTTATGTGTTAATAAAGAAGGAAAAATAGGATTATATTATGGTTCAGGTTCTGCAGTAAGTAGTACAAGAATCACACTTGGTGAGTGGAACTCTATATCGTTTAGATGTAATGAAGATGGAAGTAATGTAAGAATAATAGTTAATGATTCAAAGGAACAAAAAACCTTATCAGTAGGTTCGTTGACAAATATACTAAAGTCATCGAAGGTATATGTAGGCTCATCGCTGACAGGCGGAAATGGATTTGTAGGAGCTATAGATGACATATATATTATGAATAACCTTATAACAGAAGCAAACATGTTCAAACTTGGTGAATAGGGGCCTTTAGGGCCCCTACTACAATAAATAGCGTTTGATTTTATCTATTACGACCTTGGTATCAATTGGTTTTGGCATATGATCATTCATTCCAGCAGCAATGCACTTATCGACATCTTCTTTGAAAGCATTGGCGGTCATTGCAATAATAGGAATAGTTTTTGATTTTGCTAAGCCTAATGAACGAATAGCGCGAGTTGCATCGAGTCCATCCATTTTTGGCATCTGAATATCCATAATAATAATATCGTATTTACTAGGATTGCATTTAAACATTTCTACAGCAAGTTCTCCATTTTCGGCTATATCAATATTAACTTTTGTCTCTTCTAATAACGAACAGAAAATAGTAGAGTTTATTTCAATATCTTCTGCAAGTAAAAGATTAACGCTTGAAAAGTCAGGAAAGATATTTACAGGTTTTTGTAAGCCATCTGTTTTTGTGTTGTATACAATATTCATAAGTGCATCATATACAGGTGAAACTAACAACGGCCTTTGAAGGTACTTGGAAATAGTATACTTTTTGATCTCATCTTGTACTTTGTTCCATGAATTAAAATCAATAATAGGTACAAATTTATTTATATCAACAAATGGTAAAGCATTTTTAAAATTTTCTATTACATTTTCATCGTTAAGAGAAAGGTCAAAGAAAATAGTGCTATAAGGAGTATCTTTTTTTAATGCAAGCATTATCATATCTAAAGCTTTGTCGCTACTACGAGCAACATCACATTTAAACTTCATGCGTTTTGATATTAAATTAAATTTAGAAATATCTACTTCATTCGCTGATAAAAGAAGTATTTTTAAATCTTTAAGCTGGCTATGTACATTTTTATAAACAATTGCCTCTTCTTCATCTGCACAATTAAGGGTTAAAGTAAAAGTAAAGGTAGAGCCTTTTTGGGGTTCGGATTCAATTTTGATACTTCCACCCATTAATTCTACAAGAGTTTTACTTATTGTAAGACCTAATCCAGTGCCACCAAAACGACGAGAAATACTTCCGTCAGCTTGTTCAAATGAATTAAAAACACGCTCTATTTGTTCTTTAGTCATTCCGATACCAGTATCTCTAACAGAAATCTCAAGTATAGCATTGTTTTCATTCCTACTTATTTCGTCAACTGTTATGTAAATATCTCCACCATCAGAGGTAAACTTTACTGCATTTGAGAGAAGATTGGTTAATATCTGAGAAATACGCACATCATCACCAGTATAACGAAGTCTTAAGTTGTCACCACCATGTATATTAATATGTAATCCCTTTTGTGTAGCTCTTTCACTGATTAGAGAACAAACCTTAATTATTAATCGTTCAATGCTAAATACAGTTGAATTTAACTCTAGCTTTCCAGATTCAATTTTTGATATATCAAGAATATCATTAATAATTGAAAGAAGTTGACTAGATGATGATTTAATTGAATCTATGTATGCTTTAAGTTCATTTACATCATTTGTTCTATCAGCAAGTTGGGTCATTCCAAGAATCGCATTCATAGGGGTTCTAATTTCATGGCTCATATTAGAAAGAAATTGAGTTTTGGCTGTATTTGCATTTTGGGCAATCATTGTAGCTTCCTTCAATTCATTTTCATTTTTCCTTTTTGAAAAAGCACCTGCAAGTATAGAAGATACCATTAAAGCTAAGCGTAGCTCGTCCTCAGTCAGATTAGCTTGTTCAAACATAGTAGATAATACTAAATAACCAGAACGCTCACCATTTATTAAAATAGGAATATAAGCCATACTTTTAGCCCCTAGATTTACAAGAGGAAATTTTTTAAAGAAATCTTCTGTTTTTTTCTTATAATAATATGGATATTTAGTTATTACATCGTATAAAGGTTTCATGGAGCTATATTCAAATGATACACCTAATAAGCTAGGAATAGAACTCTGTTTGATACATTCGTAAGTGCAAAGAAGTGAACGATCAGCTTGAAACTCGTAGATGCAAGCTCTATCCGTTCCTAAAAAGGCTTGTATGTCATGTAATGCATTATTCATCAAAGAATCAAACTGATATGGTTGAGTAAATGGAACTGAAAATTGCGAAATAAAATTTTGAATACGCAATTGTCTGTTTTGTATTTCGTCAAAAGACATATGTTCAAGGACGTCTAATGTAGTATCCCAAGTTACACCTAAAAGACGTTCAGGGTTTCCTTTTTCATCACAAAAGTTTTTTGAGGTACAATTTGTATATATAAATGAACCATCAGAAAAATCAAAACGCATACCACGGTATTCAGAGGATTGCGTTCCATCAAAATGATTACGTAAATAGTCTATTAATTCAGGATATAAATTTACATCTAAAATAGAGCATAGATGCTCAGTCCATTCAGAAATGGTTATAGGTGAAGGAGGTAACTTTAACATGTTGGCAAATCGTTCATCATATGTAAGGATTTTTTCGGCAACATGAACCTCCCATGTTCCTGCACAGCTTAAATCTAGTGCGATTTGAAGTCTCTCATTTGTAGAATCAATAAGTAATCGTTGACGTTTTGCAGTTGTTTCCATTTCCTTTTCATGTGCAATATCAATACCAAATGAAGCAAAGGAAATAACATCACCTGCTTCGTTTTTTACAGGGAATGAACTAAAACGTAGTAAAATCTCATAATCATTTTTAGTAATCAAAGCAACTTCGCCGCCCATAGATTCGCCATTCAAAACAGTTGGAAAGACAGTATCATAAAAACGTGAAACATCTGCTTCACGGTAGAATTTTTCGATAGGGAAACGTTCACCCTCTTTTATATTAAGTCCAGTTACATTTTTATATAATTCATTTGCAAATAGATAATTACAATCTTTATCAATGGCAAAAAAATATATATCAAGAGATTGATTGATAGCATCATGTAAAAAAAACATATTTTTCACTCTTTCTTTTTTAAATAATCTTCATACCTTTTTTGAGAAGCCTTCATTTCATCTGTCATCTCTAATGGAGGCACATCTATTTCGTTAAATGCTGCTAAGGCATTTTCTAAATCATCCAAGTTAAACGCATTATCGCTCATGTATCTAATCCTCCCTTTAATTAGTAGTTCTAAAAAAATTTACAAGTTTCTTCATAGCATCCACAACAAGTTGTATTTCATCAGAACTCATATCCTCTATAATAGCATCAATCATTTTGTGATGAAAGTCAGCATGATGATTATAAGCTCTCAACCCTTTTTCGGATAGGGAGATATAAACAACTCGTCTATCTTTTTCACCTCTTACTCTGGTTACATAACCTTTTTTTACAAGACTGTTTATAGCTATAGTAAGAGTACCTACGGTAACAGATAATTCTTTTGCAACAGTAGACATGTTTTTTGGGGCTAATATACCAATAGCATCCATAATATGCATATCATTATTAGAAATATCGGTAAATTCGCCAGTAATAATGGCTTTTTCTTCGATATTCATAATATCCTTAAATAGATTTACCAATATTTCATTAAATGTATCATATGCATTAGACATGTCAACCTCCATGCATTTCGCAGGTTACCTGCGAAACTGCCTAAATGGAAAGGTGAAAAACTTGTTTTTCACCTTTAGCACTCCATAGATTTATTTGTTTCGTAAGTTAAAAGTAAATTAATTATATAATACAATATTGTCCTATAAATTGCAAGAAAAAAACACTTCATTAGGATTTTTTAGCACGTGCAATCCAATCAGTCATGCGGTTTTCAATAATGTCAAATTGAGATGGTCCTATTTCAAGAATGAATCTATGAAACTCTTTTAGATTAAATCCTGATCCAAGGGCTTCCTCGGCAGTAGCTTTTAAATTTAAAATTTCTTTATAACCGATATAATATCTAAGATATACAGCGGGTTCATTTATCATAGTATTATAAATACTATCAATAGTTTCTTTGTCAGTTATGCCATATAAGGTAAGGTATTCGGTTGTGTCCTCATAATTCCAACCTTTGTAGTTTATTCCCATATCAACCATACTGTAAAATCCAAAAGATAGTCTTTGATTTAGCTCATACATACTTGCTATATTATCGTCCATTCCCGCATATTTGTATGAATAGCAAGTTTCAATATATTCAGCCCAACCCTCAGAATAGCCGCTAAAAGATAAAAGTGAGCGGAAGTAATGTGGATTTAAGCTGGAAAAATAATTATGTTGATACATGTGACCAGGAAATCCTTCGTGAGCAATGGTTGAAAATAAAGCCATATCTTTATACTGCTCTCCGTTATTTATATAAATAATGTTACGTTTGCTATTATCTATTGGTGGAACGAGATAAAATGCAGGATTCATCATGTTTTCAAGTGACTTATGAACATAGTTAAGAGTGTATACATCATTAACAGCAGCAGGGAAATCTTCTTCTAATAAACCAATAAGTGAAGTAAGCATTTTGTTAGGGTCTGTAGTAGAATATTCAAAGGCTTCCATTTCATCAAATAAATCAGGATTTTTAAGGTATAATTTATATACTTGCGATTGTGCATCATCAATATCTTTTTGAGTCATAGTCATAAGTTCGTCAACAGATTTAGAAGACCCAGTTTCAGACTTTACAAGTGCTTCATAGTATTTTGTACCATCTTTATATCCAGCAAGTCCTGTGTTTTTATTATCTGAACCTTTTAGCTTAGTTAAGGTTTCTATGATAAGCTCATATGCTGGAACTAAATAATTTGTTATAGCATCTTTATTTGCTGTTTTATATTCATCTATTTCTTCAGAAGATAGTCCAGATACGGTCTCTATACGTTCGTTAAAAATGGTTATAAGACAAACAGGATCAGCATTAATAAACTCATTACATTGTTCAATTACATCATTAATAGCATTATCGGATAAAACATAGCCTTTTTCAGCACGATAATTTTCAAAGTTACAAAGCTTAGCAATATAGTCTTTTGACTGTGTAAGCAAAGAGATATAGTCGTCTACATCATCTTTACTATTAAAAGCGTATTCGGAAAAAACAATTGGTATTTCAGACTGCATTCCACTCATTGAAGCAAATACAGACTCCAAAAGATAATATGGAGCAAGTATGATTTGATTTTCTAAATATTCTTTAAAGGTATCATATATCAACTGCTGTTCATAGGTTAAGGAAGAGTATTTGAAAGTTATTAACTCTTCTAGTAATGCATTTAATTCTGTAGAGGAATTTTCAAGAGCTTCTATACTAAAATCACCCCATGTAGCAGGAAAATCTTCAATTCCATAAGTAGAAGGATTTTCAATGCGAAAATGTAGACTAACACTACTATCAGACATTTCATCAATAAAAATTTCTTTAATAAAATTTTCAAATTCACCCTGGACAGAAATATCATCTTTTGAAAAAGTTCTGCCATCTGAATAAATTGAAAAATTAAAATTATATTCTTTTTCTGGTATTACAGAGGCGTTTGTGGTTTCTTCAGTAGAAGAAGTATCCTGAATAACATCAGAAGCTAAATCTGTAGTTTTGTCATTAAGATGGTTATTACTATTTGAACAAGCACACAATAGTAATAATAGAGCCATAAGTAAGGCTAAAAGTTTTTTGTTAGTTTTCATATTTACACCCATATGTTTCTTTCTTTTTTATTTATACTAATAGTATGTACGTTATTTTCTTATTCTATCATATAACAAAAAAAATTAATATCTTTTTAGTTGACGAAAAATATGAAATTTGATAAAATGCACATACTATTCTATTGCGTGGAGATAGAAAGAGGTAAAATGAAAAAAATAGTAATAACTATCATCTTCTTTATTCTGTTTGTGTGTCCCCATTTTTCTAATGTTTATGCGGAAGATACTTTGTATTTTGATAATCAGGGTAATTTTGTATTTGGGACTTATAACAAAAAAGCAACTACTAGTACAAAGTATTCTACAATAGGCTGGGTGGTCAAAAAATATGACGATTCGATGACTTCGCAAGGGCAATTATACGCACTTATACCTGTTCCACAGGTATATTACGAAGTGGAGGATAAGCAAAATCCAGGATATATCTATGTGTACTTTTTTGTACAAAAAGATGATATTCTAAGTCGAATTGGAGCAGTTTCGTCATCATGGAGAAGTCAGTTAGAAAACTACGGAGATGATGTGTATTTGGATTCTATTATGACTGTTTTGGAGTCTGGTGTTGCAAAAGGAAGTATTAGCAGCAGTGGAAAGATGACGGGTGAAGTATATTGCACATATCAAGGTATTGCAGGTGCACGAGGTTGGGCAAAGCCAGAGTTATTAAAGTCTTACTATGATATTAAGGTTACATTTCCAGCCTTAGTACAAGAAAAGACTATTGTATATACAGAAAAAGATAAGAAAGATGAGAAGATAAGTAATACCCCCATTTCTAGTGTATCGTTATCAAGTAATGAGTTCAATGTGGCTGAGGGAATTCCTTCGGGAGAAAATATCTTTACAATGGGTATTTCAGATAATATATACTATAATGTGACTATGCAAAAGCATATTGGAGTAGTTAGTGTTCCAGTAAAGGTGGAAACTAATTATCTACTTAAATGGAAGGATTCAAGTGGGGTGCAAAAAAGTGTCACAAAGAAAGTGACAAGATGGTATTATGTTGCAAAAGATTATGAGTACTATACTATTAAAGATTATCAAGTATTAGATTTAAAATCGGTGTTATTAAAAAGTACATTGTTTCCCGATGGTATAAACATACCTTTAAATAGTTCTCATTCGGAAACAAAAAAAGAATATGCAACGGTTGCAAATCATTTAAGTGCAAAGGCGATAACAGTAAGCGCAGGCACTGTTACAGTGAACGCAACGGGAAAATATAAACCAGATATTCCAAATGATAATCAGCAAAACATTGCAAATAATGCAGTTGGAAGCATTTTGTCATATAACGATACATTATATATAAATGGAAAATCAGTTACTAAAAATGGGCTGTCAGGGGAAATGACTAGAAGTACATTTTCAAAAGAGAATATAAACATTCCTATAAAAATCTCGAATGGGGAATATAGTGATATCAGTGCAACGTTTAATTATAGTAATCAATCTCAAACAAAGCAGATTATAAACAATAATATAAACAAAGTAATGGTACATACACCAGTAGTTTGTACAGCTAGTGTGACTACTTCTAAATTAGAAAATATGCATATGGAACCAACAGCAAATCAAATAGTGCAAGGCACAACATTTTCTATAAAATCAGATTCTTATGGTACGCATTTAAGCATAAAAGGCTATGGTACAAAAGATTATTCTAAATATATTGGATTGTATAAGGTTAAATTCCCATTTAAAGTGACAATAGATAATAAAACATATAGTGAAAATACTTGGATAGATATGCCTTTGGGAATGGCATATGTTTATATATCGGAGAATGTTAAGACAGGGATATATAAAATAGAAGTAGCCAATATTGCAAAAAATAATGGTTATTTTACTGGAAACAGCTTGTGTTTTAGTGAACAAGAAAAGTACAATAAAAATAGAAATTACTACGGTGCAAGTGATTTAATAAGTGTAGAGGTAATAGGAAAGTTATGGGACTTTGCGGTTGATAACCAAAATGTTAAAGCTTTGCCCTGTGATGTTAGTAAAAAAGGTGCAGTTGAACTTAAAATAAAAAGTTCAGGTATAGGGGATGCAATAAATGATAATATTATTGGAGAATTAAGCTTTTTTCACATAGATGAGAAGGGTAATCGTACAGCAGTAGATGTTTATTCGGCTACAAATAAGGCATTGATAAGTGGCAAAAGTGTAAAAGCTCTTGCAGATCAAGTTATATGGAAGAATAAAAATTTGATTTCTAATGGAATATATGAGTGGAATATATCATATGAACTGGGAGAAAATATAATTATAGTTCCTAAAGGTACGAAAGTCACGGATGTAAATAGCGCAGTTAAAAATAGCAAAAAAGAGGGAATGTTAGTGATAAATGTGCAAATCTATGGTTGTACTGGGGAAAAGAAGGTTTTATCTTATATAAATAGTGTAAATAGTGCAAAAGGGTATTGTAATAGGTGGAAAAAAGAAGGGTTTATATATGAAAATGTGGAAAAAGGTGCAAAATATCTAGATGGTGATTGTATGATTTTTAATTCTATTGAAAATATATATGGGGTGTATAGTGTCATAGGCACACACTAGTGAGTGCCACACACACTAGAAATACTTGACAGATTTTTTAAGTAATATATAATTACTATTGTATTAACGATGCGACGATAGAAAGGATTTAAGATAAATGGAAAAGAAACCTTATTATATTACAACAGCGATAGCTTACACATCAGGAAAACCTCATATTGGAAACACATATGAGATAGTGTTAGCAGATAGTATAGCTAGATTTAAAAGACAACAAGGATTTGATGTGTTTTTTCAGACAGGAACAGATGAACATGGTCAAAAGATAGAGTTTAAAGCAGAAGAAGCAGGTATTACACCTAAGCAATTTGTTGATGAAGTATCAGAAGAAATAAAGAGAATTTGGGATTTAATGAATACATCATATGATAAGTTTATTAGAACAACAGATGAGTACCATGAAAAACAAGTTCAAAAAATCTTTAAAAAGCTATATGAAAAAGGTGATATATATAAGGGACATTATGAAGGTATGTATTGTACACCTTGTGAATCATTTTTTACACAATCACAGTTAGTAGACGGAAAATGTCCAGATTGTGGTCGTGAAGTAATGCCAGCAAAAGAAGAGGCGTATTTCTTGAAAATGTCTAATTACACAGATAAACTTATACAGCATATTGAAGAACATCCAGAATTTATTCAACCAGAGTCAAGAAAAAATGAGATGATGAATAACTTCATAAAGGCTGGTTTACAAGATTTATGTGTTTCAAGGACATCATTCAAATGGGGAATACCAGTTGATTTTGATAGTAAGCATGTTGTATATGTTTGGGTTGATGCATTGTCAAACTATATTACAGGGCTTGGTTATGATGTAGATGGAAATAATGAAGAAAAATATAATAAATACTGGCCATGTGACTTACACCTTATTGGTAAAGATATATTGAGATTCCACACTATTTATTGGCCTATTATTCTTATGGCATTAGAAGTACCACTGCCAAAACAAATATTTGGACATCCTTGGTTACTACAAGGAGATGGAAAAATGAGTAAGTCAAAAGGAAATGTATTATATGCAGATGATCTTGTGGATTTTTTTGGTGTAGATGCAGTACGTTACTTTGTGCTTCATGAAATGCCATTTGAAAACGATGGAGTAATTACATGGGAATTACTTGTTGAAAGACTTAATTCAGAACTTGCAAATACATTAGGAAACCTTGTAAATAGAACAATATCTATGTCAAATAAATACTTTGCAGGTGTTGTAAATAATGCGAATGATCATGGAAGTGAAGGTTTTGATGAAGACCTTATAGAAGTAGCATTAGGTACTTTAAGTAAAGTAGAAAAGAGCATGGATAAGTTACGAGTAGCAGATGCTATTTCAGAGATATTTACGCTTTTCAAAAGATGTAATAAATATATAGATGAAACAATGCCATGGGCACTTGCTAAGGATGACGCAAATAAAGAAAGACTTGAAACAGTTTTATATAATCTTGTTGAGAGTATTTGCATTGGAGCTTGCCTTTTAGAACCTTTTATGCCAGAAACAAGCAAACGTATACTTGCACAGTTGAATGCAAATACGAGAGAAGTTTCTGATTTTGATAGCTTTGGAAAATATGTAAGTGGAACAAAAGTTACGCAAACACCAGAAATTTTATTCGCAAGATTAGACTTAGCTGAGGTTTTGGCAAAGGTAGAAGAGATGACAAAAAATAATGCAGAGCCAGAAGTGAAATATCCAGAGGTTGAAGCAAAAGAAGAGATTTCAATAGATGATTTTGACAAGGTTTTGTTAAGAGTTGGTGAAGTAATTAAGTGTGAGCCAGTTCCAAAGGCAAAAAAACTTCTTGTTTCGCAAATAAGAATAGGAAATGAAGTTCGTCAAATCGTATCAGGTATAGCAAAACATTATACACCAGAAGATATGGTAGGGAAAAAGGTTGCAGTAATCACAAATCTTAAGCCAGTTACTCTTTGTGGTATATTGTCAGAGGGTATGATACTTGCAGCAAGTGATGATGAAGGAAATCTTTCAGTACTTACAGTAGATAAAGATATTATTGCAGGAAGTGAGATTTGTTAATGAATATTTTTGATACACATGCACATTATGATGATGATGCTTTTGATGAAGATAGAGAAGAATTAATAGCATCTATGAAGTCTAACAACATAAGTCTTGTAATGAATGTTGGGGCATCAATAAGAACTACGATGGATACTGTTGGTCTTACAAAACAGTATGACTTTATCTATGGTGCAGCAGGAGTTCATCCGAGTGAGACGGAAGAGTTAGAGGATGAAGAGAATTATAAAAGATTAAAAATGTGTGTGGCAGAAAATAAAATAAAGGCAATTGGTGAAATTGGGCTAGATTACTACTGGGATACCCCAAGCAAGGAAATTCAAAAAAAACATTTTGAAAGACAACTTGAGATAGCAAGAGAGTACAAAAAACCTGTCATTATTCACTCTAGGGATGCGGCAGCAGATACACTAGATATGATGAAAACTCTTAGTGCAAGGGACTTGGGTGGAATTATTCATTGTTTTTCTTATGGAGTAGAAATGGCTAGGCAATATTTGGATATGGGATTCTATCTAGGAATAGGTGGAGTGCTTACGTTCAAAAATGCAAAGAAACTTAAAGAAGTAGTAGAATATGCACCACTTGATAGACTGGTTATTGAGACTGATAGCCCGTACCTTAGTCCAGAACCATATAGAGGAAAAAGAAATAATTCTTTGTATTTGCCATATGTAGTTAGTGAAATGGCAAGATTAAAGAATATAGATGAAGAAGATATTGCAAATACAACCTTTGATAATGGATTAAGGGTTTATGGAATACAAATGTAGAAAGGTTATTGGCTAAATGGCAACTCTCGGAATACCAAAAAATACTATAGAAATACTACAAAAATACAACTTTTCATTTCAAAAGAAGTTTGGACAGAATTTTCTTGTAGATACTCATGTGCTTGAAAAAATCATAAAAGAAGCAGGGATTTCAAAAGAAGATATGGTTCTTGAAATTGGGCCTGGTATAGGAACAATGACACAGTATCTCTGTGAAAATTCAAGAAAGGTCGTTGCTGTCGAAATAGATAAGGCATTGATACCAATACTTGCGGATACTCTTTCAGAGTATGAGAATGTACAGGTTATAAATGAAGATATCTTAAAAGTAGATATAAATGGACTTGTACAGCAAGAAAATGAAGGAAAGCCGATTAAGGTGGTAGCTAATTTGCCTTATTATATAACAACACCTATTATTATGGGGTTGTTTGAAAGTCATGTACCAATTGAAAGTATTACAATAATGGTACAAAAAGAAGTAGCAGATCGTATGCAGGTAGGTCCAGGAACAAAGGATTATGGAGCATTGTCACTTGCAGTTCAGTACTATGCACAACCACAGATAGTTGCAAATGTGCCGCCAAATTGTTTTATGCCAAGACCAAATGTTGCATCGGCAGTAATAAGACTAACAAGGCATAAGAAACCGCCTGTAGATGTGAAAAATGAAAAACTTATGTTTAAGCTTATTAGAGCATCTTTTAATCAGAGAAGAAAAACATTGCAAAATAGTATTAATAATTCGCCAGAGTTAAGCTTGTCAAAAGAAAACGTGGTAGAAGCGCTTGAAAAGATGAATTTATCACCAACAGTTAGGGGTGAAGCATTGACTCTAGCACAGTTTGCAGAACTAGCAAATTTGTTGGTATAATAAATTAAGGAGCCTACATATAATGTACATATATCGTACAACATATGTAGGTTTTTAATTGTAAAAAATTCTACATGGAAAGGTGGAAAATGTATAAAAGAGTAGTATCGTACTTGGATATGTATGAGAATGGCGAGAAATTAAGTGGATGTGGTTTTTTTAGAATGGATGTTAAGGATACAGAATGCAAACTATCTGTGAGTGTTAAATTACCAGAGAATATTGTGATGTCAGTTGCAGATGTTTGTATATTAAAAAGAGATGGTGATAAATACCTTGCAAGGCAGTTAGATAAGACAAGTGGTACAAATGGAGTGGTTTGTTATAGGCATACCAGTCCACCAGAAAGTGTACTAGATGATATATCAGTAGATGATGTTGCTGGTATTTTGGTTTATAACAGTGATTATCGTAATAGATTAATGCTGGGTATGGTAAAAGATGAGTCAATAGATATAAAGAATATAGTTATTGAAGAACCTCAAGAAGAAAATACAGTATATGAAATAGATGAGTCATGTAAAGATAAAGTTTGTGAAGCCATTCAAAACGAAATGGAGGAAGTAGTAGTAAAAGAAGCTGAAATTCACAACGAGTCACAAGCGGTTAAAGAACAAGAAGTAATGCTTACA
The DNA here is from genome assembly GCA_031548165.1 of Lachnospiraceae bacterium. Classification (GTDB taxonomy): domain Bacteria; phylum Bacillota; class Clostridia; order Lachnospirales; family Lachnospiraceae; genus CAG-303. Next base: position 49,059 of record JAVBRI010000005.1, read on the forward strand.
GATAAGCTTGATTCGTGGCAAGAAGCTGTGTTTAATAAATTTCCTAAAATTAGAATACCTTTAGAATACAATGTTTGGGAAGCAGTGAGAATAAATCCATATGATTTAGCATGGTTTCCAAAGAAATACTGGCATCTAGCAAATAATAAATGCCTCATAAATGGTTACAGTAATTATAAGCATATAATCTTTGCCAGATGTGAAATAGAAGATGAAGTTCAATACATATTAGGTATTCCTGGCTATTATTGCACAAATGATGCTATAAATGCAAAGAAAAATGGCTTTGGACAGTATATGCAAAGTAAATGTCCAAGACGTGAAAGAAATACTAATTTTGGTTATTGGTGTAGTAAAGTAGGGATATAATTACTTGGGAAGGTAGATAGAATAACCACATAGCAATTGTGCCAAAACTATACCAAATGCCAGAATTAAAAATGTTAGTAACACCTACATGAATATCACACAAAATAATAAGAATTAATGCTATAAAAAGAATTTTGTAGTGTTGTGATTCGGATGATTTTAAATAGCATAAAATAATATTTGTAACCAAAGTAGACAAATACGTCATAGCAAGAAAAACTTGAAGGTTTATAGGTGCAATTAAAAAATTGACTAAGATAGATATAGTACCCCCTAATATCGTCATTAATGCGAGATGGTCAATAGGGTAATATTCAAGTGACATTATTTGTCTATAATATTGCAATTGAACAAATAAAAAAATCAAGATGCCAAGTTCAAAATACTGTGTACCGACAAGTAAAAAGTCGGCTATTACAGTAAGGAACATGGCTATTTTGATTGTTGTATTAGACTTTTCTATAGTAAAAAAGCATATGCATATACCTGCCCATTTTAGCGCAGATGAGGTAATGTGATTAATATTATTTAAGTCAAACATTAAATAAGTTGCATATATTGTTAATTCTATAAGTAAAAAAAAGACAAGAAATGATTGTTTTTTTATGTTTTCCATAATGTTTATCTCTCCTAATATTGAAAAATATTTTAATCTTTGTTATTATGTGTATATGCAGTAAATTTATGTGAAAAATAAAAAATTAGGAGAATTTGGAAAATGAGGTTTATACGAACAAAGGATTTAGAAAAAGGAATGAGACTAGCTAAACCTATATATAACAGAAATGGAGTAATGTTATATGATAGGGACACTAGACTAACGAAGATGAGTATTAATAGCATCAAAAAGTTTAATTTATTGGGAATATATATTCTAGAGCCAGTTGAACCATTGCCACCTATGACAGAAGGAGAAATTGAGTTTGAGAGATTTCAAACAATGGGTGTATTTGGTTTGCGTGAAGAACTTCAATTGTTAATTGGAGGAAAAGCACCTAGAAACCTTGAGGGTACAGTGAAAATTATAATGAATAATTATGGGGAGGATGCTGAAGAAGTAAATTTTACAAAAAGTCTGCGTAGTAGTGAGGATTATGTATATAAGCATGCATTAAATGTAGCAGTGTTATCCTCGATGATGGGTGCAAGATTAAATCTTTCAAATAGCCTATTAAAGGATACGGTTACTGCGGCACTTATACATGATATTGGAAAACTTAGTACGCTTGAAGAAATGTCAAATAAGGTATCCCTTTCAGAGGATGACAAACTTATTATTGAGAAAAGTGAAGAAAAAGGGAATGTTATGTTGCAAAAAAATGAGTTTATTTCGGATAAAACAAAAGAATTATTATTATGTAAATATAAATTGCAGACTAAGAAAAAGGTAGAATTTAATGATGAAGAAACATTTATGGCTGCTAAGATACTAGAGACAGCAGAGATTTATGATGATATAACAGGGATGCAAGTAGGGCAAGAGCCTAGTTCTGAAGTAATAGCAGTGAGGTATTTGTTAGAAACACTAGAAAAATATGGTGAGCAAGTAGTTGGAGCTCTTATTAGTAGTATAAAAGTATTATATGCAGGTGTGTGTGTGGAACTTAATAATGGGCAAAATGGGCTTGTTATTAGGGAAAATAAAGAAAATGTATTAAAACCATTAGTACTAAGTTTTGATGATAATAAGATATTTAATTTAGAATCTCAGCCTGAAAAGGTAGGTTTGCAGATTAAAGACATAATGAAGACACTAGACAAGAGAGTAAAGATAGACAAAGATGCTATATTGCAATATATGAATGAGTATAATTAATCCTCTTGATCGTTTAGTATTGCATATAAAAGATGATCTTTCCATTCTCCGTTTACGCAAAGATGTTTTGTACAAAAGCCTTCTTGATGAAAGTTACACTTTTCAAGTAGTCGTATGGATGGAATGTTCTCTGGAAGTACATATGCATTTACTTTATGAGGTTTAAAAACAGAAAAAACAGTTAGCAAAGCAGCATGCACGGCTTCGGTTCCGAGTCCCTTGTTGTGATAATAAGGAGCAAATTTATAGCCTATAACATAAGAACGATAAGGGTCAGGAATAAAACAGCCAAAAGAAACTGTTCCGATAATTTCGTTAGTATTGTTATCATCTAGGTAATCAGGTTTTTTGAAAATATAATATCTAATAAAGTCCCCGCGACTTGCGGCTTCGTATTCATTTCGTAACACATTTTCTTGGAATTCGTGAGTGTAAAACAGAGGGACTTTTTTTGCTTCATATTTTTCAAATTCATCTTTATTATGAGCAAGAAAAGAAAGAACCATGTTGGTATAAGATGGACCAAGGCATTTTAGTACTAAATGCTCAGTCTCAATGGATTTATAATCATTTGCAAAATTTTTATCATTATTTCTTATCATTGCCAATAGTCCCCTTTCTTAGTTCTTTAAAGAAACTTTTAAGCATATCACTACATTCATTTTCTAATAATCCTATTTGGATTTCTACTTGATGGTTAAAAGCAGGAACCCTAAGTAGATTCATTATAGAACCAGCACATCCAGCTTTGGGATTCATAGCTCCAATATATACTTTTTTGATTCGAGATTGAACTATAGCACCAGAACACATTTGGCAAGGCTCTAGAGTTATATACATTTCACAATCATCAAGGCGCCAATCACCTAGGGTTTTAGAGGCCTTTTTTATTGCATTAAGCTCAGCGTGAGATAAAGAATTTTTATCAGTTATTCTTCTGTTATATCCTCGTCCAATAATATGGTCATTATATACAATTACGCAGCCAATTGGAACTTCGCCAATAGAATAGGCTTTTTTAGCTTGTTTAATTGCTTCTTTCATGAAATGTTCTTCTCTGTTCATTTTACCTCGATATCAAAATAATAAAACATCCGACTTTAGTCGAATTTTTTTTATTAAAAAATCCGCACGGACTGCGTTGAATAAACCTCATAAACGTTACTCTTACAGCCAGCTCGGTTCAGGCTGCCTTATGGCACATAAAAGGTTTTACTTAGTGCTGCTTCATTCCTGACCTGACACGATTCGTAAATTTCTATTGCATAAGACCTGAGCGTCAACACCGCTTATAAAAGGCTGCTTTACAAGATAATACCCGAGGC
>JAVBRI010000047.1:0-25791 GCA_031548165.1 Lachnospiraceae bacterium
TAAGACCTGAGCGTCAACACCGCTTATAAAAGGCTGCTTTACAAGATAATACCCGAGGCAGACCATCACCCCTGCTAGAGCGGATTGCAGGTACAGGGCACCGCTAACTCCCCGGCTGTGCGGAAACATTTTGCCACAAAAAAGGTGACACAATCCATAGTATACCCAATTTTACTATGTATGTCAAATTTTTTTTGGTAAATATTTAGTAAAAATAGATTGCATTTTTAATTTATTGAGTTATTATTAAAATAATATAAAATTATAAGTGAGGAAAAATATGAATTCAATTAGCAAAAGAATAACATTAGTGGTTTCATGTATTATTTTAGTTTCAACGCTTGTAGTAGCAGTTATACTTAGTATTATGTCTAGTGTAAACATTAAAGACGCAACGATAAGAAATTCGTTTTCACAGCTTTCATTAGCAGCGAGTAAAACGGAGCAGTTTAATTTAAACTTAGAGTCAACTATGTTGACAGTTGCAGATTCATTGCTAATAACAGGTTCTTCTGATGAAGAGTATATTCAAAATATATTGACTTCAGTTTCAGAAGATCATACAGAAGCAAGTGATATTTATGTAGCTTTTTCAGATGATAGAGCTTTTTTTGGTTCTGGATGGGTGCCTGATGATGATTGGATTGCAACGCAGCGAGATTGGTATAAAGAATCAGCAGCGTCACCAGAAAAATTTATTATAACGCAGCCGTATTTAGATGCAATGACAGATCAAATATGTGCTACGATTTGTTATGCAGCAAAAGAAAATGGGAAAGTTTCTTTTGTAGTTGCAGTAGATATTTTCTTTGATGATATTATGAGTGCATTAGAAAGTTGCGCTCTTTCTGATGATTCATATAATATGATGTTAAATAAAAACGGAGACATTTATTACCATCAAGATTCTAGCTTATTACCTACAGAAGATGTTACATATAATTTAAAGAATGTATATGATGGTAAATATGCTGATATTGTTAATCTAACAGGAGATGAGACTGAAAAACTAAAAGACTATAATGGAACAAATAGTTATTTTATGGCTGTAGAGGTTGCAGGCACGGATTGGATAATTTGTGGTGTATTACCAACTCATAATATTAATGATGCTATAATAGGTCAGATGTTGATTAGTGTTTTATTGACAGTGTTGTCGATTGCAGTTGCATTGATGATTATTATAATGCTTATGAAGAAACTTATTGCGGCTCCGCTTAATTTGATGGTTGAGGCAGCCAATGTTTTAGCTTTAGGAGATACAGATGTTATTCTTCCTGATGAAACAAATGATGAGGTGGGTAGGTTCTCGAAATCATTTAAAAGTGTTATTGAAACAATGAAGTCTAATGTAGAATACATAGAAAAAATTGCATTAGGAGATTTGTCTTTTGATATATCAGTAAGATCACAAAAGGATAATATGAATATTGCGATTTCACGTATGCTTGAAAGTAACAATAATGCATTAATAAATATTAGCAAAACAGCAGAAGAGGTAAGCGAAAGTTCAAAAGAAGCGGCACTAAATTCTGAAAAGATGGAGAATATAAGTAAGGTTTTAGTAGAAAATGTAAATGAGCAAAAATCTATGATTGAAAGACTTACTAGTGCATCGGATGAAATGAATTCTATAACTAGCGTTAATGATGAAAAGGCTAAAAATGCTTTGGAAGAAATAAATAGAATAATCGAAGATGCTAAAAAGGGAAAAGAAAAAATGGCAAGTATGCTTGAGGCTGTTGCTCAAATAAGTGAAGCCAATCTTGCTATTAATGAAGTAATAAATGATATTAATGATATTGCGGATCAAACTAATTTACTTGCTCTTAATGCATCAATAGAAGCAGCAAGAGCTGGCGAAGCGGGTAGAGGATTTGCAGTTGTAGCAGAGGAAGTTGGAGCACTTGCTACAAAATGCGCAGAAGCCGCTCAGAGCTCACAAGAGCTTATTATAAATTCAATTAATAGAGCAGAAGTTGGAAACACTTTAGCAGAAGAAGCATCTGTTGCATTGCAGGAGATTGTTGAAGGTATACAGAATAATTATGAACTTGTTAACAGCATAACAGCTTCAACAAAGTTACAATTTGCAGCTATAGAACATATATCTGAAGATGTTTTGCAAGTACAAGAAGTTGTACAACGAACGAGTTTATCAGCAGATGAATGCGACGAAGCTGGAAGAAGTATGCGTGAAGAGTCTAAAGTTATTAATCAACAGGCAGATGAATTGAATCAGCAGCTATCTGTTTTCAACTTGAAAAAAATATAAATTATCTAATTGCACAGGAGCCTTTTTTGAAAAAGGCAATTCTGTGCAATTTTGTTATGAAATTACTTTTAAAAATAGTCTTTTTAATGTATAATAACTCTATATTGGAAAAAATGGAGGTGGCTTATGCGTGTAGGTATGTTAACTAGTGGTGGCGATTGTCAGAGCTTAAACGCTACTATGAGAGGTGTGGCAAAAACTTTATATAGCAATATAAAAGGATTAGAAATTATTGGCTTTATGGAAGGCTATAAAGGTCTTATGTATGAAGAATATAAGATTATGAAACCAAAGGACTTTTCGGGCATATTGACAGAAGGTGGAACTATAATAGGAACTAGCAGACAACCTTTTAAAAAGATGAGAGTAATTGGTGAAGACGGTTTTAATAAAGTTGAGGCAATGAAAAAAACTTATAAAAAGTTAAATCTTGATTGTCTTGTGGTTTTAGGTGGGAATGGTTCACAAAAGACTGCAAATTTACTTAGAGAAGAGGGTTTGAACGTGGTTTCTCTTCCGAAAACTATAGATAATGATTTATGGGGAACGGATATGACTTTTGGATTTCAAAGTGCTGTAAATATAGCAGCAACGGCGATTGATTGTATACACACAACAGCAGCATCTCATGGACGAGTTTTTATAGTAGAAGTTATGGGGCATAAGGTTGGTTGGCTTACACTTCATGCAGGAATGGCTAGTGGAGCAGATATTATTTTGCTTCCAGAGATTCCATATGATATAACAAAAGTAGTAGATGCACTTGATAAAAGAGCTAAGGAAGGAAAACGTTTTTCTATTCTTGCAGTAGCAGAAGGCGCTATTTCTAAAGAAGATGCTAAGCTTGAAAAGAAGGAATATAAGACAAAATTGGCAACAAGACAATTTCCATCAGTTTCATATGAGATAGGAAAAAAGATAGAAGAGCTTACAGGACATGAAGTTAGAGTTACTATTCCGGGACATACTCAAAGAGGAGGCAGTCCTTGTCCTTATGATAGAGTGTTATCATCAAGATTTGGCATAGCGGCAGCTCAGATGATTATGGATGGCGACTATGGAAATATGGTTGGAATTAGAAATGGTGAAATGGTAAGGATACCACTTCAAGAAGTAGCAGGTAAACTAAAAATGGTAGATCCTGATTCTTCGATAATAAGAGAGGCTAAGACTCTCGGAATAAGCTTTGGAGACTAGAGGACATGGGCTATACAGCGTTATATAGAAAGTTCAGACCAGATAATTTTGAAGAGGTAAAGGGTCAGGACCATATAGTAACAACACTTAAAAATCAAATAAAGGCAGAGCGTATAGGGCATGCATATCTTTTTTGCGGAACAAGAGGAACAGGAAAGACTACGGTTGCAAAGATATTTGCAAAAGCTGTAAACTGTGAAAACTTGCAAGAGGGAAGTCCTTGTAACGAATGTGATACATGTAAAGCAATCTCGGCAGGTGCTTCTATGAATGTTATCGAAATAGATGCGGCATCAAATAATGGTGTCGATAATATAAGAGAGATTCGAGATGAAGTGCAATATCCACCTACAGAAGGAAAATATAAGGTGTATATTATCGATGAGGTGCATATGCTTTCGATAGGAGCATTTAATGCGTTATTAAAAACCTTGGAAGAACCACCATCTTATGTTATATTTATTTTGGCAACTACAGAGGCACATAAGATTCCTGTTACTATATTATCTAGATGCCAAAGATACGATTTTAAAAGGATTTCTGTAGATACCATATCTGATAGATTATGGGAACTGATTGAAAGAGAAGAGCTAAAGGTTGAAGAAAATGCTGTAAAGTATATAGCAAAGGCAGCAGATGGAGCGCTTAGAGATGCACTTAGTCTTTTGGATCAGTGCTTGGCGTTTTATATCGGCGAAGAATTAACACATGAGCATGTACTCGAGGTATTAGGTGCAGTAGATACAACAGTATTTAGTCAGATGCTTAGAGCAATTTTGGCAGGTGATACAGTGGCTGCGATAAATAAGTTAGATGAAATTATAATGTTTGGCAGGGACTTATCTCAGTTTATATTAGATTTTACATGGTATTTGAGAAATTTATTGTTGTTACAATCATCAAATGACGAACCAGATATAATAGATATGAGTGCTGAAAGACTGGCAACACTTTCACAGGAAGCAAAGATGACAGATAGTGCTACACTTATGAGATATATAAGAATCATGTCAGAACTAACAAATCAGTTGAGATATGCTACATCTAAGCGAGTACTTGCAGAGGTGGCATTAATCAAAATGATGAAGCCCGCTATGGAAAGTAATAGTGAGGCTTTAGAAAATAGAATAGCAAATCTGGAAAAACAGATAGAAAAAGGCATCGTTGTTCAAAATAATATGCCAACGGACGTGGGAAAAGCTGAGGAAGTATCAGCAAAACAACCGATTAAAAGATTAGATATAGCAATCGAAGAAGATGTTCAAAATGCAGTGAATAACTGGGGAAAGATTCTTAGAAGCCTTAGCCCTATGATAAAAACTGTAGCAGAAAAGGCGAAGGTGGCTACACAAGGAGGAAATAGATTAGCTTTAGTATTTGAAGGTGATGTAATAACCTCGGGAGTGATAAGCAGACCAGAAGCTATAGAAGAGATAGAAAATAAGATAGCTAATGAAATTGGTAAGGAAGTTAAAGTTGAAGTAAAACTTCTAGAAAAGGGCGAGCAAGTGCATGATCATTTTGTAGAGGTTTTCAAAAATATAAAAGATATAGAGATAATAGAGGAGGACTTTTAATATGGCTAGAAAAGGTGGATTTCCAGGAGGCGGTGGAATGCCTGGTAACATGAATAACCTTATGAAGCAGGCGCAGAAGATGCAGCGTCAGATGGAAGAAACAACTAAGGAATTGGAAGAAAAAGAGATAACAGCATCAGCAGGTGGTGGCGCTGTTGAAGTAACAGTTTCAGGAAAGAAAGAAGTTGCTAGAATAAAGCTTTCACCAGAGGTTGTAGATCCAGATGATATAGAGATGCTTGAAGATCTTATAGTAGCAGCTACAAACGAAGCATTACGCAAGATGGAAGATGTATCTCAATCAGAGATGGCTAAGATAACAGGCGGATTAGGCGGCCTTGGAGGAGGTTTTCCTTTCTAATGGATTACTATAGCAGTCATATTTCTAAATTAATAGAAGAGCTGTCAAGACTTCCGGGAATAGGAAGTAAGACAGCTGCAAGGCTGGCTTTTCATATTATTAACATGCCTAAAGAGCAGGTAGAAGCGTTATCAACTACGCTTATTACGGCAAAGCAAAATGTCAGATATTGTAGCGAGTGTTATACACTTACAGATAAAGAGCTTTGCCCTATTTGTGCGAATGAAAAGCGTAACCATAAAGTTATTATGGTAGTGGAAAATACTAGAGATTTAGCAGCATATGAAAAAACAGGAAAGTATGAAGGTGTTTATCATGTACTTCATGGGGCAATATCACCAATGTTAGGTATAGGACCAAATGATATTAAACTAAAAGAGTTAATGGAAAGATTACGAGCAGATGTTGACGAAGTTATTGTAGCAACTAATTCCAGTGTAGAGGGAGAGGCTACAGCTATGTATATTAGCAAACTTATGAAGCCAGTAGGTATAAAGGTTAGCAGGATTGCTAGTGGAGTACCTGTAGGTGGAGACTTAGAAAACATTGATGAAATGACGTTATATAGAGCCTTAGAGGGAAGGATAGAAATATAAATGGCAGAAGAGTACATACTTGTAAGAGATATTATACATGATCATAATGCAAGAATGCTGAATATAAAGAAATATTATCCATATTTTAAACTTGCAGATATGGATTTTTCTAGTTTTCAAGGAGGAATATACTCATGTTTAGATATGGGATATATTCTTATGGCTGTTCTGCGATTTTTTATTGAAGAAAATAACTTTAAGGAAAAAGATGTATCGTACAATGAGTATGAACTATTTATGCATGAGATTTATAGAAGAGATTTTGAATTAGCCTTGCTTCCAGAAGAAGAGAAGGCTATATCAGCATATATATTCGACAAGATAAGAAACGATGGAAGACCCTTTTCTTATAATTATTTCGACCCAAATGAAAAAACAAAAAAGACAATAAGAATGAGGGTAATCGATAGTAGAATGAAGGATGATGAGATTAAGTATCACATCACTTCTGATGCGATAGAGTTTTATCTTGATACAAAAGAGATAAAAGACGAAAGTTCAATAAGTATAGCACAGGTTCTTTTGGAAAAAATGATAACATCAAAGAATTTTAAAGGTGGAACGGATGTTATAAAGAGAATTAATAATGAAGTCGGCAGACTAAAAATGCGAAAAAACGAGGTTCTTACAATGCTTAGTTATGACATTTTTGAAGGAATGAAAGCATATAAAGACTTTGTAAATACTGGAATTAAGTGGTTTGATGAAGAACAAAAACTTTTTGCAAAAAACATGGAACTTGTGGAAGAAGCTAGAAAAAGGGCTCAGTCTGATGAATTTGCAAATGAAACATTTAAAGATATTTTTGAATTGGAAACGGAGCTTAAGAAAGCGATAGTAAAACATAGTGAACTGCTTAATGCATGTACGCAACTACAAGTAAAGGCAGATGAAATTATTTCAGGTGCAAAGCTTTCGAGAATTAGACGTAAATTTGACTTTAACGATGCATTAAAGGTTGCAATGGAAAGAGATAATGCAAGTGTACTTGAGTATCTCATTAAGCCAATGCTTAAACTTAACATAAATAAAAGCTTTTCTATGGTATCGATAGATAAGATGCTAAGCCTTTTACCAGAAAAGGAGGAAAAAGGAGAAAAGATAAATGAAAATACAAGTGAGGAAATGTATGTTTATGAAGATGAAGTTGAACAACTGCGAATAGATGATAATTACAAAACGTTAATTATAGAGCTGCTTAACTTTTTATTAAAAAGGACAAGCTTTGATTTAAGGGAGTTTAATGAGTATCTTGTTAATAAATATACGCAAAGTATACTAAAAAATGGAGATTACTACTCCATGCTAATACATATGTGTCAAAAAAAGATTTACGATATAGGATTAGTTATGGAGAAACCAGATACATTTTTTGAAAAGCATATATGTGATGCGTTAAAAGATGAAAAAGATGAGGCGTTATTTGATATTTGCTTTGAAGTGGAAACTACCCAAGATGATATGATACAGCAGGAAGGAATCTTTGAGATTTCTAATATACAATGGAGATTAATTTAGTATGAATGAAAAAGGTTTAGATTATGCACTTGATATAGTTAGTGTTCTTATAATGGGCGGCGAAGTTAGAAGAAATGGTGAAAATGCCAGCCTTTATGAAGAATATGCAAATGGAAGCGAAGTGTATGATATGGTTACAGCCATTATGAAAAAAATGAATATTATTGTATACGAATATAATTATGCATTGTATATAACTGCAGGTGATAACAATAAAGTATTTGGTTATACAAATGAAGAGTTAAAAAGAGAAATAGGAATTAAGCTAAATAAGGAATTATATCTTTGCTATTTTGTAATGTATCATATAATGACAAGGTTTTATAAATCAGCAGGAGGATACTCATACATCGAGTATGTAAAACCGGAGGATATTATTGAGGGTGTGGATAGTACACTTTCAAATATAATAAGTGAATTACAAATAATCAATATGGATGAGATAGAAGAGAATAGTTTTAAGGAGATAGCATTAGTCTGGGAAGATATGCCAATGGTTATAGCTCAGGAAAGTGCACTTAGGGCAGGAAGAACTTCTAAGGCAGGGTTTGTTAAGATGGTATTTAACTTTATGGTTAATCAAGGTTTGATGCTTGAATCAGAGGGAAGATATTATCCAAAAGAAAAGTTTAGAGCTCTTATGGAGCATTATTATAATCAATACAAAGGTAGATTGTACGAAATACTAAAGGAGGAAGACGATGCCACACATCAACAGAATTAGAGTAAATAATGTAAAATATAATTTTGGAACGCAGTTTTATGATGATTTTCTAATGCGTTTTTCTTGTAAAAATACAATCTATGATTTGGCTAATGGTGGTGGAAAAAGTGTATTGATGTTACTTTTATTGCAAAATCTAATTCCTAATTGTACATTAGATGATAAGCAGCCAATAGAAAAGCTGTTTAGAACAGGCAGTGGAAGCAATACCATTCATTCTTTGATAGAGTGGAAACTAAGTGAACCATATGTAAAAAATAATTTTAAATATATGCTTACAGGATTTTGTGCAAGAAAATCAAGACAAGAAGAGGATGAGGTATCAGAAAATGCAGCAATAGATTATTTTAATTATTGTATTTTTTATAGAGAGTTTAATGAAAATGATATTAAGAATTTGCCTCTAAGTTCAGGCAAGGAACGTATTACATATAATGGACTCAAGTCTTATCTTAGAGAGCTTGAAAAGAAGGATTATAGTTTAGAAATTAAGATTTTTGATAGAAAGGGAGATTATCAAAGATTTATAGCAAACTATGGTCTATTTGAGAGTGAATGGGAAATAATTAGAGGGATTAATAAGACAGAGGGGCATGTAAGAACCTACTTTGAAAATAACTACAAGACAGCAAGAAAAGTAGTAGAGGACTTGCTTATTGAAGAAATTATAGAAAAATCATTTAAAAATAGAGTGGCAGTAGAAGGCAATGAAGATATAATGGCACAGACATTGCTAGATATAAAGGATAAGCTATTAGAACTGTCAGGCAGAAAAGAAGATATAAGCAGTTATGATAGACAAATAGAATCATTAGAAAGCTTTGCAAATAGGGTAAAGGGTATAAAACAGCTCTATTTTGGAAAGGAGTCTATTGAAGAACAGATTATTAAATCTTACCATAGCCTAAAGTCTGTAATCATGGATAAAGAAGCTATTATAGACAATTGTATGCAAGAAGAAGAGAAACTTTTATTGCAACAAAAAGGTTTTGAAAAAAGCATAGATACAGTTAAAATTCAGAAGTTAAGCACCGAGATAGAGTCTATAGACAATGAGTTAAAGGGTCAAGAAGAGAAAGCTTTAACTATGCAAAATCAATTAAAAGAGAATAAAGACAAAATCTTACTTGCAGAAAGTCAGAATGATTACCTTGATTATATTTATTATAAAAAAGAAAGAGATACAATAAAAGAGCTTATTATGGCATTGTCTTCAGATAAGAGCGGAATCACCTCTGATTTAAGTAAACTAGCTTCTGAGAAGTTTAAAAGAGATAGTAAAAAGAGAGAACATTTCTTAAGTGAAATAGAAAAAGAAGAAAAGATAGTACAGATGGGTGAAGAGATTGCTAAGGGCTTATCTGAAAAAGAGGAAGATTTTTTAAAGGAGCTTTCTGTATTTGAGTATCTTATAAAGGATTCACAAGAAAAACTAGAAGTAGTCAATGAGGTATTGAGTAAAGAAAAAGGTAAGCTAGGTAGGCTTATCTTAGTTGACATAAAAAAAGAAAAAGAAGAAATTTTGGGAAAGATTTACGAAGTAGAGTCTAAGCTTAAGGCGGGGTTAGATGATAAGAGCCAATTAACTCTTACTATGAAGGATTTAGATTATGAAAAACAGGCAATTGAAAAGGGTATAAAGGAGCTTGATGTTAAATTAGATAATTTGATAGATGAGCGTAGAGAGTTTGCTGAAAAAACACAAAAAGCTGAAAAGATTATGCAGCTATATAATGAGAAAAATATTGATAAACTCGTAGAACAGATTAATAATAACTATAAAGAAGCTATTGGAGAAATAAAGGATAAAAAAGAAGAACTTTCATTAAAGAAGGATTATTTAAAGCAACTCGAAAAAGGCTGTCCTGTTGGAAATAGTAAAGAGACGAAACTTGTACTAGAGTATATTGAAAAATATCATGGGGGCTGTGCAGTAAGTGGAAGTGATTTTATTGCAAACTTGGATGATGAACAAAGAAGACAGGTTATCGAAAAAAATCCTTTAGTTCCTTATAGTATTATAATTATGTCGGGATATAATAGAATTGCTTCGGATACTGGACTTAGAAGCTTGTTATGCGGAAACTATGCGGTATCGTTACTTCGAGTAGAAGTAATCAATGAAGGTGAATATATATTTAATCCAAGTGATGTAATGTTTATTACAAGAGATGAAGGATTATTTATAGATTCACAGATGTTACAGGCAGAGCAAAAAAAGGTAGAAATAGATATAGAAAAAATAGAAGCTAGATTATTACAATTAGAAGAAGCAAGTGATATTTTCAGGGATGATTATAGCTTTTTGGAAGAATATCAGGATATATATATTGAAAAAATAACTCTTAACCAAAATCTTTATGAAGAAAGTAAGCTTTTAGTTAAGAAAGCAGAGTTGGATGCAGAAAGTTGTAAGGAGAATATTAGGCAGACATTAATAAGCATAGAGCAGCTAGAAGGTTCAAAGGGAAGATTAGATGAAACATACAAGGAGTTATTAGAAGAGCAAAGAGTTATAAATGTTATTGATGAGCACTTATCTAAGAGTAGAGAGCTTGAAGATACTATAAGAGAATGTACATCTAAGCAGGAAAGGTATACAAAAGAAAGCAAGGAAATTAAGGCGAGACTTGATGCACAGGTATCGTCTGATAATGCAAGAAAAGAGCAGATAAGCTTAATGAAAGCAGAACTTTCTGCGCTTGAAGATAAGTGGGAAAAGATATATAAGACTTATTATGATGAAGGGGTATCTGTTGGTATAGAATATGTTAATCTCACAGATGATGAAATAGAAACAAGATTTAATGGTCTATATAAAGCATTAAGTAGTGAAAAATCAGACCTAGAGGATAAGCAAAAGTTAATCAATAATTATGACATTGCCATGGAAAAATCTTTGCAGGCAATAGATTATAAAGGAATTTTTGTTCAAGATATTGGGAAGTTATATGAAGAAGGAAAGATAAAAAACACAACAAAAGAAGAATTGATGGCTAATAAAAAAAGTCTTGATGTGTTAGATGCTGAAACAAGGAAGTTGCTTTTGCAGATTTCAAGTGAACGTTCAAAACGAGATAAATTAGAAGGTGCAATGAATCATGGTAAGTCACTGGTAGAGGAGAAATACGGTGAGTTTGTAGAGATAGAAATTTCTGCATATTCATATGATACATTTATTAGTGAAAAAGAGGCAGTATTAGTTGATATTTCAAATCGGTTAGAAGAGATAAAATTGAATATAAAGTCAGTGGAGTCGATGCTTAAAGAATATGCATTATATGAGAGAGATTTGGATAAGATAATACAAGAATCTAATGTAGATGTTAGTGGCAAAAAACTTACATGGGATGCGAACACACAGATTGAAGAAAAGATAAAAGAAGTAAGCAGCAAACATGATAAATTTAAGAGAGAGGTTTATGAGAGAAAAGAAGAATTTTCTAGGGAACGCTCACAATTAGTAGAAACACTTAAATTCCTTAAATCAAATGAGCTTGCAAAAGAAATAAGCGATAGTGTTATAATGCCAAGTGATGCAAATGAAACAGATGAGCTTATTAAAGGATTAGAAGAAATTATTGAGTGTATAAGACTAGAAAAGTCACAGGTAGAAAGTGGCATCGCTGATATGAATATTATAAAAGAAAATTTTGAGAATCAGTGTATACAAAGCTGCATAAACATTAAATCAGAGCTTGAAAGACTTCCAAGTATGTCAAAGATTGTTATGGATAATGAAACAATACCTATTATTGGACTTAGTATTCCTTATGTTAAAGAAGAATTTTTTAAAGAAAAAATGTCGGAATATATTGACACCATCGTAAAAACATCAGATACTATAAAGAGTGAAACTGAAAGAATAAAATATATAAAAAATCAGTTGGCATGGAAAAAGCTGTTTTCTGTATTGGTTACTGATATGAATCGCATAAAACTTACATTGTATAAGCGAGAACGTATTAAGGAACAAAGTAAATATTTGCCTTATGAAGAGGCGGTAGGTAGCACTGGACAATCTCAAGGTATATATATTCAATTTTTGATAGCGGTAATAAATTATATTGCAAGTATTAATTCAAACACCACTCAGAGTAAAGAGCTTGGAAAAGTAATTTTTATAGACAATCCGTTTGGTGCAGCAAAAGATATATATATTTGGGAACCTATTTTTAAAATGTTAAAGACAAATAATGTACAGTTGATTGTTCCGTGTAGAGGAGCTACACCAGCAATCACAGGAAGATTTGATGTGAATTATGTATTAGGACAAAAGATGATAGATAGTAAGCAGCAAACAGTTGTAGTAGATTATTATAGTAATGTTCAAAATGATAATATGGAGTATGAAAAACTAACATTCGAACAAAGTAGTTTTTCGTTTTAATGAAAGGGAAAGCAAATGGACAAATATGAGTTAAATATTAAGCTGGAACAAGTGAAAAAGCTTATAAGAAGGAAAGATTATTTAACAGCGGCAAAAATCATAGATACAATTGACTGGCTTAAGATAAAGAGTAATGAAACACTATTAACATTATCTGATGTGTATGAAGCAAGTGGGCAGCTTGATAAGTCTAAGGAGATTTTATTAGAAGCATATAGTAGGACTTCATTGGGAAGACAGTTGGCATTTAAACTTACAAGAATTTCAATTAAATCAGGAAATGTAGCGGATGCAGAACTTTTTTATAAAGATTTTATTGAGGCATCTCCAAGGGATAATTCAAGGTATATACTTGAGTATGAGATTTCTAAAGGGAAAGATGCACCTATAGAAACGAGAATATCTATATTGGAAAAATACCTTTCAGAAGAAATGGATGATAAATGGGCATTTGAGCTTGCAAAGCTTTATCATAAAGCAGGACAGAAGGATAAATGTATAAGTCAGTGTGATACAGTTATTCTATGGTTTAATGAAGGTAAGTATGTGGAAAGAGCAATGGAACTTAAGATGCTTTATACACCATTATCAAAAGAACAACAGGAGATGTATAATGCTAGATGGAAGACTAAAACTATTCCAACACAAGAGATAAATGAAATTCATGTAAAAGAACTTGATGTTCAAAATGAATATAATACTATGAATATTCAAGATGCTATTAAAAAAAGTGTATCTGAACTGTTTGATGAAGTCGAAGAAGAGCCGGATACAAAAGATTCACTTTTATCACATACAGTTAAGGATATAAAAGTAAATAATGACAAAATGCATCATACTGTTCCATTAAACCCGATGTTTGAGGTTGATAATGGTGGACAAATACAGATGAGTATTGGAGAAGAGCCTGTAGATAGCCAAATTGAAGGTCAAATGACTATTGAAGAGTTGCTTGAAGCATATGAGAAAAGAGAGGCGGCGCAAGCTTTAGCAGCTCAAGAGATGGAAGTTGCGGTATCTGATGAAGAGCTTGAAGACGAGGATATAGAAATTGATGATGAATTTGAAGAAGAAGTAGAAACTGAGGAAATTCCTGAAATCGAAGAAGTTCCTGAAATTGAAGAAGTTCCTGAAATCGAAGAAGCTCCTGAAATTGAAGAAGCTCCTGAAATCGAGGAAGCTCCTGAAGTCGAAGAAGAGCAAGAAATCGAGGAAGAACAAGAAAGAGAAGAACAGCCAGAAGAGAATACACCGGAGGAGACTATAGTAGTGGAAAAGCAAGGTTTGAGTAACGAGGAAATAAAGGATACGATAAAAAACTTTGTTAGTAAGTTTTCAGGCGTAAAAGGACTTGATAGACAAGTGCTAATGGCACTTCAAGAGACAACAGTTAATGGAAATAATAAGATTGTTGTTATGGGTGAGGCTAGAAGTGGAAAAACTTCAATGGCTATTGACTTAATTAAAACTATCAATAGGGTAAGACAGTGCAGAGGAAGAAAGATTGCAAAGATAAATGCAGTTATACTTAATGATAAGGATATGGAAACATACTATGCAAGACTTGCAGGAATGGATGTTGTTATTGAGAAAGCAAGTGCAATGAACACTGATGTGTTATCTAAGTTTATAGAGCTTGTAGAGCAAGATGAAGAAAATAAACTGATTGTATTTGAAGATGAAAAAACAAGTGCAGAAAGACTTTTGGAAGAAAATCAGAAAGTAAAAGATTTATTTAAGATTTCATTGATAGTAAGACAAAATACAGTAAAAGATTGGGCACAGGTGGCAGTTGATTACGCTAAAGAAAAAGAATATAGTATAGATGAAATGGGAATGCTTGGGCTTCATGCTGCTATAGATGGATTGTATGCAATGACAACTGTTATTCAGAAGGTTCATATTGAAATGCTAATTGACAAAGCCATTTCAAAGTCAGTAAACAAAGGAATCGGAAGGTTCTTAAAGTTGGTTGGAAAAGAAAGAGAAAAAGTTCTTAAAGAAGGGGACTTTGATAACTAGCGAAAGCGAAGGAGGTAGCGTATGCAATATAGTAAAATTGATAAATTAGGTATTGAAACATCGTTATTAGGTTTTGGCTGTATGAGATTTCCGTTGGATGCAAATGGTAAGATTGATGAAATAGAGTCTGAAAAGATGATAGACAAAGCCATGGCGGAGGGTGTGAATTACATTGATACAGCATATCCGTATCATGATGGTGATAGTGAGCCTTTTGTAGGTAAGGTGCTTGATAAATATGATAGAAGTACCTACTATTTGGCAACAAAGCTTCCAACATGGGATTTGAAGACACCAGATGATGCAAAGAGAATATTTGAAGATCAGTTAAAGAGACTAAACAAGGACTATGTAGATTTTTATTTATTACATGCATTGGATATTCACAAATGGCATACAGTGCTTGAACTTGGAGTGCTTGATTATTGTGAAGAGCTTAAAAGACAAGGAAAGATAAAGTATTTAGGATTTTCTTTCCATGACTCATATGAAGCTTTTGAAGAAATTGCAACATATAGAGATTGGGATTTTTGCCAAATACAGTTTAATTATATGGATACAGATATTCAAGCGGGAATAAGAGGTTACGAACTTACAGAAAAGCTTAATATTCCACTTGTTATTATGGAGCCAATAAAAGGCGGTTCACTTGCAATCTTGCCAAAGGATATTGCAGATATTTTTAAAGCGGCTGATGAAAAGAGTTCGGTTGCATCATGGGCTCTTAGATGGGTTGGAACATTCCCTAATGTAAAGACAATACTTAGTGGAATGTCTACATATGTTCAAGTGCTAGATAACCTTGAAACATTTGGTGAATTTAAACCACTTGATGAATCAGAAAAACAAGTAGTAGAGAATGTTGCAGATGCAATTAGAAAACGTATTAAGAATGGTTGCACAAAATGTAGATATTGTATGCCTTGTCCAGCAGGTGTAAATATACCAAGAAATTTTGCGATATGGAATAATTATTCTATGTATGAAAATAAAGGCGATGCAAGATGGCATTTTAATGAAATGAATGAAAAAGAGCAAGCAAAGAATTGTATAAGATGTGGAAAATGCGAAAAGGTATGTCCTCAGGCGATAAAAATAAGAGATGACTTAGAAGAAGTAGCGAAGTTAGTGGAGGAGATATGCTAAAAACTAAAAAGATGGTATTTGCAGGAGTTTTGCTTGCAATGGGAATTATTTTACCACAGATATTTCATCTTAGTGGGATTCCTAATGCAGGAGCAGTGTTCTTGCCTATGCATATACCTGTGATTTTGTCAGGATTTATTTTGGGTCCTGTATACGGTGCAATAATAGGTATATTATGCCCAACAGTAAGCATGCTATTGACGTCAATGCCTTCGTTTGCAAGACTACCATATATGATTTGTGAGTTAGTAGCATATGGAGCATTTGCAGGATTGTTTTTTTACACTCTTAAGCTTCGTAGGAAAAGTTATGGTACAGTGCTTTCGCTTATAATTGCAATGATATTAGGTAGATTGTTTTACGGTGTGAGCTTATATCTGACTTTGAATTTATTTGGAGTAAAAAATGGAGGATTTGAAGCTGCAATAACAGCCACTACTGTAGGAGCTCCAGGTATAGTTATGCAACTTTTGATTATTCCAATAATAGTATATGCTATTGATAAAGGTGGGTATATTGATGAATTTAACAGATAGTACAGATAAAATCTTAGAAGAGGAAGACTTTACATTTGTTGCATTGAATGAAAATGGTGCAGTGATGTATTCTTCTAAGGAAATGGGCATTGCCCCAATTAAAAATTGCATATTAGAAAATGGCAGAGATTATCTTAAAGGTTGTGTGGTTGCAGATAGAGTTATAGGAAAAGCTGCGGCAATGCTTATTGCCTATGCAGGGGTAAAATCTATTAGCACAGGGATAATGAGTGAACATTCGCTTTCATTTTTAAATAAGTATAATGAAGAGCAGTCTGATAAGGATAAAATCGAAATAAGATATAAAAAATTAGTTCCATATATTATTAATAGAAAAAAGGACGGCATGTGTCCAATGGAACAAAAAGTGCTTGATATTGATGATGTAGAAAAAGCATATAGCATATTAACATTAGGCATATGACAAAGTGACATATGTAACTTGTAGAAAAGATTCATTTGAACTATGATTATAGTACAAAATGAATCTTTTCTATTTTTAAAATATTTTAAGGTAGATATTTGGGTTGCAAGAGCAACAGATTAGGAGGCAATATATGAAGATAAAAGCATCAAGTATAATTTGGGGACTTACTTTTATTCTAGTGGGATTTTTGTTATTAGGAAGGTCTTTATGGGGATGGGATATGAGCATATGGGGATTGTTTTGGAAATTGTGGCCATTGTTTATTATTGTTCCAAGTGTATCGACCATGTTGACTAGAGGCTTTAATATGGGTTCATTTATATGGTTGATGATAGGCGTAATAGCGTTACTTTTAACAAATGGTCTTTTGTCGGGTGATCAGATAAGAAGATTAATGGTACCAGCTGTATTTGTTTTAATAGGTTTAGGTATGTTAATAAAAGGTGTTCTCGGAGGTCCGACGGGAAATAAGAAGTATATTGAAAATGATAATTATAGTAAGAATAACAATTATAGTAACAACAGTGGTTATAGCTATGCTAATAATGGTTATACAAACAACAATAGCAATGTAAACAATACAAACAATGCAACTGCTGATAATACTTATGAGTATGAATATGATAGCAGTTCAGAACAAACAAATAGAAATTTTAAGTTTGACAGCACAAGTCAGAAAAAGCCTGAGTATAATGCAATGTTTAGTGCACAACATATAAAATTTCCTAATGAGGTTTTTACAGGAACATGCATTAATGCAGTATTTGGTAGTGTTGTTTTGGATTTAAGAGAAGCAATTATAGTAGAAGATGTAGTTATTAATGCATCAGCAATATTTGCAGGGGCAGATATCTATGTTCCAAGTAACGTTAATGTAAAGACTTCTAGTATTCCGATTTTTGGTGGTGTTTCAAATAAAGCTGGAGGTGGAATGATAGCAGGCCCTACGTTGTATATAAATGCAACTTGTATGTTTGGAGGTGTTGATATTAAATGACGACATTTCAAAGAGTAATCAAGTATTTAGCAATGGGTTTTGCAATATGCCTTACAGTATTTATTATAACTATTATAGTTGAAGCTGGAATTAATATAATAGAATCTATAACAGGAATGAATAAAGAGACTGTGACCGAAACCTATACTTACGAATGTGAGGATGTTAAAAGCCTAGAAATCGATATGGGAGTAGGCGACTTGGTGATAAACACAGGAGGAGACAAAATCGCTATTGAAGTAAATGAAACTTGGGGGGTAAAGCTTGACGATTCTGAAAAAACTATAAGTATTGAAACAGGAAGTAAAAAATGGGGTTCAAGTAATAAAAAGGCTTCACTGACAATAACAGTACCTGAAGATTTTGTATTTGAAACACTAGATATTGAGATAGGAGTGGGAAGTGGAGAAGTATCGGGCGTAAATGCCCAAAATGCAACTATTGAAACTGGTATAGGCTCATTTGAAATTAATGATATAAAGAGTGAGGAATGTTCGGTTGAAGTGGGTATAGGTGAAGTAAAGGCAAATTTTGCATTAGCACCAGAAGACTGTTCTTTGTTATTAGATAAGGGTATTGGTGAAGTGAAGGTAAATGGTGAATCTTATAAGAAATCTACATGGGAGAATGATGATGCGAAATATAATTTAAGTCTTGAGTGCGGAATTGGTAGTGTAAAAGTTACAATTGGAGAATAAGTTTTTTAGGGACAGATTATAGTAGATTATAGTCTGTTCTTTTTTATGAAAAACAAACATAGAAATAATTATTTTTTATATCTCATAATTTTATCCCAGTTAGCAGGAAATCCCATTTCATTTAAAAGTTGAGTTTTTGTTAGGTGAGGACAGCTTATCAGTACATTTTTGATTAATAGATAAAGAGATTTTTTAAATGTTTTGAATTCATCTTTGCAAATAAGATAACGTAAGGAAATTACAACAGCAAATAAGTCGTTTTTTCCGTAAATGTATAGATTTTTCTTTTGAGGAATGGACAATTTTTTATGTAGTAAAGTGTCAGGAATCATATCAGTTGTTTTGAAGTTGTATAATCGTTCACCATGGGCGCATACATTACGATGTTTGGCAATAATGGTTATAAATTGATGCAATTGCTTTTCAGAATAATTTGAGTACGCTTTGCTGATTTTTACTTGCAAATCGTTAGTCATATACTGGTAGAAAGCTGAAATTTGTCCCATAGTCATAGCATTGGTTGTTATCCATAAAGGGATATTATGATATTTTCTGGCATGATGTGAAATATACTTATAATTGCTTGGAAGTCTAATGACTTTAGTTAAAGAGTTTATCAGTCTTGTAACTTGCATTGTATGTTTGGTGTAATTAAAGTTATGGGGGTTGAGGTATTCTGCTTGGGATTCTCCATATTTGTTGCAGAAATGATAAGAAATCATAGATTTTAATTGGCGTTCTACTTGGAGTATATATTTTAGAAATAAGTTTCGTAATTCCTCATCAAAATGATAAAAGGCTACAATTTCATCAAAGGTAACTTCATGCTTGTATTTTTTTGAGGCAGGGTGAAGAAAGAGTTTTTTATATCCGACAATTAAGGAATAGTAGCTGATTTCTTCTAATATTTTTTTTGCATAATCTAAGTTCGGAATGATTAAAGCTTTTTGGTGTTGCAATTTATTGAGTTGCTGCTCGTAAGTCATAAATTTTGAGCCATCAATAATCCTTTCTTTCGTGTATAGTGTGTTTTGGTTAGAAAAAAGGAGCTCACGCATGAGCTCCTTCGGCTGAGGGCCCCTCGAGCATCCTCGGCACAACCACTATAGATAATATATCATCTAATGCTAAAACTGTCAAATGGTATTTTGAATTAGTGGTAGTAATAGTTTACGAGTTTATATTATAATTATTCAAGACTTATAAAGAATTTAAACATAATAATAAAAAGTTACAATTGGAGAATAGGTTGTTTTTTCGGATGTTGGGGTCTGAATCGCACCGTTGGGGAAAAATTTCGGATAAACTATTGACGAAGGTGTAAAAAATGTTATAAAAAACAAGATTTACGAAATGTATCAGGGGATAATTATGCAGAAGTAGGAATACAGTCAGAAATAGATGAAGAAATAGACAACACACTCATATTAACAGAAGACGGAAACACAATAAGCTTTACACTAATGAACTCAAACTCAAAAGGTTTAAAAGAGACAAAAAATAACAATTCTAAGTATGGAATGACAAAAGAAGAGCTTGTAGAAAGTCTAAGCGAAGAAAGTAATCAAAGTTAATTAACATACGAGGAGATAACAAGCATTTTTGTTGATTGAAATGGAGTTTTGTGATAATATATTAAGGTGGGAGAATTTTAGAGAAGGACGGTAATATAGTGGAAAACAAAGAAACAACAAACAAAGAAATAGCAAATACAGAAATAACAAATACAGAAGAACTAAAAATATTGCTAAAAGCACCAGCATATAAAAGGGCGATAGCTTTTTTGATTGACGCCGTTATGGCATTTTTGCCAGCACTAGTTATGTATATAATTTTTACAGGCGCATATACAGGTTATACACCAGCATTTTATCCAGCACCTATTATAGGAGCAGTTTCGATGATAGACTTACCTATTGAAGTAAATGATAGTGTAAATACTATTAAAACAGACTTAGGTGGGACGACAACGCAACATAATGTATCTTTATATGCTACAGGAATGCGAGCATTATCAGTGTTAGTGATAGTTATGTATATGGGATATGCAGCATTTTGTACAATATTATATGATGGAAGAACTATAGGAAAGAAGTTTATGAAAATTAGAGTAGTGTCTGACGATGGCAAAAATTTTAATAAGTCGATTTTATTAAGAGAGTTGCTCGGAAAAGTACTGATTAATTCTACAGTTATCGTTCCAGTAATCTCTATTATTACTATACTTGTAACAAAAGATGGAAAAGCCATTCATGACTATATAGGAAAAACTAGAGTCATAGAAGATTAATTGATAACGAAAGAAGGTTGTTTGGTGGATACAAAGATTGTTATAGCAAAAGATGGACAAATGTCAGAGAAAGATTTACAGGCAGCAGGGCAGATATTAAGACAAGGCGGAACTGTGGCATTTCCTACGGAAACAGTATACGGACTAGGTGCGAATGGACTTGATAGTGAGGCTGCGCTTAAGATATATGCGGCAAAGGGAAGACCATCAGATAACCCCCTTATTATACATATAGCAGATAAAAAAGATTTAGATATATTAGTAAAAAATATCAGTGAAAAAGCAGAGCGTCTTATAGATAAGTTTTGGCCTGGGCCCCTTACAATTATATTTGAAAAGTCTACAGTTGTTCCATACGGAACTACAGGAGGTCTAGAAACTGTTGCGATAAGAATGCCAAGTCATCCAGTTGCACTTTCATTATTAAAAGAAGCAAAAGTACCAGTGGCTGCACCAAGTGCAAATGCATCAGGAAGACCAAGCCCTACTACAGCTAAGCATGTGATAGAAGATTTAGATGGAAAAATAGATATGATAGTAGATGGAGGACAGGTAGGAATTGGAATTGAGTCCACTATTATAGATATGTCAGCAGATGTTCCGATGCTTTTGCGACCGGGCTTTATTACAAAAGATATGCTTGAACAAGAAATTGGAGAAGTAGCTGTTGATAAAGTGGTTTTGGCTAAGAGCAAGGAAGAAATTGGTGGAAATGATTATAAACCAAAGGCTCCTGGTATGAAGTACAGGCATTATGCTCCAAAGGCAGAACTTATCATGTTTGAAGGGCAAACAGATAAAGTAGTTCATAGAATAAATGAGCATATAGCACAGGATAAGAGAAATGGCATAAAATCAGGTGTTATTTGCACTGAAGAAACAAAAGAATATTATGAAGCAGACAAGATTGTCTCAATTGGCAGTAGAAGTGATGATGAGGAGATAGCACATAATTTATACAGTGTACTTAGGTGTTTTGATGAGACGGATATACAGCATATATATAGTGAAACTTTTGATAATACAGGCTTAGCACAAGCAGTAATGAATAGGCTTATTAAGGCAGCAGGTTACCGAGTGGAGAATATATGTTGAGCAAGCTCAACTTTTGATTAAAATACGCATGCAAGATGTGCAGAGGGGTGTATAATGAAGTATAATAAGGTTATATTTGTAAGTTTAGAAAGCACATTTACCAGTCCGATAGCAGAGGTTATTATGAAAAAGAAAATATCGGAAATGGGAATTAATATGGAAGTACAGTCAAGAGGAGTAGTGGTTTTATTTAGGGAGCCAGCAAATCCTAAAGGCGTAACGATAGCTAAAAGTAAAGGTTTTGACTTGGAAGAATATAAATCTGAAGCATTGATGGAAAAGGATTTTGAAACAGATGTGCTAGTTTTAGTTATGACAGAAAAGCTTAAGCTTGAAATCTATGAAAAATTTAAAAAAGCTTTAAATGTTTATAATATAAAGGAGTTTGTTGGAGGTAATGGTGATGTCGAGACGCCATATGGGAAAGGTCTTCAAGAATATGGAGAGGCGTTTGATATGATAGATAATCTTATAGATGAAGTTATAGCAAAACTAAAAGAATTAGAGGAGGTATAGTGGATGATAGCACTAGGAAACGATCAAGCAGGATTTGATTTGAAACAAGAGGTAATAGCTCACTTAAATGAGAGAGGGTTAGAATTTAAAGACTTTGGAAGCTATGATAATTCATCAGTAGACTATCCTGATTATGCAAAAAAGGTATGTAAGGCTATTCTCAGCGGTGAATGTGAAAACGGTATACTAATTTGTGGTACTGGTATTGGAATATCTATTACAGCTAATAAGTTTAAGGGAATAAGAGCAGCATTGTGTACAGATTGCTTTATGGCAGAGGCTACAAGGTTACATAATGATGCAAATATACTAGCTTTGGGAGGCAGAGTAGTAGGTGCAGGATTGGCACTCAAAATAGTAGATACATTTCTTGATACAAAATTTTCAGGAGATGAAAGACATGTAAGAAGAGTAAGAGCTATAGAAGAAGATTAATTGATTATAAGTAGGAGAGATGTCAATGAGTTCGAAAAGAGATAATTATATTAGCTGGGATGAATATTTTATGGGAGTTGCGATGCTTTCGGCGATGCGCTCTAAAGACCCGAATACTCAAGTAGGAGCTTGTATTGTTAGTACAAGTAACAAAATATTATCTATGGGTTATAATGGACTTCCGATGGGTTGTTCAGATGATGAATTTCCATGGACTAAGGGAGAGGACTTGGAAGATAATAAGTATTTTTACTCAACTCATAGTGAACTAAATGCTATATTAAATTATAGGGGTGGGACTTTAGAAGGATGCAAAATATATGTAACATTATTTCCTTGTAACGAATGTGCAAAAGCGATTATTCAATGTGGGATTACAGAAATTGTTTATAAAGAGGATAAGTACGAAGACACTGTGGGAGTAAAGGCATCAAAAAGGATGTTGGAGTCAGCAGGAGTAAAATATACATTGTATAATCAGACAGGAAGAAACGTTGAGTTTTCTCTATAATATTAGGATTTTGCTTTGAATTAATTAAAAAATAGATATATTTTTCGTTAATAGTTAGACAAGATGAATAAAATGTGGTAAGATAGTTTTCAACAAAACATAGCAAGGAGTAGCAACTATGAATAACACTCATAAGGGGTACAAAAAAGAAGTGTTTAGAAACCTTTCACTAATTACACAATTAGGACTACATGTAATGGTACCTACATTTTTGTGCGTATTGATAGGTGTATGGATAGACAAAAAGTTTGGTCTTTCTACTACTGTAGTGCTGCTTATACTTGGAATTCTAGCAGGAGGCAGAAATGCGTATATACTAGCTATGAAAGTTGTTAACCAAAATGCATTAGACGAAAAAAAAGAAAATAAGCATGGAGGCATTAATGGTAAAGAATAACATTATGAAGAGAAATCCAATGCTGCAAAAATTGTCTTTAGGTATTTGGCTTACATTTATACCAGTTGTAATTTTATTAATTGTTATTTCAAGTGATATTCAAGTCCCCATAGGTTTTTTGATAGGTGCATTATATGCACAAGGGATAGTAATTCATATGGCATTATCCATAGAAGACTCTATTAGAATGAAAGAAGACGATGCATTAAAGTATACAAGAAAAAATTACATTTTTAGATTTATTATATTGATTATTATATTTTTATTGATGTTTTTTCTGAAATTTGGAAATTTAGTATCAGCATTGTTTGGAATTATGACATTGAAGGTATCGGCTTATCTACAGCCGTTTACTAATAAAGTAATTACGAAATTTACTAGCAAAGGAAGGTGATTACGTGGGATATGAAATAAGCCTTTTGTCAGCCGAAAGCGAAGCTGATTTTGCCATACATTATCTAAAAGAGATAAATGTTTTTGGTTATTCAGTTTGTATAACGACTACACATGTTGCGTTATTGATAGTTTCGATTGTTCTTATTACATTTGCAGTACTGGTTAATTTAAGGGTAACTAAAGCAAAAGCTGAGGATACACCAGGAATGTTGCAAAACATTGCAGAACTTATTGTAACTATGGTGGACAATATGGTGCATGGAATAATGGGCGTTAACGCTAAGCGTTTTAGAAATTATATCTGTGTTATAATGATGTTTATTTTATTATGTAACATCTCGGGTTTATTTGGTTTAAGACCACCGACAGCAGATTATGGAGTAACGCTTCCATTAGGTTTAATTACATTTTTCTTAATCCATATTAATGGTACAAAGAAAAATGGAATATCGCATTATACAGCACTATTTAAACCGACACCGATATTATTTCCGATAAACTTGATTGGTGAGATAGCAACACCGTTATCACTTTCACTACGTTTATTCGGTAATATTTTATCAGGCACAGTAATGATGGGACTTATTTATGGACTACTTAGTCCACCGATTACAACAGGTATTCCGTCAGTGTTACACATCTATTTTGATATATTCTCTGGATGTATACAAGCATACGTATTTTGTATGTTAACAATGGTATATATTAGCGATAAGATATCAGACTAATTTAAAATTAAAAATATTTTTGTAAGCTGTTAAAAAACGGCAGAATGGAGGACAACATGAACATAAGTGGACAGGATTTTATCTACGGAATGTCAGCAGTAGGAGCAGGAATAGCAATGATCGCAGGTGTAGGACCTGGTATAGGACAGGGATATGCAGCAGGTGCAGCAGCAGCAGCAGTAGGACGTAATCCAGGAGCAAAATCAGATATTACATCAACTATGCTTTTGGGACAAGCGGTAGCAGAAACAACAGGTCTTTATGGTTTCGCTGTAGCTATTATATTAATGTTTGTTAAACCTTTCTAATTAATAGAATTATTATAAAAAATTAAGAGAGGAGGCTATGCTTTGGGAACATTAATATCAAATTATGGATATCAGCTATTGTCAGCAGGCGTTGAGGCAACTGACAAATTGGATAAAGACAGAATATTTGAAATCGATAGCCAGTTACTTTTCGATGCATGTGTTTTGGCACTTAATATCTTTCTATTGTTTATTATCCTTTCATATGTACTTTTTAATCCAGTAAGGAAAATGCTTACACAAAGACAAGAAAAGATAACAGCACAAAGAGAAGATGCTATAGCTGATAAGGAAGAAGCAGCGAAGCTTAAAGAAAATTATGAAATAAAATTAAAAGATATCAATAAGGAAGCAGAAGTTATCTTAAGTGAAGCTAGAAAGAAAGCTCGTGCAAACGAGGATAGAATAGTTAGTGAAGCTAAAGAAGAAGCAGCTAGAATTATTGCTCAGGCTAAAGCAGAATGTGAGCTTGAAAAACGCAAAGCCGCAGATGATGTTAAGAAAGAGATTATCTTAGTATCAACACTTATGGCAAATAAGTTAGTGGCAGCTACGATTGATAAGCAGACACAGGACACTCTTATTGAAGAGACTTTAGGAGAGATAGGTGATAGGACATGGCTAAATTAGTAGAAAAAGCTTATGGTGATG
>JAVBRI010000030.1:0-29519 GCA_031548165.1 Lachnospiraceae bacterium
ACAAAGATGCTCTATTTGTCATGCAGTTTTCAATGTTCAATAAAATTATTTCCAGTTCTAAATCTATCTGAAATGCATCTGTGCAATTCATTCAAAAAATATTATTTTAGACTTGACTTTTAATAGTTAGTCTTCCTTCATATTCAGAAATAAAGAAGTCTTCAAGTGTTTTACCTTGTGCCTGTGCAGCTATATCTGCCATAGAACCGCTTGTTACTATTTTACCTTCACGAATAATGCTTACACTATCTGCAAGTTTTTCTACTTCACTCATAATATGTGAAGATAATAAAACTGTTTTACCTTGTGCCTTGATTTCTTCTATACAATCTTGGAATACTTTCTCCATAAGAGGATCAAGTCCGCTAGTTGGTTCGTCAAGAATAAAAAGCTCTGCCTCTGATGCAAATGCTGCCACAAGAGCTACTTTCTGGCGATTTCCTTTACTATATGTGCGACATTTTTTTGTTGGATCTAGCTCAAATAAATTCATATATTTTTCTCTTTTTTCTAGGTTTACCTTACTACCTTGTAGAGATAAAAATAAATCTACAACTTCTCCGCCTGTTAAGTTATTCCATAAATTTACATCTCCTGGCACAAATGCAATTTTCTTGTGAAGCTCAACCGAATTATCCCATGCATCTTGCTCAAACATCATAACTTCTCCTGATGTACACCTTAATATACCTAGTAGACAACGTATTGTTGTACTTTTTCCTGCTCCATTTGGACCAAGAAAAGCATGAACCTCGCCCTTGTTTACAGATAAATTCACACCGTCAAGTGCTGTAAATTCTCCAAATTTTTTTATTAAGTTATTAATTTCAATGATTTTCATTCTTACACCATCCTTTATAATATACTTTTCTTAAATCGTCCATAAAAGCGTAAAATCTTTCCCACTCATTTGCTATCTCCTGTGGATTATCCATAAAGAAATCATTACTCTTGAAGCGCTGCGTTACTTCTAACTCATACTCCTTAAAAAGCCATCTTATGTATTTTACAACTGTATCACCATCCATATCTTCCCTAAAGAGTGAATAATCAATTCCATCAAACATTTGCTCGTGAATTTTTTGCTTTATTTCTGAGGTTTCAGATACAAACTCATTAAAATGTGCAGTATTTTCATCACGATATAAACTTTCCATAAATTCAAAAGCTTCTGGATACTCACTCATTATACTACGTTTAATATCGCTTAAATTCTTATATCGCTCAATAAAATCTCCTGATATGCTGTTAATGTTACCCACATACTTATCCCTAACAAACGCGATAGTATATTGACATAAAAATTCAAACAACTCTTCTTTACTACCAAAGTAATAAAAGAGCATACCTTTGCCTATTTGCGCATTTCTAGCTATTGCGTTTGTGGATGCTGCCTTAAATCCTTTTATAGCAAATTCTTTAAGTGAAGCATTAATAATTCTTGCTTTTTTTTCTGCTTCAAGAGAATGAAAAGCATCAAAATTACTACCCGGTTTCCATGGCAAAATATCACCTCCTTGTATGTTTAGACCATCTATAATTTTATATTAGACCCATTCGGTCTAAATGTCAATACTTTTATACAGTATTTGATTAATTACAAAAAAAAGCTATAAAACTATCTATAGCTCTTTCTTTATATGATGTTATATTAAGTTTTATTATTTCCTATTGGGTTTCCTCTTAATTGATAATAACTTTATACAGTCATCAAACATAGAAGTATCAGTTAATTCAAACATTACCCATTTTCCATCATGATATGTTTTAGCTTCATCATAAATTTTTTGAGTTTTTTGAGAATAATTTATCCTATCTGCTTCGAATTTTTCTCTCTCATCTTTCCCAAAGATAATCATTAAGCCAATACAGTTTTCTCTTGCATATAACCCACATAATGTCTTACCACCTCTGCGGTATTTGTATTCATATGTCCATGCTTTACCGCCTTTATTCCAAAGTTGTTCCATATCATATTTTTCACCGATTGCGACACATAGTTTCTGCCATACATCGTATAAAGAATGTCCAACTAGATTAGTCATTTCATCAGCATTTGGTATCTTATCAAGCATTGTTCTCTATTGACCTCCTTCTTTATAACTGCCTGTGATTTCAATAATATTATTATCAGGGTCTTTCAAATGAAAATAATAGTATTTAGGGTGAGCAAGTTTGATTTGCGTAACTTCACCTATATTTAAACTTTTAATTCTTTTATACTCCTGTATTAGGTCTTCTACCCAGAAGTTTAGCACGAACTTGTAGTCTTTATCGTTATTCATATAGCATGAATGCTGTTCAAGATTTGACTCATTCATTAGTGAAAGACATTTGCCATCAAAGAAAAATTCAGCAAATTTATTCCAACTGTTTGTTGATACTGTCATGCTTAAAAGCTGTTCATAAAAATTCAAGGATTTTTGAAAATCTTTAACAATCAAATAAACTGAACCTAAATGTAAAGAGTTTCTATCTTGGTCTTCTGATTTTTCTAAATCATCTAATAACAATTCGTCCGTTGATACTGAAAAGAGCTTGCTAATTTGTATGATTTTATCAACTTCAGGAATTGCTTGTCCAAGCTCCCATTTAGATACCGACTGCCTTGATACATTTAACTTTTCTGCTAATATCTCTTGTGATAAAGCATTTTTAATTCTTAATGTTTGTATTTTTTCGTTTAGCATATAAATACCCATGCATTTCGCAAGTTTACTTGCGAAACTGCCCAAATAGAAATGTGAAAGAACTGTTAAACGGGCTTCCTTTCTTTAAGTATATTGTTCTTTCACACTAATCTCCTTGCATTTGGAAAGCTTTGTTTCATTGTAAAACTGCTTAAATAGAAACTATTTCCTACTACTACTAAAATTATTATAGCATAAATAAAAATTATTTAAACCAACTCTACTTGGAACTTTGTCAACTTATAGTTGCTAATTAAGTATTTATACGTCTGACCGGTATAGCCAGTTTTGCACCTGTATCACATTCACCTCCAAAGTTAAATCTTGGAGCAATATCATCTGCGTACTCATATCCATATGAAGCAGCGTCAAAGACTTCAACTGCTTTAAATACTTCCCCTAGCATTGTAAAAAATTCTTCATCTGTTTTAAACGGTTGGCTTTGAAAGTAAAGCATTTCACAAGAAGGAAGCTCAATTATTTCACAATTATCAGGTATCTCACCATCATATTCATATGGTACTTCAATACCTGAAGCAATATTTCCATATCCTTGTTTGGTTAAAACTGGCGAAAGCGTAAGTATTGCTGCCGTATCTAATTTTGAGGAAATACTGTTAAATAATCCTTCCCAGTCACAAGACATCTCTTCACAATAAGAAAAATAATCATTAGCTTTTTTTGAATACATAATTATTAACTTTCTTTTTGGACGTTGAACTGGTGTTATCATACATAAACAAGTTTTATTTTCCATATAATTTGACTCCTTTTTTAAAAGATGAATATAATATCCTTTTATGGAATGTGGAATAAATAAGGGGATAGCATTTTTACCTTTTTTGTACTTATTTGGTGGCATTCCAAAGACATCATTAAAGGCTTTTGCATAACCTTCATGAGAATTGTAGCTTGAATCCAATGCAATATTTAATATTGTTTCTTTATTATCTAATAATTTTTTAGCACTATTTGAAAGTCTAATGCTTCGTACATATTCTTGTGGTGTCTTATTAAGTAATTCTTTAAAAATTCTATTAGCATGCCTTTTAGAATAACCTAATTTTAAATACAAATCTTCAAATGGAAAAATCCCATCTTCGATGTGCTCAAGAATATAATCCTGCATAATTTGAACAACTTCAACTTTATCCCATGTATTCTTCAATGGCTTTTATTCTATCCTTTCTATCGCGTTGTATCTCTACCTCATATCGTTCACGTAAAGGCGTTACATAAATATCATAACCGTTCCATAAAATTTTTTCATAATGCTCACGATTATTTTCATAATTTAATTTATAATCCGCCGCTATGTCAACTGAAGCTCCATCAACGCACAATTTCCCGAAGTAACGCACAACCCAGTTACCCTTATTATCAACCAACGGTTCAATTACATATTCATGAGTTAGTTCTTTTACTTTGTAAAAGTCCTTTGTATGAATAGCTATATCAATATCGTGAGGAATTATATCAACACCAAGCACTGCTTCACTTGCACTACCAATTACATACCATTCAATTTCATGTTCTTTAAATATTTTAGCTAGTAACAGCAAAACATTTTTCCAATTGAATATTCCTTCAATCCAAGATTGTCCTAATCTTGCAAAATTGTTTATAATTGCTTTTTTGTATTCCGAATTCATATACCACTCATTATCCCAACTTATATCATCCACTGGATAAGTCTTAATGAATCTGTTACCGTCGATTCTTGTCCAATATTGGTCAACTTGAAGACTCTCATATATTTTTCCTTCTGCATCTTCAACACAAAAGATAAATTCTGTTTCGTTTTCATAACAATAACATTTCATCCAATATTCCTCCTTTAAAAATAAAGTTTCACAATGATTGATAAAATCATTTTTCATATATCTATATAATTATAGTTAAATTTAGAATTTAAAGCTTGAACCAAATGGACAAAAATTTTTATATAAATAAATTATAACATTAGCATAATCTAAAGACAATAAAATCTACAAAAACACTTCATCAAAAAAGTCGAGTGATTATTATAACATTTTGTTATACTTAAGCAAAAAAAAGGATGGACGAAACTTATGGAAGATACTACACTACGTGAAAAGGTTAACTATGCTAAAGATTGCTTTGTAAAAAAGATTCAGAACAACAAAAAATGTTTAGCCGCTTTTTTAATTGGAAGTGTGAGTCATGACTTAATTTGGGAATGGTCAGATTTACAGATTTTAGCTATTTTCGATGATAACTATAAAGGACTAAGTAACTATAACCTTATTGAACATGAGATACCGATTGTTGTAGATATTAAGAAAAAGAGTGAATTTATTAGCTATTTAGGTTCGACTAACATGACAGACTATTATTTTTGTGCGCTTTCTAAAAGTACAACTTTGTTTATTAAAGATCCTGCAATTAAGGAATGTTTTGAAGATTCATTTTATATAGGGGATAGAGATAGAGAAATTGAAATGTTACTTGGATTTTCTAATGCTGTGTACTATATGAATAAAGCAGAGAAAAATTTTAAAATTAAAGGCAATTCTGAAAATGCAGTTTATTTTCTTCTTGAAGTAGCCAAAGGAATAGCATGGTTAGAGGTTGCAAGACAAAAGATGTTTCCAGAAAGAGAAATAATTGCACAGGCTAAAAAAATAAATCCAAAACTTTTTAGTCAGATTTATGACTGTATGTTTTATGAACCCGTAACAGATTCAATGATAGAACGTATTATAGAAATTAATTTAAATTATCTTAAAGATAATACCAAAGAGGTATACAAACCAATACTATCTCATCTCGCAAAATATGGCAATTTGGATAAATTTTCTATGCCAACAAGACCACATGGTTTTGGAATAGACTTTTTATGGCTTTATAGGATGGGAATACTAGAAAGAGAAATACAAAATGTAAAAATTGATTCTCAAAACGATGAGATCTTTGGTTTTAAATACGTTTTAAGCGAACAATATCAGCTAAAAATGAGAGAGGAGACATTCTAAATGGATAATTATATTTATGTAAATGGTGCACGTGAAAACAATCTTCAAAATATATCTGTAAAAATACCTCACGGAAAGCATACTGTTATTGTAGGGGTTAGCGGTTCGGGGAAGTCTTCTTTAGCATATGATGTTATTTATGCTGCTGGTCAGAAAAGGTTATTAGATTGTCTATCTGATACAGCAAAGCATTATACTAGCAGACTCAAACAGCCAGATGTTAATTTTATAGAAGGACTTACACCTGTAATTAGTGTTAAACAAGCAAAGGCTAATATTAATCCAAGATCAACCATTGGAACACTTTCTGAATTGAGTACATATATGCGCTATCTATTTTCTGCTATGGGTGAGGTTAGATGTCCTATGTGCCAGAAGAGTTATCCAATAATAACATTACAGTATATTATAAAAGAGTTAGAAAAATTTTCTAAGAATACAAATATAGAAGTTCAGTTTCCAATATATAAAAATCGTACAGAAAAATATGAGGATTTTTTTAGTAATCTAAGGAAAAAGGGATATAAAAAGATTGAGGTAGATGGGCAAAGAAAAGATTTTAGAGATTGGATAGAAATCGAAAATGAACCTGAATTTATGTATGTTGTAGCAGGTATTATAGAAGCAGGTAAAGAACTGACACACAGTGATATTAATCTTTTAAAATCAGCTTTAGTAGATGGAAATGGATTTTTAAGGATTATAAATTTAGATGAAAACAAGGAATATGAACAACTATTTAAAGGAAGAGGTTGCTATGAACATAGAATGCTTACAGCGGATATATTGCCTTCTTTTTTTTCATTCAATGACCCTGAAAGTAGTTGTGACGAGTGTAAAGGCTCAGGTATAACTAAGGCTGCTATACCAGAAGTTATCGTACACAATAAACATAAATCTTTAAAACAGGGACCATTTTATCCATTACTTTTTCTTGATATGAGAAAGCCTTATGACTATTGTCTTATTTATAGTTTATCAAAGCATTATAAATTTTCATTTAATAAGCCCTTTGAAAGCTTACCTGATTTTGCTAAGGACATTATTTTTTATGGAAATAAAGGTGAAAAGATTCCTTTTCTGATACCGGAGGATTATAGCAAAGAATTACCGTCATTTCGAAATGATGCACTAAATAAGCCTTTTGAATTTGAAGGGCTTGTAAACAGTATTAATAGATATTATATAGAAAATCAAAATCGTGAGCTTGCCACGTGGGAAGATTATATGTTTAATAATTATATGATTGATGAGGAGTGTAAATCATGCAAAGGGTCTAGATTAAAACCACATAGACAGTTCATCAAAATAAATGGAATGAATTTTCATTCTATTGGAAATATGGAACTAACCGATTTGCATGATTTCTTATCAACTCTTTCTATATCTTCTAAAAAAGAGGATGCTTTACAATCAATCTTGAATGAGATTATGTTTAAGCTAAATGCATTGATTGATATTGGACTTGGATATTTATCATTAAATAGGAGAATTGATACATTATCAGGCGGAGAATATCAGCGCGTGCGTCTTGCTGGACAACTAGGTTGTGGTTTAACTGGGCTAACATACATTATTGATGAACCAACTGCTGGCCTACATAGCTGCGATAATGTAAGGATTAGTAAATTAATAGAAAAGCTTTGCCAAAAGGGTAATACAGTTATTACTATAGAACATGATTTAGATATTATTAAAAGTGCTGACCATATTATTGAAGTAGGACCCGAAGCAGGTATAAATGGAGGTAGGATTGTTGCAGAAGGTTCTCTTAGCGAAATATTGAGGAATAAAAAATCTGTTATTTCAACTTATTTAAAGGAAGCAAAGACAAAGAATATAAAGCAGCTTGATATTAAGAGCGAGGATATGATTAGAGTTATAGGTGCAAAATCTAATAACTTAAAAGATATTGATGTTTCCATACCTCTTAATAGATTGGTATGTTTCACAGGCATTTCAGGTTCAGGAAAAAGTTCTTTGGTAATCGAAACAATATATAAAGCATTTTGGTCGAATATACATAACTCTCATATTGTACCAGGAAAACATACACGAATAGAGGGAATGGAAAAAATAACAGATGTTTATTGTATTGATCAATCTTCAATCAGTTCTTCTAAAACATCTATACCAGCAACATATATTGGTGTTTTTGATGCAATAAGAAAGATTTTTGCAGAAAGTGAAGATGCGATAAAAAAGGAGCTTAATCATATATCTCATTATTCTTTTAACTCAACTGGAGGGTGTTCATATTGTAAAGGTATTGGTTATCTAGATACGCATATACCATACTTAGGAGACTTAAATATAATATGTCCTGTATGTAATGGAAAACGCTATCGAAATGAAGTTTTGGAAGTATGTTATAAAGGCAAGAACATAAGTGAAGTATTAAATCTTACAATTGAATCAGCACTCAGTTTTTTCTCTGAACATGAATATATACACAATAAACTAAATTATGTAGCTGAACTTGGACTAGAATATATGACTTTGGGTCAATCAATTAATACTATTTCTGGTGGAGAATCACAACGACTTCGTTTGGCAAAAGAACTCAGTAAAATACGTAAGAAAAAGAATATGCTTTATATTCTTGATGAACCTACTACTGGTCTTCATTCAAAGGATATTGGAAAGCTTATGAAGTTCATTAATAATATTGTTAAAAAAGGAAACTCTGTTTTCCTAATTGAACATAATCCAGAAGTTATTATGAATTCTGATTATATCATAGACTTGGGACCAGGAGCAGGAAAAAATGGTGGAAATATTATAGCTGAGGGAAGTATATCTCAGATTATGGAATGCAAGGATTCTATAACAGGACAATACCTAAATAGTCGTACAGTATAAGCCAGCTGGCTTATACTGTCGTATTGACAACCTTCAAAACAAAGGAACAAGGGCTTTCTCCCCTACTTTCAAGTGCTGATGATATTTGCTTTACTTCCAAATTTACACCGAGAGCTTTTTCAAACTGATATTTAAAATGTCCTACACAACACATACAATAAGTAAGCGTCATAGGCTCGGTTATCTCTACCCCACTGATTTGTGGGCAGGGACAACTATATGTACGGCCATTCTCAACAGCATAGCCAATAAATATCGTTCCATCATCCTGTAAAACGGGATTTCCCAAATGCTTAACTTCACAGAGTAATCGCACCTTTTCCTGCAAAGAAAGTCCTTGCGTTTTTCTTGCAAACTGCTCTGTCTTTTTTTCAACAGAACTTCCAATAGTGCAAGCACAAGATTCCATAACCTTTTGGCGTGTATTTTCGTCAAGTTCGGTATCTATAACATTCATAGCATGGAATAAATATTGCGCCTTTTTCTTTTTTGATGATTTATCTGCTATATCATCAAAACCAGCATTTATTTTTTCAATTGTGTCGGTGGGTATATTATATTCATTCAAAATACGCCTTAGGGTTTCTGGCTTTGCCATATTCTTGTCCTCCTATTTTATCAATTATTTCTTTTAGTACTACACAAGCTTCTTTTTCATAATGAGCGGCTTGGCGTATAAATTTGGCAACCTCTGTACGCGCCCCTTTATCACGGAATTTTTCCATTGTCTCTTCACATACGAAATAACCGCCTCTTGCTTCACGCATTTTTGTCATACATTCAGATTCTAACTTTAAAATCTCAGCACATTGCTTAAGTTCTTTTGCAATCGATGGATAATTTCCAATAAGTGAACTTATAAAAGAGGCTGCAAAACCACGTCCTTCTCCAAGCATTACCTCTGCATCATTTTGGCAGAATCCACGATCATTTATATCCATCCCCTTCGCAAAAACGCTGTCATCTTCTATCGCTTTAGCCCATGCTTCAAAAGCCGCCTGACCACAGAGATATGAACATCCGATTTTACCTTCGTAAACCTCAGTTTTTTCTTGGGTCATAATAGTAAGTGCATTTTGTAAAATCTCTTTTGCTGGTGCATATTCTAAGATATCTTCTCCAACTGACATAACGCCTTCTATATTCTCCCACCAATTACCCTGAATAAAATAACCAGATTCGTCAGACGCTGCTCCTCCAAAAGTATCACCTTCTACTTGGAATAAACTCCAGCCTAGTAGTACTTCACCATTATCTTTATAGCCTGTAATTATACATGCTTCTGGTGGCCCAACTACACCAAGGGCAATTACAGGACGTCCACAACTGACTTCTTGCTTGATAAGTTCTAGATAATCTTGTTTTGATCCTTCTTCAATTATTTTAAAACTTCTTCCTGCACAGCTAAAAGCAAGTTCAAATGCTTTTCTATGTTCGAAGAATGTGTTTCTTATATCTACAGCAGCAAAATCCCAACCCCCATCTTCTATTCCCCATCTTTGACGAAAAGCTGCGCCAGATGATGCCATTATTTGTGCATAGCTTATGTTTTGTCCCATATAATTTAGAATAACTTGTAAACACATTGGAAAAGGGGTACATTGCACCTGTCCTTCAACTTCCTTTCCCCAATGTATTTTGGGTACACCATATAGAATACAACTATCCATAGTCTTTTTCATTTCACCCATTTCATTTACCTCCTTGAGTTTAGGAAGTGTAAACTTTGGACTATCAATATCTAAAATAATAGGTGCATAAACACCTGGATATATTATTCTACGTCCACATAAATAATTTGATTTTCTAAATTCTGATGGTGTTAATCCCGTATTACGCCTGAATGCTCTTGTAAATGTATCGAGATTTGAAAAGCCATACTCAAAAGCGATTTCGGTTATTTTTTTATCTGAATGACGAATTTCAAAAGCTACATTTGCGATTTTACGTGATAGAATATAACGTGATAATGAAATACCCATTGCTTTCTGAAAAAAATCACGTAAGTGATGATATGAAAATCCAACGGTTTTTTCTAATTTACTATAATCAGCATTGCTTTTTACATTCACTTCAATATAGGCAATTATTGAACATATATCTGTTACATAATCCAATCTATTCACACTCCTTTTTTTATTTTTCTCGTTTACTTCCGGAAGTAATATCATTATAGCAAATTATAAAAGCAATTACTCGACCTTTTTGACAAAATTATATATATTTCTTTTCTCAAGAGAACTAACTTTTACTTCACCGTACTTTCGCCATTTTTCTGGTTTATGGAAATCATCAAAATGTACTCCTCCATTTTCTATTACATTGTATAAAGTAAATCCACTCGCCTGTATCAGTTCAATATAAGGCTTTATAGCTTCGTTATGTGAAATCTGCTTTAATCTATATGAGACTTCCCCATCTTTTACTTTTACAGGAATTTTTATATGTTCAATTTCACTATATAAAGCTAGTGATAAAATTCCATTTCTTTTTAGTAACGATGCAAGGGTATCTATTAATTCTAGTCTGGTTGTTGTTTTTTCATCTGACTTTGCATCATTAAAAATACCATGTAATACATCATAAAGAATAATAAAATCAATACTATTTATGTATTTTGAAAGTCCTTTTTCGTTTGTTTTCAAACAAGTAATATTTTTTAAGTTAAATTCTGTTGCTCTGTTTTCTACATACTTTAGTACTCCTCCATTTACTTCCGTATCCGCTGCAATAACACTACCTTTTTCTCCTGTAGCAATAGATGCTCCAAATGTGTAATGTCCATGTCCACAACCCAAATCAAGCACTGTCATTCCTTTTCTTATTCCACATTTTTTAAGTACTTCCACTGCTCCAACTGTTTCAAATTCAAATAATTCTTCCCATGTTGATTTTGAAGATAGTGATTTTATATTTGTTAAAATCTGTTTAATCTTGGTAGATGTTAATGGTTGTGCTAACTTTCTATTTTCTTTAAATGAACTTGGTCTTGAAAATGGATATATGCAATTAAGTATTTTGCATTGTTCCATAATTTGCAAATTGGCAAAAAGATTGCCTAACTCTGTGTCTTTTTCAAATTCGTTATTTATCTCTGTCGGTATAAAAGGTTTCCATTTGGTTTCCTCATATACCTCTTGTAAAAACATTTGAACATAACTCAATATCGATATGTTTTGTTTTTGATATTCAACTATACTAAACACGCCTAATTTAGGATCGTATATTGTAGTATTGTAATAAACTACATTAACAGCTATGTTTTCCCTTACCGTTTGTAAAATACATAATGGTGGGAGTGTATCATACCCTTCAAAAGAAAAACCGGCAAGATATTTACCATAAAATGTACGGTGAAAATCCACATATGTTTCAAATTCTTCTTCGTTTTTATTTAGTATCATAGCAACACACATTTTCAAGCTAATATTATTGTCAAAAAAGTTGACTTTGCCGTTTTCTGCTGGTTGGTAAATATCATCTTCAAATGGATGCATGATTATATTTATAGTATAAGCCATTTAAACCTCCTAGTATTCTATATTTTTTATCCAATAAAGAGTAATGAAAGTATAGCAAAATATTAGAACTATATCTCGACTTTTTTGAGGAAAATCGTTTAAATGCTTTTGTTTGTGCTAATCCTTAAATTGACAAAGAACTTTTATCTATATATAATAGTCTTTATATAAAATAATTTTACAGTTAAATACATCCTTGAAATGGAGTTCTTTATGAATACAAAATTTATGCAATGCCTACTTGAACGTTTTAAAATAGAACAAAAAAAGTTTGATAGATCAGGAATATATGCTTATACACAACGATTACTAGCATACAACTCAAATAAAATAGAAGGTAGTACACTTACAGAGGAGCAAACAGCCTCTTTATTTGATAATGGAATTTTACCTAAAACAGATGATTATTACAGGGCAAAAGACGTAGAGGAAATGAATGGACATTTTCTAATGTTTAATAAAATGTTAGAGACTATAGATGAACCATTAACACAAGAATTGATTAAGAAATTTCACTTTGAATTAAAATCTGGGGTATTTGAAGATCGTGCTAATGGATATGCAATTGGAGACTATAAAAAAAGAGCTAATATTGTAGGTATATATAAGACTACAAAACCTGAAAATGTCGTACAAGAAATGGGTGATTTATTAGCTTGGTATAATAGTCAAGAAATAGATATCTCTGTATTAGCTGAATTTCACATTATATATGAATCTATCCATCCATTTCAAGATGGAAATGGTCGTACAGGACGTTTGATTATTTTCAGAGAATGTCTTAAACATAATATCATTCCAGTTGTTATAGAGGATTTAAACAGAAATGAATATTTAGAAGCATTAAAAATATATAGAGAGACAAAAGATACACAAAAAATGGTAGAACTTTTTAAGAAAGAACAGCAAGTATATCTTGAAAAGTGTAAATATTTTATTGATGAAACTAATGAGTAATAGATTGAAAAATGAATGGGTGCTAATATGAATATTGAAGTAAATAATATAAACTTATACTACGAAAATATCGGTAATGGAAGACCAATAATATTATTGCATGGCAATGGTGAAGACCATAAAATTTTTGATATACTAATCAGCCAATTATCAAAAGATTTTAGTGTATATGCAATAGATAGCAGATGTCATGGAAATAGCGAAAAGACCCAAAATATAAGCTATGAAATTATGATGGAAGATATAGCTGCTTTTATTACAAAATTAGATTTAAAAAATCCAATTTTGTATGGTTTTAGTGATGGTGGAATAATAGGTTTATTACTAGCCTCAAAGTATCCTAATATTTTGTCAAAACTAATAGTTAGTGGCGCAAATACTAATCCACTTGCTTTAAAAAGAAAATGGCAATATTTAATCAATGTCACTTATTTTTTCACAAGATCTAATACAACGAAAATGATGTTAAAAGAACCTAATATACAAAAAGAAGATTTAAATAAAATCCAAATACCTGTACTTGTTTTAGCTGGAAATAATGATATTGTAAAAGAAGATAATACAAGGTTTATTTCAGATAATATTAATTCATCTACTCTCAAAATTTTAGATAAAGAAACTCACAGCAGCTATGTTATTAATAGTGATAAATTATATAATATTATAAAAGATTTTATAATTTAATAATTGCCCAAATATTTGTATCCCCCCACGAATTGTCTTTATGTAATCTAGCGTGTTTCATAGTTCCTTCAAAATTCATGCCTGATTTTTCCATAACCTTACCAGAAGCAGGATTTTTAGCATCATGTTTAGCTTGAATTCGATGCATTCCAACCACATCAAACATATAATTAATAACAGTTTTTAAAGCCTCCGTTGCTATCCCTTTATTCCAATAATTTTCACCAATACAATAGCCAATTTCACAATTTCTGTGTTTCTGAGACATGTCTACAACAGATATAGAACCAATAACTTTTGAAGTTGCTTTTGAAACAATAGCCCAATTATACTGAGTTTCAGTTTCATAAGCATTAATCCAAGAAGTTAATACTTTTTGAGTTGTCTCAACACAATCGTGATGTTCCCAAGTTAAAAATTTACATACTGTAGGATTTTTTGCCCAGTTATCAAACATATCTTGTGCATCTGTTATATGAAATTTTCGTAAAATTAATCTCTCTGTTTCAAGCGTTGTTGTTCCAATATTGTTTAACATATTATTTCCTCCTTCATCACTTTACCTTTGTTAATAATATTTTTATATTGAGCATTTCGTACTCTTTACTCTGTACCAATATTGATAACAGTTAGAAAATCCTAATTTTTCATAAAGTGCAATAGCAGGGTTATTATCTGCAACAACTTGAAGATATGCACTTTTTGCTCCAAATTTAACTGCACTATTTAAAAGTGAATTACAAATATCAAAACCAAGCCCTTTACCACGATAATCTTTATCAACTGTAATATCATAAAGTCCTGCATAATCTCGTTCAATAACGCATAAACCACAAGCAATAACCATTCCGTTATTTGTAATAGATGCACATATA
The DNA here is from genome assembly GCA_031548165.1 of Lachnospiraceae bacterium. Lineage (GTDB taxonomy): Bacteria > Bacillota > Clostridia > Lachnospirales > Lachnospiraceae > CAG-303. The sequence continues at coordinate 14,586 of JAVBRI010000030.1, forward strand.
GTCTTATTTTGTATATTGTTTTGAATTATTTTAGCTGTTTCAATCTTTGTTTTATCAAAAATACCATTAAGCCTTAAATAATTATCTTGCCACACAGAATCAATCCCCTCTGTAACAATCGCTTTTGTATTTAATACATCCTTAGATATAAGTGATTTAGTCATGATGTTAGTAGGTGTAACTTTATCATATCCTTTTTGGGCAAGCTTCTCATCTAAAGCGTTAATTGAAAGTGGTGTAAGTTTATAAACAGTATCTAATTCTTGAGATTTATAAATTTCTTCACAGCTAATTATTTTTTCTTCAACTGCCATTTCTGATGGATATAAAGGATTAATTGAATTGGCTCTATTTGTGTATCCGTTTGCAAAACGCAAAATCCACCCGTCAAATAATTGTGTTTTAATTGACGGATGCGCGTTCATAGACAATTCTTCATATAAAAAAACTTCTTTTTCCATACTATTGGCCTCTAAACTGTGTCATAATCCCTTTTACTTCTTCAATACATTCTGGTTTTAAAAGAGAAATCATTCGTGGAATATAGCTTTGCATATATTCTGGATTAAATGTACCATCTGCTTGCTTATCAAACCCTTCTGTTAATAAAGCTTTAGCTTCTTCTTGTTTTTCATCTTGAACACGCTCCAAGATAAAGTTATAAAATTGTTCTTGTCCTTGATTCATACCTTAAATCTCCTTTCATTTATCTAATCCTCCTGAAACGGATTAAATGCTTCCTTTACACAAAACATATGATCTAGTGGTCCACTTCCCTTGCCTAAATCAAGTTTTACTTCAAGTGCACGAGTAATATAACGCTTTGCATTTCCTATACTTTCTTTTATATCATATCCTAATGCAATATTGCTTGCAATAGCTGATGATAATGTACAACCTGTTCCATGTGTATTTTTATTATTTATTCTTCTCCCTGCAAACCAACTTATTTCTCCTGTATACAATAAATCGTTTGCATTTTTAGTGTTATGTCCTCCTTTTATAAGAACATTTGCTCCTGTTTTTTCTTTTAAGTATATAGCAGCCTCTACCATATCTTCTTCATTTTCTATTTTATTACCCCAAATAACTTCTGCTTCTAAAATATTAGGGGTTATAAGGGTTGCCATTGGCAATAGTTTATTAATAAGTGCCTCCATAGCATCTTCACTTAATAAAGACTTACCACTAGTTGAAATCATAACTGGATCAACCACTATATTCTTTGCATCATATTCTTTAAGTTTGCTTGCAATAACTTCTATTATCTCTTTATTTGAAACCATTCCAATCTTAACTGCATCTGGATATATATCTGTAAACACACTATCCATCTGACTTCCCACAAATTCAGGTGAAACATCAAATACTCCAAATACATTTGTTGTATTTTGTGATGTTACCGATGTAATAACGCTCATTGCATACACCTTATGAACTGTCATTGTCTTAATATCAGCCTGTATTCCTGCCCCTCCGCTACAGTCTGAACCTGCTATTGTAAGTACCTTTTGCATAAATCAATCATTTCCTCTCATTTCTTCTATTCGATTTAATAATTTTTTCGTATCTTCTGTTATATTTTTACTTGCAAATATTGCTGCCACAACTGCAACACCATCTATTCCTGTATCTTTTAATTGTAATACATTTTCTTCATTTATTCCACCTATTGCGATAACAGGAATATTTACAGCTTGTACTATTTCTTTTATATCACTATGTGGTATTACATAAGTATCTCTTTTTGTGGTTGTGGAAAAAGCCGCTCCTGTTCCTATATAACTTGCTCCTTCTTTTTGTGCAATTAAAGCTTGTTTTACCGTTTTTGCAGTTACCCCCACTATTTTATCTTTACCTAGTAATTCCCTTGCCTGCAAAGTTTTCATATCGTTTTGTCCAATATGCACTCCATCTGCGCCACATAACATAGCTGCTTCTATATTATCATCAATAACAAATGGAACTTCGTATCTATCACATAATATTTTAACCTTTTTACCTAATTCAATTAGTTCAAAAAGCTCCATATTTTTTTCTCTTAACTGAACAAATGTAACTCCACCTTTCAAAGCGTTTTCTATCTGTATTAAAAGTGTATCTTTTTCATTCGTCCATGAACTATTTGTAACTGCATATAAAAGCATATCCTTTTTATTGCAAATATATGCAATTTCTTCGTCTTCTACTTTTATCAATATAAACCTCCATGTTAATGCTTCTTTTTGCTTAGTCTATCATGTTTGTTATATTCTGTCAAACGCTTGACAGAATGTCGAATTTTTCATATACTTGTAAGGTAACTTATTATTATTTTGGGAAGGGTAGGATAGGTTTATGGCTAAAAAATTTGTCATTATAGGTAAATCAAATACTGGAAAATCATTCTTGCTTGATAAAGTTTTAGAAGATAAAAATCTTCGTCCAATAGGCTTTAGAATGCATGATTTTCAGATAGAAGGAGAATTTAGAGGATATTATATACATAGTATTTTAGATGTTGACGGATATCATAACAATATTCCTATTCAAACTTCTTTAAAAAGTAAACATCGTATACAAATGTCTGAAGTATATGATACTTTTGGCACATTATGCTTAGAGGGCGTATTGAAAGCTAATAACGAAGATTATGATTGTATCGTTTTGGACGAGCTTGGCAGAGGTGAAGATACTAGTCCCGCATTTGCTGAGTATGTAAATAAAATACTAGACAGTGATGCCACAGTATTTATTCTTATGAAGAATACATCAAACGATGTAACTAAAGAAATTAGAAAACGTAGTGATCTTCTTATATATGACTTAGATAATATGTCTCAAGATGAAGTTCTAATAAATATCAAAGACCGTATCTAATTGCAACAAAAAAGGAGCATAGCTCCTTTTTTAGTTAACTAAATCTTTTGATATAGAATAATACACCTAAGGTTTTAGGCCCACAATGTGAAGCTATAACACTCCCTGCTCTTGTGATATGAATTTCTTTAAATATGCCAAGTTCTTCTAAAGTGTTTCGTACCTCTTCTGCTATATCTTCTACTCCACCGCTGTGTGTTATAAAGATATGATTTTCTTCTGCATTCAATATATCTTCTTTTAATTCATCTACATACTTATGAATTACAGAATCTATATTCCCTCTGAATTTCTTCCCAACATCCATTTTTCCATCAGCTACTATTATCTGTGGCTTTAACCTTAATGCTCCTGCAACTAATGCTGTAATTGCGCTACAACGTCCACCTCTATGAAGATAAGTTAGTGTATCAATTACAAATCCTGCTCTTACATTTTCTCTTTCTGATATAAGTTTTGCAACAACACTTTTTGCGTTCATTCCTTGTTGTATATATTCTGCCGCCTTAATCACTTGAAGACCAATTCCTGTTGAAAGACTTCTTGAATCCATAATATATGCTTTAGCATATTCAAGCTCCTGCGTTGCAAGTCTAACTACATTACATGTAGTTGATAATTCCTCAGAAATACCTATAAATATAATTTCATTACCTTCTATATCGTATTCTCTAAACTTCTCTATTACATATTCAATATCTGGTGATGATGTCTTGGGGGTCTTTCCTGTTTTATTTGACCACTCATATAAATCATCAGGTGTCACTTCAATTAAATCTCTATAACTCTTATCGTCAAGCTGAATATAGAGAGGTATAACTGATATATCATATCTTTCTAATAGTTCCTTTGACAAGTCACATGTGCTATCTGCAAATATTTTTATCATTACTTAATCCTCCTATCATATAAAGCTATTTTACCACCCTCATTTTATTTGTCAAATAACTTGTAGCACCTTAATATTTCTTTCTCTAGATAAATCTACAATTTCGTTTCCACACTGTATCATTGGTGCAGAAATTTGCATCTTGTTTATAAACGCTATCTTTCCTTCTCTACCATCAGTAAGTAATACATTTGAATTTACATATGTATCTGCTACTCTTTCCATGAAAGTCATAATATAAGGAGCTTCATAACGATGTATGCCTTCTTCCTCAAAAATACGAATCACTTCAAAAGGACAAATTGGTCCGCGAAAAACACGCTTTGCAGTCATTGCATCATAAACATCTGCAATTGCAACTAGCTTTGCAAAGTGGTCTATTTGATTTCTTGACAAACCACAAGGATAACCACTACCATCACATTTTTCGTGATGCATAAGTGCTGAATATTGAATATGCAAATCTAATTTTTGTTCCTTTAAAATGTTATATCCTTCAACTGAATGTTGTTTTATAAGTGAATACTCCGCATTTGTAAGTTTTCCAGGCTTTTTAATGATTTCACTTGGCATCTTTAACTTTCCAATATCATGCAAAAGTCCACACATTGTTGCTATTTTAATATCTTCTTGGGAAAACCTTAGCCAACCAGCCAAAACATTGCATATAAGAGCAACATTCACTGCATGTGCGTAGGTACAATCATCATATTGACGTAAATTATGTATCATATCCATAATATTTAATCCATTTGCATTATTAATTGTATCTTGCATTTTTTGATACATAATTTCAATATCAACTTTTACATTTTTCTCTACAATGTCATTTAAAGACTCTTTAAAGTCATGTACGTCATTGTCATATTTCTTTTTAAATTCTTTAAATTCCTTAGTTTCACTTGTTCTTGTAGGTATCGGCTCATGTTCTTGCACTTCCTCAAATACATCTTCTAAAATCTTAACACGAAATACAGAATAAAATTCTAACTTTGCAATTACATAATCTGTTAAAACCGTTCCCCTTGAAACAACAAGTTGGTCTGAAAAATTGTAAATATCTTCCCCCAATACCATTCCTGGTAGCAATTCCTCTTTAAATAGTTCTTTCATTGTAAAAATTCCTCTCCACTAGCATATATCGTCAAAAATTGACATCAATAATTTTATTATATCACTAAGTTCAAAAAAAATACATCTAAAATTAATATTTTAGATGTATTTTTTTATTATATACGTTCTACTGGAATCCAAATCTCTGATTGATAGTCCGGAGCATCTGAACTTTTATCCATAGGAAAAACTTCTATTTCATAGTCATTAATATGCTTATAGCCACTTGTAGGAAGCCACTCTGTATTTATTTTAGCCCACACCTCACTTTAAAAGCGGAAACCCTTCGGTTTCCGCCTCATATTTATATTATTGATTTTGTTCTCTTTCTTGTCTATATTTCTCACGCATCTCTAGGAAACCTGCTGTTTGTTTTTCATAAAGCTCTGAAAGTTCATCTGAATATCCCATAATTACACAAGGCATTTCTGCGTACAATTCTTGTAACATTTCATCTGCCACTTTATCACTTTTTGCACTAAGACCAATATGTTCTTTATTTTTTCCTCTTAATACAAGGCCATATGTCTTTCCTGTTGGTATACCATTTGTTCTATGCTTTGTAACTGACTTATACATCCAAACAATATCATCTTTGTTACAAACTGTAAATCCCATGAAACTAGTGCTAATAATCCATTCACCCATAATATTCATTTGCTGTATTTTTTTAGAAGTCATGCCACTTGCAAATAAACTTGAAATGATTTGGTTTAATCTTTCAGCCGAAGCTTCATCTGCACCCATCTTTTTAAAGAACTTATTTCCTTGATAGTTTGACATATTGATAACTGCTTTAATTACAACACCAAACATTATTACTATTAATAATACACCAATTGCCACACCAATCTGTGCCCATATACGTGAATATTCTGAATTAAGATAGAAAGTTACAACTGAACTAGAATCACCAGATTCTAGTTTCAACTTACTAATAACATCTGATTCCATTCCTGTTGCTTTTTCCAACTTACCACTTAGCTCATAATCTTCATATATTTCTTCTGTAAGATCTTTGTCCACCTTACACATAATAAACTTATCGTCAGCCCAAAATATGTAATATCTATACACAATTTTATCATTTTCTTTACAAGAATATCCTGTATCATATAATTCATCAACTGTTATGCTAACAAATTCCTTACCATCATCCATAAGTGCTTGAGCCTCTTTTGCTGTTTTAAATGTATGTGTTCCCGAATAAAGACTACCTAATGAAGGTGCAAATGCTAATATCATTGTTGCAACACAAGCAATTAATATTATCATTAAAATTATCTTGTTACGATTGATTCTTTTTACTTGTTTCTTTGCGAAATTAAATTCCATACTTTTTATAATTCCTTCCTCTTTTGTGCATTAACACTAGTTACAAAATTTTACTTTTTCAGTATAACAAAGCATTCTATACATAGCAACCTATTGTTTTATATATCTTGTGCTTAATTTAGTACATTATTTTTTTACTTTTCTTACTCCATGTTCTCTTTCTACATTATGTTCCTGATTTTGATTTTCAGGTTTTACTTTTTGAGTAACGCTGTTGAACATTTCATTACTTTTCTTTTGGTTATTCTTTTCATTCTCTGATTTATTCATACTACCTCCAAAATTTATATATTAATTGGGCTATATGGTTTTTCGCCTAAGGTTAGTATGTACCTTTTTTAATATTTTAACTGTCTATATAGTAATATACATATTAAAATTCAGAGCCAAATTTTAGATTGGCTCTGAACTTATGGTAAAACAATTTTAAATTAGAATTACTGAAGTAATGACAATACGCCTTGTGTTGTTTGATTCGCCTGAGCTAACATTGACTGTCCTGCTTGAGCTAGAATGTTATTCTTACTATAATTCACCATTTCTTCTGCCATATCTACATCACGGATACGTGATTCTGCTGCTGTAGTATTTTCAATTACATTGTCTAAGTTAGAAATGGTATGTTCTAAACGGTTTTGAACTGCGCCAAGAGCTGAACGTTGTTCTGATACTTGTTTGATGGCTGCTGCAATGGTATCAATAGCTGAAGTTGCAGCTGTTTCTGTCATCAAGCCACTTCCTTTTAAGCCATCTACACCAATGCCTGCTGCTGACATACTTTGAATCTTGACATTGATTTTGTTGTCTGATGCTGATTCAGAACCTACATGAAGATTAAAATCAAGATCTTTTGGAACTTCATATGTCTCAGTAGTAGCCGCTTTTGCTGGTGTAACACTTACAAAATTGGCAATCTGCTCCGCTCCAACTTCTACACGGCCTGTACCATCACTTTTATTTCTGTACATTGCAGCCTTTATTGAACCATCATCGTTAAAATAGTCTGCTAAATCCTCATCCTTTATTGCTGTCCCACCCGATGCTGCCGTATAAAGACTCGTTGAATCTATCTTTACATAAGCACTTGCTGCCGCAAAAGTCACTGCTGTACTAAGTAACTGATCACCATAATCATCACTTGAATCAGCTGCGGCTGAAAAAATTTCAACACCTTCTTTAAATGCAATTGCACCGTCTTCATCAATTTCAAACAAACCTGGTACATCAGAAGCTGTAAGTGCTGTAGCTGAACCTTTCAGATACCATTTGCTACTAGAACCATGATCAGTTGTAAAATTTCCATCTGCCACAATTGAGTCTTCTACTGCACTTACATATGTAGCTGACATATCAGTTGCTTCTACGTCTCTTGTCTTTGGCTCTGTTCCATCACCCTTCAATAAATATATCTCATTAAATTTTGTTGTTTCAGATACACGATCAATCTCTGTTACCAACTGATCTATTTCATCCTGCACAGCCTTTCTATCATCTGATGACATGGTTCCATTTGATGCTTGAACTGCCAATTCGTTCATACGTTGCAACATAGAATGTACTTCTGTTAATGCTCCTTCTGCTGTTTGTACGCATGAAATACCATCTTGTGCATTTGTAGATGCCTGAGATAAGCCCTTAATTTGTTTTCTCATCTTTTCAGAAATTGTAAGACCTGCTGCATCATCTGCTGCACGATTAATTCTGTAACCTGATGAAAGTTTCTCTGTTGATTTAGCTTGTTGGCCTGTTGTGATTCCTAACATTCTGTTGGCATTTGCTGCCTGCATATTGTGTTGTATTACCATAATACTACCTCCTTGATTTTGATGCCGTAAATCCTTTTACGTGCATATAATTTTTATCTTAACTAATTATTCCTTCTCTGACGGCGCCTTCAGGTACTAAAACTACTAGTTGATAACTTTGTTTTTTGATTGTGGAAGTTTCTTTGGATACTTCCAACTTAAATCCTCGTCAATATAATACTTTTTCTCTTTTGCTGGACTTCTTACAATACTGCATTCTTTGGGTGCATCTATCATAATATGAATATTATTTTTACTTCCTCCAACGAAAATTACTTTGATGTTTTCTCCTATTTGGATGTATTCCTCTGGCCTCATTGTTAATTTCAACATAATAAAAACCTCCTTTTTTACTTTTATGCAACTGAATGTTATAATCAGTTGCATAAAAACTTATGTATATTTACAAAAATAAAAAATGGAGGTTACTATGAAAACAGTTAAACCAATTAAAAATGCAGAAGAAATCATTGCACTAAAAAATTATTATTTGAATGAGAAGTATAATCTAAGAAACCATCTTTTGATTGTGATGGGCATGAACACTGCACTAAGAATTAGTGATTTATTATCACTAAAATGGAAAGATGTTTATATTTTCGAAAACAATACAATACGTAAACATATCACACTTATAGAAAAAAAGACAAAAAAAGAAAGCGTAATTGCAGTAAATGAAAGTACACAAACTGCCCTATATCACTTTTTTGATTCGCTCCCATTTATCACGGAAGAGTCTTATATATTTTTTAGTCCCAAATGCCCTAAACAACCGTTGAGTCGTTTTCAGGCTCATCGTATTATTAAAGAAGCTGCAGAATTTTCAGGTATTGAAGATACAATAAGTTGTCATTCATTAAGAAAAACATTTGGTTATCAAGCTTGGAAAAAAGGTATTTCACCTGCTGTTATCATGAATATTTACAATCATTCTTCCTATCGTATTACTACTAGATATCTAGGTATTGAGCAAGATGATCGAGATGCTGCCTATCTACAAATGAATTTATAAGTTTTTATATATTTTTATTTTTTGCTATAAAGTATTTAATTTATCTGTCGATATAATAAATGTAAGGATGCAACAGATTATAACAATCTGTTGCATCCTTTTATCATTATTCTCATAATATGAATTTATTATACCAAAATCTTCTTCTATTGTTTCATAAAATCAAAGGAATTTTAAATACCAACCATACCCTTCAGATTTCATATTTTCTTTCTTTATAAATTTTAATGCTGCACTATTGATACAATATCTTATCCCACCTTTATTTTTAGGTCCATCTTCAAACACATGTCCTAAATGAGCATCTCCTATCTTACTTCTTATTTCTGTTCTACTCATACCATGACTTTTATCTTTTAGATTAATAATCACATCTGAATTAATGGGCTTTGAAAAGCTAGGCCACCCACATCCAAATTCATATTTATCTTTTGATGTAAATAATGGTTCTCCTGTGGTAACATCTACATAAATGCCTTCTTCAAAATGATTAAAATATTCATTATTAAAAGGTGGCTCTGTAGCATTATTTTGTGTAACTTCATATTGAAGCCTATTTAATTTTTTTTGCAATTGTACCTTAGGTAATTTTATATATCTTTTCTCCTTATCAACTGCATTTCTTGCATTTTCAAACTTCTCCGCATTAATATGGCAATAACCATTTGGATTTTTATCTAAATATTTTTGATGGTATTGTTCTGCTTTATAGTAATTGAGAAGAGGCTTTACTTCAATAGCTATTTTCTTTTTATATTTTCGTTGAAGCTTTTGAATGGATTTATTAATTTCTTCTTCGTCATTTTCATCCGTATAATATATTCCTGTTCTGTATTGTAAACCTACGTCGCCACCTTGGCGATTAACATTAGTTGGATTTATAATATCATAATAAAGGCTTAATAAAAATGATAGGCTTATTTCTTCATCATTATATTCGACCTTTACTGTTTCAGCGTGACCTGTTTTATCGTAACATACTTGCTCATAACTAGGGTTTTCTGTATCGCCGTTGGCATATCCCACTTCTGTATTTAGAACACCTTTGATATTTTTCAAATACATTTCTGTTCCCCAAAAACAGCCGCCTGCTAAGTATATTTCTTTTATCATAAATACCTCACTTTCAAATGGATTAGTTAGTATATATTATATTTTGGCTGGTTTTTTGATTTATATAACATTTTTATTTTAAAATGTTTTCATATCTCTTGACTCTTGAGCCCCTCCATAGTGTAATATACTTATATCAAGGAATTTGATGATAATGTCAATGTTATAATGCTATCTGCTATGGGTCAATCACGAATTGTCGTTGAATCTTTAATGGCTGGTGCACGTAACTTTGTCGTTAAACCATTCCAATCCGAAACCCTACTTTTGACTATACAAAACTCTTTTCACCTGGAAAATAATTTTAACCAAGAAATACTTAAACAGATTCACACTCATTGTTTAGATGATTCTTTTGTTTTATCTCAAGCTGAAATAGATAATATTATTCATGTTGCTTGTTCTGAAGTAGATAATGACGAAATATCAACTATTCTTACAAGCTTAGGCGAAAAAGCTCCTGATCCTATTCTAACTAGACTAGATAAGCTAGAACAAGGGATAGAAGAAATAAAGTCTATGCTTAAGCAATTAACCACCCCTTAATAACTTCACTTTATTCTCTTAAATAATAAGTGCTACTTTTGAAAAATTTTGATTTACATCTGTAATGGATATCATAGTATTTGTATCAATTTTCATAGTTATCGCCTCCTTGTTTATATAAATATTCTAGGAGAAATACAACCTATTATTACAAATATTTTTTATATTAAAAAATTGCTCAGGAATTATTCATTCCTGAGCAACCCACCATGAACCATATTCGATTTTAAGGTGTCTGCATTTGATAGAAATGTTAATATATTACTATAGTCGCTTATCGTTCCTCTGCCAGCATTTTCATACTGACCACGCCTGTCCAACATTGCCGGTGCAGCGCCTGCCTATAATAATAGTATAAAAAACTATTAAACTCAATTATAGTATGAGTACATCAGAGGGCATCTATTTGATGGTTTGCTATCATCACTTATTTTTTAGCTTTCTTCGCCTCTTTTACCTCATCAATATGCTCACACCGTATTTCTATCAATCGCTTAATCATCGCCATATCAGTATCGGCAGGTTCACGCCAGTCATACCCAATTATATTCCCACCACACATTTGGTGTTGCTTGCCCAACACTGTTATGTAATTACCCGACGAATGGGTTGAACAATGTGAGGTCTGACAAGTATCACACCCCGTCATATGTTGCAGGGCTTGCTTTTTAAAATCCTGTGATTCTTTTTCCAAGTGCTTGTCTATCACAGTATGAGTGTCTGCCCTATCTTTACCGATAACGCGCACATCCGAAAAACGTCCAAAGTCGTAATCTGTTCCGATTCGCATTACTAGCTTGCTCTTGTAATGATAACTCACATTCCAAAACGAATCTGTGTTGGGGCGCATGTTGTGTTCCAATGCAAAATTATGCAGCTCGTAAGCTCGCTCACGTTGTTTGGCGCTAAGCGGATAGAAATAATCGTCATAAGTGGGCTTGTATGTATTCTCTATATTACGAAAATCAAGTGCAGTAAAATTATGAAAATCGAATCTTCTACATCCATCCGGTTTATCTGCGAGAGCGTGTAGTGCCGGAAACATAGTAGAGTGCTTCTCAGAGATAAAACAGTAATTATTTTCCGATGTATTACCTCTCATAAAGCCTACACGATTCAAGGCTTCCAGTCGGTTTGCGTTTCGCTTACCGGTGTCCTTAAAAAAAACCTCAGGAAGCACAATAGTGTCACCTTCTACCTTCCCGTTATACCCAATCGCGCACAGTAATCCCATATAGCCCACCACAGCATTGCTGATTTGCGAAAATACTTTTTTAATTTCAACCGGAAACTGCCGCTTCACCTCTTTTAGTGTCTTACCGCCGCAAAAATCTTCCAGCAGCATCACAGGTAGGTGGTAAGCCTCTGGGTGGTCATACATATCGGACAGCATATCCGTCACAAAACCGTGCAATGCCGCACAGGATTCACGCAGGGCAGGATCTTCCACCGCGTCAAGCGTACGCGATAACGGCAATATGCCCCGCCCATAGGAATATATGTGTGAATGTAACGTGGAAGGGAATTCAGTGAGTTCAATGTTAAAATCCATGGCTTGTTTTATTTTTTTATTTGGCATAATCTGATGTCTCCTTTGCTATTCAAACATTTGTTCGATTTTATAATATAATAATATTACAATTAATAATAATTGTCAATATAATAATTTTCTTTCCATAAATACCAATAATAGTAAGAAAAAGCAACTTGATTTTATCTCTTCTTCAATCCGCTTTTTAAGATACTATAAATCTATTTTTGATTCAACATATTCGAGTAATGATCTAACAAAATAAATCCCCGTCTAATTAAAGACGGGGATTTATTCTAAACTATATAAACCTCAACTATAAGGTCTTTCCATTGATTCCTTCGCAAGTAATCGCCATTCGCTTTACGAAAAGCCCATGCATGCTCGCAATCCAGCTTAAAATCAAAGTATAGATTACTCCTACTTATTGTTTAATGCTGCCTGAGCTGCTGCAAGTTTTGCAATTGGCACACGGAATGGTGAACATGATACATAGTTAAGTCCAACCTTATGGCAGAATTCAACTGATGATGGATCTCCACCGTGCTCTCCACAGATACCTAACTTAATGTTTGGTCTTGTAGCTTTACCTTTTTCAACAGCCATCTGTACTAACTGACCAACACCTGTTTGATCAAGTCTTGCGAATGGATCTGATTCATAAATTTTTGCTTTGTAGTAGTCATCTAAGAACTTACCAGCATCATCACGTGAGAAACCAAATGTCATCTGTGTTAAATCGTTTGTACCGAATGAGAAGAACTCTGCTTCAGTAGCAATTAAATCTGCTGTAAGAGCTGCACGAGGGATTTCGATCATTGTACCGATATGGTATTCAATATCTGATCCTTTTTCTGCCTTAACTGCTTCTGCAATTTCAACAACAACTTCTTTAACATACTTTAATTCTTTGATTTCGCCTACTAATGGGATCATGATTTCAGGAATGATATCATAACCTTTTTCATTTTTAACTTCGATAGCAGCTTCCATAACGGCTCTTGTCTGCATCTTAGCGATTTCTGGATATGTTACAGCAAGACGACATCCTCTATGTCCCATCATTGGGTTAAACTCATGTAATGAATCACATGTAGCTTTAACTTCTTCTACTGTTATTCCCATATCTTTTGCTAAAGCAGCAATATCTTCTTCTGAAGTAGGAACGAACTCATGAAGAGGTGGGTCTAAGTATCTTACTGTCATTGGCTTTCCTTCAAGAACTTCATACATAGCCTTAAAGTCAGCTTTCTGGAATTCAAGTAATTCCATAAGAGCAGCTTCTCTTCCTTCTGCTGTCTTAGAAAGAATCATCTTTCTAATCTTTGGAATTCTGTCTGCTTCAAAGAACATATGCTCTGTACGGCAAAGACCGATACCTTCTGCACCTAACTTAACAGCATTAGCTGTATCTGCTGGTGTATCTGCGTTTGTTCTTACGTTTAATGTTCTATATTTATCAGCCCAACCCATTAATCTTTCGAAGTTTCCACTTACAGAAGCTTCTACTGTCTTAATGTCGCCTAAATAAATCTTACCTGTAGAACCGTCTAATGAGATGTAATCTCCTTCAACAATCTTATGTCCGCCAAGTTCAAATACCTTAGCTTCTTCGTTAATCTTAATTTCGCCACAACCTGATACACAAGCTGTACCCATACCACGAGCAACAACTGCTGCGTGAGATGTCATACCACCACGAACTGTTAAGATACCTTCTGCTGCATGCATACCTTCGATATCTTCTGGTGATGTTTCAAGACGAACAAGGATAACTCTTTCTCCTCTTTCTCCTGCTGCTTTAGCATCGTCTGCTGTAAAGTAAACTTTACCTGCTGCTGCACCTGGTGATGCTGGAAGAGCTGAACCAATAACTTCGCCAGCCTTTAATGCTGCTACGTCAAATGTAGGATGTAATAATTGATCTAAAGACTTAGCATCTATTCTAAGAATAGCTTCTTCTTCTGTTATCATACCTTCATCTACTAAATCACAAGCGATTTGAAGAGCTGCTGGAGCTGTTCTCTTTCCGCTTCTTGTCTGTAAGAAGTATAATGTTTCTTCTTGGATAGTAAATTCCATATCTTGCATATCACGGTAGTGATTTTCAAGCTTATTTGCAATTTCCATGAACTGTCTGAAACATTCTGGAAGATCTTCTTCTAATCTTGTTATTGGAAGTGGAGTTCTGATACCAGCAACAACGTCTTCACCTTGAGCGTTGATTAAGTATTCACCATAAATACCTTTTTCACCTGTAGAAGGGTTACGTGTAAATGCAACACCAGTACCTGATGTTTCACCCATGTTACCAAATACCATTGCCTGTACGTTAACAGCTGTACCCCAGTCACCTGGAATATCATTCATTCTTCTGTAAACGATAGCACGTGGGTTATCCCATGAACGGAATACTGCTTTAACAGCTTCCATTAACTGAACCTTTGGATCCTGTGGGAAATCTTCGCCCATTTTATCTTTGTAGATTGCTTTGTATTTAGCAATAACTTCTTTTAAATCATCTGCTGTTAAATCTGTATCAAATTTAGCACCCTTTGATTCTTTAATTTCATCTAAAATGCTTTCGAAAAATGTCTTGCTCATTTCCATAACAACGTCTGAGAACATTTGAATAAATCTTCTATATGAGTCATATGCAAATCTTGGATTTCCTGTCTTGTTAGCAAAACCTTCTACTGCAACATCGTTTAAACCTAAGTTAAGGATTGTA